>NZ_VIRJ01000002.1:0-543988 GCF_006874435.1 Microbispora sp. KK1-11 | reverse complement strand
CTCCAGCCGCGCCCACTGCGCATCAGTCAGGTCGAACCGCCTCGTCACCGCTAAGGTGGCCAACGAGGTCTCCGGTGTTCAGGTTCTTCTTGGTCGATGAACCCTCTACCGGAGACCTCACTGCTTGTCCGGGCACGACACGCCGCCAGATAGCGGACTTCGAAACAGGTCCTAGCCCCCACGGCCCGCCTGCCGTGCTATTGGGCTGCAGGGCAGGGGGTGGTCCTGGGGAGTCGTCGAGGATCGCCGCCATCCGCCTTGGGTCTCCCGGCAGCATGGCGCGGCGACCAGGGCCCGGGCCGGGGGCGGGCATGACTTCTCAGTCTCGCGACGCCTCCGTCGCGGCCAGCAGCTCCGCCAGAGCCGGATGGACCCGCCCCGGTTCGATCGTCGTGATCGAGTGGGTCGCGACGCCGTTCACGACGAACGGGTCCTCGGCGCTGATCCGCTCGATGGTCTCGCGGTCCACGCCGTACGCCACGATGGCCCCGCCCTGCGACGACGGCACCGTCTGCCCCGAGACCAGGAAGAGGCCGTCCGCGTGGTGCCGTTCGAGATAGCCGACGTGATCGCGAACGAAGGGAGCGGCCTCTTCCTCGGAGCCCGTGTAGCTCACGGTCAGCACGTGCAGCATGCCGCCATTCAAGCAGCCCGGCCGGCCAGGAGGCGGGTCGTGATGTCCGCCAGGCGTTCGCCCTGGTAGCGGGCGGCTGCGAGGGTCTCCTCGGACGGGGTGCCCGCGCCGCCCCGATGAGCGGTGCCGTACGGGTTGCCGCCCGCGGGGTACACCACCGGGTCGGTGTAGCCGGGCGAGACGATGATCGAACCCCAGTGGTGGAAGGTGTTGTAGAGGGCGAGGATCGTCGACTCGTTGCCGCCGTTGGCGTTGTGAGCGCTGGCGAAACCGGTGGCGGGCTTGTTGGCCATGACGCCCTGCTGCCAGATGCCGCCCGTGGTGTCGATGAACTGCTTGAGCTGCGACGCGATGTTGCCGAAACGGGTCGGCGAGCCGAAGGCGTAGGCGTCCGCCCAGATCAAATCGTCAAGCGTGGCGATCTCGACGTCTTTGGCGGCCTCGACGTGTTCGCGCCAGGCCGGGTTGGCGTCGATGGCGGAGTCCGGTGCCAGTTCGGGGACCCGGCGCAGCCGGACCTCGGCGCCGGCCTTCTCCGCGCCCTCGGCGACCGCCGTGGCGAGCTGGTGGACGTTGCCGGTGGCCGAGTAGTAGATGACGGCGATCTTGGCACTCATGATGACGTCTCCTCCGAATGACGACGATCAACCGGATAGTTATCCGGTTCGTCGGCAGTAAATCGGATAACAATCCGGTTTGCAAGCCCGAAATTAGATCTCCAGTCCGGTAGCCTCGGGACCATGCCCCGCACCGAGCTTCCCGTCACGGGACAGGCCCTGCCGGAGCGCGCGGACGCCGCCAGGAACCGGCGGAAGATCCTCGACGCGACCGCCCGCCTGATCGCGGAGCAGGGCCCGGAAGCCGTCACCATGAACGCCGTGGCGCACGCCGCCGGGATGGGCGTCGGCACCGTCTACCGCCGGTTCGGCGACGTGAGCCGCCTCCTGTTCGCGGTGCTCGACGACGGCGAGCAGCGCTTCCAGGAAGCTTTCCTGTCCGGTCCACCGCCCCTCGGCCCCGGTGCCCCGCCCGCCGAGCGGCTGCGTGCCTTCCTCCACACGGTCGCCGACCGGATCATCGAGCAGGGTGCGATCATGCGGGCGGCGGAGAGCGCCTCACCGGGAGCCCGCTACCAGAGCGGCGCCTACCTCACCATGCACACGCATGTGTCCCTGCTGCTGCGCGAGATGAGACCCGAGTCGGACCCCACGGTCCTGGCCCACTTGCTGCTCGCGCCGTTCGTGCCGAGCCTGATCGAGCACCTCACGGTCGACTGCGGTGTGACGGAGGATCAGATCAAGGCCGGCATCGACAGCCTGCTCGGGCTCTAGCGGGCGCCCGTCTCCGGCAACGAGCGGTGTGGCCGACCTGTGCACCGGTGGCCTCGCCGACTACATCGACAGCTCGGAGCCCGCCAGCCTCGCCCACTGCACGGTACGCACCTGGCAGGGCCGGTTTGTCCCGCCACCTGGGTAGTTGCACAGCGCCTTCCTGCGCGGCCCTTCGCAGGTGCTGCCCTCGCTTGACGCACCATTCCCTGGCGACCACCCAGTGGTCCTGGATCTCGCGGACGGTGTAGAGCCGGTCACGCGAGACGAACTGAGCAGGGTGCCCGCCCCGGACCCACACCTCGATCGGATCGCCGTTAAGTCTGCTCAAGACTCCTTCTTGCGTTCCCAGCACAGAACGCAAGTCGGGCGTTACAACTCCGTCACAAATGTCCTGCATGTCACCTGCAACCGTCCACCATCATGATCCTGCCGAGGAGGACGAACCGCGTTCGCCTCGTATGGAAGGGACGACACCATGACGGTGGAGACGCCGGTCCGGCCCGCGATCTTCGTGGGCCAGGAGCGGATGACGCTGCTCCCGGCTCCCGAGCTGGCCCAGTGGGAGCGCGACCTGATCACCCGGCTCGAGCTGGAGCGCATGTACGACATCCAGGCGTGCCCCGACCTGCACCCGGACGAGACCATCAGCGGCTCGGGTGACGGCTGGGACGACTGCGACTACATGCCCGCCAGGGGCGCCTGAAAAGGGGTCGCGCTCGTGCCTGTCCACGAGAAGGCCGTGCGGATCGGCGTCGTGACACATGAGCGCGACCTGCACGCTCACGCCGTCAAGGCGGAGATCGAGCGCCGCCGTCCGGCGACCGTCCACATCTTCGAGACCGACCACTTCAGCCGGGAACCCGGTCTCAGCTGGTCTCCCCAGGAGTTCACCGCTCCGGTGTTCCCCGACGCCGGCGGAACGGCCGTCGACCTGCGCACGCTCGACGCCATCTGGTTCCGGCGGCTCGGCAACCCCCGCACCTCCGCCAACCCCGAGGTGACCGATCCGGTCCACCGCGAGCTGATCGGCGCCGACACCGTCACGGCCGCGCTCGGCATGTTGCTGACCGAGTTCCGTGGACGGTGGGTGGACCGCCCGGCGGCGTTCTGGGACGCGCAGAACAAGGTCGTTCAGCTTCGCGCGGCCCGCGACCTCGGTGTACGGATCCCGGCGACGCTGGTCAGCCAGTCGCCCGAGCGGGTGCGCGAGTTCTGCGCCGCGCATCCGGGAGCCGTCGTGAAGGCCGTACACGGGGTGATGCAGGCCCCGGTGAAGACCGCGACGGTCAGCGCGGAACTGCTCGCGGACGACGCGGCCATCCGCCTGTGCCCGGCCATCTACCAGGAGTTCGTGCCGGGGCGGCGGCACGTCCGCGCGCAGGTCTTCGGCGACCGCGTGCTGGCCGCGCTGCTGGAGTCCGACGACCTCGACTGGCGGTCGGACCTCAACATCCCCGCCGGGGAGCACCGGCTTCCGGCGGACGTCGAGGACGCCCTCCGGGCGATCCTGCGTCGGCTGGACCTGACCATGGGGATCTTCGACCTCAAGCTCACCGACGAGGACGAGTATGTCTGGCTGGAGCTCAACCCGCAGGGCCAGTGGCTGTTCGTCGAGGGCATGACGGGGCTGCCGCTGATCGAGGCGTTCGCCGACTTCCTCTACGGGCGCGCCGCCGGATGAACCGCCGGGTGCTGTCGCTCTTCCGGCCGTACGCGCGGCGGGTGCTCCTGATCGCCACTCTGATCGGGCTGTCGGCCGGGCTCGGCACCGTGCTCCCGTTCCTGACAAAAGAGATGGTCGACGAGGGCCTGTTCGCGCCAGGCGGACCGCGGCCGGGGCTGCTCGCCGGCCTGCTCGGTGCGATGCTCGGGGTCGTGGCGCTGACCAGCGCGCTCGGCGTGCTGCAGTCCTACCTGTCGAGCCGGATGGGCCAGGACGTGCTGGCGCGGCTGCGCACGGACTTGTACGCCCATCTTCAGCGGCTGCCGCTGAGCTTCTTCACCGGCACCCGGACCGGCGAGATCCAGTCCCGCGTGATCGGCGACGTGGCCGAGGTGCAGAGCACGGTCGGCGGCACCCTGCCCATGATGCTCGCCAACCTCGTGACCTGCCTCGTCACGACGGCGTGCATGGTCGCCCTGTCCTGGCGGCTCGCGCTGGTGTCGATCTGCCTCCTGCCGGTCGCGGTCTGGCTGACGGCCCGCGTGGCCGTGCACCAGCGCAGGGTCGCGGCCGCCGTCCAACGCTCTCGCGCCGAGATGAACGTCATCGCCGAGGAGACGCTGTCGGTCTCGGGGATCCTGCTCGCCCGGGTCTTCGGCCGGCAGGACCACGGCGTGCGGCTGTTCGGCGACGAGAGCCGCCGCCTGGCCGGGCTGCAACTGCGCGCGGCCGTCGGGGCGCAGGCGCTCGGCGCGGCGCTCCAGGCACTCTTCCTGGTGATGCCCGCCGTGGTCTACTTCGCGGCGGGGTTCGCCGGGACGTCCACGCCCGGGACCCTGCTGGCCTTCACCTCGCTCCAGGCCCGGCTGTTCCTCCCCGCAGGCCAGCTCATGCAGGTCTCGGTGCAGTTCCGCGCCGCCACGGCGGTCTTCGAGCGGATCTTCGAGTACCTCGACCGGCCGCCCGTGATCGTCGACGGACCGGACGCGGTCGCGGTGCGCCCGGCGTCGGTGCGGGGCGAGATCGCGCTGACCGGCGTCACCTTCCGGCACGGCGAGGACGTCGCGCTGCGGGACGTGACGCTGACGATCCGGCCCGGTCAGTTCGCCGCGATCGTCGGAGAGAGCGGGTCGGGCAAGACGACGCTGGCGCATCTCGTCATGCGCCTGCACGATCCCGACCGGGGCGTGGTCACGATCGACGGGACCGACGTCCGCCGCCTGACCCGAAACTCCCTGGCCGCGCTGTTCGGCGTCGTGACCCAGGATCCGGTGCTGTTCCATGCGACGGTCGCCGACAACCTCCGCTACGCCAGGCCCTCGGCCACCGCAGCCGAGCTGGAGGCGGCGTGCCGGGCGGCACACATCCACGACCGCATCATGCGACTGCCGGACGGATACGACTCCGTCGTCGGCGAGCGCGGTTCCCGCCTGTCCGGCGGCGAGCGGCAGCGGCTCGCCATCGCCCGCGCGATCCTGAACGACCCGCGTGTGCTCATCCTCGACGAGGCCACCTCGGCGCTCGACAGCGAGAGCGAGCGCCAGGTCCAGGTGGCGCTGATGCCGCTCCTGGCCGGCCGTACGACCATCGCCGTCACGCACCGCCTGGACACCGTACGCTCGGCCGACGTCATCTTCGTGCTCCACGAGGGGCGGCTGGTCGAACAGGGCCGCCACGCCGAACTGCTCGCCCGGAACGGCCGGTACGCGGAGCTCTTCCGCCGCTCGGGCTCCCACGCCCGAACAGCGATGTTCACACTCGACGCCCAAGAGGGCTGACGGCGGCCGGCGAACGGCCCGGGCCTGCGGCCCTCAATGCAGAAAGAGGGCCGGCTACGGTCGCCGCCCGGGCGCTGGCGATCGTCGCTCGCCGCAACGGCAGCCTCGCCGAGGACTTGCCTTGGCTCTCCTGGCTGCCGGAGAAGTTCGCGCGCCTTGACCTCCTGGCGCTCCACCGCCGTTGTGTGGAGCGATCCGGAGCTCGCCCGCCGGCTGCAGGGGCCCTTCTCCGGTGACGGGCCCGAAGTTCCCCGTCCGCTCGGTGGCGATCACTGCTGATCCACGTCGCGTCGACAGCCGCCAGCATCGGCTGAAGGGCGCCCTCGGCGTCGTGAAGATGGGCGGTGACGCACTGGAGCAATGGCAGTACGCGAAGCCACGTCGGGCGGTCGCATCAGGTATGCGATCGACGACAGCCGCACGATCTGGATCACGCATGCGGGGACCGGACATCCGAGGCGGACGGACGGGCGAGGGGCGCTGACTATGGGAGGCATTCCCCGGCGGCGGACGCGGGGCGTGCCGCCGCCAGGGTGCCGGAGGTCAGGCGGGGGCGTCGAGACGGGCGATGTGCTCGTCGTCGAGCTTGACGTCGACGAGCAGCTCGTCGAGCTGGGCGACCGAGCTGACGCCGACGATCGGGATGATGTCCTGCGCCCGCAGCCAGGCGAGCACGACCTGGTTGCGCGTCGCGCCGAGCTCGCCGGCCACCTCGTCAAGCACCGCCAGCCGCCTGGTGGTGCCCGGGTGGTCGTAGTGCTCGGGCAGCGGCTTGCCGGCGTACGCACCCGCGAGCAGCGAGGTGTAGACCCACAGCGTCAGATCGCCCTCGGAGCGCACGTAGTCGAGCAGCTCCTCGGTGACCAGCGTGTGCCCGCCCTCGGGGAGCCGTACGCCGGGCCGGGGGCGGAGGTAGGAGTGACGCAGCTGCACGTGGCCGTACCGGGTGCCGCCACGGGCCGCCGCCAGTGAGCGGGCCCGCTCCAGCCGCCACACCACGTGGTTGCTCGCGCCCACCTCCTTGGCCTTGCCGGCGAGCACCAGTTCGTCGAAGACGGCGACCGTCTCCTCCAGCGGCGTGGACCTGTCGTCGATGTGGGCCCAGTACACGTCCACGTGATCGGTGCCCAGCCGCCGCAGGCTGCCCTCGATCGCGGCCCGGACCACACCGGCGGAAAGGCCCTCGGCGGCGTCGAGCGTACGGGCGCCGGGCACCGACGGGCGGGCGCCGCACTTGGTGCTGATCACCACCTGGTCACGGTTGCGCCGCGAGGCGAGCCATCGGCCGATGGTGGCCTCGCTCTCGTCCCCGGTCGCGCCGTCAAGCCAGAACGGATAGTTGTTGGCCGTGTCGAGGATCGTTCCGCCGCCTTCGACGAAGCGGTCGAGGATGGCGAAGGAGGTCGCCTCGTCCACGGTGGTCCCGAAGGGGATCGTCCCCAGAGCGATTCTCATGCCGACCACCTTGCCGCCTGGAGCGCACTCCAGCACAAGCTGCTTTCACCGGCGGCGGGTGAGGGCCTTGCGGCCGCGCGCCACGATGGTCTCGACGTCCGTCAGGTCGCTCATGTCGTGGGCGCTCGCCAGCGCATCCTTCGCCGCGTCGTAGGCGTCCAGGACCGCGTTCCAGTCCACCTCGCCGGTCCGGTCCGTCAGGCTGTCGATCTCCTCGCCCAACCGGGTCACGTTCTCCTCCTGCACGCGTCTGGCGTCCTCGAACCGGACCGCTCTCTCGGCGGCCCGCTCCCTGGCGGCTCTCCTGCGCCGCACCCGTGCCGTGGTCAGCCCGACGACGATCCAGAGACCGAGCAGGCCGGCGATGCCGAAGAAGACCAGCCAGCCGACGGACATACGGCTGGAGGACCCCGACAGGTCGATGTCCTGGGCGAAGTCCTGCTTCAGCCCGGTGACCTCGGCGCCTTCGAAGGTGGCGCCCCGCAGTTCGGCGTCGCTGAGGTCGGCGTCGGTCAGGGTGGCCTTGCGGAAGACCGCGTCGCGGTACTTGCCGCTGTGGAGGTACGCCCGGTCCATCCTGGCGCCGGTGAAGTCGGCCTGGTCGGCCGTGACGCTGATCAGCTCCGCGTCGCGGAGGTCGGCGCCGACCAGCTTGGCCTGCGTCAGGCCGGCGCTGCCGAGCGCCGCGTCCGACAGGTCGGCCCGCGACAGGTCGGCCCCCACGAGATCGGCGCTGCCGAGCTTGGCGCGCCGCAGTCGCGCTCCCCGCAGGTCGGCGCCCTTGACGGAGCGCAGGCTCGCCCCGACGGCGGAGACGTCGCGGAGGATCGCCCGGTTCAGCTTGACCCCCGTCAGGTCGACGCCGTCCAGCTTGGCGCCGGTCAGGTCGGCGCAGCTCAGATCGTCGGGGAAGTCCGTGACCGCGGTCAGGTCCCAGCCCCGGTAGTCCTGACCGCTGCCGGGCTCGCACGACGGGTCCGGCACCGGCAGGAACCTGGGCACCCCCCTGCTCCCGGCCAGCCGGGCGTCCCTGACATCCCGCAGGTCGGCCCCGGTGAGGTCGGCCCCCCTGAAGTCCGCGCCGGTCATCACCGACTCGTACAGCTGCGCGCCGCTGAGATCCGCCTGCCGCAGGACGGTCTTGAGGAAGGTGGCGCCGTAGAGCCTGGCCTTCGCCGCCTTGACCCGCCTGAGGTCGGCCCGGCGCATGTCCGCGCCGTAGGCGGCGGCGTCGGTCAGATCGACGCCGACCAGCTTCGCGTCGTCGAACTGCGCGTCGTACGTCTTGGCCCGCGCCATCGTGGCCCCGCTCAGGTCGGCCCCCTCGAAGTGCGCGTAGTAGGGCGAGGAGTCGTCCATCGTCGCCCCGCGCAGGTCGCCGCCGCGCAGGTCGGCGTAGTACAGCTCGGCCTCGGACAGGTCGGCCTTGCGCAGCCTGGCCCCGGCCATCTGGGCGTAGCCGAGGTGGGCCCCCTTGAGCGAGGCCCCGGTCAGATCGGCCCCGACGAGCACGCTCCGCACGGTCAGGCCGTCCAGCTTGGCGCCCCGGAGGTCCGCGCAGGACAGGTCGGCGGGCAGCGTCGTCCGGGTGAGGTCCCTGCCGGCGAGATGCGGGCCGCTGTGGGGACGGCAGGGGAGGCGGTCGCCGGGTGTCGCCGCGGCGGCCGGGGTCATCGGAATCGACAGCAGGACCGCGGCGGAAAGGGTTACCAAACCGGTGATCGAGCGGGGGTTGCCGGGCATTTCTCACTGGCTCCATCGGGGACGCCGCCCGGACGCTCCCTGGGGAGACGCGGGCACCGGATCGTGTGTGGCACGACCCGTTATAAATCCGCGAGTTGCGAGCCGCTTGCGAAACACCTACAGAAACGACCCACCTGTACGCGAAAGCCTTCATATGGACGAGATGCGATGTGACAGGATCAATGGCGTGGGCGTGTACACACCTGGACAGGTCGTCGAGGAGACCGGGTTCAGCCTCGACACCCTTCGGTACTACGAACGGATCGGGCTGCTGGAGCCGGTCGGCCGTAACGCGGCGGGCCAGCGGCGGTTCAGCGAGGACGACGTGAGCTGGCTCGGCATGATCCGCTGCCTGCGCGACACCGGCATGCCGATCGCGGAGATGCTGCGCTTCGCCCAGCTCGTACGGCAGGGCGAGCACACCATCGAGGACAGGATCGCGCTGCTGGCGGAGCACGACCGGAAGGTCGAGGCCCAGATCGCCGACCTGCGCCAGAAGCAGGGCGGGATCCAGCGGAAGATCCAGTACTACAAGGACGTGCTCACCATGCGCGACATGCTCCCCGACTGCGAGCAGGCCCCCTGAGACGCACACGTGCCCGGTCCGCTCGCGAGCGGGCCGGGCACGTGGCTCAGGCCGTGCGATACGCCTCCGCCTGGAGGTTGTAGAGGTCGGCGTAGAGGCCGTCGAGGGCGATCAGCTCCTCGTGCGTGCCGTGCTCGTGGACCTTGCCGTGGTCCAGCACGTAGATGCGGTCGGCGTAGCGGACGCTGGCGAGGCGGTGGGTGATGAGCAGCACGGTCCGGCCGTCGGCGTGCCGCCGGATCCGCTCGAACAACGCGTGCTCCGCCCTCGCGTCGAGGGCGGCCGTGGGCTCGTCGCAGATGAGCAGGGGTGCGTCCCGGTAGAAACCGCGGGCCACCGCGATGCGCTGCCACTGCCCGCCCGACAGCTCCTGGCCGTTCTTGAACCGGCGGTCGAGCAGCGTGCGGTAGCCGTACGGGAGCTCGGCGATGACCTGGTCGGCGCCGGCGACCTCGGCGGCGCGGACCACCTCGCTCTCGCCCTTCTCCATGCCCATCGTGATGTTGTGGCGGGCCGTCAGCGGCCATCGCGTGTGGTCCTGGGCGATGACCGCGATCCTGCGGCGCAGGCTGTCCGGATCGACCTCGGCCAGGTCGACGTCGTCCCACCGCACGCGGCCGCCGTCCGGCTCGTAGAGCCCGGCGAGGATCTTGGCGAGGGTCGTCTTGCCCGACCCGTTCTCGCCGACGAGGGCCACGATCTCCCCGCGCTCGATGCGGACCGACACCCCGCGCAGGGCGGGGGTCGGCGCGGCGGGATAGGAGAAGGTGACCTCCTCGACGGTGATGCGGCCGAAGTCGTCAGGGGCCGTCCCTTCGCGGGCGGGCGGGATGCGGCCCTCGGCGTGCGCGATGAAGTCCAGGAAGTCGGTGAAGTAGAGGCCCTCCTCGTAGAGCCGGTTCGTGGCGTACATGAAGTTCGAGAGCGAGGTCTGGCCGGACCGAATGGCCAGCACCGCGGTGCCGGCCACCGCGAGGGGCACCGCGGCCGCCGCGAGCAGCAGGCCGAGCGCGACGTAGACCGCGCCCTGCCCCAGACCGCCCAGCGCCTCGCCGAGGACGCGGGCGACGGTCTGCCGTCGCGCGAGGTCGAGCATCACCCGCTGCTCGCCCCGGGCGACCGCGTCGAACATCCGCAGCAGGAAGCCGCGCATGGTGAACGTGCGGACCTCGGCCGCGGTGTCCTTGTCCGCCAGCAGTTCCTCGATGATCCACTTGCGCCGTCTGGCCGGGACGAGCGCCAGGGCGGTCGTGTAGCGCATCCGGGCGGCCCGGACGGCCGCCCAGGCGTCGGGGACGACCGCGAGCAGGAGCAGCGGCAGCAGCACGGGGTGCAGCACGCCCAGCACGCCCGCCGCGGCCACGATGCCGACCAGGCCCGACAGCGTGTCGATGGTCGTGCTCACGATCATCTCGGCCATCTGCATGCCGCGCATGCGGGCCCGCTGCAGCGCGTCGTGGAACTCGGGGTCGTCGAAGCAGACGAGGTCGACCCGGCTGGTCAGCGTGTAGAGGCGCTCTTCCGTGGCCCGGCTGACCTGCGGTTCGAGCCGGGACTGGGCCCAACCGGCCCCCGCTTGCAGGGCCGTGCGCGCGGTGGCGGCCAGGCCCACGAGCAGCAGGCTGGGCAGCGCGGCCCGGACCCGCTCCGGAGTCGGGCCCGCCTGGAACAGCGCGGTCAGCACGCCCGTCGTGGCGAGCAGGCCGAAGGCGGTGAAGACGCCGCCGAGTGTGCTCAGCGTGACCGTGGCCACGGTGTCGCGGGGACTCGCCTCCCAGGCGATGCCCAGCGCCTGCCGGATCAGCCGGGGCAGCCGCCGCGCGACCGTGAGGAAGCCCAGTCCCGCCATCGTTCCGAAGTGTCGCGCCCATTGCGGAGACTCGACGTCCGCCATGTCCGGCAGGTCGTCCTCCGACAGATGATCTGGTCCCCCCTGTTGTGTGACCGTCATGCCAGCAGTGTGAGCGCCCGCACCGACAATTTCCCGGGCCCCGGTCGCAGTGATCGCTTTGACGCACGCCCCTAACACCTCGCCAGGACCCGTATGCAGAGACGTTATCGGCACAAACTTGACGACGTGCCGGTGGAAGTGGGTTGATTGGGCCTGCTGACAACGTTGTCAGCCATATGTGTCTTCGGGGGCCCGAAATCCTCGTGAATAGCCTGAAGGGAATGTTGCGATGAGACGACGGTGGATGGCGGCCGTCGCGGTCTCTGTTGCAGGTCTGCTCACTCTTTCCGCCTGTGGTGGCGGTGACAAGCAGGAGAGCGGAGGCGGTCAGGCCGCGAAGAAGGTCGAGGTCTTCTCGTGGTGGACGGGTCCCGGTGAGGCCGACGGCCTCAAGGCGATGCGTGAGATCTTCGCCAAGCAGAACCCGAACTTCGAGTTCTTCGACGCCGCGGTGGCGGGCGGCTCGGGCGACCAGGCCCGCGCGCTGCTGTCGAGCAAGCTGCAGGCCAACCAGCCCCCGGACACCTTCCAGGGCCACGCCGGCGCCGAGCTTCAGGGCTACATCAAGAGCGGCAAGCTGGAGTCGCTGAACTTCCTGTACGACGAGCTGAAGCTGAAGGAGGTCTTCCCGCAGCAGCTCATCGACCAGATCTCGGTGCAGGGCCAGGTGTACTCCGTGCCGGTGAACATCCACCGGTCGAACGTCCTGTGGTTCAACCCCTCGGTCCTCAAGAAGGCCGGCATCGACGGCGCGCCGAAGACCGTCGAGGAGTTCATCACCGACCTCGACAAGGTCAAGAAGTCCGGGAAGATCCCGCTGTCGATCGGCTCGCAGTGGACCCTGGTGCACCTGCTCGAGTCCGTGCTGCTCGGCTCGCTCGGCACCGACGCCTACAACGCCCTGTGGACGGCCAACGCCGACTGGTCCAACGCGAACGTGACCAAGGCGCTGGAGAACTTCAAGACCATCCTGTCGTACGCGGGCAGCCCGCAGGACGACTGGCAGCCGGCGGCCAAGCAGGTCGCCGACGGCGAGGCGGCCTTCAACATCATGGGCGACTGGGCCTACGGCTACTTCCACAACCCGCCGCAGGGCGGTCTCGGCAAGGAGTCGCACAAGGACTTCGACTGGGCCGCGTCGCCGGGCACGGACGGCACCTTCATGTGGCTGTCGGACAGCTTCACCCTGCCGAAGGGCGCGCCCAACCGCGACGGCGCGATCGCGTGGCTGAAGGTGGCCGCCAGCAAGGAGGGCCAGGACGCGTTCAACCCGCTGAAGGGCTCGATTCCGGCCCGCAAGGACGCCGACCAGTCCCTCTACAAGGACTACCTGTCCTGGGACCTGGAGCAGTGGGCGAGCGACAAGCTGGCCGGCTCGATCCAGCACGGCGTGGTCGCCAACGACCAGTGGCGTCAGGCGATCACCGACGCGGTCGGCCTGTTCCAGCAGGACAAGGACGTCGCCAAGTTCCAGCAGGCGCTGGTCGCGGCGGCCAAGAACAGCGGCCAGTGAGCTGATCTCCTCGTACGGCCCGCGCCCTGTCCGATAGCGGCGAGGCGTGGGCCGTACTTGATCTTCTGAGAGGTACAAGTGACGCGGGTGCGCAGATGGCTGCCCGGGCTCCTCCTGGTGTCGCCGTCGATCATCCTCATCGCGGTCTTCGTGTACGGCCTGCTGGGCTGGAACTTCAAGCTCGCCATGACCGACAAGCACGACGAGATCGCGGAGATCCCCGGCAACTTCGTCGGGCTGGAGAACTTCACCGGAATCTGGAGCGAGGAGCGCTGGGGCCTGTCGGTCCGGCACGCGATCGTCTTCACCGTGGTCTTCGTCGGCGGCGCGCTCGTCCTCGGCTGGTTCCTCGCCTTCCTGATGGAGAAGGGCATCCGGGCGGAGAGCGGCTTCCGCGCCGTCTACCTGTTCCCGATGGCCGTCTCCTTCATCGCCACCGGCGTGGTCTGGCGGTGGCTGATGAACAGCGCGACGGGTGAGCAGGCGGTCGGGCTCAACCGGCTCTTCCACTACGCGGGGCTCGACTTCCTGCAGTGGCAGTGGTTCCGCGACCCCGACTGGGGCATGGCCGCCATGGCGATCCCGGCGGTCTGGCAGATGTCCGGATACATCATGGCGTTGTTCCTCGCCGGGTTCCGGGGCGTGCCGGAAGAACTGCGCGAGGCCGCCCGGGTGGACGGCTGCAGCGAATGGGGGGTCTACCGGCACGTGGTGCTGCCGATGCTGCGCCCGGTGACGCTGTCCGCGCTGATCATCCTCGGCCACATCTCGCTCAAGGTCTTCGACCTCGTCGTCGCGGTGTCGGGCAAGCAGATCATCACCGACGTGCCCGCGACGTTCATGTGGACGGCGGTCTACGACTCCCACGACCCGGCGAAGGGCGCGACGATCGCGTCCTACATCGTGCTGTCCGTCGCCGTCTTCGTCGTGCCCTACCTGATCTGGGACGCCCGTAAGGGGAAGCGCTCATGACCGCGCAAGTCGCCGAGAAGGCCCCGCGTACGGCGCCCGCCGCCCGGGTCCGCGACAAGGGCCGGGCCGGCACGTGGGTGCGGCTCGTCCTCCTGCTGCTGTTCGTCCTGGTCTTCCTGATCCCGGTCTACGTGCTGCTGGTCACGAGCTTCAAGCCGCTGACCGAGGCCGACCCTACGCAGGCGTGGAACCTCCCCAAGGTGTGGACGACCGAGGCGTGGAGCGTCGCCTGGGAGAAGCTCGAACCCGGCATCGTCAACAGCTTCCTGCTCGCGGTCCCCGGCTCGCTGATCTCCGCCGCCCTCGGGTCGCTCAACGGGTACGTGCTGTCCAAGTGGCGCTTCCCCGGCGCCGACGTGCTGTTCACGCTGTTCCTGTTCGGCATGTTCATCCCGTACCAGGGCGTGATGATCCCGCTGGTGCAGCTCATGGTGGACGTCGGCGACACCCTCGGCGTGCAGCTGTACGGCGGCATCCCGGGCCTGGTCCTCGCCCACGTGGTGTACGGCATCCCGATCTGCACGCTGATCTTCCGCAACTACTACGTCACGATCCCCGACGAGCTCATCGAGGCGTCCCGCGTCGACGGCGCGGGGATGCTGCGGACGCTCTGGTCGATCGTGCTGCCGGTCTCCGGCCCGGCGTTCGCCGTGGTCGTCATCTGGCAGTTCACCTCGATGTGGAACGACTTCCTGTTCGCGGTCTTCCTCACCGGGCCGAGCTCCTGGCCGACCACGGTCATGCTCAACAACATCGCGGGCGCCGTGACGACGCCGTACAGCCAGCAGATGGCGGCCGCGATCCTGGCCTCCATTCCCACGATGGTCATCTACGTGCTGCTCGGCAGGTTCTTCATGCGCGGTCTCATGGCGGGCGCGCTCAAGGGCTGAGCCGGCCGGCCACCAGCGCGTCCCCGAGAGGAGTGCGCCGGTAGAGGACCTGCCGCCCGACCCGGGTGCCGGCGACCAGCCCGGCCGCGCGCAGCGCGGCCAGGTGGCCGCCGGCCGTGCCGAGCGCCAGCCCGAGGCGGGCGGCGAGCTGCGTGGTGGTCGCCGGGGTCTCCAGCTCGGCCAGGATCCGGGCCCGCGACCTGCCGACCAGTCCGGCGAGCGCCGCCGCGCCGCCCGCCCGCGGGTGCGCCGCCGCCACCCCGCGCGCCGGATACACCAGCGCGTACGGCCACGCCTCGTCGAGGTAGGCGATCACCTTGCCGACGAAGAGGCTGGGCAGGAACAGCAGGCCGCGGCCGTCGAGCCGGTGCCGTTCTTCCCGGTCGCCGGAGGCCGCCACCTCGATGCGGGCCGATGCCGGTTGCCAGCGGACCCGCGGGCCGAGGTCGCCGAGAGCCGCCGCCCAGCCGTACGTCGCCAGCCGCCCGGCCCGCTGGATCACGTCGCGCTCCAGGATCGCGTGGAAGCGGGGCCACTGCGGCGCGACCAGCTCGGTCCAGGTGCGCTCGAGCCCGTCGGCCAGGAGCGCGACCACGTCGTCGTCCTCCAGGACCTCCGTGATCGCGGCGGGCGGGGGCGGCCGCCCGTCCAGCGACATCGCGATCTCGGCACGCGCCCGCTCCAGGGGCGTGGCCCGCATCGCCGCGATCTCCTCGGCGAAGGCGACATTGACTCCGGTGGGCGGCGGCGCGATGAAGTCGGCGTTGTAGGCCCCCTGCCGGAACAGCGCGACCATCGCCCGCGCTCCCGGGCTGCCGGAGAGCAGCCGGGCGAACCGGGGGCGCGCCGTCGCGGCCCAGGAGGCGTGCGCGCCCGCCTGCGCACGCCCCGACAGCACCCACATCGCGTGCATGGTCTCGTTGAGCGGGGAGATCGCGAAGCGGCTGGCGGCGATGTCCTGCGGGCTCACCTCGATCAGGTACACACGCTCACCCTTCGGCCATTTCCGAAACGTTAGCGCGGCCGGAGGCGGCGCGCCGAGCATGGGCGCCGGGAGGTGGGCCATGACCCTGGCCAGAGACGAGGAGAGATCGACGTTCCGGGCGTGCTTCGCCGTCGCGGAGTTCCGTGTGCTGTTCGGGAGCCAGCTTCTGCTGGTCCTGGGCGACACGGTGAAGATGCTCGCGTTCTCCGTGCTGGTCTTCACGCGGACGGGGTCGCCCGGGCTGGCCGCACTGGCGTACATGATCGGGTTCCTGCCGCAGGTGGCGGGCGGGATGCTCCTGCTGTCGCTCGCCGACCGGTGGCGCCCGCGGGCCCTCATGGTCGCGGGCGACCTCCTGCGCGTGGCCACATGTCTCGTCCTCGGCTTCGGGGACCTGCCGATCGGGGTCATGCTCGCGCTGGTGTTCGCGGCGGGCGTGCCCACACCCCTGTTCTCGGCCGCGCGCACCGCCGTGCTGCCCGACGTGCTGGCGGGGGACGCCTACGTCCTCGGCCGCGCCCTGTTCACCACGACCTCCGCGGGGGCGCAGGTCGCGGGGCTGGCCGTCGGCGGGGGTCTGCTCGCCGTGACCGGCCCGCACAGGGCGCTGCTGATCACCGCCGCACTCTCGCTGGGCAGCGCGGCGCTGACCAGGTTCGGGCTGCGTGACCGCCCTGCGCGTTCCACACCCTCCGGCCTCGCTCATCGGGCGGGGGCCGTACGGACGACGCTGCGGGTCAACCGGGCGCTGCTGGCCGACCGCGCCGTCCGGGGACTGCTGCTGGCCGGATGGCTGCCGCCGATGCTCTCGGTCGGGGCGGAGGCCGTCTACGTGCCCTACCTCACGGGTGAGGGATCGGCGTGGGGCGCCGGGGTCGTGCTGGCCGCCGCTGCGGCGGGCATGGGCGTGGGGGAGTTCGCCGTCGGCAGGTTCGCCCCGCCCGCCGCGCGCGAACGGCTGACCCTCCCGCTGGCGCTCCTGCTGGGCGTGCCGCTGCTCGGGTTCGCCGTCCGCCCGGGGGCGGCCGGGGCGGCGGTGCTGGCCGCCTTGGCCGCGGCGGGGCTCGCCTACAACCTTGGGCTCCAGCGGCGGTTCCTCGACGCGGTTCCCGAGGCCGCGCGCGGGCAGGCGTTCGGCCTGCAGACGTCCGGGCTGATGACGGCCCAGGCGCTGGGCGCGGCAGCCGCGGGCGCCCTCGCCGAACTCGTGCCCGCCCACCTCGCCATCGCGCTGTCGGGCTGCGGCGTGATCGCCGTCGTGCTCGCGCTGCGGGGTGATCTGCGGGGTGATCTGCGCGGCGCACCGTCGTCCCGCGTCAGCCCGCCGTACGGCCCCGGTGGGGCAGGGGAGGGCGCTCGCCCGAGCCCCGCGGAACCAGCCGCGTAGCCAGTTCGATCCTGCTGGTCGGCTCCTCGTCCCCGGACAGGCGCATGAACAGCAGGTCGGCGGCCGTACGGCCGAGCCGGGCGGGATCCTGCGCCACCACGGTGATGCCCAGCAGGTCGGCCAGTTCGAAGTCGTCGAATCCCACCAGCGCGAGCCCGCCCGCGGCGCCCGCGTCGGCGGCGTTCGTGAGCGACGCCAGCGCCCGCAGGGTCTCCACGGTGGTGCGGCCGTTGCCGGCCAGCAGCGCGGTCGGCGGGTCGGACGCCGTGAGCAGCCGGGTCAGGTCGGCCCGCATCCGTGCCGGGTCCGGCGGCCCCATGGCCACCAGGCCCTCGTCGTACGGCAGGCCGGCGGCGGCCAGCGCCTGCCGGTAACCGCGCAGCCGTTCGGCGGCCGTGAAGATCCCGGGGGAGTCGCCGAGGAAGGCGATGCGACGATGGCCGTGCGCGATCAGGTGGGCCGTGCCGGTCCGGGCCCCGCCCGCGTTGTCGCACAGGACGGTGTCCGCCTCGCACCCCGCGCCCGGCGGCCGGTCGGCGAAGACCGTCTTGATCCCGGCCTCGAACTCGGGCGCGAGGTAGCCGTGGTCGCTCCCCGCCGGCACGATGATCAGCCCGTCCACGCGGCGGGCGCAGAAGGCGAGCACGAGATCGCGCTCGCGGGCCGCGTCCTCCCGGGACGACCCGGTGAACAGCAGATAGCCGTGGTGCAGTGCGGCGTCCTCCACGGCACGGCTGAGGCTAGAGTAGAAGGCGTCGGCCACGTCCTCGATCACCAGGCCGATGCTCGCCGTGCGGCCCCGGCGCAGGATGCGCGCGCTGTCGTTGCGGCGGTAGCCGAGCCGCTCGATCGCCGCCTGCACGCGGCTCGCGGTCGCGGCGTTGACGCCGGGCTCGCTGTTGACGACGCGGGAGACGGTCTTGAGCGCCACTCCGGCCGCCGCGGCCACGTCGTTCATGGTCGGACGGCCGCGTCTCGTCTCTCCCACGCAGCGATCATCTCCCATTTCACGGCCCTAGACAACGTTGTCAGTTCCTTGGTGAGAGATGGTCGCTTTTGTGGGGACGTGGGGGGTGGTGCCGGGTCACGGACCGCCGGGCTGCGCGCGGCTCGCGCCTCCGGTGGCGCGCAGGTCGGCCTCGATCCTGGCGGCGGTGGCGAGCAGCGGGGGGAGCAGGTCGCGGCGGGCCGACTCCAGGGTGGTGCGGCTGGCGTGCGACGAGATGTTGAGCGCCGCCACCACCCGGCCGCCGCGGTCCCTGATCGGCGCGGCGATCGAGCGCAGTCCCTCCTCCAGCTCCTGGTCCACCACGGCCCAGCCCTGGGCCCGTACGCGATCGAGCGCGGTGCGCAGGGCGACCGGCGAGGTGGTTGTGTGCGGGGTCAGCCGCTCCAGGCCGGCGCGGGCGAGGTAGGCGTCGAGGTCCTCCGGGGGGAGCCCCGCGAGCAGCACCCGGCCCATGGAGGTGCAGTACGCCGGGAAGCGGGTGCCGATCGCGATCGTCACGCGCATGATCCGGGCCGTCGGCACACGGGCCACGTAGACGATGTCGGTGTCGTCCAGCACGGAGACCGACGCCGACTCGTGCACCTCGGCGACGAGCCGCTCCAGGTGCGGCAGCGCGACCTCGGGCAGGGAGAGGCTCGACAGGTAGGCGTAGCCCAGCTCCAGCACCCGGGGCGACAGGGAGAAGAGGCGCCCGTCGGTCCGCACGTAGCCCAGGCCGGCGAGCGTCAGCAGGAACCTGCGCGCGGCGGCGCGGGTGAGACCGGTCTTGCGGGCCACCTCGCTGAGCGTCAGCTCCGGGCTCGCCGCGTCGAACGCCCGGATCACGGCCAGACCCCGGGCCAGCGACTGGACGTGCTCCTCCGCCATGACCGCCCACCTCCCGACCGAACCTTAGTGCCCCTCCCGCCAATCTTTGCCCCGGGCAGACCTTGTCGGTCACGGCACCAGCGCCGGCCACTCCGGCCGGGGGACAGGGCGGGCGGCGCGACATCGGCCGGTAGGGTTTGGCGGATGATGAGGGGGATCACGGACAATCGGGGAAGTCTGCTGCTGGTGGGCGGTTTCGTCCTGGCGGCGCTCAACCTGAGGCCCGCTCTCGCGGGCGTGTCACCGCTCCTCCCGGCCATCATGCGGGACCTCGGCCTCAGCCCCGCCGGGGGCGGCGCCATCACCACGGTGATGGTGGCGTGCCTCGGTCTGCTCGCCCCGGCCGCGCCCGCGCTGGCCACCCGGATCGGGCTGGACCGCACGCTGCTGGCCGGTCTGCTCATCCTGGCCGCCGGCGTCGCCCTGCGCAGCGCGGACGGCGTGCCCGCGCTGTACTGCGGCGCCGCCCTGGCCGGCACGGCCATCGCCGTCATGAACGTCGTCATGCCGGGTCTCGTCAAGCAGCACTTCCCCGGCAGGATCGGGCTCTTCACCGGCCTGTACGTCTCGGTCATGGTCAGCGGGGCCGCCATGGCCTCGGCGGCGATGGTCCCGCTGGCCGGACAGGTCGGATGGCGGGCGGCGGCGGGGTCGCCGGCCCTGCTCGCGCTGCTGGCGGCGGCCCTGTGGTGGGTGGCGCGAGCGAGGCCGGCCGTGCAGGACCCGGCGGCGACGGCGGCGGGACGGACCGGCCGTTCCCGGCCCGGCGACCCCGGCCACCGGCCGTACTCGACCCTGCTCCGGGCGCCGGCGACGTGGTCGGTCATGGCGTTCATGGGTCTGCAGTCGCTGACCTTCTATGTCCTGCTGGCCTGGCTGCCCACCGTGTTCCAGGCCGCCGGCCTGCCCGCCGACGAGGCGGGATATCTGCTGGGCCTGACCAACCTGGTGCAGATCGCCGCCGCGCTGGCCGTCCCCCTGCACGCGGGCCGGGCCCGGTCCCAGACGCTGCACGTGGTCGTGGCCGTGCTGCTGACAATCGGCGGATATCTGGGCGTGTTGCTCGCGCCCACCACCACGCCGTGGCTGTGGATGATCGTCCTTGGGCTCGGCCAGGGAGCCTCGATCGCGCTCGCCCTGCTGATCATCACGCTTCGGGCGCCCGATCCGGCCTCGGTGACCGCGCTGTCGGCGGTCGCCCAGTCGAGCGGTTATGTGCTGGCCGCGATCGGGCCGCTCGCGTTCGGCCTGCTTCACGAACTGTCCGGCGGCTGGACCGTGCCCCTGCTGGCCGGGCTGGGGGCGTGCGCCCTTCAACTGGCGTCGGGTGTGCTCGCGGCCCGCCCGGCGCCGGGACAGCCCCGCTAGTCAGCGCGGCAGCCGTTCGAGGTCGATGGCGATGGGGAACGGGGCGTCCACCGCGAGGCGGGTGTGGTGGACGCCGGTCACCTGATATCCGGCGCCGTCGGCGTCGAGCTCGAAGGAGTAGACGAAGGGCCGGAAGTCGGTGCTCTCGACCCGCCAGAAGTGGGGGATGCCGGCCGCCGCGTAGTGCCGCGGCCGCACGTCGCGGTCCCAGGCGGCCGAGTCGGGGCCGACGACCTCGATGACCAGGCGCACCTCCTCGGCGAGGTAGCAGGTCCTCCGGTCGTCGGAGGCGGCGAGGTCGTCCACCAGGGACACGTCGGGACGGGCGCGCCGATCAGGCCCCAGAAGGACGTCCATCCGGCTGACCGCCACCAGGTCGCCCGGGACCTGCGCGTTCAGGGCCGTGCGCAGGCCGTAGGTCATCCGCTCGTGGAACCGCGTCTGGGGGCCCGTGGGGATGAGGCCGCCGTCGGAGTCATCGGCGCCGGAGTCATCGGTGTCGAGGTGATCGGCGGTGGGGTGATCGGCGTCCCCGCCGTCCCGAGGCTCGCCGACCGCGGGCCGGAGCCGGGAGAGTCGATCGGAGACGCCCCCGGCCCCGCCTCCCGGACGGGGCTGGAGCCAGTCATCGAGCACGCTGGTCATGGCAGCAGCCTAGCGTCACGGTCGGTGATCATCGAACTACTCACGCTGCCCTAAGCAGGGTCGAGCGGGCGCAATTCGTCCGCGTACCCGACCGAAAGACGGCGCATGGTCCCGTCGTCGGTGATGGAGTACTGCCCCATGCGCCACAGCGGCGGCGAGTACGCGTGGATCGAGACCGAGCCGGGCGCCTCGCCGGTCAGCCGGTGGATGTGGTCGGGCCCGAACGAGAAGGCCTCGCCCGCCACGACCGGCGTCTCCAGGTGGGCGCCGCCGATGCGCGGGTTGCACTCCTTCAGCTCGCCGGCCACCACCCGGACCGCGCCGGAGGAGACGTCGTGGTCGTGCCAGCCCGTGTCGTCCCCGGGCCGCCAGCACAGCAGCCACACGTCCACGTACGAGTCGCGGTGCAGCGAGACGTAGTGGCGTCCCCCGTCCTCCGCGCCCTCGAAGCTGAGGTGGTGACGCCACAGCTCGGGCCGCGCGGCCAGGTCCTCGACCAGCGCGAGCAGCTCGCGGCGGTCGAGCGCGCGGGCGGGCAGGTCGGTCAAGGAGGCACAGAGCGCGCCTTCCTGGATCGTGGGCGTGCTCATTGGTGCGACTCCTTCCGGGACAGCAGGCGGCCGGGATTGGCCACGCGGACGGCATGATCGATGGCTCGTTGTGCGGGGTCGCCGGGATCCGGCCACGCCGACTCGGCGTACGGCTGGTCGCTCCCGGCGACGAGGACGTCGATCCCGAGTTCGCGGATCACCGCGTCGGCGGCCCGGGGGCCGTAGGACGACGTCTCCAGGAACAGATCGGGGTCCACCAGGCCGCGCCCGGCGGCGCCCCGGCTCAACTGGCGCTCCCTGTGCAGCGGAGCCAGTCCGGCCAGCAGTGCGAAGCACACCTTCAGCCGGGGATGCCGGGGCCGGCCGAACGCCTCGAACGCGTACCAGGCGGCGTGCATCTGCTGCACGTACGGAACGACCGCGGCCCACCACGCCGGGCCCGCCGCGGCGGCGGGGCCCGGGTGGACGAACAGCGGCAGGCCGCGGTCCTCCAGCACGTCGAGCAGCGGGGCGGCCAGGGCCAGCCCCCGGGCGTCCCCGAGCGCGGTCGCCGGAAGCTGCAGCCCGGCAAGGCCCTGGTCGAGGGCGCGGCCGAGGGTGCGCGAGAGCCGTACGGGATCGGGGTCGGTCACCGGGGCGGCGGCCCAGGCGCCGAACGGCGCGGGCAGCGCGCAGGCGTCGGCGTGGTAGGCGTCGATGAGCGGCCACGCCTCCTCCGGCGGCAGGTGCTCGATCCCGAGCGGGCTCGACAGGGAGACGAGAGCGAGGTCGAGGTGGGCGTTGCGCTTGCGCCGGATCTCCACGTCGTGGTCGGCCGGATCCGCCTCGTACGGCGGCTCGCCGTCGAGGACGAGCGTCCATCCGTCCAGGAAGGGCGGGCGGGTGCGGCGGCGCAGTGCGTCGACGAGGGACGGCGTCCACAGGTGCTGGTGCACGTCCACGCTCATCTGCCCGCCTTTCGACTAAGCCTCCATTCCCTACTCAGAATACATGCTTTTCGGCCGGGTGTGACCCCGGGGCGGATGGCACACCCGCCCCGGGCCGGTCAGTCGTCGCCGAGGATCATGTTGAGGATCCAGCTGATCACGCCGACGACGATGGCGCCCCAGAAGGCGGCCACGAACCCGTCGACGTGGAAGGGGAGGTCGAGCTGCTCGGCGAGCCAGCTCGTGAGCAGCAGCAGGGCGGCGTTCACCACCAGGGCGAACAGGCCGAGCGTGAGCACGTAGAACGCGCAGCCGATCGTCTTGATGATCGGCTTGATGACGGCGTTCACGAGGCCGAAGATCAGCGCGACCGCGAGGAGGGTGCCGATCTGCTTGGCGGTGGAGCCGGCGCTGACGGTGATGCCGTCCACCAGCTTGGTGGACGCCCACAGGGCCGCGGCCACCACGATGATCTTGAGTATGACCTTCACCTCAAGAATCCTTCCATGGCACGGCAAAGAGTGCGCGGTTCGCGTGTGGCCGGAATAGGCGGCCTGCGCCGGGGGCGGGGAGGAGCGGCAAAAACACCATCCGATTCCGGCGGTCTTTCTCCCGCCTCGGGGGTATAAGCGGCAAACCTGGGGGAAACCGACGAGTTGGGGGTGAGACCGAATGGACGTGGAAGAGCTCGAGTCGCTCCCCGCGAAGGAGCTGCACGACCGCGCCGTGCGCTACGCCGTACGGCACGGCGACCTGGGATTCCTGTGGGACCTGCTGAAGGTCATCCCGGCGGCCGAGGCCGCCAGCGGCAACAGCGACGAGACCGCGAACGACCTCAGCCGGGTCTCGGCGCTGCTCAGCGACGCGATCGGGGCGGGCGAAGGCGAGCTCGGCGACGCGCTACGGCCGGTCTACGTCGACTATCTGTCCAAACACCCCGACGCCTAGCGCGGGGGGCGAACGCTCAGCAACCTCTCATCTCCGCACGTCACAATGGCGGCGTGGTCAAGACACAGGTGCTTGTCGTCGACGACGAACCCGAGGTCCGCGACGCGATCGCCCGGGCGCTCCGTGTGGAGGGGTACGGCGTGGCGACCGCCGGGGACGGCATGGGCGCCCTCGACGCCATCGACGGCGCGGCGCCCGACCTCGTGGTGCTCGACGTGCTCATGCCGGGCATGAACGGCATCGAGGTCTGCCGGACGCTGCGCGGAGACGGCAACCGGCTGCCGGTGCTCATGCTGACCGCTCTGGACGGCATCGGCGACAAGGTGGCCGGCCTCGACGCGGGCGCCGACGACTACCTGGTGAAGCCGTTCGCGCTGGAGGAGCTGTTCGCCCGGGTGCGCGCCCTGCTGCGCCGCGCCGCGCCGCCCCCGGAGGCCGGCTTCGCCGACCTGGTCCTGCTGCCCGACAGCAGACAGGCCCGCCGCGGCCGGCGGCTCATCGATCTGACCAGGACCGAGTACGCCCTGCTGGATCTGCTGATCCGCAACGGCGGCCAGGTGCTGACCCGGCATCTCATCCTCGAACGCATCTGGGGCTACGGCTTCCGGCCAGGGTCCAACCCGCTGGAGGTCTACATCGGCTATCTGCGCAAGAAGACCGAGGCGGGGGGAGAGCCGCGACTGATCCACACCGTCCACGGCCTCGGGTACGCGCTCAGGGAGCCCACCGCTGCTCCAGCCACCGGGGAGGAGCGGTGAAGCTCCGCTGGCGGCTCGCGATGGCCTCCGCGCTGGCCGGCGCGGTGAGCGTGATCGTCGTGATCGTGGCCGCCTACGTCATCACCTGCCGCCGGGTCGAGTGGGCGATGGACCACTACGGGGGAGCGTACGAGAGCTACGGCGGCTACGGCGACCGGCCCCCCAACGGCGTGCTGGCCGCCCTCGCCGACGTGGACGACCTGGGCTGGCCCTTCGTCGCCGTGGCGCTCGGCGGCCTGGTGCTGTCGGGGGCGCTCGGCTGGCTGGCCGCCCGGGCGGCGCTGCGGCCGGTCAACGCGCTCAAGGACGCGGCGGGACGGGTGGCGACCACCCGGGACCTGACCACTCGCATCGACGTGACCGGGGACGACGAGCTGAGCAGCCTGGCCCGCAGCTTCAACGCCATGCTCGACGCGCTGGAACGCTCCGCCAAGTCGCAAAAGCGCCTCGTCGCCGACGCCTCCCACGAGCTGCGCACGCCGCTCACCGCCCTGCGTACCAACATCGAGCTGCTGATGAGAAGCGACCTGCCGCAGGAGGTCCACGAGGAGGTGAGCCGGGCCGTGGTGGGCGGCCTGGAGGAGCTCACCGCGCTCGTCTCCGACGTGGTCGAGCTGGCCCGCGACGAGGAGCCCGCCGTGCTCGTGGAGAGCGTGCGTCTCGACGAGCTCGTGGAGCGGGAGGTCGCCAGGGCGGCCAGGCACTGGCCGTCGACGGCGTACTCCGTGTCGGCCGAGCCGACGGTGGTGCGGGGTGTGCCCGACCGGCTCGCCCGGGCCGTCGCCAACCTGCTCGACAACGCGGCCAAGTACAGCCCGGCCGGCGGCCTGGTCGAGGTGTCGCTGCGGGGCGGCGTGCTGACGGTGCGCGACCACGGGCCCGGCATCTCCCCGGATGACCTGCCACACGTCTTCGACCGCTTCTACCGCGCGCCCTCCGCGCGGGCGCTGCCCGGATCGGGGCTGGGCCTGGCCATCGTGGGCCAGGTCGTGGACAGCCACGGCGGCAGCGTGTCGGCCGCTCCCGCCCCCGGCGGAGGGACGCTCGTCCGGCTGGCGCTGCCAGTAGGGTGAGGTCATGGGCTCTGTACGCGTCGAGCGGACCGAGGACGGGTTCGTCGCCCGCAACGAGCGCGGCGCCGAGATCACGATGGGCTCCGGTGACGGCCTGTTCAGCCCGGTGGAGCTGCTACTGGCCGCTGTCGGCGGCTGCAACGTCATGACGGTCGAGCCGCTCACCGCCAAGCGCGGCCACCGGCTCGTACGGCTGGCCGTCGAGGTCTCCGCCGAGAAGGAGAGCCCGACGCTGCTGCGCTCGGTCACCGTGACCTACGACGTGGAGTTGCCCCCGGAGGACTCCGGCGAGGTCTTCGAGGCGGTCGCCGAGCGGGTCCACGAGCGCCACTGCACGGTGAGCCGGTCGCTCCAGAAGGGCACCGAGGTCAGGCTGGACCTCGGCAGGTAGCACGGGCGGGCTGAGCCCGTTCGGATGTAGGCCGGAAATCAACCTGCCGATGACGACTTCATGACAGGGCCCCTTGTAGTGTTGAAGCAAGTCCTCGGGAGAGGGCGACAGACTTTCTTGATAAAGGACGCGGATGGGGGAACCGCGTCCGGAAAGCGGGGGACCCGCCGGTGCCTTTGGGGAGGGCATTCCTGGCGGAACCGCTTTGATCCGGAGCCGGGCAGTTGGGGGACTGCCCGGCTCCGGCATTTCCAGGGTCCTGTACCCGTTCTCCTCCCGTCCGTCCCCTCCCCGTCCGAACGGGGGGCGGGCCTCGCCCCGGCCGCTCCGGGAAATGACCTTTTGCCTTCGTAAACCGGCGGTCTTCCTCGTGCTCGGCGGCTCCGCTTTTGCGGCGGGTTGCTTTGCCGCGCCGTCTCCAGTGATTTCCTTTGTGGTCTCTTGCCGTACGGCCTGCGCGCTTTGCCGTGCGCGGACGGCACCTCCGTCACGGACCGTCAACATCACAAAAGCGGAGGCGGCGGACCGTGGACCCTCTTGGGGTAAACAGGACCAGAGGTAGATCTTCTGGGCGCTATGCGGCTTTTACTTTGCTCCGTCCTGACTCGTCCTGTAGTGTCCTGTTTGCCGCCGACCGGTGGCTGGATTGGACTTGGAGAGGAGATCACCGTGGGTGACCCCACATCGACCTCTGAGCCAAGGCATCTCGGATCACACGTCTGACTCACGACGGCCTTCCGGCCGATCGCCATAGCTTCAGCGCACACGCCTCCGGGTGACCGACTTCTCCTGCCCGGACACGTGGCCCGTCTTCGCGGTCTGCCGCACGCAGGTCCCTAGATGACGCATGGCCATTCTCTGTCGTCTCACGAAAGATCCCCAGCCCTGATGAAGACTCTGTTTGACCTGCGTGGCAACCGACGCCTCACCGCCGCAGCCACGCTCGTCGGTGCGGCGGCCGTCACCGCGTCCCTCGTGGCCGCCGTGCCCGCGCCCGTCGAGCAGCCGGTCAACGAGGCCGCCAACGTTTCCGTCGCCTTCCCGGCGCGCCAGCCCTCCCTCGCCATCCCGGCGCACGAGGAGGTCCTGCTCCAGGGCAGCACCACCGGCTCGTACTTCTGGGACGACTCCTCGGGCCGCCAGGGCGACACGGGCCTGCCGGCTATCGGCAAGCCCATGCAGCAGGGGATGTTCGCCAGCCCGAGCTGGCCGCTCGGCACCGAGGGCTACATCTTCTACAAGGGGAAGAAGGCCAAGTTCTTCATCGGCGACCGCGGCCCGGGCGTCCCGTCGGACAGCGGCGTCATGCTCGACATCGACGGCAAGACCTTCGCCGAGCTCACCGGCACCACCTGGAACGAGGACACGCTGACCGTCGGCGGAGACCTCGGCCACATCCCGATCCAGTACGTCGTCACGAAGTGGGGCGACGGGCCGGGCCTGCGCGGCGAGCCGGTGCCCTTCTCCAGCGGCGCCTGGCGAGGCTGAGCCACGACATTCTGATCACCGAGCGATGTGCGCGACCTTCGCGGGACTGCTAAGGTTACGGACATCGCGGGCGCCGCTAGCTCAGTTGGTTAGAGCAGCTGACTCTTAATCAGCGGGTCCGGGGTTCGAGTCCCTGGCGGCGCACCAGACGAAAGCCCAGGTCGGCACAGCCGACCTGGGCTTTCTCTATGAGCTCGTCGTCGCCGCGGCGCCTACGTCTCCGACCTCGCGATCATCCCGCCCGAGCGGCTGGTCGCCCACCTGATGATCCGACTGGAGGACGAGGCGACAACGCCCCGGCCAACCCGGATGAGGCGACAACGCCCCGGCCAACCCGGATGAGGCGACAACGCCCCGGCTAACCCCGGGCCGTGCGCGCCTCTCCCCGCCGCCACCGCGCCCCTCCTCCCGGCTCACCGACCCGTGACGCGCAGGTGCAAGGACCGACGGCTGTCTGTCCATAGAGCGCACCCTCCTCTCGGCCCTCTCGGCCCTCTCGGCGCGATCGTCGCGGCGCACCTGATCGGCTCGGGGAGAGATCTTCGCGGGTCCCGGTCTGAGCCAGCGCTCCGGTCCTCGCTTCCTACTGCTCCGCTTCCTATTGCTCCGCTTCCTACTGCTCCGCTTCCTACTGCTCCGCTTCGTGCTGCTCCGCTTCGTGCTGCTCCGCTTCGTGCTGCTCCGCTCCCTTAATCCCGGTTGGTGGACAGCGCTAGGTTGTGATCCCACGTTTCTGCTGGTCAAGCTTGTTTTCGAGTATGTGTTCGGTTAGTCTTTGAGTAGTTGTTACGGGTGAGCGTGGTTGGCGTTCTGGTTTGTGGCCGTGTGCCGGGTTGATGAAGTAGCCGAGTCTGTGTGAGTAAGTCCCGGTCCAGGCGGCCGGGAGCCCATGGTGCTTTCGTCTCCGGCCGAGGGGGTGCCCGTCAATGCCAGGCCCGTCCGCGTCTTCCGCGTCTTCCTTGTTTCAGGCGCCCTCCGCGCCGCCCGCGGCTCAGAGATGCTCCAGGCAGCCCGTGTGGTCGGTGCCTCGCGCGTCCGGCGCGTCGTCCTCGTCGCCTGCGCCGCCTATGTCGTCCCCTTCTGATCGTGCCCGGCCCTCCTCGTCGTCCGGCCTGGGCGCAGCCGGCATGTTTCCGCCGCCGCGAACCGCGATTCCGATCCCGGATGGGCTCACGCTGATACCCCCAGGCGCGGAGTTGGCCGGACTGCTGGCCGAGGTGAACGTGGAACGCGTGTCGGGGTTCGACACGGTGGAGGTGCTCAAAGCGGCCTATCGGCAGGTTTGCCATGACCGGGCGTGGTTCTTGCGGGCCTTGCTGGAGGTGGGACTACGGGAATCGTTCTCCGGCGACGAGGTGGCGCGGCTGGAGGCGCCGGATGAGTTCGGCCCGGATGAGGCGCGGGCTGCGCTGGTGTGGTCACGCCGCCGCGCCGACTCAACCTTCGAGCTGGCCTGGAATGTTCACCGCCGGTTGCCGATCCTGGGGGAGGCGATGCTGGCCGGGACCCTGGACGAACCCCGAGCGGTGGCGTTCGTCCGCTGGACCGTGGGGTTGACCGACGAGCAAGCCGCCCTGGTGTGCGAACAGTTGGTGCCCCAGGCGTCGTCCTGGACGGTCGGGGAGTTGATCGAACGAATCCAGCGCCTGGCGTTGGCGATCGATCCCGCATGGGCCGAGCGCCGGTACGCCGAGGCGGTACGCCGCCGCCGCGTAGTGGGGAGCCGCAACGAGGACGGCACCGCGACGGTGTCCGGGGTGGACCTGCCCCTGGATCGCGCGGCGGCCGGGTGCGACCGAATCGATGAGCTGGCCCGGGCGTGCAAGCGGGCCGGCGACCGCCGTCCGATCGATCACATCCGAGTGGACCTCTTCCTCGGAAGCCTGGACGGCACGTTCGAGGGGATGTCCGATGAGGAGATCATCACCCACGTCCTCTGCCATCCCTTCCACGACACCCCCGACACCCGGGGCGACGATGCCCGCAACATCCCGGACGGTGACGACAACCCCGGTGGCAGCGGCGACGACCCTGACCACCCCGGCCGCAGTGGCAGCGTGAGCCCGAACAGCGACCCCAACCGCCCCGGCGGCTGCGGGGGCGTGCGTCCTGGCACTGACCCCAACCACCCCGGCGGTGGTGGTGGCGTGCGCCCTGACGGTGACCTCGATGAACGGGATGGCGGTCGCGCTAACGGCGCTAACGGCACTGACGGTTTCACCGATGCCGACAGGGACGCGGCCGAAGACGACCGTGATGCCGAAACGTGTAGCCGCCCGGAGAATGGCTTGGGCGGACTGCCGGCAGCGAGCGGCTCACACTCAACGGACCCCCATCTGACAAGGTCGGAGGAACCAGCGCCTGGCGCGCCCGCACCTGATGACGAGACCGAGCGCGGCGAGGACGGGGCCGACAGGGTCGTGCCCGATAAGGCCGGGGCTGACAGGGCCAGGCACGATGAGGCTGGGTCCGACAAGGCGGGGTTGGGGCATGCCCAAGCTCGTGCCGAGGCGGATGCCGGTGTTTGGACGGGCGCCGGAGGGTGGCCGGTGCGCGAGATTCGGGTCGAGCTGACCACGCTGCTCGGCCTGGACGAGCATCCTGCCCATCTGCCCGCTTGGGGAGTGATTCACCCCTGCCTGGCCCGGCGCATCGTCGCAGGCATGCTCGGCGGGCAGTGGCGATACGCCATCTGTCACGACAACGGCCACCTGGCGCTGACCGGACTCACCCGGGCCCGCCCCCACACCCCCGGCCGGAACCGCCCCGCCCGCGACCGGCGGCGCGGCGGCATCGTCGAACTACAGATCACCCTCAGTCTCCTGCGGGTGCTGGCCGCCCAGCCGGCCAGCGTCTTCGGGGCGTGGGCACCGGTCGTCGCCGACCTGTCCACTCAGGCCGCACGCCTTCTGGCCACTGGTGAGGGCGCCACTGCTCCTGAAGCCACCGAACCCGACGGCACTGCACCTAACCGCACCGCACCCGACGGCACCGCACTCGAGGGCACCACCTCGGGCGGCCCCATCCAGGACCGCGATGAGACCGGCGCCCCGCACGAGGACGGCATGGCGGACGGCGCGGTAGGCGGGCGAGCAGAGGGTCTGGAGGGCGGCGCGGCGGATTCGGAGCGGCGGCGTCAGGCCGGAGCGGCGTTACGACGATACGTACAAATCCGGGGCCGGGTCTGCTCCTGGCCCGGCTGCCGCACGCCCGCCACCTGGACCGACCAGGATCACATCCTCCCGTGGGCGGAGCAGGGGCCCACGAAGGCGGAGAACCTGCACCTGGCCTGCCGCCATGACCACCGCGCCCGGCACCACGGCGGCTGGCGCGTCAGCACCCCCAGTCCTTACCTGGTCGTCTGGACCAGCCCGCTGGGGCACCGTTACCTCAGCCCTCTCCCAAAGATCATGCTCTCCGCCTGTGATCCCCTTCCCCGCAGCCAGCCCACCCCATCGCCCTACCGGTACCTCGGCAACCTCCCCGACACCCCCACCATGCCCCCGGCCCCCGAACCGTCACTTTCGCAGGAGGCCTCACAACCGGAGACGGAGGTAGCAACGCCATCGGAACCGGAGGGCGAGACCGGGACACACGGATCGTTGCTCGGAGGCGAGCTTGACGAACCGCCCTTCTGACACCTCCCACACCCGAAAGGGAAGGCCGGACACCGAGCGGTGGGACACCGAGCGGCTGGACATCGAGCGAGAACCCGAGCCGGTGTGCCTTCGGGCCGCGCCAAGCGCTTCAGCTCATCCTTGACCTCGAAGGGGACGTCGAGATAGAGGCGACCGCCGACGACCGCGCCTGGACGAGGCTCGCCGTCGCCTTCGAGCCGGGGCCCGCAGAACCCGCGCTGCGGCCAGGGGCGTGCGGGGCGTTCCCTACGAGCTCGCTCGACGGGTGACGGACGCGTCGGCAGGCCCCCCGGATCGGTGAATCTGCATCATGAGCTCGGTAGGGCCGGTGTTGACCAGGAGATTGAGGGATCCGTGCCCTCCCAGGGCAAGGGGGCCGACAGGGTCGTGGTACGGATCGCGGACCTACCGTCTCCGGCACCTGCGGGCGGGCACTCCCGAGGGAAAACCGGTGGGACGAAAGGTGCAGTGGGCAATGATCCGGTCGGATACGCCCTAGGATGGATGCGGGGTGCCGGGAAGTCTGGTCGGCGGTCGTCGAACCGAGCCCGGAAAACGGAGTGCCCATGGCCCCCACCCGCCGACTTTCTCTCCTCGGTCCCGGTTCCCGGGCCGAGACCCGGCGCATCGCCGACATCCTCCGCAAGGAGACGATCGGCGGCGCGCTGCTCCTGATCGCCGCCGTCGCGGCCCTCGTCTGCGCCAACTCGCCCTGGTCCGAGGCGTACGCGGGGTTGCGCTCGGCCACGGTCGGGCCGGCCGTGTGGCACCTGGACCTCAGCCTCGCCAAATGGGCCTCGGACGGGCTGCTTGCGATCTTCTTCTTCGTCGCCGGCCTGGAGCTCAAGCGCGAGTTCGTGGCCGGGGACCTGCGCGATCCCCGTCGGGCCGTCGTTCCCATCGCGGCGGCCGCCGGCGGTGTGATCGTCCCGGCCCTGCTCTACCTGCTGGTCAACGCGCTCATGGACGGCGAGGCGCGGGGATGGGCGACCCCGACGGCCACCGACATCGCGTTCGCGCTCGCAGTGCTCGCCGTGGCGGGGCGGCGGCTGCCCGCCGCGCTGCGTACGTTCCTGCTCACCCTGGCCGTCGTGGACGACCTGATGGCCATCGTGATCATCGCGGTGTTCTACACGTCGCACCTGTCGGTGCTGCCGCTGCTGGCGGCGCTGGTGCCCCTCGGTGTCTTCACCGTGCTGGTGCAGCGGCGGGTGCGCTCGTGGTGGCTGCTGCTCCCGCTGGCCGGCGTGACCTGGGGGCTGGTTCACGCCTCGGGTGTCCACGCCACGGTGGCCGGGGTGCTGCTCGGCTTCGCCGTACCCGTCCTGCGCAGTGAGAAGGCGGGCGGCCCGGAGGCGGGGCCGGGGCTCGCCGAGCACTTCGAGCACCGGTTCCGCCCGATTTCAGCCGGGGTGGCGGTGCCGCTGTTCGCGTTCCTGTCCGCGGGGGTGCCGCTCGGCGGGCTGGGCGGTGTGATGAACCTGCTCGCCGACCCGGTGTCGCTGGGCGTCGTCGTCGGGCTTGTCGTGGGCAAGCCACTGGGGATCATGGTGGCCACCTGGCTGACCGCCCGCTTCACCCGTGCCGACATCGACGAGGGGCTGGCCTGGGTGGACGTCGGCGGGCTGGCGATCCTGTCCGGCATCGGGTTCACGGTGTCCCTGCTCATCGGCGAGCTGGCGTTCGGCCTGGGCACGGCCCGCGACGCCCAGGTCAAGCTGGCGGTCCTGACCGGCTCGCTGGTCGCGGCGCTGCTGGCGACGGTGGTGCTGCGGCTGCGCGACCGCGCGTACCGGCGGCTCGCCGACGCCGAAGCCGCCGGGCCCGTGGGCGCCGAGAGCGTGATGGGCCGCGGGACGGAAACATGACCGGGTTCGAGCGCGTCCGCCTGCCGACGCTCACCAGGTGACGGGCAGCGCGGGGAACCCTCCGGCCAGCCTGTCGGTGTGCGCCTTCAGCTCCTCGTACGGCACCGCGAGCGCCAGCGTGGGGAAGCGCGTGAAGAGGGAGCCGAAGACCGCGCGGAGTTCGATCCGGGCCAGGGACGCCCCGAGACAGTGGTGCGGCCCGTGGCCGAACCCGACGTGCGGCTGGGGATCGCGCCGCCGGATGTCGAACGTGTCGGGGTCGGGGTAGGCGCGCTCGTCCCTGTTGGCCGCCGGGGTGGACAGCATGACCAGCTCGCCCGCCCGGATCGGCACCCCCGCGACCTCGACGTCCTCGTGCGCGTAGCGCACCAGCCCGTGTTCGCTCGGCGAGGCGACCCGCATGATCTCCTCGACCGCGCCGTCCACGAGGGAGGGGTCGTTCAGCAGCGCGTCACGCTGGGTGGGGTTGCGCAGGAACAGCAGCACGCCGTAGTCGATCTGGTTGACCGTGGTCTCGTGGCCGGCGAACAGCAGGCCGCCCGCGATCCTGGCGACGTCGTCCTCCGGCAGCGAGGCGTCCGCAAGGTCGGAGTAGACGTCCTCGCCGGGCTGGTCCCGCTTCGCCTTCACGATCTCGTAGGTGTAGGTGTTCATCTCCATCTGGGCGGCGGCGGACCGCTCGGGATGGGTCAGGTCGGTCATCGCCTCGGCCATGGCCCGGAACCTGTCCCTGTCCTCGTACGGCACGCCGAGAAGCTCGCAGATCACCTGGATCGGCAGCGGGAGCGACAGGCCGGCGTGCAGGTCCGCGGGCGGGCCCTGCTGGGCGAGCCCGTCGAGCAGGTTCCCGACCAGCGACCCGATCCGGTCCGACAACCTCCGCATGCGCCGGGCCGAGAACGCGGGGGCGAGCAGCCGCCGCATCTCCTTGTGGACGGACCGCTCGGTGGCGTACTCGCCGGACGGGCCGCCGAGCAGGGCGTTGTTCGACAGCCGGGCCGCGGTCTCGGGGGCGGGGTGGGAACGGCCGAACCTGTCGTCGGCGAACACCTGCCGTATCTCCTCGTAGCCTGTGATCAGCCACGCCTCGTCGCCCATGGCGGTCGTGACCTTGGTGATCGGCGCTCTGGCCCGCATTTCGCCGAAGCCGGGGGATATCCCCAGGACGTCCGGCCGCTCGAACGGCAGCCGTGGGAGTCCGGGCATGGGTGACCTTCCTTTCGCTCGATGTCGGCCCTCTCGAATCTCTCCCCTGACTTTCGGTCCGGCAAGGTAGTAAAACCATGTCCGGTGTGACCGGAGAGGGGACGTTTGCCGCAGGGCGCCGCCTCGCGCCCCGCCCTGCCTGCCCCGCGAACACCAGCGTCGTTCCGCGGCCCGGCATGACACGGGTGGGACGGAAGGAACGGGGATCAAGTCGTGGTGAAGTGACCGCAACCGGCGGAAGATCTTCATCAGGGCCGGGGTGGCGGCGCCGCCGGAGGGGGGAGACCGCTTCTCACTACCAATCGTGTCCGGATGAGCACATCGTTGTCTCCCGGCACAGAGCCTGGAGGTGGTGACGAGTGCGGTTCTCAGCCGAGGACGCTGCGTGGAGACAACTGAGCAGCGAGTACGCCGGTCGCTGGTCGATCTGGAGGAGCGACGCCGGCCGCTGGTACGCGACCCGGCTGACCAGGTCGCTGTCCCGGATCGAGATGGACCGGGGCCTGATCATGACCGCATGCGGCGAGAGCGCGGAGGAACTGCGCGCGTTGCTCACCGCGCAGGAGGGCCTCACGGGCCAGACGCTCTCCTCGTGACGCCCAGGACGTGGGCCCGGCCCGCCGGGCTCACGGCCCGAGAGCCCGCCGCGGCCCAGCCCTGAGGCGTCCCCGCAGGGCCCCCTCCGAGTGTCGTGGGACGGATGGGAAAATCCCTCTCATGACAGAACCAGCGGTTCGCGAAACCGTTCCCCCGACCGGCACGCAGCACACGATCGCCGCGCACGGATACGCGGCGACCGTCACCGAGGTGGGCGGGGGCCTGCGCGCCCTGACGTACAACGAACGGCCGCTGGTCATGTCGTACCCCGCGGACGCGCAGCCGGTGGGCGGCGCCGGGCAATTGCTGGTGCCCTGGCCCAACCGGGTGCGCGACGGCAGGTACGACTTCGACGGCGAGACCAGGCAGCTCGCGATCAGCGAGCCCAGGACCGGCAACGCCGCGCACGGCTTCGCCCGCCTGATGCCCTGGACGGTCCTCGACCGGGACGACGCCTCGATCCGCCTCGGGCTGCGGCTGTTCCCCCAGCTCGGCTATCCCCACGTGCTCGACCTGACGGCGTCGTACGCCGTGGGGGAGGCGGGCCTGGAGGTCGAGGTGTCGGCCGTGAACGTGGGGGACGGCGTCGCGCCGTACGGCATGGGCGCGCACCCCTACCTCACTCTCGGCGAGGGGACGGTGGACGACGCCGTGCTGGAGGTGCCCGCGGCCGAGTGGACCCCGGTGGACGAGCAGCAGATCCCGGTCGGCCGCCGCCCCGTCGAGGGCACGGAGTATGACTTCCGTGAGGGACGCCGCATCGGCGGCACGGTGCTCGACACCCCCTACACGTCCCTGCGGCGCGACGGCGACGGGCTGGTGCGGGCCCGGCTCCGGACGGCCGACGGCTCCCGGGGCGTGGAGTTGTGGGCCGCGCCCGGCGTCGACTGGCTCCAGGTCTTCACCGGGGACACGCTGGCCGAGCCGTACCGGCGGGCCGGAGTGGCGGTCGAGCCGATGAGCTGCCCGCCGAACGCCTTCGCGACCGGCGAGTGCCTGGTGCGCCTGGCCCCGGGGGAGCGGGTCGCCCACCGCTGGGGGATCACCGCGCTCGGGTGAGAGGGCACGCCGGACGAAAGGGCGCTTATGTCTCATGGTGGACATGCGAGATGATTCGGTCTGCGCGCAACGAAAGCCAGGGATGGTCGTATTTCAGTTATTTTCACGGCGACGCCGACCGTGCGCGCACGTCCCGCTGTCGCGCGGCGGGGGCCGGGAGTGGCGGACGCGGCGCCGCTGACGTGCGCACTCGCGGCGCTGTGGGGAAGACCGCCGGTGTTTTCTCCTTCGCGCCCATCACGGATCGGGCATTGACCGGAAACAATCTTGTTTCTATGAATTCACATGACTGCGTTGCGTGCCGTATCTTGAGCCGTGGGAGCGCTCCCATGAGCCTAAGGAGGCGCGCGTGACTCTCCCCTTCGGTACGGCGCCGGTCAACCCGGCCCCCGTCTGGACCGCGGAATGCCTCCTGCCCGCCGTCGGCGCGAGTGTCGCCGAGGCGCGCGCCCTCGTCCGCCGCGAGCTCGGCCGGTGGGGCCTGGACGAGCTCGTCGACGACTGCTCCCTCATCGTGAGCGAACTCGCCTCCAACGTCGTACGGCACGGCGGCAACGTCTTCACTCTCCGGCTCGGCAGCAACGGCACCTGGGTGTACGGCGAGGTCTTCGACCAGGGCGAGGGCGTGCCGGACCAGCGCGAGGCGGACCTCGACTCCATCGGCGGCCGTGGCCTGCTCATCGTGGACGAACTCGCCGACGACTGGGGAGTGGCCAGTTCGGGCCGGGGCGGCAAGACCGTCTGGTTCCTCGCCGGGGCGGGCTGCCCTTCGCCGCTGCCCGTCGTCCCGCACCAGATGCGCATCGCCGTCGGCTGACCGCGCCCGGCTGACCCGCCTGTTTGACCTGCCTGTGTTACCTGCTCGGGCCGGGCGGGCCTGTCGTCTCGGCAGGGCGTTTCAGCGGGTCTTCGCACCGTCGAGATGCGCGAGCACCGTGGCCGCGATCTCCTCGGGTTTGTTCGTGGAGGGGTCCACGATCAGGTCCGCCACCTCGCGGAACCCCGGCAGCCGCAGGTCGCGCTGCTCGGTCAGCATGCGTACGAGGTCGGGCTTGAAGTGCGGGCGGTGGGGGCTCGACTTCATCCGCTCGGCCAGCACCTCGGGCGGGCCGTCGAGGAAGACCACGAAGGCGGGGGCCAGCGCGCTGCGTGTCTCGGGGTCCTCGACCGTGCTGGCGGCGGCCGCGATGACAGGGGAAGGACGGGCCGCGAGCGCGTCCCGCAGCACCAGCGCCTCGCGGGCGTGCAGCTCGTCCGCGCCCAGACCGGCGGCCATCGCGGCGGCGGTCGTGCCGTACCTGGCCTCCAGATCGGCGTCGCTGTCGCGCATGGGACGGCCGAGCGCGTCGGCGAGCAGCCGGGCGACGGTGCTCTTGCCCGCGCCCATGAGTCCCATCACCACAATGGGGATATCGGTCATGATTCGCATGCTGCCCTATGCGGGCACCCGCATGCGACGTTTGGAATCCGTGGAGGGGATAGAGCACAAGGCGAAGGAGGAAAGCCATGACCATCGCCGGAAGCATCATCCTCATCATGCTGGGGGCCATCCTCACCTGGGCGGTCGACTTCACCATCGCGGGCCTCGACATCCAGGTGATCGGGGTGATCCTCATGGTGGGCGGTCTGGCCGGGCTGCTCTTCGGCATCTGGCGCCTGACGACCGTCCGCCGCAGGACCACCGTCACCGCCGCCGCCCCCGTGGACGCCACCGCCACCCGCCGCCACGTCTACGAGGAGCGGCGCTACGACGACCCCACCATCTGACCCCCTCCAACGGACTTCCGACGGTCTGAAGGGAGGCATGGACATGCCAGGACGTAAGGAACTGCCCTCGACCCTGGAGCGCTCGCCCAAGGAGGCCCAGGAGACGTGGATCAAGGCGCACGACTCCGCCGTCGAGACGTACGGCGAGGGCCAGCGCGCCCACCGTACGGCGTTCGCCGCGCTCAAGCACTCCTACGAGAAGGTGGGCGACCACTGGGAGAAGAAGGAGGGGCGCGGACCGTCGGACGAGCAGGCGAAGAAGGGCACGCCGAAGCAGGGCAAGACGGCCGAGGGCGTCGACGCGAACGCCTCGAAGCAGCATCTCTATGACGTGGCCGGCCGGCTCGGCATCCCCGGGCGGTCCAAGATGACCAAGGACGAGCTCGTGGACGCCATCAAGAAGGCCAACCGCAAGGCGACCGCCAAGGCTCGCTGACCTCGCCCATGCGCCGCCGACCGCCCCGGAAGGGCGGTCGGCGGCGCCCTCACGCGGACGGCGGCTCCTGGCGGCCGGAGGCGGCGAGGAGACGGCGGGCGAAGGCGGCATAGGCGCTCCGGAAGTCCTCGGGCTCGAGGATGGAGAAGTCGGCGCCGAGCTGGGCGAGGCCGAGGATGAGCCATTCCCAGGAGTCGAGCCACACGGTGACCTGGGTCTCCCGCTCGCCGGGCCCCCGGTGGATCTCGGCGTCCTCGAACTTCAACGCGTCGGCCACCTGGTCGGGCCGCGCCCGCACCACGAGCCGTACGCGCCGCCGGTCGGCGTTGAGGCCCTGACGGAGGTACGCGACGGCCGCGTCGGCCGGGAGGGCGCGGGGAGCGTGCCGGACGCCGGTGCGCACCAGGTCGCGGACGCGATCGAGGCGGAAGACCCGCCAGTCGCTCCTGTCCAGGTCCCAGCCCAGCAGATACCAGCGCAGCAGCAGATGGATCTGCCGGTGCGGCTCCACCCGCCGGCGGCTCTCCTTGCCGCGCCTGTCGCTGTAGTCGAACCGCACGACCTCCCGATCGTTGATCGCCTCGGCGAGACCGGCGAGAAGCGCCGCGTTCACCGCGGGCGCGACCTGCCGGCCGGTCTCCAGGCTGGCCCGCAGCGCGGCCACGCGCGGACGCAGCCGCGCGGGCAGGAACTGGTCGAGCTTGCCGTACGCGCGGGTGGCCGCGTCGTCGAGCGCCCCGTCCTCGCCGGAACCGGAGGAGGCGAGAGTCGCGAGCCCGAGCAACGCGGCGATCGCCTCGTCGTCGTCGAGGACGAGCGGAGGCATCGTCCGGCCCGCCACGAGCCGGTAGTAGCCGCCCGGCCCCGGTTGTGTCTCGACGGGATAGCCGTACTCCCGGAGCCGGTCCACGTCGCGGCGTACGGTGCGGGGGCTGACATCCAGGCGCGTGGCGAGTTCGTCCCCGCTGAACGGCCGCCCCGTCTGGAGGATCGACAGCAGGGCCAGCATGCGTCGGGTCACGTCGGCCACTCCGTCCATGATGCCCGCAATCGCGGTCAGGTTCCGGCCACAATTGCTCGTACGGTCGCGAGTATGGCTTCGTCACACATCTCGATCAGAGGGGCCCGCACCAACAACCTCCGCGGCGTGGACGTCGACATCCCCCGCGACCGCCTGGTGGTGTTCGCGGGCGTCTCGGGGTCCGGCAAGTCGTCGCTGGTCTTCGACACGATCGCCGCGGAGGCCGGCTACCAGTTGAACGAGACCTTCCCCCCGTTCGCGAGGAACCGGCTGCCGAAGTGGACACGTCCCGACGTGGAGCACATCGACGGGCTGTCGCCTGTCGTGGTGATCGACCAACGGCGCCTCGGCGGCAACGCCCGCTCCACGGTCGGCACGATCACCGACACCTGGACCTACCTGCGGCTGCTGTTCTCCCGTCTCAGCACGCCGCACGTGGGCGAGTCGAACCACTTCTCGTTCAACGATCCGGCCGGAATGTGCCCCACGTGCTCGGGGCTCGGCGACGTCGTCGTCACGGCCGTGGACCGCATCCTCGACCTGGACAGGTCGCTGCGGCAGGGCGCGATCAGGCTTCCGGGGTTCGGCGACGGCAACTACTGGTACTCCCAGTACGCCGACATCGGGGTGTTCGACCCGGAGACGCCGCTGCGCGACTGGAGCCGGGACGAGCGCGACGCCCTGCTCCACGGCGGCGAGGCGGCGGCGCGGCTGGGGCGGCGGCCGGGGCGCGGGCTGCCGAAGGACTACGAGGGGGTCGTCGAGCGGTTCGAGCGGATCTACCTGCACACCTCGGGCGACATGTCCGAGCGCAAGCAGGAGACGATCCGCCGGTTCACCCGGTCGCAGGTCTGCCCCGACTGCGGGGGCGACCGGCTCAACGAGGCGTCCCGCACCGCCACCGTCCTCGGGCACACCATCGGCGAGCTGTCCCGGCTGGAGGTCGCCGAGCTCGCCGGGCTCGTGCGGGGCATCGACGCACCGGATGTCGCCCCCGTCGTCGCCGCGCTGACCGCCAGGCTCGACGCCATGGACGCCATCGGCCTGGGATATCTCAACCTGGCACGCACGACGACGACGCTGTCGGGCGGCGAGTCCCAGCGCATCAAGATCGTGAAGCACCTCGGGTCGAGCCTCACCGAGATGCTCTACGTGTTCGACGAGCCCACGGCCGGGCTCCATCCCACGGACGTCGAGTCCATGACGAGACTGCTGGAACGGCTGCGCGACAGGGGCAACACCATCCTCGTCGTCGAGCACGACCCCGCCGTCATGGCCGTCGCCGACCAGGTCGTCGAGATCGGTCCCGGCGCCGGCGCCGACGGAGGCCGGCTCGTCTTCCAGGGCACGTTCTCCGAGCTCCGGCGGGCCGGCACCCCCACAGGACGCGCGCTCTCCCGGCCCGCGCCGCTCAAGACGGCCCCGCGTACGGCCCCGCCGACGACGAGGGCGGCGATCACCGTCGCCGAGGCGACGCGCAACAACCTGCGGCGCGTCACCGTGGACATCCCCGCCGGGGTGATGACCGTCCTCACCGGCGTGGCCGGCTCGGGGAAGTCCAGCCTGGCCGCCGAACTCGTCGAGCAGCACGACGCCGTCGTGATCGACCAGAGGCCGGTCGGCGTCAACCGCCGGTCCACGCCGATCACCTACACCGGCATCGCGCCGGCCGTACGCAGGCTGTTCGCCCGGCGCAACGGCGTCTCCGTCGCGCTGTTCAGCGCGAACTCGGAAGGCGCCTGCCCGAAGTGCGGCGGGCTCGGGATCATCTACACCGATCTGGCCTTCATGGACGGTCAGGAGGTCGTCTGCGAGGCATGCGAAGGGCGGCGCTTCACCCCCGAGGTGCTGGCGTACACCGTCGACGGCCTGTCCATCGCCGACGTCGACGCCCTCTCCGTCGACCAGGCCAGGCACCGGCTGCCGGACAAGGCCGTCGACCGGGCGCTGCGGCACCTGTCGCAGGCCGGTCTCGGCTATCTCCGGCTGGGCCAGTCGCTCACCACGCTGTCCGGAGGGGAGTGCCAGCGGCTCAAGATCGCCAAGGAGCTGCGCGACGCCGAGCAGCCCACGACGTACGTGCTCGACGAGCCCACCACGGGCCTGCACATGAGCGACATCGACGGCCTGCTCCGGGTGCTGGACGCGCTCGTCGACCGGGGGCACACCGTCGTGGTCATCGAGCACAACCTGGACGTCATCCGCCAGGCCGACTGGCTGATCGATCTCGGGCCAGGCCCCGGCAGGCACGGCGGGAACGTCCTCTACCAGGGGCACGTCGCGGACTACCCGCCGGAGGCGGGGACGCCGACGGCCCGCGCCCTCGCCGCCCACCGGTAGGCCCGGCGTGTCTCAGCGGAGCAGGGACAGCACGGCCTCGCGGATGGCGCCCCTGTCGATGCCGGCGTCCTCCAGCTGCTCCTGCGAGGTCGCGCTGCCGGGCATCCGCGACACGCCCAGCTTGCGCACCGGCACCGGCGCGTCCGCGAGCGCCGAGAGCACGGCGTCGCCCAGCCCGCCCTCCGGCCAGTGGTCCTCCACCGTGACGACCTTCCCTGTCGCCCTGGCCATCTCGACGAGCTCGGCCGAGTCGAGCGGCTTGACCGAGTACGCGTCGATCACGGTGACGGAGACGCCGTCCTCGGCGAGCAGGTCGGCGGCGGCCAGGGCCTCGTGCACGGCGACGCCCGCGGCCACGACGGTCGCCTGGCCGCCGGTGCGCAGGATCTTGCAGCCGCCCACGGGGAACTCCTCGTCGGGACCGTAGATCACCGGAGTCTCACCCCGGGTCGTCCGCAGGTAGCGGACGCCCTCCATAGTGGCCATGTCCGCGACCAGCCGGGCCGTCTGGTTCGCGTCGCAGGGGTACAGCACGGTGCTGCCGTGCACCGCGCGGAACGCCGCGAGGTCCTCCAGGCCCATCTGGGAGGGCCCGTCCTCGCCGATCGACACCCCGCCGTGCGATCCCACCAGGCAGATCCCGGCCCGGCTCACCGCCGCCATCCGGACGAAGTCGTACGCCCTGGTGAGGAAGGCGGCGAACGTCGCGGTGTAGGGGGTCCAGCCGCGGGCGGCCATGCCGATGGCGGCGGCGACCATCTGCTGCTCGGCGATGTAGAACTCGAAGAACCGCTCCGGGTGCGCCTTGGCGAACGCCTCGAGCTTGGTCGAGTCGGCCACCTCGCCGTCGAGCGCGACGACGTCGCCTCGCGCCGTGCCGAGCGCGGCCAGCGCCTCACCGAAGGCGGTCCGCGTGGCCACCCGCTCGCCCATCTCGTATCTCGGCAGGTCGAGCGTGCCGTCGGCGTACCGGTACGGCGTGGCCGGGGCGTCGGGCGCGGTGACCTCGACGGTGAGGGAACGCGGCCCGCCGAGCTCGCCGAGCGCCTGCTCGGCGTCCTCCAGCGGCTTGCCGTGCTTGCCCTCGCGGTTCTCCACGGCCGACACGCCGCGGCCCTTGCAGGTCCTGGCGATGATCGCCGTCGGGCGGCGCCGGGTGGCCCGGGCGTCGGCGAGCGCGTAGTCGATCTGGCCGGGGTCGTGGCCGTCGATCTCGATGGTGTGCCAGCCGAAGGCGCCGAGCCTGGCAGCGTACGCGCCGAGGTCCCAGCCGTGCCGGGTCGGGCCGCGCTGGCCGAGCCGGTTCACGTCGATGATCACTGTGAGGTTGTTCAGCCCCTCGTGCCCGGCGTGCTCGAACGCCTCCCACATCGATCCCTCGGCGAGCTCGCTGTCGCCGCACAACACCCAGACGTGGTAGGGCAGGCGGTCCAGCCTGCGCGCGGTCAGCGCCAGCCCCACCCCCACGGGAAGGCCGAAGCCCAGCGAGCCGGTGGCCACGTCGACGAACGGCACCTGCGGGGTGGGATGGCCCTCCAGGCGGCTGCCGCGTCTGCGGAAGGTCAGCAACTCCTCGTCGGTGACGACCCCGGCTGCCTTGAGCATCGCGTACAGGAGGGGGGAGGCGTGGCCCTTCGAGAAGACGAGGTGGTCGTTGGCCGGGTTGGCCGGATCCGCGACGTCCACGCGCAGGTGACGGGCGAGCAGCACGGCCATCAGCTCGGCCGCCGACATCGAGGACGTCGGATGTCCCGAGCCGGCGGCCGCGGCGGCCCGGACCGAGTCCACCCGGAGCTGGGCCGCGAGTTCGCACAGGAAGCGGTAGTCAAGCTCGTCCATTGCCCCCGACTACCCCGGTACGCCCCTTCGTATCGCCGTAAATGGTGCGTACCCGATATGTCGGGATTTTGGGACCGTCAGCGGCGGCGCAGGCCGAGACCGGCGACGGCGGCGAGCCCGAGACCTGCGAGGGTGACCAGGCGGCGGTGCTGCGACATCCACAACTGCACACTGCGGCCGTGCGACCGCCGGTCGAAGCTGCCGTGCGCTCCGTAGTCCTTGTCCTCGTCCGCGGGTTCCCACAGGTTGGACACCCCGGTCGGCGCCTTCTCACCGGTGAGCTGCGACTTCACCCCGGTCCTCGCGAGGTAGCGGTCGAGCAGGGCGGGCACCGCCCGCTGGCCCATGATCGTGGCCGCGGTCATCCCGCCGACCCAGTACTCCTTGCGCTCCGGATGCTCGGCGGCGTAGACGAGCGCGTCGGCGGCCACCTCCGGCTGGTAGATCGGCGGCACCGGCTGCGCGTGCCGGCGCATCCGGTTCAGCCCCCAGTCGAACTGCGGGGTGTTGAGCGCAGGGAGCTGCACCACCGTGATCTTCACGCCCGAGTCCTCGGCGAGCAGCTCCGTCCGCACCGACTCGGTGAACCCGACGATCGCGTGCTTGGCGCCGCAGTACGCGGACTGCAGCGGGATCGACCGGTAGGCCAGGGCCGAGCCCGCCTGCACGATGACGCCCTTGTCGCGCGGCTTCATCATCTCCAGGGCCACCCGGGTGCCCCAGACGTAGCCGAGATAGGTCACCTTGGTCTCGCGCTCGTACTCCTCGGGGGTGATCTCCAGGAACGGCGCGAAGACCGTCGTGAACGCGATGTTGATCCAGACGTCGATCGGGCCCAGCTCGGCCTCGGCCCGCTGGGCGGCCTGGCGGACCTGGTCGTAGTCGGAGACGTCCGCGGCGAAGGTCTTCCCGGTGCCGCCCTCGGCCCCGACGTCCACGGCGGCGCCGGCGAGGCCCGCCTCTCCACGTGCGATGAGCGCGACCTTCGCGCCCTCCGCTCCGAGCTGCCGGACCACCGCGCGGCCCACACCGCCGCTCGCGCCGGTCACCACGACGACCTTGTCCTTCAGGCTCACCTCGTCATCCTCTCGATTGCGGCCCGCCGCCGAGCCTCTTCTGCCTGCGTACGGCGAACGCCATGTAGATCGCGATGATCGCCATGATCGCCACGACGATCCCGGTCAGCACCCAGATGCGCCCGACGAAGGAAAGCACCAGAACGGCGAAACAGAAGACCAGGGCGAACGACGCGATCCGGACGTGGATCACGTCCATCGGCGTCGCCTCCACCATGGGCTTGCCGGTCGGCGAACGTTGTTCTTCGGTCATGGAGGCCCCTCTACCCTCGAATGCGGTTCACTATCGCCGTGGTGGACCGGTCCGGGACGTAGCCGAGCACCCGCACCTCTCCGCCCAGCTCCCTGACCAGCTCCGCCTCGGGCAGCAGGTCGGGGTGGTAGTCGCCGCCCTTGACGTACACCTCCGGCCGGACGAGCCGCAGCAGCTCGGTCGGGCTGTCCTCGTCGAAGACGGTGATGTAGTCCACGCAGCCCAGCGCCGCGAGCACCGCCACCCGGTCCTCGCACCGGTTGATCGGGCGTTCCGGCCCCTTCAGCCGGGCCACGCCGTCGTCGCTGTTGACCGCGACGACCAGCACGTCGCCGAGCCGGGCGGCCTCCTCAAGGCAGGCGACGTGGCCGCGGTGCAGCACGTCGAAGCAGCCGTTGGTGAAGACGATCCGCCTGCCCTCGGCGCGGTCGCGCTCCAAGCACGCGGCCAGCCGCTCGGGCGGCAGCGCGATGTCGGGGCGCAGCGCCTGCAGCAGGTCCTCGTGGGAGCAGGCGGCCGTCCCCTGGCGGCGCACCACCACGCTCGCCGCCGCCTGGCCGATGTCGGCGGCGCGCTCGGGCTCCGCGCCCGCCGCCAGGGCGAGCGAGAACGCCGCCGTGAAGGTGTCGCCCGCGCCGATGCTCATCGTGTCGGGCGCGGGGGTCGCGTACGTGCGGTGCGGCTCCCTGCCGCGCCGGTGCAGCAGCGTGCCCTCGCCGTCCAGCGTGGTGACCACGAGGTCGGCGCCGGTGGCCTCGATGAGGTCCTCCGAGCGCGAGGACAGGAAAGTCACCCGGTCGTGGTCGTCCCCTTCGCCCAGCAGCCGCCGCACCTCGGCGTAGTTGGGCAGCACGGCCGTCGGCCGGCAGTCCCGCCAGGCGGCCACGTCGTGGGCGTCCACCACGAGGATCGGCGCGCCGCGCGATCCCTCGCTCCGGTCGATGCTCAGGTCGCACAGCACCCGGCGGACGTTCGGGGTGCACACCCCGCCGCCGTAGTCGCAGGCGATGATGACGTCCGCGTCCGCCGCGAGCCGGGTGATCTGCTCGATGAGCTCGCGCTCGGCCGCCTCCGGCAGCGGCGCCTCGTCCTCCTCGTCGTACCGCGCCACGATCTGGCCGTCGGTCAGCACGCGGCGCTTGACCGCGGTCCGCCAGCTCCGCACGATGACCAGGCCCTCGATGTCGAGCCGTCCCAGGGTCGCGTTGAGCGTCGCCCCGGCGGGGTCGGCGCCGGTGATCCCCACCATGTGGACCCGCGCGCCCAGGGCGGCCAGGTTCACGGCCGTGTTGGCGGCGCCGCCCGGCTGGTCCTCGATCTGCTCGACGGTCACCACCGGCACCGGGGCTTCCTGGGCCATGCGCTTCGTGCGGCCCCGCAGCCACGAGTCGAGCATCACGTCCCCGACGACGACGGCTGTGACTTCACCGAAACGGTTGAGCGTCTCTTCCGTCATACCTCGCGGCTACCCCCGCAGACGCAGGGGAAACAACAGGCACGGCAGACCCGGCCGCCCGGTTTGGGACCGCCGCACCGGGGTAACCGGGATCAGACGTCGCTCCACACGAGTGTTCCGCCGGGGGTCAGCCGGCGGGCCCGGACGAATGGGGGGTGTCCGATGGACGAGAGGACGAAGCGGGTGGCCGTCCGTCCGCCGGGCGGCATGTGCCCATGAGTGCGCTGCTCGTGGAAGGAGTCGAGCGGATCGCCGTGCTGAGGGCGAACGCCCTGGGCGACCTGCTGCTGGCACTGCCCGCCATCGGGGCGCTGCGACGGGCGTATCCCGCCGCCAAGATCACTCTGCTCGGCCGCGAATGGCACGCGCGGTTCCTGCGTAATCGCCCGGGCCCGGTGGACGAGGTGGTGGCGTTGCCGCCCATCTCCGGCGTCTCCTCCCCGCCCGACGGGATCGCCGCCCCCGAGGAGCTGTACGAGGACCTGCGCCGGCGCAGGTTCGACCTGGCCGTCCAGATGCACGGAGGCGGGCGCAACTCCAATCCCTTCATCCGCCGCCTCGGCGCGCGGGTGACGGCAGGCCTGCGCACCCCCGACGCCGCGCCGCTCGACCGCTGGGTGCCGTACGTCCACTACCAGCACGAGACCCTGCGCTACCTGGAGGTGGCAGGGCTGCTCGGCGCGGCCACCAACGAGATCGAGCCGAGGATCGCGGTCGTCAGGGAGGACTGGGCCGAGTTGAACCGCACGCTCGGCAAGGTGCCTCGCGGGCTGGTGGCGATCCACCCGGGCGCGGAGGACCGGCGCAGGAGATGGCCGCCGGAACGCTTCGCCGAGGTCGCCGACCGCCTCGGCCGGCCGGTGGTGGTGACCGGCGTCGAGGAGGAGCGGGAGATCGTCGAGAAGGTCGTCGCGCAGATGCAGACCCCGGCGAGGGCCGTCGTCGGGGAGCTGTCCCTCGGCGGGCTCACCGCGCTGTACGCCGCCTGCGACCTGCTCGTCTCCAACGACACCGGGCCGCGCCACCTGGCGGCGGCGACCGGCACGCCCACGGTCGGGATCTACTGGTGCGGCAACATGATCAACTGGGGTCCGCTGAGCAGGGGACACCAGCGGCCGCTGATCTCCTGGACGTCCGGCTGCCCGATCTGCGGGCTCCCCGCAGGGCCCGAGGGCATGCGCGAGTGCGGCCACGGGGATGTCTCGTGGGTGGGCGACGTCAGCGTGGACGACGTGCTCGAACAGGCGTGGGACCTGCTGCGATGAGCACCGTGGCGGAGAAGGCCAAGGTCTTCGAGACGCCGCCCGTCGAACTGCGGCCGAGCGACCCGAGCGAGCCGGGCATCCGGCGCAGGCGCCGGGGGCGCGGGTTCAGCTACACCTGGGCCTCCGGCCGGCCCGTGAAGGACCGCGCCACCCTGCGCCGGATCAAGTCCCTCGCGATCCCGCCGGCCTGGACCGGCGTCTGGATCTGCGCCCACCCGAACGGCCACCTCCAGGCCGTGGGCACCGACTCGGCGGGCCGGCGGCAGTACCGCTACCACGACGAGTGGCGCAGGCAGCAGGACGAGGCCAAGTTCGACCACGTGCTGGACATCGCCCAGCGGCTCCCCGAGTTCCGCGAGCGGGTCACCCGCGACCTGCGCGGCGACGAGCTGAGCCGCGAGCGCGTGCTGGCCACCGCCGCGCGCATGCTCGACATCGGCTTCTTCCGCGTCGGCGGGGAGGAGTACACCGACTCCTACGGCCTGGCCACGCTGAAGACGTCGCACGTGAAGTGCGGCGACGGCAAGGTCGTGTGCCGCTACCTGGCCAAGGGCCGCAAGGAGCGGGAGCAGGTGCTGACCGACGCCGACGTGTGCGAGGTGCTGACGGCGCTGTCCAAGGGGCGCAGGGGGGAGCTGCTGCGCTACCGCGCCGACGACGGCTGGGTGGACGTGCGGAGCGCCGACATCAACGCCTACCTGAAGGAGACGTTCGGCACCGACGTCTCGGCCAAGGACTTCCGCACCTGGCACGCCACGGTCCTGGCGGCGGTCGGGCTCGCCGTCTCCCGCCCCGTACGCAGCGGCGCGGGGCGCAGGCGGGCGGTCTCCAGGGTGATGAATGAGGTGTCGGAGTACCTGGGCAACACGCCGTCGGTCTGCCGCGCCTCCTACGTGGACCCGCGCATCGTCGCGCTGTACGAGAAGGGACGGACGATCCCCCTCGAACGGCTGGGTGAGGACACCGGCGAGGGCCGGCTCGCCACCCACGGGCCGGTCGAGGAGGCCGTCATCGAACTCCTGCGCCGAGCGCCCGCACGGCGGCGTTGACCACCTGGGCGGCCGGGACCGCGGCGTCCAGCCGATCGGTGCCGTCCACCTCGTGCAGGATCGGGTGCCGGCCGCCCGCCGTGGACACGAGCACCGAGGGCGTCCGATAGGACGCGGCGAGCCGCGTCATCGCGACGTCGCCGCTGATGACCAGCCGGGCCCCGGCGACCAGCGCGCACAGCTCCCGGAGCGAGGTGCGGCCCGCGAGCACGATCTGCGGCGGCAGCACCGCCCGGGTCGCCACGAGCAGGGCCATCGGCCGCTCCCGCGCGCTGCCGGTGATCACCACGGGCAGGCCCTCGTCCGTGAGCATCCTGGCCACCTCGGCGAACCGATCGGCGGGCCAGCGCAGCGACGTGCCGCCCGCGCCGGGGTGGATCACGACGGCCCCCGGTGCGGGGCTCGCGGTGAGGGGAGTGGGCAGCGCCGAGTCCTCAGGATCGGCCGGCACGCCGTGCCACCGGAGCAGCCGGCACCACCGCAGCACCTCGTGCTCGCCCGGGTCCCACCACGGCCCCCTGATCCAGGGGACGTCCGGGTTGGCGTACGCCCACAGGCGTCTCGTCCCCTCGCCCCGGTAGCGCAGATTCAGCAGGAGCCGATGGCTGCGCGGCCCGCGGCCGTGCAGGTTGACGGCGAGGTCCGGCAGGAGCGGCGGGTGATCGGCGTCCTCCTCGCCGGGCCCGGGCCACGACAGCGGCGCGAGCCCGTACGCGGGCAGGATCCGGTCGACCGCGCCGGTCAGCGCGGCGAGTTCGCTCAGCTCCGGCGGGCAGGCCAGGACGACGCGCAGCCCGTGGCGGCGCAGGGCGCGCAGCGCGGGCACCACGGTGAGCAGGCCCCCGATGCCGTCAGAACGCAGCACGAGGGCCGTCGACGTCACCGGCTCACCCCGGGGGTAGGCGGAATCAAGAGGCGCTCCTTTCCAGCTCCCGGGTGGACAGGGCCCGGTCGTAGGCGGCCAGGGTCTCGGCGGCGATGCGGCTCCAGGCGTACCTCGCGCGGGCCCGGTCGGCCCCCGCGATGCCGTACGCCGTGCGCCGCACCGGGTCGTCGAGCAGCTTGCGCAGCGCCTTGGCCAGTACGGCGGGCTTGCGGGGCGGCACGAGAAGGCCGGTCACGTTGTTGACCACCGTCTCCCTCTGGCCGCCGACCGCCGAGGCGACGACCGGAACGCCGCAGGCCATCGCCTCGAGCGCCACCATCCCGAACGGCTCATACCAGGGCACGGACACGACGGCGGCGGCCGAGCGCATCAGCGCGGGCAGGGTGTCGCGCTCGACCCGGCCGAGGAAGCGGACCCGGTCGGAGACGCCCGCCTGGGTCGCGAGCCAGCGCAGCCGGGTGACCTCGGGGTCGTGGTGCAGCTCGGCGGCCGGGGGACCGCCCGCGATGACCAGCTCGGCGTCCCGCAGGTACTGCAGCGTCCTGATGGTGGTCTCCAGGCCCTTGCGCGGCACGAGCCGGCCGACCGACAGCAGGCGGGGGCGCTCCGGCCGCTCAAGCGGCTCGACGTGGGGGTGGAAGGTGGTGACGTCCACTCCGCAGGGGACGACCCGGGTCGCGTGGCGCCGCACGCCCATGCGGATCAGCTCGTCGACCTCGTCGTTGCAGGTCGCGATGATGCCGTCGGCGCGCCGTCCGATCTCGGCCTCGGCCTCGATGCGATCCCGCGGGCTGGTGTCCGCCGGGCCCTGGTGACGCCGCTTGACGCTGCCGAGCGCGTGGTAGGTGTGGACGACCGGGATGCGCAGCTTCTCCGCCGCGGCGAGCGCGGCCAGCCCGCTCATCCAGAAGTGGCTGTGCACGATGTCCGGACGGTCGAACAGCCACCGGTCGTGCAGCCACTTCCCGAATTGGGGGATCCAGGGAAGGATCTCGTCCTTGGGGATCTCGGAGGCGGGGCCCGCGGGGACGTGGACGACGTCCACACCCGGGCCGAAGGCGACGGTTTCCGGCCGGTCCTCGCGGTCCTTGCGGGTGTAGACGGTGACTTCGTGACCGGCGCGGGCGAGCTCCCGGGCGAGGGCGGCGACGTGCACGTTCTGGCCGCCGGCGTCGACACCGCCGAGGGTGGCGAGCGGGCTGGCGTGCTCCGAGACCATGGCGATCTTCACTGGGGGTTCCTCCAAGAGCGGCAGTGGCGAATACCCGGCTCGGGAGTCAGGGAGTCCAGGTGTGCAGGCCCGGCGACCGGGACGGGGGCGGCGGCCGGTCGCGGCGTGCGGGAGCCGCCGGCGCGGACGCGGCCATGACGGTTCCCGGGGGCGGAATGGCCCGCGACGACGGCGGCGCACGCATGGCGGGCCGCGGCGGGACGGTGGAGGGCGGGCGTGCGCCCCGCGAGGACGATGGCGCGTAACCGGGGGGCGGCGCCGGAGGCGGCCCGTACGGGACGGGCGGCGGCATGGGGGCCGGTGGAGGGAATGCTCGTGGAAGAGGTAGGGAAAGCGGTGCTGCCGGTGCCCGCGGTGCCTCGTCTGAGGGCCGGTTCAGGGCGGGATGAAGTCCGGTCACGCGTTCCCAAGACGCTCCTCCGTCACGGCATGCTCACGCCAAGGAGGTACCTGCGTCTTAGGCACCAGGAATACCAACAACCATATCCACCTTCGCGCCCGTCAAACCAGTGGTTTCGCCCGGAAAGGGCCGGGCAGCGCTAGGCATACGGAACCGAGGGGGACACGAGGGGAAGAGATGGAGACGCCGCACTATGTCGCGGCCCGCGTGCAGCGGGCTCTTGCGGAGGACGAACGGACCACCGAACTGGGCATTCGGGTGGATGTGCGAGGAGAACAGGTCTACCTGCGCGGGCAGGTCTCCTGTGACGAGCGGCGGCACCAGATCGAGAACGTCGCCCGGGAGGCGGCTCCGGGCCTGCGGGTGCACAACGAGATCACCTTGGTGGAGGTGCGGGAGCCGGGAGAGGAGGAGCATCTGTGAGGGAGCTGCGGATCGCCGCCGTCGCGGACATCCATCTGGGCGAGGATCTGCGCGGCCACTATCGCAAGAAGATCGAGGGCATCGAGCGCCGTGCGGACGTGCTGCTGGTGGGAGGCGATCTGACCAGGCACGGCACGATCCCCGAGGCCCGGGTGGTCGCCGAGGAGCTGAGCGGCCTGCCCATCCCCGTCGTCGCCGTGCTGGGCAACCACGACTACCACTCCGACCGCAACGAGGAGATCGTCGATCTCCTCCGCGACGCCGGCATCACCGTCCTCGACGACGAGGGCGCGGTCGTCCCCATCGACGGCGTACGGCTCGGAGTCGCCGGCGGCAAGGGCTTCGGCGGCGGTTTCGCCGGGAAGTGCGCCAGCGAGTTCGGAGAGCCGGAGACCAAGGCGTTCGTCCGGCACACGAAGGAGATCGCCGAGCGGTGGCGGCGGGCGCTCAAGGAGCTGGACGCCGACCACAAGATCGTGCTCAGCCACTACTCGCCCGTGAAGGACACGCTGATGGGCGAGCCGCCGGAAATCTATCCGTTCCTCGGCAGCTACATGCTGGCGGAGGCGGCCGACGCCGAAGGCGCCGATCTTTTCATTCACGGGCACGCGCACGCGGGCACGGAAAAGGGCGTCACTCCCGGAGGCATCCGGGTGCGTAATGTCGCCCTTCCTGTCATCAAGCACGCCTACACCGTTTACTGCCTGAACGGCGACCATTGCTGATTCGCTGTTCCGATCGCGAGACGGCGACCGGCCCTTCGGCCGGTCGCCGTCTCGATGTCCGCGAATAGCGTGGATGAGGTTGCGGTTTGTGGGTGAGGTTGCGGCTAGGGATTGAAGATGCTGACGCCCCCGGGGCCGACGAGGAATCCGAGGACGATGAGGACGATCCCCCAGAGGATGTCCCGACGGGCCAGGATGACGTAGATCCCGGCGATGACCAGTACCACGGCGATGATCCAAAGCAGAGTAGCCATGGCCCTCCACTGCCCCTGCAAAGGGGCTCGTAACATCATCGAGCGCTGGCCCGGATCGAATTTGCCCCTCAAGCACCCATTGTTACGTTAGCTTGACAATATTCGGGCATCTGGTGATACATGACCACTTTCGGATATTTTCTGTCCAGTGAGGAGCATGACCCCAAGGAGCTGGTACGTCAGGCGAAACTCGCCGAGGAAGCCGGCTTCGAGGCGTTGTGGATCTCCGACCACTTTCACCCGTGGCTGGACGAGCAGGGCGAGAGCTCGTTCGTGTGGTCCGTCATCGGAGCCATTTCGCAGGCCACGTCGCTGCCGGTGACCACCGCGGTCACCTGTCCCATCATCCGCATCCACCCGGCGATCATCGCCCAGGCCGCCGCGACCGCCCAGATCCTGCTGGAGGGCAGGTTCCGCCTGGGGGTCGGCACCGGCGAGGCGCTGAACGAGCACATCCTGGGCGACCAGTGGCCCCCGGCCGAGGAGCGCCAGCGCATGCTGGAGGAGGCCCTCGACGTCATCAGGGAGCTGTGGGCGGGCGAACTGGTGACGTACCGGGGCGAGTTCTACGAGGTGGACACGGCCCGGCTGTACTCGCTGCCCGACCGGCCCCCGCCGATCTACATCTCGGGCTTGGGGCCCAAGTCCGTCGAGCTCGCGGGACGGCTCGGCGACGGCTACATCCACACCGCGCCCGCCGCCGACATGGTCGAGGCGTTCCACAAGGCGGGCGGCGAGGGCAAGCCGTGCGCGGCCGGGCTGAAGGTGTGCTGGGCGCACGACGAGGCCGAGGCGCGCGCGACCGTCCACAGGCTCTGGCCCAACCAGGGGATCCCGGGCGAGGCCGCCCAGCTCCTGCCGCTGCCGCGGCACTTCGAGCAGCTCTCGCAGCTCGTCACGGAGGAGGCCGCCACCCGGTCGACGCCCTGCGGACCCTCTCCGGAGGCGCACCTGGACGCGATCCGCGCGTACGTGGACGCCGGCTTCGACGAGGTCTACATCTCCCAGATCGGCAAGGAGCAGGAGGGGTTCTTCGAGTTCTACTCGACGCAGATCCTGCCGCGCCTGCGGGAACGGCGCTGACACGCCTGCGGGAACGGCGCTGACGCGACGCACACGAGAGCGCGACCGCGGGTGCCGCGGTCGCGCTCTCCGGACCTTTAGTCCTCGTCCTTGACCAGGCGCAGCGACAGGAGCGGCTGGACGAACCACAGCCAGGCGCACAGCAGCGCCACACCCGCGCCGACCAGCGCGGCGGGCCCGGGGCTGGTCAGCGCGTCCAGAACCAGGGCGGTGGAGCAGGCCATGGACACGGCCAGGGCCAGCCCGCCGGCCACGCCCAGCCGGTTGGCCCGGTGCAGCAGCAGCTCCTTGAGTCCCGACCGGAACAGGATCCGGTGCTGCGTCGCCGGGGCGATCGTGCAGATCGACGCGACCGCCGCGCTGACGACGGCCAGGTAGAACAACCAGTTCCCGGTCACGTCGATCTTGCCGAAACCGGAGGAGAACGGCAGCGTCAGCAGGAACGCGAACAGCACCTGCACGCCCGTCGCGGCCACCCGCAGGCCCTGCAGCAGCTCGCCGAGCTCGCGGTCGACGCGCTCCTTCGGGCTCTCGTCGGTGTTCTCCAGAGGCTCGAGAACCTCACTCATTCCTCGGCCTTCTTCATCAGACGCGCGTAGGCGAACTGGAGCCAGTCGGAGATCGCCACGGCCGCCATGGTGGCCCCGGCCAGCCGGGTCAGCCTGGGAAAGAACACGGTGCCCGCCGCGTATCCCGTCGCGACCCACTGGGACAGGCAGAACGGGCAGGTCAGCAGCTCGCCCACGGCGTGCTGCAGCCCGTGACCGCGGACCTTCTCCTTGAGCTCCGCCGGCCCCGAGACGCCCTCGTAACGGGTGAAGGGAGCGCGGATGGGGCTGGTGACCGGGTCCTTCGCGAGCGTCCGCGAGAGCCGGTGGGTGAACAGCCCCATGAGCATGAGGTCCATCACCTTGATCTTCTCGGGGGCCTCGCGGCCCGTCAGTTTCGCCGCGGCGAGCAGCACCGTGACGGCCCCGCCGTACACCGCGAGCACCCGTGTGTACGAGGCCAGCGGACGGTTGTCCTCCCCCTCGTACTCGCGCTTGATCTCCTGGAGGGTCTCGGTCATGAGCGCGCCCTACCCGGGATTGTTTGCGGCGAACATGGCTGGGCAAGCGACGTGAGTGGGTAGTCACAGTCACGAAGTCACCGACGCGATTCTTGAGACGCTGAAGCGCGCCGGGGCCGGTCTCAAGGAGGCCGGGGTGCGGTTCGCCCTGGCCGGAGGCTGCGCCGGCTACGCGAGGGGCGCCGCGCCATCACTGCACGACGTCGACTTCGCCCTTGTCGAGGAAGACGTCCCGGTCGCGCTGAAAACCCTGGAGAGCCTGGGTTTCCGGACCGCGAAACCACCGGAGGACTGGCTGGTCAAGGCGTTCGACGAGGAAGGCGTCCTCGTCGACCTGATCTTCTCGCTGGCCGACAGGCCCGTGACCGAGGCGATGATCGCCCGGGCGCAGCCGATCAACACCGCCGCGTTGAGCCTGCCCGTCCTCGAAGCCACCGATCTTGTGATCTCCTGGATACTGCCGCTGTCCGAGCACGCCTGCGACTACGGCTCGCTGCTGCCCATGGTCCGCGCCATGCGGGAGCAGGTGGACTGGGACCGGGTCGCCTCGGTCGCCGCGCCGTCGCCGTACGCCTCGACGTTCGTCACGCTCCTGGAGCGACTGCACATCATCGCCCCTACGACACCTCGGCCGGACAGCACCTGGCCCTGAACGCCTGCCCGCCGTCCCGGTCCGTGCGGAGGAGGGGCCGGGCGGGGTCCGGCTCGCCGGCTCGTCGGCGTAGAGAGGGGCCGCGCCGTGACGGCGCGGCCCCCTGCCACATGTCACTCACATGGACGAAGTGCGGGGGAAACGCCCGTAGTACTCCCCGACACGGTCCCGATAGCCCGGGTCGCCCATCGCCGTCTCGTGGAACTCCGGCGCGTTCTTGATCTCCTGTTTCGTGCGGCTGACGAAGACCTTGCGGTCCTGGAAGTCGATCCTCGTCACCACACTCGCGGGAAGCATGACCTTCTTGCCGAAAATCCACGGGCCCGTGTCCACGACGATGTAGCTCTGGCCGGCCTCGTAAGTGGCCTCGTCAACGGAACCGATCTTTCCGTCCACGGCCTGCACGTCGTACCCGGCGATGTCCATCTGCTGTCCCGTGCCCGACACGGTGTCGGAATACGACCAGAGATCCGGTGTCATGGTGCTCACTCCCTTCGTCGTCACTCCACGTACCCGAAGGCGAGAAGGGGAACATCCCGGACACGTAAGGGCAGGGCATGATCTGGCCGCCCGTCTTCCGGCACGATGAGCGCGCCGGTGGCGTGGAGCACCTCCGGATGCCGCTACTCTTGTGGTGCGGGCGCCGCTAGCTCAGTTGGTTAGAGCAGCTGACTCTTAATCAGCGGGTCCGGGGTTCGAGTCCCTGGCGGCGCACACAGGCAGGGCGTTCACCACGTGAGGTGAGCGCCCTGCGGCGTTTCAGCCGGCTTCTCCTCCCGCGACCGCCTCCCTGTGGTACGTCAGATGGCGAGGGTCGATGGAGTGCTCCGCGACCACGGACAGCACTCCGACCGGCTCGCCTGTCGACTGGTCCACCACGACGAGATCGTCCTGGACGGCGAGGGCTCCCGCGTCGAAGAGCGTGTGATGGTTGGGGCAGAGACAGAGCATGTTGGCGAGCTCATCGGGGCCGTTGTGCGGTTCCCCGAGCGGTCGGATGTGGCAGCCCTCGGCGTAGGGGCCGGTGGGGAGCATCAGCCGAATACCGCAGAGCTGGCACATGTGATCGTGCAGCGTCTTCACGAGCCGTGCCAGTGCGGTGTCCCGCACGATCCGCTCGACCGTGGTCGAGCGGCGCCCGACCGGCGCCGCCTGCAGGCCCACACAGGCGAGGAGGGCGTTCTGGTCGACGTCATGAAGGTATTCGGACAGCAGGAAGGCCGCGACGCGGGAGCGGACGGCATCGTCCTTCGTGACCAGGTCATAGGCCCAGTCGCGTGGGCCGGAGAGCGGCTGATGACGACGCATCCAGCGGAGCGGCTCGCCACCGCTGGCGGCAGGCGGAGCCGGGTGTCCCGGAATCTCCCACAGGCCGAAGTGGGTGAGTTTGAGGACGGGGTACTCCGGGTTCGGCGCGTCGTCGACGAGGCCGAAGGTGGAAATGAGCGAGCCGATCTCGGCGCGGGTCGTCTCCCAGGAGACAAGCCTGGGTTCGGCCCGTGCGGCCCTGCCGAGTGCCCAGAGCAGTGTGAGTGGCTGGTGCCGCTTGGGGCGTTTCGTCTGCGGCGACTTGGCCGTTTCGAGGTTCATGACCTTGCCGAGTAGGGCCTCGATCGGACTCTCGGCGGCACGGTCCTCCGGAGTGGTCACCGTGAAACCCAGGTCGGCCAGGGCCCGGGCGACCGTGACCGCTCCTCCCGAGAACTCCGAGGCGCGCAGCGGGCGGCCTGCCACACCGCGGTGCGCGACTCCGGCGATGGCTTTGGAGTCGTATCGCCGGCCCTGGTGCATGAGGAAGTAGCCCTGTGCTTCGCGATAGCCGTACTTCTCGAGGAATTCCTCCCGGCCGAGCCTGTCGAACTCCTCGATGGCGGCCAGCACCATGTCCCGGCGAAGATCAGATAAGCCCATCTGGTCATGGTACGTACCGAGATCGACGCCTGATCGCCGGGAGTTGGCGACACCCGGCGGGAGGACCGCAAGAAGGACGGAGTGTCCTCCTCCGTCTCCGCCGGACGGAGAGCCCGTTGCCGCGCCGTCGACGTCAGCGGGAGGTCTCGTACCAGTGGTAGGGGATCGACCAGTCCCAGTGCTCGATCTCCTCCTCCTGCTCGCGCGCCAGGTTGGGCGCGTCGGGACCCCAGGTCAGGGCGTAGGCGACGCCGAACTGGGCGGCCCAGTACCGTCCAAGCCGTACGAATCCCCGTCCAAGAGCGAAGATCATCCGCTTCGCCAACGAGAACACCATCGGGCACCACTCCTCGCACGATCAGGCACGGCACCAATGTGGCCCAGATCACTTCGTATCTGGAAATAAAGATTTAATCTGGTCGAATCCTCCATGTAAATGCCCAGAGCGGCACGTTACTCACCGCAGTGGCGTCCGGTCGTACGCGTGACCATCCGGCGGGAGGATGCGGGTCATGGCACCCTTCGAGATCGGTGAGACCGCCCTGGTGGTGGAGGTCCCCTCGGCCGAGCCCCTGGTCCGGGGCCTTCGGGAACGCTACGACTCCTCAGCGGCGTACGGCATGCCCGCGCACGTCACCGTCCTGTATCCGTTCCTCCCGCGAGAACGCCTCGACGACGGAGTGCTCGCCTCGCTGCGGGACCTGTTCGCGGAGCGACGGCCGTTCGAGGTCGCGTTCGGGGGCGTCGGCCGCTTCCCGGGCGTGCTCTACCTCGCACCCGACCCGGAGGGCCCGCTGCGGGAGCTCACCGAGGCGGTGATGGGCCGTTGGCCGGAGGCGCCGCCGTACGGAGGCCGGTTCGGCGGGCCTGCCGGCCGACTACGAGCACTGCGGTGATCCCCTCCCGGTCGGCGGCCGGTGGACGGCTCTGATCGACTCGGCCGGGCGGCGCGTGGCGCTGTTGCAGACGACGCAGGTGCGGGTGGCGCCGATCCGGGAGATCGACGAGGCGTTCGCCCGCGACGAGGGCGAGGGGTACGACACCGTCGCCCAGTGGCGGGCCGCGCACGAGCGTTTCTGGACCGGCCCCGAGATGTCCGCCTTCCTGGGCGGAACCCCGATCGTCGTCGACGACACGCTGATCGTGGCCGAACGCTTCCGCCTGCTGGGTCCCGTCTGACAGCCGCCCCCGCCGGCCTGTGGATAACGTCACGGCACCGGTGGCCCGGGCTGACAGAATCGCACGACCGACCGGGCGGCCGTCGAGAGATCCCGGGAGGTGCCGATCGGGGGAGGGCGAGCGGATGAGCGGCGGAGAGCGTGAGGGCGCGCGGCGGAGGTGGAGTCTCGGGCCGCCGGGCGGAGCCGCATGGAGCTTCCCCTGGTCGTCCGGCGAGCCGGGGCGGACGGCCGAGGACCTGGTGGCCGAGCTGCTGCCCGCGGCGCTGGAGGCGCGGCGCCGCCGCGACGAGACCGAGTTCCGGCGGTGCGTGAAGGTCCTCGCGCAGGGCCAGGGGCTGCGCCAGATCGTGGACCGGGCCCTGCTCGACGCCCTGAACCGGCACGTGACGCTCGCCTGGCACGGCGGCTGGCAGCCCGCCGACGTCGTCCGGCTGGTGGGCCGGCGGCTGGAGGCCCGGCACGTCCGCCTCGTGACCGACGCCGTCGCGGCCGAGATGCGCGCCTACGCCGCGGCGACCGTGGACGACCGCTGGCTCGACCAGCTCGACGCCATCGGCGCGACGGTGTGGTGGGGCCGCGACGAGGAGTACCTCCGTGAGGACGGCGACCGGACCGCGATGGTCGCCTGCGCGCTCCGGGTGATCCATCTGCTGGCCACGCTGCCGTCGCTGGAGCGGCTGTGCCCCGCGCCGGGAACGGCCCGCCGTACGCCCGGCGCCCGGGGCGGCGCCGTCGACGAGCGGATGCTCGCCCGGGTGCGGGCCCTGCTGGCCAAGGCCGAGTCGACCGAGTTCGAGGCGGAGGCCGAGACGTTCACCGCCGCGGCCCAGGCGCTGATGGCCCGGCACAGCATCGACGCCGCGCTGCTCGCCTCCAAGGCGGCCGGCCCGGGAGGAGCCGACCGCCCGGGGGGACGCCGGCTGGGGGTCGACGCGCCCTACGAGGGTCCGAAGGCGATGCTGCTGGACGTCATCGCCTCGGCGAACCACTGCCGCTCGGTCTGGAGCCGTCATTTCGGGTTCGCCACCGTGCTCGGGTTCCCCGCGGACCTGGCCGCGGTGGAGGTGCTGTTCACCTCCCTGCTGGTGCAGGCCACGACCGCGTTGCGGCTGGCCGGATCCCGCAGGGACGGCTCCGGCCGTTCCCGCACGCGGTCGTTCCGGCAGTCGTTCCTCGCGGCGTACGCCCAGCGGATCGGCGAGCGGCTGCGGGAAGCGACGGGGGAGGCGGTGCGGGAGGCGGCCGCCGATGCCGGGCGCGACCTGCTGCCGGTGCTGGCGGCCAGGGAACAGGCCGTCGAGGCGAAGGTCGAGGAGATCTTCCCGACGCTGACCAGGGTCGGCGCGGGCGCGGTCAGCAACCGGGAGGGCTGGATCTCCGGCCGGGCAGCCGCCGACCGGGCCGTCCTCGACGTACGCGGAAAGATCGCGAGACCGGGGGGACCGGGGAGACGGACGGGGAAGGCGTAGCCGGCCGAAGGCGCACCTGGAACCCCGGAACCTCCCGGACCGGGCATGATGGGTCGCGCAGGCAGCGGTGTGAGCAAGGAGTGGCCGTGAGCAGATACGAGCGGTGGAACACCTTGTTGGAGCTGCTCGCCGAGCGTGGACACCTCGACGTGGAGGAGACCGCCGAGCACCTCGGCGTGTCGCCCGCCACGGTGCGGCGGGACTTCGACGAGCTGGCCTCCCAGCAGCTCCTCACCCGCACGCGCGGCGGGGCGTCGGCGCACAGCGTCACCTATGACCTGCCCCTGCGATACAAGGTCGCCAGGCATGCCCCGGAGAAGCAGCGCATCGGCGCGGCGGCGGCCGCCATGGTTCCCGCCGGCGCCACCGTGGGCCTGAACGGCGGCACGACGCTGACGGAGGTCGGCCGGGCGCTGGCCACGCGCCCCGACCTGAACACCGACCAGCGGGGCCCGGTGGTGACCGTGGTGACCAACGCCCTGAACATCGCCAACGAGCTGGTGCTCCGCCCGCAGATCCACGTCGTCACCACGGGCGGATCCGCCCGGCCCCAGTCGTACGAGCTGATCGGGCCGATCGCCGCCGGCATGCTGGAGCGCGTCGCCCTGGACCTGGCGATCCTGGGGGTCGACGCCCTGCACCTGGAACACGGCGCGAGCGCCCACAACGAGGGGGAGGCGGCGGTCAACCAGATCATGGCCTCCCGCGCGCAGCAGGTCGTCATCGTGGCGGACAGCTCGAAGCTCGGCAGGCGGGCGTTCGCGCGGATCTGCCCGGTGAACCAGATCGACATCCTCGTCACCGACAGCGCGGCGACCGAGGAGCAGACGGCGCCCTTCGCCGACGCGGGTGTCAAGGTCGTGCGCGCCTGACAGATCCCCGGGCGCGCGGGTCCCGCGCACCCGGGGGATGTCACGAGGTCAGTACGCCGAGGAGGTGGGCGACCTCCCGGGTGACCGCGTCGCGGCCCGCCTTGAGGTATTTGCGCGAGTCGACCACGGACGTGTCGGCGGTCAGGCGGTCGCGGACCGCCGCCGTGAACGCCTTGTTGAGATGGGTCGCGATATTGATCTTCTTCATGCCGTGCCGTACGGCCGCCCGGATGGTCTCGTCCGCCACGCCGGAGGAGCCGTGCAGCACCAGCGGGACCGGGACGGCGGCGTGGAGCTCGGCGATGAGGCCGAGATCGAGGACCGCGTCCTTCGTGGTCATGGCGTGGGAGCTGCCCACCGCGACGGCCAGGGCGTCCACCCCGGTCCTCTCGACGTAGCCGGCGGCCTCGTCAGGTCTGGTCCTGGCGCCCGGGGCGTGCACGCCGTCCTTGCCGCCGATCTCGCCGAGCTCGGCCTCCACCCAGACCCCGCGTTCGTGGCACCAGCGCGCCACCCCGGCCGTGGCCGTCGCGTTGGCCTCGTGGTCCAGGGCGGACGCGTCGTACATCACCGAGCCGAGGCCCAGGCCGACGGCCTCCTCGACGAGGGACCTGTCGGTGGCGTGGTCGAGGTGCACGGCCACCGGAACGGCGGCGGTCCGGGCCAGGGCGAGCGACGCCAGCGCGACCGGGGCCAGCGCGCCGTGGTAGCGCACGCAGTTCTCGCTGATCTGCAGCACCACCGGGACGCCGGCGGCCTCGGCGCCCGCGACGATGGCCTCCGCGTGTTCGAGCTGGATCATGTTGAACGCGCCCACGCCGAGGGGCGCGTCGCGGATGATGTCGCCGATGCCGGCGAGGGGCATGGTGGGCCTCCGAAGGTCCTTCAGGGGTGGTGGGGTTCGACGGTGATGGCGGGGTGGACGCGCCGGTAGACGCCGGGATCGAAGTCGCCCGCGACGGGGGCGGCGACGGCGGCGGCGCCGAGGGCGGCCGCCCGGCGGAGCCGTTCCGGCCACGGCGTGCCCTCCACCAGGCCGAGCGCGAGTCCCGCCACCAGCGCGTCTCCGGCGCCGGTCGGATTGCCCTCCACGCGGTAGGGCATGCGGGCCCGCCAGGTCCCCTCGGGGGTCGCGGCGAGCACGCCGTCCGCCCCCAGCGAGACCACGACCGATCCGGCGCCCTCGTCCCTCAGGAGGCGGGCTCCGGTGGCGATGTCCGGCGCCTCCCCGGCGTCCGGACGCACCGCGCGGGCGAGCTCCTCGGCGTTGGGCTTGAGCACGGCGGGCCGGCCGGCGGGGGCGTGGCGCAGGGGAGCGCCGTCGGCGTCCACGACGGCCGGGACGTCGTGCCGGGCGGCGACGGCGGCCAGCGTGGCGTAGAGGTCGGCGGGCAACCCGCGCGGGAGACTGCCGGAGATCACCACGGCGGCCGCCCCGCCGAGGGCCCGCTCGTACGCGTCGAGGAACCGGGACAGCTCCTCCGGGGTGACCACCGGCCCCGGCTCGTTGAACAGCGTGGTCCGCCGGGCCGCGCGGACGGCGAGGGTGGTGCGGGTTTCTCCCGCGATGGGAGTGAACGCGGTGGGGACGCCTGCCGCGGCCAGGTCGGCGAGCACGGCGTCGCCGGTCGGGCCGCCGGCCAGGCCGGCGGCGAGGACCTCGTGGCCGAGGGCGGTGAGGACACGGGCCACGTTGACGCCCTTGCCGCCCGCCCTGCGGTGCACGCCGCGCACGCGGTTGACGCCGTCCCAGTCGACGTCGTCGACGCCGTAGGTGACGTCGAGCGCCGCGTTCAGCGTGACGGTGAGGATCACGCCGGTCACGGCGATGCGGGGAGGATGACCGATCGGGTGAGGTGCGCCGGCGTGTCGGGGTCGAGACCGCGGGCGTGCGCCCTGGCGACCGCGAGCCGTTGCACCAGGATGAGCTCGGCCATGGGGTCGAGGCCGCCTTCGACGAACGTGGCGCCGGTGGCCTCCACCTCGCCCCGCAGCCCGCGCGGCACCGGGCCGAACGCCCACGTGACGCGGCCGGGCGCGGCGATGCTGATCGGGCCGTGGCGATACTCCATGGCGAGGTAGGCCTCCGTCCACGACTGCGAGGCCTCCCGCATCTTCAGCGCCGCCTCCCGCGCCAGGCCGTACGTCCATCCGGTGCCGAGGAAGGAGAACTGCTCGGCGCCCACGAGGCCGGGGGACAGCGGTTCGGCGAGCGCGCGCTCCGCGTCGGCGATCGCCCCGGTGAGGTCCTCGCCGAGGTGCGCCCGCAGCATGGCGAGCTGCGCGGTGGCGAACCGCGTCTGCACGACCGACCGCTCGTCGGCGAAGTCGAGGACGACGACCTCGTCGGCGAGGGACATGACCGGCGTGTGCGGATCGGCGGTGACCGCGGAGGTCCGCGCCCGCTCCCCGCCCTGCTCGCGGATGCGGCGGAGCAGGTCGAGCACCTCGGTCGTGGTGCCCGATCTGGTGAGCGCCAGCACCCGGTCGTAACGGCGGCCGATCGGGGCCTCGGAGGCGGGGAAGGCGTCGGTCTCGCCGTGCCCCGCACCCTCGCGGAGCGCGGCGTAGGCCTGGGCGATGAACCACGAGGTGCCGCAGCCGACCACCGCCACCCGCTCGCCCTTCGCCGGCAGGGCGCCGGAGGAGGCCAGGCCGGCGGCTCGGCTCCAGCAGGCGGGCTGGGACGTGATCTCGGTCTCGGTGTGACTCACGGGCCCTCCAGTGCTCATTGATGCAAGATTTGTAGCACTAGCGAGCAGTTTCGAGCAATGGAGATCGCCGTACGGTCGTCGCGAACGCCAACGGACCGGGACAGGTGACGACGTGATGTGCGTGAAATCGGCGGGTTGCACGCGAGATCGCGCATCGCCCTCTCATGGGATGCGTGGGAGCATTGGGTGAAGTAGTCTTCGCGCACGTACCGGGGCGGGAGGTGGGATGGCGCGCATCGTCTTCGTCGGCGTCGGGGACGTGGAGCTGACGCGCAGGGTGGTCTCCGATCTTCTCCTCGCCCCCTCGCTGCGGGGCGAGCTGGAGATCGTGCTGCACGACGAGAATCCCGGGCAGCTCGCGACGGCCGAGGCGCTGGTCCGCGCGCTCGACGCCGAAGCCGGGTCGGTGGCGGCGATCGTCACCTGCCCGAGCAGGCGCAGGGCGCTGGACGGCGCCGACTTCGTCGTCGGCCACATCGACGTGGGCGGGTTCGAGGCGACCCTGCGCGACTTCGAGATCCCGCACAGGTACGGCCTGCGCCAGACGATCGGCGACACCATCGGCATCGGCGGCATCTTCCGCGGGCTGCGGACGATCCCGGTCTTCGTCGAGCTGGGCCGCGAGATGGCCGAGCTGTGCCCGGACGCCTGGCTGCTGAGCTGCAGCGACCCGATGGCGATGACGGGCTGGGCGGTGCAGGAGGCGACCGGTTTCACGCGGTTCGCCGGGGTATGCCACGCCGTCTGCGACACGCACGCTTATCTGGCCGATCTGGTCGGCCGGGGGCTCGACGAGGTCACGTTCCTCAGCGCCGGCCTCAACCACCAGTCGTTCGTGCTGCGGTTCGAGGCCGAGGGCCGCTCCCTGTATCCCGACCTCGACGAGGTGCTCGAAGCCGATCCCGAGCTGCGGCGGCACGTGCGGGTAGAGCTCTACCGCCGGTTCGGCCACTTCCCGACCCAGTCGAGCGAGCACGCCGCCGAGTACGTCCCGTGGTTCATGCGGCACAGCGAGGAGACCGCGCGCCTCGGGGTGCGTCCCGAGGAGTACCTGCGCCGGGTGGGCCACAGCCTGCACCTGTACGAGGAGACGCGGCGGGCGCTGTCGGCCGGCCGGTCGCTGCTGGTGCGCTGGCAGCACCAGGAGCCCGCGGCCGCCGCACTCCTGGCCATGCTGACCGGCCAGGAGAAGGAGGTCTACGTCAACGTCCCCAACCACGGGCTGATCGGCAACCTGCCCGAGGGCTGCTGCGTGGAGGTGCCCGCCCTGGTCGACGCCGACGGCGTCCACCCCCGGCCGGTGGGAGAGCTGCCCATCCAGCTCGTGGCGCTCAACCGCACGTTCCTCAACGTCGTCGAGCTGACCGTGCGCGCGGTGCTCGACGGCGACCGCAGGCACGTCCACCACGCCGCGATGCTCGACCCCAACACCGCCGCGACCCTGCCCCTGCCCGCGATCGAGGCGCTCTGCGACGAGCTGATCGAGGCGCACGGCGACCTGCTGCCGGAGGGCGTCCGCCCCGCCGGGAGCACAGCCGGGAGCAGGACCGGGAGCACAGTCGGGAGCACAGTCGGGAGCAGGACCGAGAGCAGGACCGAGAGCAGGGCCGGGAGCAGGCCATGACCGACTCCATGCCCACGGAGGTGCGGCGGGAGCGCATGCTCGGCATGCTCATGGAGCAGGAGTTCGCCCGGGTCGCCGAGCTCGCCGAGGCGTTCGGCGTCTCCAGCGTCACCGTACGCGCCGACCTGGACGCGCTGGAGGAGCAGGGCCGCATTCGCCGGGTGCGCGGCGGTGCCGTCGCGGCCGGCCCGCCGCGGCGCACCGAGCCGTCGTTCGAGCTGTCGCTCGGCACGGCGGCCGTGGAGAAGGCGCTGATCGCCAAGGCGGCGGCCCGGCTGGTCGGCTCGGGCGAGAGCGTGATGATGGGCGCGGGGACCACCACCGCCTACGTGGCCAGGGAGCTCGTCGCCCGGGCCGACCTCACCGAGGTCACCGTCTTCACCAACGGCCTGCGCACGGCGCTGGAACTGGAGCCCGCGCTGCCCCGCTTCGCCGTCGTCGTGACCGGGGGGAGCCTGCGCCGCCAGCAGCACTCCCTGGTGGATCCGCTCGGCGGCAAGGCCATCGAGGGCATCCGGGTGGACACGGTCTTCATCGGCTGCGGCGGCGTCCACCCCGACGTCGGGATCACCAACGTGAACCTGCCCGACGCGGAGATGAAGCAGCGCATGCTGCGGGCGGCCGGCCGCCGCATCGTGGTCGCCGACTCCTCCAAGCTCGGGGCGATCGGGATGGCGCCGATCTGCCCGCTGTCGGAGATCGACCTGCTCATCACGGGGGAGTCGGCCGATCCGGCGACGGTGGCCGTGCTCCGCGACCGCGGCCTCAAGGTGGAGATCGCTGCCTGACGTCACCTCCCGGCGCGTCAGGTCGCGAGGGGCGCGCGCAGCGCCTCCGGGAGCAGGTCGCCGTGCGCCCGGGTCAGGTCGTCGCACAGTCGCCAGATCTCCTCCAGCGACAGCGTCGCCGACGTGTTCGGGTCCACCATCATGGCGTGCCGCACGTGCTCCGGCCGCCCCTCCCGGGCGGCCCGCACGGTCAGCTCGTTGACGTTGACGTACGCCCGGTTGAGCGCGGCGCACTGCGGCGGGAGGGCGCCGACCCGGGTGGGCAGCACCCCCGTCGCGTCCACCGCGCACGGCACCTCGACCACGCACCCGGGCGGCAGGTTGGCGATCAGCCCGTCGTTGACGACGTTGCCGTAGACCACGCGCGGGGTGCCGGTCACGACGCTGTGGACGATCTGCGGGGCGTACTCGCCGGTGCCCTCCACGGGCAGGTCCCCGCCGTGCCGTACGGCGTCGCGGGTGCGCTTGTACTCGCGTACGTTCTCCTCGCTGATCCGCACGTACTCGCCCACCGGGATGCGCAGCCGGTCGATCTCGTCGTCGTGGCGCAGCAGCCAGGGCAGATACTCGGCCGAATGCTCGCTGGTCTCGGTCGGGTAGTGGCCCAGGCGCCGGTACATCTCCACCCGCACCCGGCGGCGCAGCTCAGGGTCGCGCGCTATGGCGTCGTCCAGCCGGTCGTAGAGGTTCTCGCCGTCCCGCTCGAACCGCAGCACCCACGCCTGGTGGTTCACCCCGGCCGCCAGGTAGGCCACCTCCTCGTACGGCACGGCCACGAGATCCGCCAGCCCCCGCATGGTCCAGTACACCGAGTGGCACAGGCCGACGACGTTGCGCACCTTGCCGCTGAGGTACCAGACGTTCATGGCCATCGGGTTGGTGTAGTTGAGCAGCAGTGCGTCGGGGCAGACGGCGGCCATGTCGGCCGCGAGGGCGTCCAGGACCGGGAAGGTGCGCAGCGCCCGGAAGATCCCGCCGACGCCGATCGTGTCGGCGATCGTCTGCCGCAGGCCATACCGGGCGGGGATCTCGAAGTCGGTGACGGTCGCGTCGTGCCCGCCCACCTGGATGATGTTGATCACGAAGTCGGCGCCGTCGAGCGCGGCCCGGCGGTCGAGATCGGCGGTGACCGCCGGCCGGGCGCCGCGAGCCGCCGCGATCCGGTGCGCGACGGTCTCGGCGACCCGCAGCCGCTCGGCGTCGATGTCGTGCAGCGCGATCCTGGCCTCCCGCAGTTCGGGGTAGGCCAGCAGGTCCGCGAGCAGGCCCTGGGTGAAGACGACGCTCCCCGCGCCGATCAAGACGATCTTCGGGTTTCTCATGGGGTGACTACTTCCTCCCAGGTCGGCTGCGCCGCTGTGCCCCCCGCGGCTCGGGTGGAGAGGGTGCCGCAGGCCACCGCGACCTCCAGGGCGCGGCGGAGCGGGAGCCCGCGCAGGCGGGCCGCGAGGAGGCCGGCGTTGAAGCTGTCGCCGGCCCCGACCGTGTCGACCACCGTGGCCGGGGCGGCCGGCACGCGGACCGGCGCGCCCTCGTGGATCGTCAGCGCGCCGTCGCCGCCGCATTTGACCACGGGCGTGGTGCCCCGGGCGGCGAGGTCGCGTACGGCGCCTTCGAGGTCGCCGTCGGCGCGCCCGGCGATGGCGAGGGCCTCGCGCTCGTTCGGCAGCAGGACGCCGGTCAGCGGCAGGACCTCGTCGAGCCCCTGCCAGCGGCCCGACGGGTCGTCGTTGGTGTCCAGGGACGTGGTGGCCCCCGCGGCCCGCGCCGTACGGAACAGGGCGGGCAGACCGGCGGCCAGCCGGGGCTGCAGGAAATAGGACGAGACGTGGACGTGGGCGGCGCGTTCCAGCAGCGCCGCCGGCACGTCGCCAGGTTCGAGCCGGTCCAGGCAGCCGGGCGCGGTCAGGATGGCCCGGTCGCCGCCGTCGGCCAGCACCACGGTGAGGGCCGTCGGCGCGCCGGGGTCCACCACGCAGGCGGAGACGTCCACCCCGCTGCGGGTGAGCACGTCGAGCACGAACGCGCCCGCGGCGTCGTCGCCCACGCGGCCGGCGAAGGCGGTGCGCAGGCCCAGCCGGGCCGCGCCGCAGGCCGTGATCGCCCCCGATCCGCCGAGCACCAGCGCGCCGGCCTCGACGAGTCGCTCGCGCTGGCCGAACTCCGGAACGCGCGGCGCTCCCGTGACGACCACGTCGGGGTTCGCGTCACCGACGACGAGCAGGTCGAAATCTGGTCTCCCCATGGACCGGAACGGTTCCAGCACCTTCGATAACTTGTCAAGTCTTGCGATACGGGCTGGAAACGGTCACCGAAAGGGGTGAATGCGGCGTCTTCGAAGGTATTGACAAGGTTTCGAAAGTGACCATTATGGTCTCCAACATCCCGCCCGCACCGGCTCGTCCCGGTGGTCTCAGGAGGTCTGGAGATGCCGCGACGATGACGACCGCGACCCTCACGAAAACGGAGACCGCCGGCGCCGCCCTGCCCCGCCGCAGACGCGGGGACGGCAGGGTGGCGCTGGCCTTCCTGGCACCCGTGCTCATCGGGTTCGCCGCCTTCTACGTCTATCCGGCCGTACGCGGAGCCTGGTACTCCCTGACGGACTGGAACCTGCTGTCCGAGCCCGGGTTCGTCGGCCTGGACAACTACGCCGAGCTCGTCAGGGACCCGCTGTTCTGGAACTCGCTGAAGGTCACCGCCTACTACGTGGTGCTCACCGTCGGGATGCAGATCGTCGTGGGCCTCGGCCTGGCCGCCCTGATGCACCGCCTCACCCGGTCGCTCGTGCTCCGCTCGCTGCTGGTCGTGCCCTGGCTGGTGCCCAACGTGACCTCGGCACTGCTGTGGATGTGGCTGCTCGACGCCAACCTCGGCTTCTTCAACCACCTGCTGGTCAGCCTCGGCCTGGACAACCAGGGCTTCCTGACCTCGCCCGAGCTGGCGATGCCGAGCGTGGCCGCGATCAACGCCTGGGGCGCCACGGGATACACCACGCTGCTGCTGTACGCCGGGATGCTGCTGGTGCCGCGGCAGATCTACGAGGCGGCGGCGCTCGACGGCACCGGCGAGGTGCGCCAGTTCTTCCGCATCACCCTGCCGCTGCTCCGCCCCATCCTGGCGTTCGTCCTGGTGGTCTCGCTGATCGACTCGTTCCAGCTGTTCGACACCGTCGCGGTGACCACGAAGGGAGGACCGGTGGACGCCACCCGCGTCGTCTACTTCTACATTTACGAGGAGGCGTTCACCCACTTCAAGATGGGATACGCCTCGGCGCTGGCGCTGAGCCTGGTGCTCATCCTCGGCCTGCTGACCTTCGTCCAGATGCGCCTCCTGCGCGCCTCCCGGTCGGACCTCGCATGAGCGAGCGAAGCGAGCGAATCGGTGAACACAGCGCGCGTGTGGGCCGCCGGCGGCTGCGCCGCCTGCCGGCCTGGATCTGCCTGATCCTCGCCCTCGGGATCTCGCTCTTCCCGCTGTGGTGGATGCTGCGGACCGCGATCACCCCGGGCCCGGAACTGCCGTCGGACAACGCCGGGCTGCTGCCCCGGCACCCCACGCTGATCAACTTCGCGCGCGTGCTCGGCCTGGTGAGCCGCGACGAGACCCGCGCGGCCGGCGGGTCGGGGGCGAACCTCAGCTTCTTCCTCTACCTGCGCAACTCCGTCGTCTACACCGGCCTGATCACCTGCGCGCAGACGATCTTCTGCGCCATGGCCGGGTACGCGTTCGCGCGGCTGCGCTTCCGCGGCAGGGACGCCCTGTTCAACGTGTTCGTCGCCGCGCTGATGGTGCCCCCGATCTTCACGCTGCTGCCCAACTTCGCCCTGGTGAAGCAACTCGGGTGGCTCAACACCTACCAGGGCCTGGTCGCCCCCAGCCTGCTCATGACGCCGTTCGCGGTGTTCTTCCTGCGCCAGTTCTTCCTCGGCATCCCCCGGGACGTCGAGCAGGCGGCGTTCATCGACGGAGCCGGGCCGTGGACGATCTTCTGGCGGGTGGTGCTGCCCATGACCAAGGGGCCGCTGTTCACCCTGGCGCTGACGACCGCGGTGTGGACCTGGAACGACTACCTGTGGCCGCTGCTCGTGGCGCCGGGCGAGGACACGCGCGTGCTCACCGCCGCGCTCGGCATCTTCCTCAAGCAGTCGCCCAACACCTCGCCCGACTGGACCGGCCTGATGGCGGGCTCCGCCCTGTCGGTCGTCCCCGTCCTGCTGCTGGTGGTCTTCTTCGGCCGCCGCCTCGTGGACTCCATCCAGTTCTCCGGCATGAAGGGTTGACGGTGAAGAAGGCATTCATGGCGGTGACCGCCCTGCTCCTGACGGCGGCCTGCGGCGGGAGCGGCGGCTCCGCGGACGCCGGCGGCGTCACGCTCACATACGCGCTGTGGGACGACGTCCAGCAGGGCGCCTACCAGCAGTGCGCCGACGCGTTCCACAAGGCCAACCCCGGCATCACCATCAAGATCTCGCAGAGCGCGTGGGACCAGTACTGGCAGAACCTCACCACCCAGATGGTCTCCGGCGGCGCCCCCGACGTGATCACGATGCAGGCGTCGTACTATCCCCAGTTCGTCGCGAACGGCCAGCTCCTGGACATCCAGCCGATGGTGGCGGCGGACAAGGTCGATCTCGGCCAGTACTGGCCCGGCCTCGCCGACCTCTGGGTGAAGGACGGCAAGCGGTACGGCCTGCCCAAGGACTGGGACACGATCGCGATCGTCTACAACGTGGACATGGCGAAGAAGGCGGGCGTCGACATGTCCGGCCTGACGTGGAATCCCACCGACGGCGGCACCTTCGAGAAGGCCATCGCCCACCTGACCGTGGACGCCACCGGCAAGCGCGGCGACGAGCCCGGCTTCGACAAGACCAAGGTCGCCGTGCACGGAATCGTGCCTGAGCTGAACGACGGCTCGCAGGGCCAGAACGGCTGGGGCGACCTCGCGGTCTCCAACGGCTTCACGTTCATCGACAAGAACCCGTTCGGCACCCACTACTACTACGACAACCCCAAGCTCGCCGAGACGGCCGACTGGTTCAAGCGCTTGGCCGACAAGGGGTACGCCACGCCGTACGACAAGACGAGCTCGCTGGGCCCGGACACGATGCTGAACGCGGGCAAGGGCGCGCTCGGCATCACCGGCTCCTGGATGATCAGCACCTACCTCGACTCGAAGTCGCAGAGGTTCGCCTTCGCGCCGCTGCCGACCGGGCCGCAGGGCCGCAAGTCCGCCTTCAACGGCCTCGCCGACGTCATCTACGCCGGCACCGAGCACAAGGACGCCGCCTGGAAGTGGGTGAAGTTCCTCGGCTCCACGGCCTGCCAGGACATCGTCGCCGACAACGCGGTGGTCTTCCCGGCCATCACCTCCTCGGTGGAACGCGCGCTCAAGGCCCACAAGGCGGCGGGCCGCGACGTGCAGCTGTTCGTCGACGAGGCCAAGGCGCCCGGCGGCACGTTCCTGCTGCCGGTGAGCGACCACGGCGACGAGATCAACCAGATCGTCTCCACGGCCATGGAGGAGGTCTGGCTCGGCCAGAAGGACGCGCGCACCGCGCTGACCGCGGCCAACCAGAAGGTCAACGCCCTGTTCTCGGGCGGCTGATCGCGCCTTCGGAGCACCCGGAGCATCCGGGCAGAGAGAGGAGGTTCCCCTTCCCGTGCTGGCGTGCGCCCTGCCGACCTCCCTGGGGCACGCCACTCCACACCGTCGCATCCCCCGGGGGCGAGGCGGTGTGGAGAGTGCGGAACAGCACGCATGCGCCCCGCCGATCTCACTGCGAGGAAGAACATGCGCATTCTCCGATACCCGGCGGCGATGCTCGCCGCCTGCACGATGCTGCTCGGCGTGCTTCTCGGCGCGCTTTTCGGCGCCCCTGCCGCCGCGAACGCGGCCGTGGCCCTGCCCGCTCCCGTCTCGTGCGCCGGCTGCTGGCATCCCGCCCTGAACACGAGCTGGCAGTGGCAGCTCAGCTCGGTGCCCGCGGAGCCGTTCCTGGACGTCGCGATGTACGACGTCGACGGCTTCAACGCCACGGCGGCGACCGTACAGCGGCTGCACGCCACCAAGAGCGGCCGCAAGGTCGTCTGCTACATCAGCGCCGGGTCCTACGAGGACTGGCGGCCCGACGCCGGCTCCTTCCCCGCGTCCGTCCTCGGCAAGGCCCTCGACGGCTGGGCGGGCGAACGCTGGCTCGACATCCGGCAGTACGGCGGCACGCTCGGCCAGATCATGCGGGCGCGGCTCGACATGTGCAGGTCCAAAGGCTTCGACGCCGTGGAGTTCGACAACGTCGACGGCTACACCAACAAGACCGGGTTCCCGCTCACGGCGGACGACCAGCTCCGCTACAACGCCTGGCTGGCGAACGAGGCCCACGCCCGCGGGCTGTCGGGGGGCCTGAAGAACGACAACGAGCAGATCCCCCAGCTCCTGCCGTACTTCGACTGGGCGCTGAACGAGCAGTGCTGGGAGTTCAGCGAGTGCACCACCGCACAGAACGGCGACTACGGCCTCGACCAGTTCGTGAAGGCGGGCAAGGCCGTCTTCAACGTGGAGTACAACCTCGCCACCTCGAAGTTCTGCACCAAGGCCAACGCGCAGAACTTCAACTCCCTGAAGAAGCGCCTCGAACTCGACGCCTACCGCGTCGCCTGCCGCTGATCACCCGCTGAGCCACGGTGAGCACGCCGGGCCCCGCGCGAGGGGCTCGGCGTCGCCGCGTGCGTCACGCGTCGCGCTCAGACGACGGATCCGGTGGCGCCGTCGGTGAGCTCCCTGAGGATGTCCGCGTGCCCGGCGTGCCGGGCCGTCTCCTCGATCATGTGGACGTAGATCCAGCGCAACGAGATGAGGTCGACCTGCTCGTGCGGCACCTCGTGATCGAGCGGGAACCGCGCGGCGATGCTCCGCGAGCGGGCGCACGCCTGCTCGTACGCCGCGATCAGGGCCTCGATGGTGTCGTCGTCGCCGACCGCGAAGCTCCTGTCGGCGTCCTCCTCCGAAGGAGGCGCCATGGCCGGATCCTGGGCCAGCACCCGCCCGAACCAGTTCCGCTCCACCACGGTCAGGTGCCCGATCAATCCGGCCAGCGTCGTCGCCGACGGCACGTGACGCCGGCGTGCGTCCTGCTCGGACAGCCCCTGGGCCTTGCGGACGACCATCGCGCGGAGGAAGTCGAGGAACGCCTCCAGGACCTGCCGTTCGTCACCTGTGGCGGCCCGCACCACCGCCAGTGCCGGTTCGGTCGAAGGAAGAGTGGCCATGTCCGGACCGTACGGAGCGGGCCGAGCCCCGGCAAGAGCCCCCGCCCACGCTGTCAGCGAACCCGCGCTCCCGGCGGGACTAGACGTCGAGCAACTCGTGCAGCCCCCAGCCGTCGGCGTCATCGACCACTCGCAGAGCCAACTCCGCGCGGCCGGCCATGTCGAGCGGCGCGATGCCCGAGACCGCGTGGCCGTGCGCGAGCCGGTCCAGTGCGGCGCCGACGAGCGGCCCGGCCGTCCGTACGGTCGACGGCAGCGCGACCGAACGCGTCGAACCGCCGTGCAGCACGATGTTGCGTTGCCGGTAGAGGCGCCGGAAGCAGCCGCGCAGATAGCGCTCCACGCGGCCGAGGGTCACGGAGGGCGCGGCGACCAGCTCGCGCATCCGCCCGAGGGCCGCCGTGGTCACGGGGTCGTCCACGCGCACAACCGGCTCCGCGGTCAGCCACCGGACCATCCGTCGCGCCCGTTCGCGGTTGCTGCCGCCGACCGCGTCGAGGTCGCGGCGCAGGCGGGGGTCTTCCTCACGGATCCGGGTGTCGTAGCTCAGCGCGGTCAATTCGGCGCGCGGCCAGCCCGCGGTCACCAGGGCGGCGGCCCGATCGGCGGCCACCGCCCGCCCCTCCTCGCGGTCCGCTTCGTCGGTGTCGCAGAAGAGCAGCGATTCGATTGCGGCCCAGGCTCCCGCCACGGCGGTGCCCGGGGAACTCTCGGTGAGCGGCGCGGCGAGTTCGAGCGCGTCGTCGATACGCAGCCCGTGGGCGCCGGTGTCGGGCAGGTCGTAGAGCACGCCGACGCGTTCCAGCGACAGCACGGTGACCGCCGGATCGCCCCGGCGGAAGTCCTGCGGTTCGGCCAGCCCCGAGATGAACACTTTCGGATAGACGTCCAGCGCCGTCTGCCCGCGCCGGTAGCGCACCCTGTTCCTGACACGATCGAACGACTCGGTCACCTGCTGCACGGCCGAGACGCGATCGCGAGCCCGTACGCGGAACAGCAGACCGCCGCTCGCCCTCACGTGATCGATATTTGGAAAGGCCGTCCTCAGCAGGTGGCTGACCTCCTCCCTGGATACCCAGTGGGGCGACTTGCTCGCCACCTGCGGTGCGGGCACTTTGTCCTGAATGATGATCAGCCCTTCGTACTCGCGATCGCCACGCGACTCCAGTTCGATGAGGAGATCGATCAGGTCGACCGAGTCGGTCGATCCATCGAGCCGTGACTTGACCTCGCGCCGGAGGAAATCCTGGTGGAAACCCTCGTCCAGCAGGTGAGCGGCGATACAGCGGGCGGAACGTTCCACATGTACGGCACCGCTGACGAGGATCGCTCGCCAACGCCTGAGATAGCCGTCGCTGACAAGGTCAGACAGGAGGGCCAGTGTGCGCTGGCTGCGGGCACCCGGCTTGATCGGCCTGGCGCACACCTGGTGAAGATGCCGGCGGATCTGCCCGTCGCCCAAGGCGCTGTCGGTCCTGAGTCTCGGCAGCAGCGACTCCCGTGCGTACCAAGCGAGCGAGGACTGCGAGAGGACATGGCGTCCCACCCAGTCGGCCGCCTCCACCGCCTCGCGCAGGGCGAGGACAGTACCCACGTCCCACAGCCGGCGATGCCAGGGACGCCAGGATTCCAGCAGTTCCAGCACCCGTGCGGTGACCAGCGTGCCCGTGTCGGACCTGCTGGTGACGGCTCCCATCGGCGAGACACCCCTTCAGATGCGTGATCGCTGCGTCACTGCTTGCACACAACCCGCCGAGGGAAGTACTCTCAAGAGGACTTAGGCAGGGGAGTCGCCCGGAAGGGCCTCTCCCCATCGCCTTTTCTGGGGGTCGTTCGGCGCCCATTCTGGCCGATCGAGAGCTCGTCGATCACTGTTTTCGACTATCTCGCGCACTCTCCGTGACGACCATGCCGCGTCAGCCGGAGGTGTCGTCGAAGTGGAGCTCTGAGGTGATGCGGTAGCGGTCGCCGCGGTAGATCGACCGGGTGAACTCCACGATCCGGCCACCTGCCTCGCGGGCCGTGCGCTCGATGAGCAGGGCGGGGGCGTGCTGGGGGACGCCGAGCAGTTCGGCCTCGGTCTCGTCGGTGACGGTCGGCTCGATGCTCTGGGTGGCGCGGCGGACGTCGATGCCGAATCTCGTGCGCAGGAACCGGTAGAACGAGCCGGACACCATGTCGTCGGGCCTCAGGGACTCGACCAGGCGGTGCGGCAGGTGGATGCGCTCGATCGCCATCGGCTCGTCGTCCACGAGGCGGAGCCGTACGACGCGCAGGACCGGGTCGGCGGGGGAGACCTGCAGGCGGTGCGCGAGCCGGGCGGTGGCCGGGGCCGAGTCGAACTCGAGGATGCGGCTGAGCCAGTTTCCCTCGGCGGCGGGGGCGTGGAAGGAGTCGTCGCCGGCCGCGAGGGGCTGGGTGACCTTCCGGCGGCCGGTGAACGTCCCCCGCCCGTGCTCCCGAACGAGCATGCCCTGCCGTACGAGCCCGTCGATCGCCGCGCGGAGGGTCGGCCGGGAGACGCCGAGCTCCCGGGACAGGTCGCGCTCGGACGGGATGGCGGTGCCGGGCTCCTTGTCGGCGATCAGGTCGAGCAGGACGTCTCTGACCCGGTCGCGCTTGAGGCCCACTGGAAGTCTCTGCACGTCCCAGACCTTACCAGTAGTTGACCACTCCGCCCATCATTGTGCCTGGAAATATCCGAAAAATCGCCCCTTGACAGCCCGATTGGTTAAGACCACTCTCCTCTCAACGGTTTACCAATAACTGACCACTGAGAGGACCGATGAGATTACGCCTCCTCGCCGCGGCGGCCGCGTTCAGCCTCGCGCTCGCCGGTTGCGGTTCGGCGTCCGAGCCCGGGACATCCGGAAAGACCGGCGCGACCACGCTGACCGTGTGGTTCATGCGCGACAGCCTGTCGGACGCGATCGTGAAGCGGTTCACGGACGACTTCCAGCGGTCGCATCCCGAGATCACCCTGAACGTCCAGATCCAGGAGTGGGACGGCATCGGGCAGAAGGTCACCGGCGCGCTCGCCAGCAAGGACGCCCCCGACGTCATCGAGGTCGGCAACACGCAGGTCGCCGAGTACGCCGCGAGCGGCGGGGTCAAGGACCTCACCGGCAAGGTCACCGACCTGGGCGGCTCCGACTGGCTGCCCGGCCTGGCCGAGCCGGGGAAGATCGACGGCAGGCAGTACGGCATCCCCTGGTACGCCGCCAACCGGGTGGTCGTCTACAACAAGGACCTGTTCGCCAAGGCCGGCGTCACGACCCCGCCGAAGACCCGCGACGAGTGGATCGACGTCACCACGAAGCTGAACAAGGGCGGTGTGCAGGGCATCTACCTGCCGGGCCAGAACTGGTACACGCTCGCCGGGCTCGTCTGGGACGAGGGCGGCGACCTCGCCGTCAAGGAGGGCGACCACTGGAAGGGCGTGCTCGACACGCCGCAGGCGCTCGCCGGGATGGCGTTCTACCAGCGCCTCCAGGCGCTCGGCAAGGGGCCCAAGGACTCCGACGAGGCCAGGCCGCCGCAGGCCGACGTGTTCGGCAAGGGCGACGTCGCGCAGATCATCTCCGCCCCCGGCGGCGCGGTCGCGATCGAGAAGGCCGACCCGGACCTCAAGGGCAAGCTCGGCTTCTTCCCGATCCCCGGCAAGACGGCGGACAAGCCGGGCGCCGTCTTCACCGGAGGGTCCGACCTGATCATCCCCGAGGCGTCCGCCCACCCCGACGAGGCGTACGAGGTGGTCAAGGCCCTGGCCGGGGAGAAGTTCCAGCTCGACATGGCCAAGGAGATGAGCTACGTGCCCAACCGCACCTCGTACGCCGGGGTGCTGAGCGGCGACGAGGCCACCGCGGCGATGGCGGCGGGGGCCGCGGTCGGGCACGCGACGCCCAACTCGCCCAACTGGGCGGCCGTGGAGGCCAGGAACGTCATCAAGGAGTACATGACCAAGGTGCTCACCGGAGGTGATGCGGCCACCGAGGCGAAGGCGGCCTCCGAGGTGATCACCACGATCCTCAACACCAAGTCCTGACATGGCGCGCACCCTCGCCCGTACGGCGGCCCGTCCTGCTCTCGTGATCGAGGCGAGGTCCCGCAGGAAAGGCGCGCTCTGGCCCTACCTGCTGGTGGGCCCGGCGGTGGCCGGCTTCGCGTGCCTGCTCGTCTATCCGCTGGTCCGCAGCATCGTGATCTCCTTCCAGCACTTCCGGCTGGGCGAGCTGATCAGGGGTGGAGCGGACTTCGCCGGGCTCGCCAACTACGCCGAGGCCCTCGGCGGGCCGGAGTTCTGGGCGGTCGTGCGACGGACCTTCCTGTGGACCGCCGCCAACGTCGTGCTGATCATGGTGATCGGCACGGCCGTCGCGCTGATGCTGCCGCGCCTCGGGCGGCGGATGCGGCTGGCGGTCATGAGCGGGATGGTGCTCACCTGGGCCACACCGGTGCTCGCCGCGACCACGATCTTCCAGTGGCTCTTCCAGTCGCGCCTGGGGGTGGTCAACTGGCTGCTGGACCGCCTCGGCTTCGACTCCTTCCGTGACTACACGTGGTTCGCCGACGGCGGTGCGACGTTCGCGATCCTGGTCGCGCTCGTCGTGTGGCAGTCGGTGCCGTTCGCGGCGCTCACCCTCTACGCGGGGCTCACGACCATCCCCGGCGAGCTGTACGAGGCGGCCAGGATCGACGGGGCCGGGCCCTGGCAGGTCTTCGGCCGGGTCACGTTCCCCATCCTGCGCCCGCTGTTCGGCCTGATCACGTCGCTGGAGGTGATCTGGGTCTTCACCTGCTTCGCGCAGATCTGGGCGATCAGCAAGGGCGGCCCCGGAGGCGCCACGGCCACGCTGCCGGTCTACGCGTTCCAGATCGCGCAGTCGCTGCACCGGTACGACCTGGGGTCGGCCGTCTCCACGCTCACCGTGCTGATGCTGCTCGCGGTGCTGGTCGTCCACCTGCGCCATATGTTCCGGGAGGAGGGCGCGTGAAGAGGGCCACGCTGAATCTGGCCGCGATATGCGTGCTGGCGGTGTCGGTGTTCCCCGTCTACTGGATGGTGATCACCGCGTTCAAGCCGACGGTGGACATCCTCACCGAGACCCCGGCGTTCTGGCCCGCCAGGCCGACCCTCGACCACTTCGCCACGGCCGTACGCGCCGCGGGGTTCTGGACGTTCTGGCGCAACAGCCTGGCCGTCACCGTCAGCGCGGTGCTGCTCGCACTGGTCGTGGCGCTGCCGGCCGCCTTCGCCGTGGCCCGGCTGCGCTGGCCCGGGCGGCGCGGGTTCGTCCTGATGGTCTTCGTCGCCCAGACCGCCCCCTGGTCGGCGCTGCTCGTGCCGGTCTACATCATCGCCCGCGACGCGGACATGCTCGATCGGCTGCCGACGCTGACGCTCGTGTACTTCGTCACGACGCTGCCGTTCACGATCGTGACGCTGCGGGGCTTCATCGCGGCGGTCCCGCCCGAGCTGGAGGAGGCCGCCCTGATGGACGGGTGCGGCCGCGCCGAGGCGTTCCGCCGGGTGGTGCTGCCGCTGCTCGCGCCGGGCCTGATGTCCACCTCGCTGTTCGGCTTCATCACGGCCTGGAACGAGTTCGCCTTCGCCAACGCCCTCATGATCAAGGACCAGGGTGACCGTACGCTGCCGATCTGGTTGTCCGGGTTCAGCAACGTCTTCGGCACCGACTGGGGCGCCACCATGGCCGCCGCCACGTTGTTCATGCTCCCCGTCCTGCTCGTCTTCCTCGTGCTCCAGCGCCGCGTGTCCTCCGGGATGATCGCGGGCGCGGTGAAGGGATGACCCACATGATGATTCCGCGGCCCCGCGAGGTGGCCGTGCTCGGGGGAACCGTCACGCTCCACGACGGCCTCGTACGGCACGCGCCCGACGATCCCCGGCTGGGGGAGGAGGGGTATCGGATCGACGTCACCCCCGGCGGCGCCGAACTCGCCGCCGGGGGACCCGCCGGACGCTTCTACGGCCTGCGCACCCTGGCGGCGCTCGGCCCCGAGGCGCCGCAGGGCCGGATCACCGACCGGCCCGCGCACGCCTGGCGCGGGGTGATGCTCGACGTCGCCCGGCACTTCATGCCGAAGGACTTCGTGCTGCGGCTGATCGACCTGCTCGCGGCGCACCGGCTCAACCGGCTGCACCTGCACCTGACCGACGACCAGGGCTGGCGGCTGCAGATCAAGCGCTATCCCCGGCTCACGGAGGTCAGCGGGGAGCACTACACCCAGGAGGACATCCGGGAGATCGTGTCCTACGCCGCCGACCGGTTCGTCACGATCGTGCCCGAGATCGAGATGCCGGGGCACGCCCAGGCGGCCATCGCCGCCTATCCCTGGCTCGGCAACCAGCCGTCGCGCCGCGTGGCGGTGCGGGACTCGTGGGGCGTCAGCCCGCACGTGTTCAACCTGGAGGAGGCCGCCATCGGCTTCTGCCGGGACGTGCTCGACGAGGTCATGGACCTGTTCCCGGGCGAGTACGTCCACCTCGGCGGCGACGAGTGCCCGCCGGAGGAGTGGGAGCAGAGCGAGGCGGCGCTGCGGCGGATCGCCGAGCTCGGACTGACGGGCCCGGACGCGGCGCGGGCGTGGTTCACCGCCACCGTCGGCGCCCACGTGACCTCCCGCGGCCGGCGCCCGATCCACTGGTACGACGGGCCCGGAGGCGCTCCCGGCGTGACGGCGATGACGTGGCTCGACCACGAGAGCGGCCCGCGTGCGGCGCTCGAGGGGTTCGACGTCGTGCTTGCTCCGCACACCAGCACCTACTTCGACTATCCCGCCGACGCCCCGGGGCCGCACGGCCTGATGCTCTCCCTCGCCGACGTCTACGGGTTCACGCCGCCCCCGGCCCCGGAGGGGGCCACCGGCCGGATCCTCGGCGTGCAGTGCCAGCTCTGGACCGAGTACATGCCCACGCCCGAGCACGTCGAGGCGATGGCCTTCCCCCGGCTGTGCGCCTTCGCCGAGGTGGCGTGGGGCACGGCGGGGGACTACCGCGAGTTCCTCCACAGGCTCACCCCCCACCTGGAGTCCCTGGGCGTCCGGCCGGGGCCGGTCATCCCCTGACTCCGCAACCCACCCCCCACGAAAGGAAGTCCGCGGTGTCACGAAAGCTCTTATGGGGCGGCCTCGTGGCCGTCCTGCTGGCCGCCCTCGCGGTGGCCCTGCCGGCCGAGGCGGCCCAATCGCTGCGCCTGCGGTACAAGACCAGCGCCACCGGCGCCACCGCCGACCAGGTGGAGCCGTGGTTCGACCTGGTCAACAGCGGGACCACGGCGGTGCCGCTGAACACCGTGAAGATCCGCTACTACTTCGAAGCCGACTCGCCGGCGCAGCAGTACCGCTTCGCCTGCTCGTGGGCGGTCGTCTCCTGCTCGACCGTCACCGGCACCTTCCAGACGATCTCGGGCTCCGCTGCGGCCGACCGCTACCTGGAGGTCGGCTTCACCTCCGGCAGCCTGGCGGCCGGGGCCTCGACCGGTGACATGCAACTGCGCTTCTACCGGTCCGACTGGCAGACGATCCGGCAGAGCGACGACTACTCCTTCGGCCCCACGCGGACGACGTACGGCGACTGGGACAAGGTCGCCGTCTACCAGGGCGGCACGCTGGTCTGGGGCGTCCCGCCCGCGGGCGTGACCGATCCCTCGCCGTCCCCGTCGCCCTCCACCTCGCCTTCGCCGGGCGGTCCTGGCGGCGGCAGCGGGGTCGTCTTCGACGACTTCGCCTACACCTCCTCGTCCGACCCGCAGATCAGCGCGCACAACTGGACCGTGCGGACCAACAGCGGAGGCCCCGGCGTCCCCGGGGCGAGCTGGCCGGCGTCCAACGTCAGCTTCCCCGTCGTCAGCGGGAGCAACAAGGCGCTGCAGTTGCGGGCGGCCACCGACGGCACCGCCGGGGGCACCTCGCAGGCCGAGTTCCTGCACCAGCGCAAGTTCTTCGAGGGCACCTACGCCACGCGGGTGAAGTTCGCCGACGCCCCCGACAGCGGCCCAGACGGCGACAACATCGTGGAGACGTTCTTCACCATCACGCCCCTGGCGTACGACCTCGACCCGGACTACAGCGAGCAGGACTTCGAATACCTGCCGAACGGCGGCTGGGGCGCGCAGGGCCCGATCATGTACACGACCACCTGGGAGACCTACCGCAACGAGCCCTGGCTCGCGGTCAACACGCACACCGAGCGGACGGCGAGCTACGCCGGCTGGCACGACCTCGTGCTGCAGGTCTCCGGAGGCACGGTCCGTTACTACATCGACGGCACGCTGTTCGCCGAGCACGGCGGCGACTACTACCCCGAGACGCCGCAGTCGGTGAACTTCAACCTCTGGTTCATCAGCGGCGGGCTGCTGGGCAGCGCCACCCCCCGCGCCTACACCCAGCAGGTCGACTGGTTCTACTTCAGCAAGAACGAGGTCGTGGCTCCGGCCGAGATCACCTCCAGGGTGAACGCGTTCCGGAGCACGGGCACCACGTGGAAGGACACCGTGCCGATGCCGTAGCTCTCAGCCGATCCGGCCCGGGTCCCGGCGGGGCCCGGGCCCCGTCCTTGATTTCAGAAGGGCTCAGTGGTTGAGAAGGGTTCAGTCCAGCAGGTCGGGGTCGGAGGCGAGGATCTGGTCCAGCAGGGGCTGGAAGTTGACCCAGCCGACGACGTCGTTGCCGATCTGGCCGTGGGTGAGCTTGGCGTTCTCGTGCGAGATGGGCACCGTCGGCCCGGCGGCCTTGGCCACGAGCTGCGCCTGGCAGCTGCGCTCCATCGTGATGAACCACCAGGCCGCCGCCTCCACGCTGTCGCCCACGGTCAGCAGCCCGTGGTTGCGCAGGATCACCGCCTTGTGCGAGCCCAGCGCCTGCGCGATGCGGCGGCCCTCCTCGGTCTCCACGACCACCCCGGTGTAGTCGTCGAACAGGGCGTGGTCCTCGTAGAACGCGCACGCGTCCTGCGTCAGCGGCTCGAGCAGCGTGCCGAGCGCCGACAGGGCCTTGCCGTACACGGAGTGGGAGTGGGCGGCCGCGACCACGTCGGGCCTGGCCTGGTGGACCATCGAGTGGATGGCGAACGCCGCCTGGTTGACGTGGTAGCGACCCTCGACCACCTGGCCCTCGTGGTTGACCAGGATCAGGTCGCTGACCTTGATCTGCTTGAACGACATGCCGAACGGGTTCACCCAGAAGTGATCGGTGTGCTCCGGGTCCCGGGCCGTGATGTGGCCGGCCACCCCCTCCTCGAAGCCGAACCTCCCGAACAGGCGCAGCGCCGCCGCGAGCCGCTCCTTGCGGTGGCGTCGCTCCTCCTCCACGGTGTCGAACGTCGGCGGCAGCCGGAAGGCGAGCTGGTCGGCGGGCACGGGCTGCAGGTCGGACAGGCTCATCGCGGCTCCCAAGGCTCGTGAGGCGTACGCGTCCAGCGTGTCTCCGGCACCCGTCTCCTGTCCATGCCGAAACCGAATCCTCTTCGGGTTCCTCCGGTGGATTCGGCCCTGTCCCTTGGGGCAGTGAAGGTTGGGTCCAAATAGGGCAGTGGAGGCCTGCCGATTCCGCGTAAGGTGCATGCAGCGTGAGAGACGGGAGGTACCGATGCGGCTGGAGGCGGTCTTCTTCGACGTCGGAGAGACCCTGGTGGACGAGACCCGCGAGTACGGCACCTGGGCCGACTGGCTGGGCGTCCCGAGGCACACCTTCTCCGCCGTGTTCGGCGCCGTGATCGCGCGCGGCGGCGACTACCGGGACACCTTCCAGCACTTCCGGCCCGGTTTCGACCTCCATGAGGAGCGGGAGCGCCGGGCCAGGGAAGGCAGGCCCGAGACGTTCGGCGAGGAGAACCTCTACCCCGACGCCCGGCCCTGCCTGGCCGAGCTGCGGGACATGGGGCTGCGCGTCGGGCTCGCCGGCAACCAGACCGCCCGCGCGGAGACCATCCTGCGCGCCCTGGACCTGCCCGTGGACGTGATCGGCACCTCCGACGGCTGGGGTGTGGAGAAGCCGGACGTGTCCTTCTTCGACCGCGTGGTGGCGGAGGCCGGCTGCCCGGCGGAGTCCGTCCTCTACGTGGGCGACCGTCTCGACAACGACATCCGGCCCGCGCAGAAGGTGGGGTTGCGCACCGCCCTTGTCCGGCGGGGTCCGTGGGGTCACATCCTCCGCGACGAGCCGGCGGCCCGGGCGTGCCTGTTCCACGTCGACTCGCTGTCCGAACTGCCCGCCCTGATCCGCAAGCACAACGGCGACTGATCGCTCAACCCGCCTCGGTGAGGTCGATCGAGGCGGCCAGCTCCGCCGCCACGTCGAGCAGGTTCCGTACGGCCTGCCGGTCGCGCGCGGGATGCCAGGCCATGACGGTCTCGGCCCGTTCACCGGCGAGCGGCACGAAGACGACCCCGGTGCGCCGGAGGCTGTGCGCGGACCGGGCGAGCCGGGTGACGCCGACTCCGGCGGCGACCAGGCCGAGCAGGCTCGGCACGCCGTCGGCCCGCTGCACCACCCGCGGCTCGAAGCCCGCCGAACGGAAGTCCTCGTCGTACTTCCGGTGCCACGGCTCCCACGAGCCGCGCGGGGTGAGCACCCACGGCTCGCCGGCCAGATCGGCGAGCCGCAGCTCGGCCCGCCCGGCGAGCGGGTGGCCCGCCGGCAGGACCGCGCAGACGGGCTCGGCGACCAGCGTCGCGGTCACCAGGTCGCCGACCAGCGGCGGCCGGGTGAACGCCGCGTCGTACCGGTCCTCGCGCAGGCCCGCCACGAGGTCGGCGATGCCGACGGCCTCGGCGAGCAGCTCGACGTCCGGATACCGCTCCCGGAACGCGCGGACCACCGGCGGCATCATGTAGTTCGCGGTGGAGACGAGGAAGGCCACCCGAAGCCGGCCGATCTCGCCGCGCACCGCCTTCCTGGCGATCTCCAGGGCCGCGTCCGCGCGAGTCAGGGCGGCCCGCGCCTCGGGCAGGAACACGCGGCCGACCTCGGTCAGGCGCGTGCCCCGGGTGTCGCGGTCGAACAGCCGTGCGCCGAGGGCGTGTTCGAGCGCCGCGATCTGCTGCGACAGCGACTGCTGGGCGATGTGCAGCTTCCGCGCGGCCACGGTGAAGCTCAGATGCTCGGCCACGGCGACGAAGTACCGCAGATGACGCAGCTCGGGGGTCACAGGCTCTGACTGTAACCGCTGCAGGGAACGTGTGTTGGCCGCGCGGGGCTCGCTCCGGGGAGAGTGGTCGCACTGATCACGAGAACGAGGAGCGGGACCATGACCGGACGGGTGTGGTTGATCACCGGATGCTCTGCGGGCTTCGGCCGGGAGCTGGCCGAGGCCGCCCTGGCCGCCGGTGACCGGGTGATGGCGACGGCGCGACGCCCCGAGATGTTGGCGGACCTGGCGGAAACGGGCGGCGACCGCGTGCGCGTCGCACGGCTGGACGTCACCGACACCGCGTCGATCGACGCCGCGGTGGCCGAGACCCTGTCGGCCTTCGGCCGGATCGACGTCGTGGTGAACAACGCCGGCCACGGGTCGGTGGGGGCCGTCGAAGAGCTCGACATGGCCGACCTGCGCGCGCTGATGGAGGTCATGTTCTTCGGGGCGGTGGCCGTGACCAAGGCCGTCCTGCCGCATCTGCGCCGGCAGGGGAGCGGGACGATCGTGCAGATGAGCTCGATGGGCGGGCAGCTGAGCATGCCGGGCTTCGGCGCCTACTGCGCCGCCAAGTTCGCCCTGGAGGGAGTGTCGGAGGCGCTCGCCGCCGAGGTCGCGCCCTTCGGCGTACGGGTGCTGATCGTGGAGCCGGGCGCGTTCCGCACCGAGTTCGGCGGCCACCGCATGCACCGCTCGGAACCCATCGACGCCTACCGGGTGTCCACCGGCGGGACCCGGGCGTCGGTGGACGAGATGGACGGCACTCAGCCGGGGGACCCGGCCAAGGCCGCGCAGGCGATCCTCCAGGTCCTCGACCACGACGCGCCTCCGCTGCGGCTCGCCCTGGGCGACGACGCGGTGGACGCCATCCGCGCCCACCACGAGACGCTCCGCGCCGACCTGGACGGCTGGGAGAAGCTCAGCCGGGCGACGAGCCTCTGAAGTCGCCGGGGTGACGGCCGGGGCCGAGGACGACGCGGAGGCGGGCGTCACCGGAGATCATGCGCTGGTAGGCCTCGGGCGCCTCGCTCAGCGAGAACACCTCGCAGGCAGGAACCGCGGTGGTGTCATGGCCGGTGGCCACGGCGGCGACCGCGACGAAGTACCGCTACTGGCGCAGCTCCACGCTCGCCATGCCAGGGCGGCGAGAGGCCGCGCCTACCAGCCCCGACCATCCGGGCGGGTGTCAGAGACCGACGGCCGCCTCGGCACGGGCACCGAGCAGCGCCAGGCAGTTGGCCCACAGGGGGCCGATAAGCGCTGCCTCCGTCGGTCCGACGACGGGTGCTCGACGATTCCGCCGCCGTGCGCGGCCGTCACATCGTGAGCTCGGGGTGACGTGAACGGCCGAGGTCGGTCAGCCGCTCGTCCAGCGCCCGCGTCTGCCCCGCGGGCGGCAGGGCCTTCAGCACGCCGCGTACGCGGTCGTGCCCGATCGCGTACCACTGGTCCTCCAGTGCGTCGACCGCCTGCCTGAGGTGTTCGGTGGCCTGGTCGCCGTCGGTGGGGGCGTGGGCGGCCGCGAGGTCGGCGAGCAACACCGAGCGCTGCTTGCCGCCGTTCGGGCCCAGGTCGTCGAGCGCCTTGCGCAGCCGGCGGGCCGCCTCCTCGTGGTTGCCCGCCGTCAGCGCGCTGTAGCCGGCGAAGCCGTCGAGCCTGGCCCGCTCGAAGAAGTCCAGCCAGGGCGGGTCGTCGCCGCCCGCGTCCACCATGTGGTCGGCGCGGTCGATGTGGCGCATGCACTCCTTGGGCTCGCCGCAGCGGGCCGAGATCTCCGACGCCACGCAGTGGAGCCACGCCCTGGTCAGCGGGCCGACGCCGTGCCAGGCGTGCGCGAACGCCGCGTCCAGCAGGCCCAGGGCGTCCGTACGGTTGCCCTCGAACCCCGGCACGAACGCCGCGTGGGCGAGCACGGCGGCGGCGAGCGGGTGGTCGCCGCACTCCCGGGTGGCCGACAGGGCCATGCGGTACAGCCGCGCCGCGGTGGGGCCGTCGTCCAGGTCGAAGAAGGCGACCCTGCCCGACAACAGGGCCGAGCGCGCGGCCGCCTCGGCCAGCGCCTGCCGGACCGGTCCCTCCGGCGCCCCCCGCAGCAGGCTCATGCCGAGCCGCGTGTGCGCGACCGACGCCTGGAAGATGTCGTCCGGCGGCGAGGTCCAGTAGAGGGCCGCCTGCTTGTCGACGACCCGGGCGAACGCCTCGGCCGACTCGGCGTCGACCCCGCGCCCGCGTTCCACCGGCGCGGGAAGCCGCTCGCCGCCCTCGCCGAGGAGCGGGGCGAGCACGCCCGCGCCGAGAAGCCCCCGCAGGAACGTGGAGCGATCGATGCCGTCTGCGACGATCATGCTCAGCAGCCTCCGTATCTCGTCCACCACCTCCGTGACCGGCCGCATGGCCATCTCGTCGGGGGTGAGCAGTCCCAGCTCGCTCGCGGGCTTGTCGAAAATCGTCACGATGTGCTTGCGGTAGCGCGGATCCGGCCACCGCTCCCCGGTCTCCCAGCGCCGCACCGTGTTGGCCGTCAGGCCGGTGTCCTTCTCGTCGCACGACCGCATGGACGTACGGATGCGCTCGCACAGCTCCTCGTAGGACCACCCGCGCTGCAGGCGTTCCCACGCGAGCCGGCGGTTCGGCGGATGGCGGTGGTTGGCCGGCATGTCGCACCCCTCCTCGCACGACCGCAAGCACGCTGTGTCAGCGTGACACGCTGACACTACGGGAGATTCCGTGTTCGCGCGGCTACTGGCTGTGATTGGACGTCCCCTGGCTGATACTCCAACCGCTTCAAAAGCGCTTAGCTTGGCCCACTTCCGCGAGCAGCCGTTGGAGATGGGTGACATGACCACGTTGGAGGACATCGCACGGGTCCATACCGGCTGGATCATCTGGCGGTCGGACGTCGGCCGCTGGTGGGCGACCAGGCGCGGGCCGGTGGACCTCGACGCGATCCGCATGGGATGCGCGATGACGCTCGACGCCGACGACCCCGAGGCCCTCGCCGCCGCCTTGGCCGCCCAGGCCGAGTTGACCGCCACGTTCGCCGCCGACCCCGCCGCCACCGGGTGACCGGGGGCCGCCGGTGCGGTCAGCGGCCGTGCCGGAGACGGTCCCTGATGTAGTCGACGACGTGAACCGCGCAGGCGCCGTTGTTGGCGTCTGCGCGATCGGTGACAGTGAACTCGGCCGGGGACGGGCAGCCCATCCGCCTATGCCCTCCGCTGCTCAGACGAGATCGGGCCGAAGGACCTCCGTCTGGAGGACTCGCTCGATCTCCTTCTCGTCCGCATTGTGTCCCGTCTGCCGCCGCAGCTCCTTCCGTACGGCGTCGAGGATCACCGGCGTGAGGAGAACTCGTACGAGGGACTTCGGGGCCGTCGCCGCGCGGGCCTTCCACAGGTCGTCTATCAGCCGGCGCTTGAACGCCTCCTTGCTGAGGTAGAAGAGCGCGTCGGCCTTCCCGGTCAGCCCGCCTTCGTCCAGGAGATCGACCTCCAGGGCCAGGTCGACGACGACGGGGAGGCCGCCGGTGAGGTGGTAGACCTGCCACACCTGCCCGTTGGTCAGCACCATCCATTCGACGCCCTCGTTCACCGCGTACATCTGCACCTGTCGCAGGTGTTTGACGCCCAGTTTCTGCGTGCACCGCTTGACCTCGATGAACGCGGCCAGCTGCTTGTCCACGCGGATGCCGTAGTCGGCGAATTCCCCTTTGACCTGATATTCGGTCGTGAGGTCTTCGTATTTGTCGTATCCCAGTCCTTCGCAGAGGAAATCGGTGACGAGCAGCCGGGTGTCGCCCTCGTTGGCGTCGCGGGCGATGAGGTCGCTGAGCGGCTTGCCGCATCGGCGGATCGCCGTACGAATCCGATTGCGCGCCTCGGATTCCCATTTGGGCATGGTCCGGGGCGTGGCGGACGCCTTCCGGGCCCCGCGTATGTCGCCCTCGTGCCTGGTGGCGACTGCGTCGGGTGTGACAAGGGCCTCGGACGTCTGATCGCTCATCGGGTGCACCTTCTCCTCGCTGCGGTTCGGGCCATTTCGTGGTCACGGGTTGTAACGGTGTTGGACGCGTTTCCGCTCCCGAATGGTTACCACTGTAAATATCTGTTCAGCAACAAATGGCGATGCCGACGTTTATGGCCAAATGGCGTTTTATCGAGAAATGTCTCTCGGTCCGAGGCGTTGCGCCCCGTCGGGTGGCGCCGCCCGCGTGCGCCGGTCTTCACGCAGGGGCTTCCCGCTTCGGGTGCGTCTCGCTATAGTGCAGATTGCAATATAGCGATGGGGGAGTGATGGCGCGGGGACGAGCGGACAGGGACCTGGTCGGGCTCACGGTGCTCGCCCTGCTGTCCGTACGGCCCGCGCACCCCTATGAGCTGCACCGATTCGTCATCGACACGCACAAGGACTACATCGGCGGCCTGCCGCGCAGCCTCTACCACGCGGTCGACCGGCTGGCCCGCGAGGAGCTCATCGCCCCCGTGGAGACCAGCAGGGAGGGCCGCCGGCCGGAGCGTACGGTCTACCGGGTGACCGAGGAGGGGCGGGCGGAGCTGAGCACCCGGCTGCGCCGTCTCCTGGAACAGCCGGACGGCGACACCAAGGTCTTCCTGGCCGCGGTGTCGCTGATCGGATGCCTTCCGGTTCCCGAGGCGGAGCGGGCGCTGAGCACCCGTGCCGCCACGCTGGAGGGCGCGATCGTCTCCGCCGACGCGCACATCGCGGCGCTCACCGGCTCAGGCCTGCCGCGGGTGCTGGTCCTCGAAGTGGAGTACGACCGGGCGATGAAGGCCGCCGAGCTGGAGTGGGTCCGCGCGACCCTCGCCGAGATCCGGTCCGGCCAGGTCTCCTGGAGCGCCGATACGAACATCGGACAGCTCGACCGACAGTGACGCGCCGGCCGGATGCGCCAACATCCGGCCGGCGCCGGACCCGACCACCGCGAAGCGGCCGATCAGGACTCGCACCCCAGAGGATAGGCGGCTTCGCGGTCACCCGAGAGGAGCCGTAACCATGTCCGACGACATCCACCGCCTACTCGACGCGCTGACCGCGGCCTGGAACGACGGAGACGCCGCCGCCTTCGCCGGGCTGTTCACCGAGGACGCCGACTACGTGACGTTCTTCGGCCTCCACATGGAGGGCCGCCGGGCCATCGAGGACAGCCATCGGGCGCTGTTCGAGGGCCCGATGAGGGGATCCCGCCTGGGCGGACCCGCCGCCGCTCCGCCGCTGCGGAAGATCCGCTTCCTGAGCCCGGACGTGGCGCTGGTCGTGACCACCGGGGGGTCGGCCCTGCCGGACGGCGCGGCCGACCCGGGCCGCGACTCGATCATGATGTTCACTGCCGTCAGGGAGGCCGACGGCTGGCGCTTCGCGTCGTTCCACAACACGCGGATCGGCACGCCGTGACGTCCGCCGGAACCCTCCTCTGCGAGGTGCGCGGCGTCGTCGAGGCGCCGGTCGAGCGTGTGGCCGGTCTGCTCCTGCGCGTACGGCCGGGGCCGGTGGGGCGCGACAACTGCTTCCCGTTCGCCGACCACGGCGGAACGCTCACGGGCGGGCCGGACCGCTTCGTCCTGGCCGCGCCCGGTCACGCGATGACGGTCGAGGTGGGCCCGGACCTGCTGGCCGCGCAGGGCGGCTGGTGGTGGCGGGGCGAGTACCGCCTCGCGCCCGACTCCGCCGGCACGCTGCTGGTCCACCAGGTCCGCAACGTGGCCGAGAGCCTGCGCTGGGGAGTGCCCCTCGTCAACGGGTTCTTCCGGCAGCTCGGTCCGCGAACGCGCGACGGCTTCGCCGTGCTGCTCGACCGGGTGGGCGCCGAACTGGGCTGCCCGGTCCGCCTGCTGGACAAGCGGTGAAGAGGTCCCGGAGTGGATGTGCCCGCGCTCCGTGCGCGAAGTGACGTCCGTCACATCGCGTGATGTCACGTCTGAGCGATCAGCGGTGTCCTGAGGGCATGACCGAACACAACTCGCTCCACAAGGTCGTGGTCATCGGTGGCGGTTACGCCGGAACGCTCGCGGCCAATCGCCTGCGGGGGCGCGATGACGTCGACGTCACCCTGGTCAACCCCCGCCCGGAGTTCGTGGAACGCATCCGGCTGCACCAGTACGTGGCCGGTACCGGCGACGCCACGATCGACTACGGCACGCTGCTCGGCGAGGGCATCCGCTTGGTCGTCGACAAGGTCACGCGCGTCGACAGCGCCGCGCGCAGGGTACGGCTGGCGTCGGGTCCTACCTTGGACTACGACTACGTCGTCTACGCGGTCGGCAGCACGGCGGCGACACCCTCATCGGTGCCCGGCGCGGCCGAATTCGCGTTCGACATCGCCGAGTTGGAATCCGCGCGGCGGCTGCGCGCCAGGCTGGAGGAGTCGCCCCTCGATGCTCCGGTCACCGTGGTCGGCTGCGCACCGACGCGCTCGGCCGGCTGCTCACCGACGAGACGTCGACCAGCGTCGAAGACGATCGCATCGTCGCGGCCGGCGACGCCGCCGCGCCGTCGGGTCAACCGCTGCGGATGAGCGGCTACGCCGCAGGGCCGCTCGGGGCACGGGCCGCCGACACCGTGCTGAGCCGGATCGCGGGGACCGAACCGGCGGTAATCGACCTGGCCTTCACGGGAGCGTGCGTCAGCCTCGGCCAGCGCGCGGGGATCCGGCAGCTGGCCCGCAAGGACGACACCGCGGTGAACGTCTTCATCGGCGGCCGCATGGGCGCGGTGATCAAGGAGGTGACCTGCAAGTTCGTGGTGGCGAAGCGGATCCGCCTCGAGGCGCGCAAGCCGGGTTCCATGACCTGGCCCAAGGGCGGCCCGCGTTCTGAGCGGCCGGCCTCCGCCGCGCGGGTGGTCACCTCCCCGTGAGCACCGACGAGCATGCCGAGCGGTTCACCCTGTTGCGGCCGCTGCTGTTCACGATCGTCTACGAGATCCTCGGCTCGGTGACCGAATCCGACGACGTGCTGCAGAACAGCTATCTGCGGTGGGCCGAAGTGGACCTCGCGACGGTGCGGGACACCAAGTCCTATCTGGCACAGCTGGTGACCCGGCAGGCGCTCAACGCGGTGCGGACGAGCACGCGCCGTCGCGAGGACTACATCGGCTCGTGGCTGCCCGAGCCGCTGCTGCTCGACGAGAACGACGCGTCGACCGATGTGCTGCTCGCCGAGTCGGTGTCGATGGCGATGCTCGTGCTGCTCGAAACACTCACCCCCGATTGGCGCTTCGAGCCCGCCGACGCCGCCACGACCGCGCGGATCACCGAGCGGTTCATGACCGCGGCGTCCACCGGCGACCTGGAAGGGCTGCTGTCGCTACTCGCGCCGGACGTCACCTGGACCGCCGACAGCGGCGGCAAGACCACCGCAGCGCGCCGGCCGGTGGTGGGTGCGGAGAAGGTGGCCGCGGTTCTCATGAACCTGTTCCGCCAGGAGCGGCTGGCGGGGCTGCGGATCGAGAGGGTCAACTGCAACAACACCCCCGCGATGGTCCTCAGCGGCGAGCGCCTGGAAGGGGTCTTCCTGATCGAGATCGCCGATGGGAAGATCACCAACTTCTACGCCATCCGCAACCCGGACAAACTTCTCGCGGTGGCGGTCCCGCGTCAGATCAGCCGCTAGGAGCAGGCGGCAAGCAGGTCGCCATCGCGCATGACCGTCACAAGCGGGCCGGGGCCGGCGGCCCACGTCGATGTGGTGACGCGGCATCCGTACGTTCTCGTCATCGTGCCGTCCGAGGCGGAACGGCCAGAGCCGGGTCGGTCGGGACGTCAGCCCTTCTCCGCGCCCTCGTTGGCGCCGCGTACGAAGTAGCGCTGGAACACCACGAAGATGACCGCCACCGGGATCGTGGCGAGCACGGCGGCGCCCAGCTTGAGCGGATACTGCGTGCCCTTGCCGAGCGAGCCGCTGACCAGGTCGGCGATCCCTCGCGGCAGCGTGAACAGCTCGGGGCTCTGCACCGCCACCAGCGTGTGTGCGAACTCGTTCCAGCTGCCCTGGAAGGAGATGATCGTCAGGGTGATCAGGGCCGGCCGTGCCATCGGCAGCACCACCGACCAGAACGTCCGCCACACCCCCGCGCCGTCGATGCGCGCGGCCTCCTCCACGCTCACCGGGACCGACTCGAAGAACTGCTTCATGATGAAGACGCCCGCGGCGTCCACGATCAGGGGCAGGATCAGCGCCGTGTAGCTGTCGTACAGGCCGAACTGGTTGAGCACCAGGAACTTCGGCACGAACAGCACCACGGGCGGCACGGCCATGACCCCGATGACCGCGGAGAACAGCGCCTTGCGGCCCCGGAAGCGGATCCGCGCCAGCGCGTACCCGGCCATCGAGCACAGCAGCACCCGCCCTGCGGTGACCACGATCGTCACCAGCACCGAGTTGCCCAGCCAGAGCGGCAGGTCGGTGTTGAGGAAGACCTTCTCGTAGCCGCCGGTCGTGAAGGGGTGGGGGATGGGCGACAGCGCGTTCGCGGCGGCGTCCGGCTCGGTCTTGAACGAGTTCGCGACCTGGATCACGAACGGGTAGAGGAAGACCAGCGCGAAGAAGACCAGCACGAAGTAGCCCGCGAAAGTGGTGGCGAGCGAGCGGGCGTCCCGGCGTTTCACGGTCACGACCTCCTCGTACGGCGGGCGGGGTCGCGGTCGCGCATGATCCACCGCTGGACCAGCGCGAGCACGACGATGATGGCGAACAACACGAACGAGATGGCCGTCCCCGAGCCGTACTCGAAGCTCCGGAAGGCCGTCTGGTACGACAGGAATGCCGGGGTGAGGGTGGTCTTGGCCGGGTTGCCCTGGCTCATCACGTAGACCTGGTCGAAGACCTGCCAGGTCGCGATGAGGCCGAGCGTCAGCACCAGGAACAGCGTGGGCTTCAGCAGCGGGAGCGTGATGTGGCGGAACCGCTGCCAGCGCCCGGCGCCGTCGAGCATGCCGGCCTCCTCCAGCGTCACCGGGATGTCCTGGAGCGCGGCCAGGAACATCAACATGAACGTTCCAGACGTCGTCCAGACGACCAGCATGATGATCGTGCACATCGCCACGCTGGGCCCGGACAGCCACTCCCACCACGAGAGCCCGAACGGCCCGCCGTCCGTCAGCGCCGCCGGCGGATCGGCGGGATCGACCAGGCCGAGCCCCCCGAGCAGCAGGTGGAGCACGCCCCGCGAGTCGGAGAACCACTGCGGGCCGTCGATGCCGAACACCTTCAGCAGGCTGGTCGCGGCGCCCGAGTTGGCGAAGATGAACAGGAACACCACGCTGATCGCCACCGAGCTGGTGACCGAGGGGAAGAAGAACGCGGCGCGGAAGAACGTCTTCCCCTTCAGCATCCTGCTGTTCACGATCAGGGCGAGGCCCAGCGCCAGCACCGTCTGGGCCGGCACGACGATCGCGACGTAGTAGAAGTTGTTCCGCACGCTGGTCATGAAGTCCTGGCGGGCCAGGCCGTCCTCGGTGAACAGCCGGGTGTAGTTCTCCGTCCCGACGAACGGCACGCCCGAGCGGAACGGGCTGCCCTGGCCGTTCCAGTCGGTGAGGCTGACCCACATGGCCATCAGGATCGGCAGCAGCATGAACAGGCCCAGGATCACCACCACCGGCGCCACGAACAGCCAGCCCGCGATGTTCTCCCGCACGGCGGCGCTCAGCCGGGGCCCGGGCCGCGTGGCCCGTGCGGAGGCGGGTGCGGTGTCGGCCACGGTCACTCCTTCCGGTCGGCGGGGCCCCGGCCGTCACCGGCCGGGGCCCGCTCCGTCTCGCGTCGGCTCTCGCGTCAGCCGAGGGCGGCCTGGGTGTTCTTCTGCAGGCGCTCGAGCAGCGCCTTCGGGTCGCCGGCGGTGAGCTTCTGGATGCCGGTGTCGAAGTCGGCCAGGACGCTGTCCATCTTCGGCGCGTTCACCGGTCCCTGGGCGTAGTCGGCCCCGTTCACGAACGGGCCGTCGGCGGGGAACTCCTTGGTGTAGGCGTCCTTCGCCGACTGCCGCGAGGGCATGACGCCGAAGGCCTTGGCGAAGGCCATCTGCTGGTCGACGGTGGTCATCGCCTCGACGAAGTCGATCGCCTGCTGCTTGTACTTGCTCTTGGCGGAGATGCCCCAGCAGTTGGTGAACGACAGGGTGCCCTTGCCCTTCGGCCCGGCCGGAAGCTCGTGCACGCTGTACTTCACGTCGGGGAAGTCGGCCTTCAGGGCGCCCTTGATCCAGTTGCCCTCGATCGTCATCGCGGCCTTGCCCTTGCCGAACGCCTCACCGCCCCAGCCCGCGTCGAGCTGGCTGGGAAACTGGGCGAGCTTGTCCTTGAGCAGCGACTGGACGTACTGGAGGGCCTTGAGGTTCTCCGGGGTGTCCGCCGTCGCCTGCTTGCCGTCGGGGCTGGTGATCCAGCCGCCCGCCTGCACGAGGAACGCGCCGACCCGGTCACGGGTGTCGCCGATCGCGAGGGGCGTGACGCCCTTGGCCTTGAGCTTCTCGCTCACCGCTGTGAGCTGGTCCCAGGTGGTGGGCACGTCGCCCTCGCCCAGCCCGGCCTTGGCCCACAGATCGTCGTTGATCACCAGGGCGAGGGTGGAGAAGTCCTTCGGCGCGCAGTAGAACTTGCCGTCGTAGGTGAACGTGGTGCGCAGGCTCGGATAGAAGTCCGACGCCCCGGACAGCTTGTCGGCGTACGGCTCCAGCGCGCCCACGCTCGCGTAGTCGGCGAACCGGGAGGCGTCCACGTAGAACACGTCGGGCGGGTTGTCGCCCGCGAACGCCTGGCCGAGCTGCTGGGCGAGGTCCTGCGCCGGGGTCACGGTCGCCTTCGAGCCCGACTTCTTCGCCCAGGCCGCGGCGGCGTCCTTCACCGCGGTGGTCTCCGCGTCGCCCGAGGAGCCGATGAGGATCTGCAGGTCGGCAGGACCGCCGCTCTGCTGGGCGGGAGCGGCCGCCTTGTCGTCGTCGAAACCACTGCCGCAGGCGGCCGAGGAAAGGAGGGCGGCGCAGGCGGCGCCGAGCACCGCCGTCCGTACGGTTCTGTTCTTCATGAGCATTCCCGATCTTCGTTGAGGGGGATGTGCCGGTTCACGCCGACTGGCGGACGACCAGCGAGGGTTCGAGCAGCACGTTCGCCGGCGGTTCGCCGGGGTCCGTCCGGCCGTCGAGGAGTGTGGTGAGGAGCGCCACGCAGTGCGCGGCGGCCTGCGCCAGCGGCTGGCTCAGGCTGGTCAGGCCGACGGCCTTGGCCACCGGCGTGTCGTCGAAGCCGATCACCGCGACCGGCCGTTCCGCCGTTCCGCCGCCGAGCCGCCTGCCGGGTTGCCAGGCGAGGCCGGGAGAGCGGGCGGCGTGCAGCGCGCCGAGCGCGAGCGAGTCGCTGACGCAGACGAGCGCGGTCACCCCGAGGTCCGACCGCAGCAGGTCGTGGGCGGCCTTCTCGCCGTCGGCCACGCCGTCGCTGGTGGCCCGGCTCAGGCCGGTGGGGTCCACGCCCGCCGCGGCGAGCGTGCGCGCCCAGCCCTCGCGGCGGTCGTCGCCGACCCCCGAGCCGGACGGCCAGCCGAGGAAGCCGATCACGCGATGGCCCGCGTCGAGCAGGTGGCGGGTGGCCGCGGCCGTGCCGGCCGCTCCGTCCACGTCCACCCAGGCATGGGGAGTGCCCGCGGAGTCCGCGCTCCAGGGGCGTCCGAAGGTGACGAACGGCACCTTGTGGTCCAGCAGCCAGGCCGTACGCAGGTCGCCGTGGTGGGTGCTGGTCAGCACGAACGCGTCCGGCTCGTACGCGCCGAGCAGGTCCTCGAACGTGTCGACCTCGGACTGGTCGTCGTCGGCCGTGTAGAGCAGCACCCGATAACCGGATCGCGCGGCCGACTCGGTCAGGCCGTGCAGGAAGCGGTCGAGCACCGAGCCGTTGATGCCGTCGCGGTCGGGCTCGATCCGGATGGCGATCAGACGGGACCGGCCGGTGCGCATCTGGCGGGCGGCCTGGTTGACCCGGTAGCCCAGCTCCTCCACCGCCCGCAGCACCCGCTGCCTGGTCTCCTTACGGACGACGCCGGGGCTGTTCAGGGCGTTCGAGACCGTCTGGCGTGACACACCGGCGAGCCGGGCGACGTCGGCGATCGTCACCTTTTCGGTCATGCTCTGCCCTTCTGGGGGTTTGAACGTTCAAGACGGAGTAAGGCATGATTAGATCGATCAAAATAAACTGAATGTTTCGCAATGTGCACCCCCGGCGACCACATGTCAAGGTCACGGCCGGGGCGATTCGATCCAGGAGGGCCATCGGTGCTCGTCGGAGCCACGCCCGGTCCGGTTGGCGAGTTCGCCGCCGGCGCGGCGTACCGCCTGCAACCGCCACTGCACGAGCTGGTCAGCACCGTCATGGCGCCGACCGGGGCGCTGAGCGGCGCTGACGGACAGATCCGCCCCTTCGGCGTCCAGGGGCTCTTCCACGCCGATCACCGGGCGCTGTCGCAGGCGACGCTGCTCGTCGACGGCCGCGAGCCCGAGGCCATCGGCCACGTCCACGAGGAAGCCGGGCGCACCCGGTTCGTCTCGCTCGCCCGCTGGCTCGGCGACCCCCACCCCGACCCCACCGTCCGGCTCGAACGCGTCCGCGAGGTCGGCGCGCACGGCATGAGCGAGCGCGTGGAGATCACCTCCACCGCCTCTGTGGCCGTGACCGCCTCGGTCACCGTCGAGCTGGGCTGCGACTTCGCGCCGATCGAGGTGGTCAAGTCGGGCGGCGACACCGCGCCGGCCGAGCCCGACGACAGGGGATCCGGCAGACTGTCGTGGCGGAGAGGCGGCATCAGCGTCACGGCCGTCGGCGAGGGCGCCCGCGTGGAGACCGGTGACGGCCCCCGGTTGCGCTGGGAGCTGAGCCTGCCGCCGGGCGGGTCGGCGACGCTGCGCTGGGAGGTCGTCGTGGACGACCCCGCCGCCGTCGTCGTCGCGCCGGCCAGGACGCTGGAGTGGAGCGAACCCGAGTTCACCGCCGCCGACCGGCGGCTGACCCGGCTGCTGCACCAGTCGCTTGAGGACCTGCGGTCGCTGCGGCTGGCGGAGACCGGCGCTCCCGAGGACACCTTCCTCGGCGCGGGCGTGCCGTGGTTCCTCACGCTCTTCGGGCGCGACAGCCTGTGGGCCGCCCGGATGCTGCTGCCGCTCGGCACCGACCTCGCCGCCGGCACGCTGCGGGTGCTCGCACGCCGGCAGGGCACGCGGATGGATCCCGCCTCGGGCGAGGCGCCGGGGAAGATCATGCACGAGCTGCGGCGGCGCGAGTTCACCGTCGAGGGCAACGGCCTGCGGCTGCCCGCGGCCTACTACGGCACGATCGACGCCACCCCCCTGTGGATCAGCCTCCTGCACGACGCCTGGCGGTGGGGGATGCCCGAGCGCGAGGTGGCGGCGCTGCTGCCGAACATGGAGGCCGCGCTCGGCTGGCTCGCCGACTTCGCCGACCCCGACGGCGACGGGTTCGTGGAGTACATCGACACCGCCGGCAGCGGCCTGGCCAACCAGGGCTGGAAGGACTCCGGCGACTCCATCCGCTTCCGTGACGGCGGCCAGGCCAAGCCGCCGATCGCGCTCGTCGAGGTGCAGGGCTACGCGTACGAGGCGGCCAGGAAGGCGGCGTCCCTGCTGGAGGCGTTCGGCCGTCCCGGCGCGGACCGATGGAACGAGCACGCCGACGCGCTGTCCGAGCGGTTCCGCGCCCGGTTCTGGGTGGACGGCCCGCACGGGCGCTTCCCCGCGCTCGCGCTCGACACAGACAAGCGGCCGGTGGACGCGCTGACCAGCAACATCGGCCACCTGCTCGGCATCGGCCTGCTGTCGGAGGAGGAGTCGGCCGAGATCGCGGGGCTGCTGGCCGCTCCCATGATGAGCGGCGGCTACGGGCTGCGCACGATGTCGTCCGGCGACGGCGGCTTCAGCCCGCTGTCCTATCACTGCGGCTCGATCTGGGCGCACGACACCGCCATCGTGCTCGCCGGGCTGGCCGGGGCCGGGTTCGCCGCGCAGGCGGCCGGGCTCGCCGAAGGGCTGCTCGCGGCGGGGGAGGCGTTCGGCTACCGGCTGCCCGAGCTGTACGCCGGGGACGACGCCGATCCGCGCCCCGGCCTCGGCAGGCCCATGCCCTACCCGGCGGCCTGCCGTCCGCAGGCGTGGTCGGCCGCCGCGGCGGTGACGATCGCGCACGCCGCGCTGGGCCTGTATCCCGACGTGCCGGCGGGGCGGGTGCTGCTGCGGCCCATGGCCGGGGCGCCACTCGGGGCGCTGTCGGCCCGGGGGCTGCGGGTGGCGGGCGCGGAGGTGAGCGTCGCCGTGGACGCGGCGGGTCACGCCACCGTCACCGGCCTGCCGCCGGGCCTCGACCTCGACGTGCGGTGACGAGCTCCTTCTCGCCCACAGCATGATCGAATAGATGTTCTAATATGATGGTCGTATGACCGCTTTTCAGGCCTCGCTGCTGGACTGGGGCGAGGATGTTCACGTCGGCCCGCTCGGCTCGTCCGTGCGGCGCACTTCCCTGGAGCGCGGCGCCTGGATCGACGTCCGGCCGCACTGGATCGAGGGGGCCGACGCGCTCTTCGAACGCCTCCTGGAGGCGGTGCCCTGGCACGCCGAGCGCAGGCACATGTACGACCGGGTCGTGGACGTGCCGCGCCTGCTGAAGTTCTACGAGGAGGACGAGGAGCTTCCCGACTCGATACTGGTCCAGGCGAGGGACGCGCTCAACGCCCACTACGAGGAGGAGCTCGGCGAGCCGTTCCGCACTGCCGGGATGTGCCTCTACCGCGACGGCAGGGACAGCGTCGCCTGGCACGGCGACACCATCGGGCGGGGCAGCACGCAGGACACGATGGTCGCGATCGTGTCGGTCGGCACCCCGCGTCCGCTGCTGCTGCGCCCCCGCGGCGGGGGCGGCCCGACGGTGCGGCACGAGCTGGGCCACGGCGATCTCATCGTCATGGGCGGGAGCTGCCAGCGCACCTGGGAGCACGCGATCCCCAAGTCGGCCAAAGTGGTCGGCGCCCGCATCAGCGTCCAGTTCCGCCCGAGAGGCGTGCGCTGAGGGCGTGAGCGCGTCCCGGGCCGAGGGCGGTGGGCGGGCCGTTGACATGTGCGGTTTGCTGGTAGTCCTTGAGTAAGGCCGCGGCAAAGGACCGGGCCAGTCGCGCAAGAAAGGCCACGGATGATCCCGCACCCCTACGTCCCCGCCCCCGCTCGATACGACGACATGCGGTACCGGCGCAGCGGAAGGAGTGGCGTGCTGCTCCCCGAGATCTCCCTCGGGCTGTGGCACAACTTCGGCGACGGCCACCCGCTCGACGTGCAGCGCGCCGTCCTGCGCCGGGCCTTCGACCTCGGCATCACCCACTTCGACCTGGCCAACAACTACGGCCCGCCGTACGGCTCGGCGGAGGAGAACTTCGGCCGCCACCTGCGCGCCGACTTCCGGCCCTACCGCGACGAGTTGTTCATCTCGACGAAGGCGGGCTACGACATGTGGCCCGGGCCGTACGGCGAGTGGGGGTCGCGCAAGTATCTGCTGGCGAGCCTCGACCGGTCGCTGAGCCGGATGGGCCTCGACTACGTCGACGTCTTCTACTCCCACCGGCCCGACCCGGACACTCCCATCGAGGAGACGATGGGCGCCCTCGACACGGCGGTGCGCTCCGGCAAGGCGCTCTACGTGGGCATCTCGAACTACTCCGCCGAGCAGACCGAGCGGGCCGCCGCCGTGCTGCGCGAGCTGGGCACCCCGCTCCTGATCCACCAGCCGCGCTACTCGATGCTGGACCGCTGGGTGGAGGACGGCCTGCTGGACACGCTGGAGCGGGCCGGGGCGGGGTGCATCGCCTACTCGCCGCTGGCGCAGGGCCTGCTCACCGGACGCTATCTCGACGGCGAGGTGCCGGCCGACTCCCGGATGGCGATCGGCCATTTCCTGAAGCGCGACCGGCTCACCCACGACCTGCTGGAGACCCTGCGCGGCCTGAACAAGATCGCGCAGGAGCGCGGGCAGTCGCTCGCGCAGCTCGCGCTGGCGTGGATCCTGCGCGACCAGAGGGTCACGTCGGTGCTGATCGGGGCGAGCTCGGTCGGGCAGCTCGAACAGAACGTCGCCGCCCTGGCCGCACCGGCGCTCACCGCCGAGGAGCTGTCCGAGATCGAGAGCCTGCTGTAGGACCTGCGGACGCGGTCCCGGGGCCGGCACGCGTGCGCCGCCCCGGCCGTCCGCGTCAGGAGAACGCGTCGACGCCGGTGAGCTCGGACGACAGGTCCCAGAGCCGGGACGCCTCCTCGGGGTCGACCGCCCACGGCTTGACCCCTCCGGTGCCCATGTCGTCGGTCGTGGCGAGCTCGGCGACGTCGCAGTCCTGGCAGTAAACCCCGCCGTGATCCGCGAGCATGGGAGAGGTCGCCGCCCAGACCGTCGTCGCCGCGCCCTGCTCCGGAGTCTTGAAGCCCTCCGCCGCCGTGCCGTCGGGAGAGATCCAGCCCAGGGCGATCTGCTCCTCGCGGGGGACGTGCCGCTGGAGGGGAGTGAGGATCTCGCCCGGATGCAGGGAGAAGGCCCGTATGCCGGCGGCGGCCCCGAGCGCGTCGAGGTGCACGGCGAACAGGATGTTCGCCGTCTTCGACTGGCCGTAGGCCTGCCACCTGTCGTACCCCTCCCGGAAGTGGATGTCGTTCCATCGGATCCGGGACCCGGAGTGGCCGGCGGAGGACACCGACACCACCCGCGACCCTCCGGGGGCCAGGGCCGGGCGGAGGCGGTTGACGAGGGCGAAGTGGCCGAGGTGGTTGACCGCGAAGTGGGCCTCCCACCCCGGGCCGACGCGGGTCTCCGGGCAGGCCATGATGCCGGCGTTGGCGATGAGGATGTCGATGGTCCTGCCGGTCTCCACGAGCGTTTCCACGAACACGCGAACGCTGTGCAGGTCCGCCAGGTCGAGTTCGCGGGTCTCCGTGCCCGGGATGTCGCGCAGCGCCTCCTTCGCCGCCTCCGGCCTGCGCGCGGGGACGATCACCTGAGCCCCCGCCGCGCTCAGCGCCCGCGTCGTCTCCAGGCCGAGCCCGGAATACCCCCCGGTGACCAGGGCCGTCCGCCCGGACAGATCGATTCCCGCGAGCACCTCGCGCGCGGTGCTGCGGGCGCCGAAACCACTGCCGATCCTGTGCTGTGTCGTCATGAGGAGGACGGTAGAAACTAGAGTGTGCTCTAGGTCAAGCTGTACGATCCGCCGCATGACCAGGCATACGGAAGCTCTGTCCATCGGGCAGGTCTCTGAGGCGACCGGGCTGAGCGTGCACGCGCTGCGGTTCTTCGAACGCGAGGGGCTCTTCCTCCGTCCGATCCCCCGATCGGCCGGCCGGCAGCGGGTGTACGACCCGGCGGACGTGGAGTGGCTGGTCCTGTGCAACCGCCTGCGCGACTCCGGCATGTCCATCGCCACCCTGCGCAGGTTCGCCGAGCTCGTACGGTCGGGGCCGGGAAACGAGCACGAGCGCCTCGCCCTGCTGGAGGAGCACGAGCGCACCGTGAGGGCACGGATCGCCGAGCTCGACGCGAGCCTCGCCGTCATCCACGACAAGGTGGTCACCTATCGCAGGCACCTGCGCGACGGGACCGCGGCAGGGCTCTGGTCGCCGACACCGTCACGATGATCCGGCGGCGTGAGGGGCGCCGCAGTCAGTCGACCTCGGCGCTGCCGTTCACGCGGAGCTTGCGGCGGGCCCGCTCGTAGAAGGTCGTCGTCCCGAGGCGCACCACGCGTGCGGCGGCGCGCAGCGCGGTCACCGTGAGCCGGTCGCCGGGGCCCAGGTGGCCGCCGATGGTGCCGTCGACCTCAAGGGCGAGCTGCCCGCTGGTCGGGAGCACGTCGAGCGTCACCTCCTCGTCGGCCGACAGGACCAGCGCCCGGTTGAACGCCGAGTGGGCGGCGGCCGGGACGACGAGGAACCCCTCGACGGTGGGGGAGACGATCGGGCCCCCCGCCGAGAAGCTGTACGCGGTGGATCCGGTGGAGGTGGCGACGATCACGGCGTCGGCGGCGTACCGGACGAACGGCTCACCGTAGACAGAGACGGACACGGCCGCGAGCCCGTCGCCGGGGATGCGGACGAGGGCGATGTCGTTGAACGCGGTCACCATCCAGCCGTCGTGGCTGGTCGCCCGGACCGCCATGCGTGGCTCGACCGTGTATCTGTGCTCGTCGATCGCGGACAGCGCGGGCGCCAGCTCGTCCACGTCGATCTCGGCGAGGAAGCCGAGCCGTCCCAGGTTGACCCCGAGGACGGGGGTCGGCCGCCCGGCGATCAGGCGCATCGTGCGCAGCATCGTGCCGTCGCCGCCGAGGCTGACGAGCAGGTCGGACCGCCTGACCAGGGTCGGGGCGTCCACCGCGATCGCGCTGCAGTCGATGCGCCCGACCTCGTCGGGCAGCCCCAGCACCGTGCAGTCCCGCTTGCGCGCCCACTCGACGATCGTGTCGATCGCCTCCTTGGAGTCGCGTTGCGGGTGCAGGACGAGACCCACGGTGCTGACCATGCCCATGTCCACACTGTACGGCCAGGTCGTACGGGTGGCCTTATCGAACGGGCTCCCGCGTCGCCTGGTCCACGGGCAGGTAGACCCGGAACCGGGTGTCGCCGGGACGCGACTCCACCCTGATGTCCCCGTGGTGCTTGTTGACCACGATCCGGTAGGAGATGTCCAGGCCCAGGCCGGTGCCCTCGCCGACGGGCTTGGTGGTGAAGAACGGCTCGAAGATGCGGGGCCGGACCTCGGGCGGGATGCCGGGGCCGGTGTCGCCGACCTCGACGATCAGGTGGCCGTCCTTGCGCCGGGTGCGGAGGGTCAGCGTGCCCGTGCCGTCCATCGCGCCGAGCGCGTTGTCGATGAGGTTGGTCCACACCTGGTTCAGCTCCGCCGCGTACGCCGGGATGAGCGGCAGCGACCTGTCGTACTCCTTGACCGTGCGGACGCCCTCGGGGATCTTGCCGTGCAGCATGGTCAGCGTGGCGTCGAGCAGGTCGTGCACGTCGACCGTCTGGTGCGGGGCGCGGTCGAGCTGGGAGTACTGCTTGGCGGCGGCGACCAGGCCGGAGATCCGGTTGACCGCGTCGTCGATCTCGCACATCAGCAGTTCGGTGTCCACGGTGTAGGTGAGCCACCGGACCGCGGACTCCCGGTTCTCCTCGCCCACCGCCCCGGCGATCTGGTCGAGCCAGGCCGCGTCGAGGCCGCCGGCCACCAGCGTCGCCGCCAGGTCCCAGCCGCCGACGATGTCGTGGTCGTCCAGCCAGTCGGCGACCGCGTCCTCGGCGTCGGAGCGCGCCAGCGGCGTGAGGTCGGGGGCGGAGGCCGACCGCTTGACCGCGTCCTCCTGGAGCTCCACCAGGTCGTGCAGCTGACTGCCGTCCAGCCGCCCGTCGGCGATCATGGCGAGCTTGTGCCGCATGCCCGCCACCCGCTCGCGCAGCGCCGACGTCGCCCGTACGGCGGCGGCCGCCGGGTTGTTCAGTTCGTGGGTCAGGCCGGCCGACAGCGAGCCGAGCGCGAGCAGCCGTTCCCGTTCGCCGACGATCGTCTGGGTGGCGCGCATGCCGAGGAACAACCCCTCGAGCAGGTGCATCGCCATCGGGAACCACTCACGCACACACGCCCCGATCACCTCGGCCGGCAGCACGAAGAACTCGGCGTCGGTGACCGCGGTCAGCGTGTTCATGTAAAGCTGGGAGAACTCTCCCGTGATGTACGCCTGGGTGGCGCCGCCGTACACCCCGCGCTGGCCGGTGCGGCTCACCTCGACCTCGTCGCCCTGCACCCGCCTGCTCATCGCGACCGTGCCGCTCAGCAGCACGAAGAAGCAGGTGGCGGGCTCGCCCTCCTGGTAGACGCGGTTTCCGGCGAGCCGCCGCTCAACCCGGCCCGCCTCCGACAACCGGGCGAGCTGCGCGTCGTCCAGCGCCTCGAACAGGAACAGCGTGCGCAGCTCGTCAGGTGACAGTGTCGGCTCACTCGGATGGTCGGTCATCGAGCCTCCAGGTAGCGGTGGACGAGCGAGACCGCCATGGCGCCCTCGCCGACGGCCGATGCGACGCGCTTGACCGATCCGGCCCGCACGTCGCCCGCCGCGAAGACGCCGGGCATGCTCGACTCCAGGTGATAGGGATCTCTGGACGGCGTCCACCCGGCCGGGCGGCGGCCGTCCGCCAGCAGGTCGGAGCCGGTCAGCACATAGCCGGCTCCGTCGCGGGCGACCACGTCGCCGAGCCAGTCGGTGCGCGGTTCCGCCCCGATGAAGACGAACAGCCACGACGTCGGCACGGCGGTCGTCAGGCCGGTCCGCCCGTCGCACAGGATCAGGCGCTCCAGGTGGTCGCGGCCCTCGCCGCCGACCACCTCCGTGCGCGGATGGACCTCGATCGACGGAATGGCCTCGATCTGATCGATCAAATACTGCGACATCGACCGGGTGAGGTCCTCTCCCCGGATGAGGATGTGCACCTTGCGGGCGTACCGGGAGAAGTACACCGCCGCCTGCCCGGCCGAGTTCGCGCCGCCGACGATGTAGACCTCTTCCCCCGAGCAGCTCGGGGCCTCGGTGGCGGCGGCGCCGTAGAAGACGCCCCGGCCGGTCAGGTCGGCCAGGCCGGGCGCGTCCAGGAGCCGGTAGGACACGCCGGTCGCCAGCACGACCGTATGCGCCGTCACGGCGCTTCCGTCGCCGAAGTGCAGCAGGGTGGCGGAACCGCTCCGTTCGAGGCCGACGACCTCCCGGGTGGTGAGCAGCTCGGTGTTGAACTTCAGCGCCTGCCTGCGGGCGCGGTCGGTGAGCTGGGCGCCGGAGACCCCGTCGGGGAAGCCCAGGTAGTTCTCGATCCGGCTGCTCTGCCCGGCCTGACCGCCGGTGGCCCGCTGCTCCACGAGCAGGGTGCGCAGTCCCTCGGACGCGCCGTACACCGCGGCGCCGAGACCGGCGGGGCCCGCGCCGATCACGGCGAGGTCGTAGAGATCCGAGGCCGGAGTGGTGGCCATGCCGACGTGCGCGGCGAGATCGGCCTCCGTGGGCCGCGCCAGGGCCTTGCCGTCCGTGGTGATCACCACCGGCACGTCCGCCTCGCTCATCCCCGCGGCGGTCAGCAGGCGTACGCCCTCGGCCTCGTCGGCCCGCAGCCAGCGGTACGGCACGAGGTTGCGGGCGAGGAAGTCGCGCACCGTGAACGAGTGCGCCGACCAGCGATGACCCACGACCTTGGTCTCCGGCATCGTCACGGCGGGGGTGGCGAGCCAGGCCTCCAGCAGCGCGTCCAGCACCGGGTAGAGCTTCTCCTCCGGCGGGTTCCACGGCTTGAGCAGGTAGTGGTCGAGATCGACGATGTTGATCGCGCTGATGGCCGCGTCGGTGTCGGCGTAGGCGGTCAGCAGCACCCTGCGCGCCAGCGGGAAGACGTCCATGGCCGCCTCGAGGAACTCGATGCCGTTCATCTGGGGCATCCGGTAGTCGGCCAGGATGACGGCGACCTGCTCGCCGCGCAGCTTGATCTCGTTCAGCGCGTCGAGCGCGCTGGGGCCGGACTCGGCTCGGATCACCCGGTAGCGGTCGCCGTATCGGCGGCGTACGTCACGAGCCACCGCCCGGGAGACGGAAGGGTCGTCATCGACGGTGAGGATCGCGGCATTCTGCACAACTGACACGGTACTGGCGGATCTTGGCTGAATGGGACCCCCAGGACATAGGTCCCACGGTAGGGGGACGTTCGCCGGTCGCCCCGGCGCCGGTGGTGGCCAAGGCTGGGGGAGACGAAGGAGGACGCCATGCCGATGACCGTCCGCGATGTCATGAACAGGTTCGTGGTCGCCGTCGAGGCGGCGGCCTCGTTCTCCGACGTGGTCACCGCGATGTGCCGGTTCCACGTCGGGGCCGTCCCTGTCGTGGACGGGGACCGGCGCGTGATCGGCATGGTGAGCGACGACGACCTGCTGCTCAAGGACCTCGACCTGCGGCCCGGAGATCTGATCATCGAGGGGCCGTCCCGCCGCAGGGAGCGCAGGAAGGCGAGCGGCCGCAGCGCCGCCCAGATCATGAGCAGCCCCGCGATCACGGTCACCGAGGACACCCCGCTGCGGCGGGCGGCCTGTCTCATGCACCGCAACAGGGTCAAGGAGCTGCCGGTGGTGGACGGGCAGACCGGCCGCATCACCGGGCTGGTCAAACAGTCCGACCTGATCAGGGCGTTCTGCCGGCCCCCGGAGGACCTCCGCTGCGACGTCCTCGAGGTGGCGTCGCGCCACTGCCGGCACTGCGTCGTACGGGTCGAGGAGGGGATCGTCCACCTCGACGGCGGCGTGGAGCGGCGTTCCCAGCTCTGCGCCCTGATCGAGGAGGTGTGGCAGGTGGACGGCGTGGTGGACGTCGACTCCTCCGTCACGTACGAGATCGACGACGTGGACCGGGCCGTCCCCGCGGGCGCGCCCCGGCGGACCGGCCCGGCGGAAGGCGGGCAGGATCGATGAGCGTCGAGACCACGACCGCGTCCGAGGTGATGACCCGGACGCTCGTCACGGTGGAGCCGGAGGAGTCGCCGCTGATGGCCTGGGAGCTGATGTGGCGGGCCGGCGTCCACCACCTCCCGGTCGTGGACGCCTGCTGCCGGCTCGTCGGCGTGCTCCGGCGGGAGGACGTCGCCGCGCACTGGTCGGGCGGCCCCGCCGAGCAGTCGCAGGCGGTGGTGCGCACGCTTGTGCAGGGGCGGCGCTGTCCCCGGGTCGCCCCGGACGCCCCGCTGTCCGAGGTGGCCGCCCTGATGGCCGACGCCGACTGCGGCGCGGTCCCCGTGCTCGGCCCGGACGACGTCCTGCGGGGCCTGGTCACCACCACCGACGTGCTGATGGCGCTGGCCGGGAGGACGGCGCGTGCGGCCGGCGACCCCACGAACGTGAAGGGCGGCCTGTTCCACCTGGAGCCCGTGCCGCCCGTCACCTGTCCATGAGCAGGACGGCGGCCCCCTCGACGCGGTCGGCGGCCAGGTCGGCAAGCGCCCGGCCGGCGGCGTCGAAGGAGTAGGGCGTCGTCGTGACCCGCGGATGGTGGAGGGCCGCCAGCCGCAGGAACTCCCGCCCGTCGTCGCGGGTGTTGGCCGTGACGCTGCGCAGCGTGCGCTCCTGGAACAGGTGACGCTGGTAGTTCAGCGCCGGGATGTCCGTGAGGTGGATCCCCGCCACCGCGAGCGTGCCGCCCCGGTCGAGCGCGGCCAGCGCGACCGGCACGAGATCGCCGGCCGGGGCGAACAGGATGGCGGCGTCCAGGGGCTCGGGCGGCGGGTCGGCGCTGCCCGCCGCGGAGGCCGCGCCCAGCCGGAGCGCGAGCTCCCTCGCCGCCGCCGACCTCGTCATCACGTGTACGGTCGCGCCCTCGGCGATCGCGATCTGGGCGGTCAGATGGGCCGAGGCGCCGAACCCGTAGATCCCGAGCCGCCCGCCCGGAGGCAGGTCGGCGCGGACCAGCGCGCGATATCCGATGATCCCCGCGCACAACAGCGGGGCGAGCGTCTCGGCCGGGGTGTCCTCGGGCAGCGGGTAGACGTAGGCCGCGGGGGCGGTCAGCAGCTCCGCGTATCCACCGTCGGCGTCCCAGCCCGTGTAGGTGGACGCCGGGCACAGGTTCTCCGCGCCGCGCAGGCAGTAGCGGCACCGGCCGCAGGTCGAGCGCAGCCAGGCCACTCCCACGCGGGTGCCGACCGGCGGCCCCGCCGTGTCCGGCCCGAGCCCCGCCACGCGTCCCACGACCTCGTGCCCGGGAACCGTACGAGGGCGTCTCGGGGGGAGGTCGCCCTCGGCGAGGTGCAGGTCGGTGCGGCAGACCGCGCACGCCTCGACGCGGACCAGCAGTTCCCCCGGCCCGGGCGCGGGGTCCGGCAGCACGGCCCGCTCCAGCGGCCGCGTCGCGACGGGCCCCGGCCGGGCCACGACCCAGGCGTCCATCAGGCGTGCTGGATGCGCCGGCCGCTGACCTCGTTAGGCGAGATCCGGATGTAGAGCGGACGGTCGCCGCCCGCCCACGACTCCACCGCGTTCTTGTTCACGTCGCCGGTGATGTGGTGGGCTCCGCCGCGCACGAGCACGCTCCAGCCCTCCCGGGTGCTCTCGTCGATGTGGTCCACCTCGAAGGCCACCATGAAGTCGGCCCCCTCGATCCCCGTGCGCAGGTCGGCGTCCATCGGGCCGCCGAGAGCGGTGCGGAACAAGACGGCGCCCTGCTCGATCGTGTAGTTGACCGGCAGGATCACGGGCCCGGTCGGGTTGTTGAAGGCGACCCTGCCCACACCGCCCGGCGAGATCAGCCGCAGGCACTCCTCGCGGTCGAGCCTGTCCAGGCGCGGCATGCCGGCGGGAGCCGTGTCTTCAGTCATTCGAACCTCCACGATGATCCTCAACGGGGCGTCGGCGACCAGTGTGCCGTTCCCGTCCCTCCGGCGGCACCGACGTCCGTCGCCCGGCGGAGGGACCAAGGGCCCGGGAAGCCTTGGCCGCCGCTTGCCGTAATCCATCCCCAACCGCATGCCCCGAATGGGCACGACCGTCACGTGGAAGTGCTGAGCAGCCGCATACTCCTGCGATCGGCCGACCGGGCCGCGAGCCGCCGTTTCTACCGGGACGTCCTGGGCCTGGCCGTCAACCGGGAGTTCGGCCCGGTCGAGGACCCCGGGGTGGTGTTCTTCCTGGGCCAGGGGTTCGTCGAGGTCTCGCCGCGCACCGGCGACGTACGGGAGGGGCCGGCGATCTGGTTGCAGGTGCGCGACGTCCAGAGGGAGCACGACCGGCTGGTGGAGGCCGGGGTGCCGGTGTCCCGCCCGCCCAGGCTGGAGCCGTGGGGGCTGGTGGAGATGTGGATCGAGGACCCCGACGGCCTGCCGATCGTGCTGGTCGAGATCCCCGAGGGCCATCCGCTGCGGCGCGACCAGCGTTCCTTCACGTCGCGCCCCGCCTGACCTCCTCTCCGGCCGCCCACGTGGTTGCGGTGCTGCTGAATTGAATAATTCTTCATATCGGCAATATGCTGAGCCCCGCCGAAGGAGGAGAGGACGACATGCACGAGTTCACGGCGGAGCTGCGCGCCCGGCTCGCAGAGGCGCGCGAGGAGCTGCGGCGGGCGCGGGAGAGCGGCGACGAGCACGGCGTCCAGATCGCCTCGGGCCGGCTGGACAACCTCAACCGCCTGGCCGCCGACCACGGGATCAACCCGGAGGCGGCGGGAGGGGCGGAGTGAGCCCGATGCCCGTCCCGCTCTACCAGGCCAAGGCCGATTTCTTCCGCACTCTGGGGCATCCGGTGCGCATCCGCGTGCTCGAACTCCTGCGGGACGGCCCCCGCCCGGTCCGCGAATTACTCAACGAGATCGAGGTGGAGGCGTCGAACCTGTCCCAGCAGCTCGCCGTGCTGCGCCGTACCGGTCTGGTCAGCGCGGTCAGGGAGGGCGGCACGGTGGTCTACTCGCTGGCCACCCCCGACGTCGTCGACCTGCTCGCCGCGGCCCGGCGGATCCTCACCGACATGATCACCGGCCAGGGTGAGCTGCTGGCCGAGCTTCAGGCGGAGGCGGCCGAGTGACCGGCGCGGCCAAGCGGCTGTACGGCCGGGTCGCGGGGCTGCTGCCCTCGCCCGCCGACTGGCGACCGGCCCGCCGCAGCCCGGGCCGCGACCTGATCGCCGGGCTCACGGTCGCGGTGGTGGCCCTGCCGCTCGCGCTGGCCTTCGGGGTCGGCTCCGGGCTGGGCGCGCAGGCCGGCCTCGCGACCGCCGTCGTCGCGGGCGCGATCGCCGCCGTCTTCGGCGGCAGCAACCTCCAGGTGTCGGGGCCCACGGGGGCCATGACCGTCGTCCTCGTCCCGATCGTGCACAGTCACGGCCCGGGCGGGGTGCTCGCGGTCGGCCTGCTCGCGGGGATCGTGCTCGTGGTGCTCGCGCTGGCCCGGGTCGGCAGGTACGCCCGCTATATGCCCACCCCCGTCATCGAGGGTTTCACGGCGGGCATCGCCGTCGTCATCGCGCTCCAGCAGGCGCCCGCGGCACTCGGCGTGACCGGCGAGGGGGAGCGGGTGTGGCAGGCGGCGGGGAACGCGGTCGCGAACTTCGCGCGCGACCCGCATCCGGTGCCGGTCGCGATGGCGCTCGTGGTCGCCGGGGTCATGCTGCTGGGCGCGCGGTGGCGGCCCGCGGTGCCGTTCTCCTTCCTCACGGTCGTGGCCGCCACGGTCGTGGCCGAGGCCGCCGGGCTGGACGTCGCCCGCATCGGAACCCTGCCGGCCGGCCTGCCCGCGCCGTCGCTCGGCTTCCTCGATCCGGGCGGCGTCACCTCGCTGCTACCGGCGGCCCTCGCCGTGGCCGCCCTCGGGGCCCTGGAGAGCCTGCTGTGCGCCTCGGTCGCCGACGGCATGAGCGTGGGGGAGCGGCACGACCCCGACCGCGAGTTGTTCGGGCAGGGCCTGGCGAACGTCGTCTCCCCGCTCTTCGGCGGCATCCCCGCCACCGCCGCGATCGCCCGTACGGCCGTCAACGTGCGCTCGGGCGCCCGCTCGCGCCTGGCCGCCCTCACGCACGCCGTCGTGCTGGCCGTCATCGTGTTCAGCGCGGGCGGCCTGGTGGGGCGGATCCCGCTCGCCGCGCTGGCCGGTGTCCTGCTGGCCACGACCGTCCGCATGGTCGAGGTCGGGTCGCTGCGCGCCATCGCCCGCTCCACCCGGGGCGACGCCGCCGTGATGGTCCTCACCTTCGCCGTCACCGTCGTCTTCGACCTCGTCACCGCGGTCGCGGTCGGCGTCGGCGTCGCGACCGTGCTCGCCCTGCGGGCCGTCGCGCGCAGCGCGCAGATCGAGCAGGTCCCGCTGGAGACCGGCGACCACGGCGACGAGGAACGGCGCCTGCTGGCCGAGCACATCGTGGCCTACCGGTTCGACGGCCCGCTGTTCTTCGGCGCGGCCCACCGCTTCCTGCTCGAACTGTCGGAGGTCGCCGACGTGCGGGTGGTCATCCTGCGCATGTCGCGCGTGTCGACGATCGACGCCACCGGCGCGGGCGTCCTCGGGGACGCGATCAGGCGGCTGGAGGGAAAGGGGATCACCGTGCTGCTGTCGGGCATCCGGCCGGGCCACGACGAGGTACTCGGCGGGCTCGGGGTGGCCGACCACCTCCGCCGCGACGGGCTCGTCTTCCCGGACACCCCGGCCGCGATCGCCCACGCCAGGACGCTGCTCGGACTCCCGCCCGCGCCGCCGCCGACCCCGGTCCTCGCGGCACGTCACCCGGACGTTTCCGTGAGGACGGTGTGATCGGCGCACGACTCCCCGTAGGCTTCCGAGTGGAAGAACAGTAGCCTTAATTTCCTACCAGCTTTGTGGGAGACTGGGGTGATGAGCGCCTGGCCCCGCGAGACACCTGTCACCGCCGCCGTCACGGCCGCGCGCTGGGTGCGGTCGGCGGCGGTGGACGACGACCTGGGACGGCGATGGCGGGCCAACCCCGATCCCCGGGGGCGGTCGGCCGGTGCCGGTGACCTCTCGTCCCTCTACGCCGGCGCGGCCGGCGTCGTGCTGTTCTTCCTCGAACTCGCCGCCGCCACCGGCCACGAGGCGTACCTGGAGGACGCGCTCGCCGGAGCCCGCAGGCTCGCCGTCACCTGGCCCGAGCAGCGCGACCCGACCTTCTACCACGGGCTCGCCGGTCTGGTCTTCGCGATGGCGGAGACGGGATGGGCGACGGGCGACGAGGAGATCTTCGGGGCGGCCCGCGCCGCCGCCGACCGCCTCGTCCGCGACGCCCGCCCCCTCGGCGACGGCGTCGGCTGGACCGGTGACCCGGCGCAGCGCGGTGACGGGGGGATCGTGCTCGCGCTGCTGCACGCGGCCGGCATCCTCGGCGTCCCGGCGTACGAGGAGGTGGCGATCGAGGCGGGGGAGCGCATCGCGGGCCTCGCCGTCCCCGGGCACCGCTTCGGCGGCGACGCCGTCCCCGACCTGCCCGTGGACGCGGTCACCCCCGGGTTCCTGTCCGGGACGGCGGGCACGGCGTTCCTGCTCGCCCGCCTGTACGGCGTGACCCGCGACGCGCGGTTCTTGACGGCGGCCCGCAGGGGAGCCGACTTCGTCCGCACGGTCAGCGTGGTCACCGACAGATGCGCGCTCGTGCCGCACCACCTCCCGCAGGGGCGCCGGCTCAACTACCTCGGCTTCTGCTCCGGATCCGCCGGGGTGGCCCGCATGTTCCACGAGCTGCACCGGGTCACCGGCGACCCGGGCGATCTCGACTGGATGGAACGGCTCGCGCACGGAATCATGCACAGCGGCGTGCCCGGGGCCCGGCCCCCGGGTCACTGGGACGTGGCCTGCATGTGCTGCGGCACGGCCGGGCTGATCGAGTGTTTCGTGGGCCTGTACGCGGCCACGGGGCACGAGCCGTACCTCGACTTCGCACGCACGCTCGCGATCGACCTGATCGGGCGTGCGACCGCGGGCGACGAGGCCGGCTTCCGCTGGTATCAGGCCTATCGGCGGCTGCGGCCCGGGGAGGTCACGGCCGACACCGGATACATGGTGGGAGCCGCGGGCATCGGGACGGCCCTGCTGCACCTGGACGCCACGGAGCGCACCGGCACGCCGCGCCGGCTGATCCTCCTGCCGGACAACCCGTTCCCGGCCATCCCGATCCCCGCCGCCGTCCTGCGCGGCGAGCAGGCATAGCCACGCGCTGGTAGGCGCCGCACGGGTGGGGAGCGGACTACTCCGTACGGCGTAGCGCGCCCGCCCGCTGCGTCCGGCGCGGTAGCCGGGAGAGTCCTCCCCGGGGCGACGACAGTGAGGGTTCGTCGCGGCACGATCTCCACTGATCGACCCTTTCCCGGAAGGACGGAGCGACGATGTTGTTTGTCGAGCTGCTGGTGCCCAAGGGCATGTTCGACGAGTGGGAGCGCCGGGTGCTCGCCAGGCGGCTCACGGCGCGGCGTCTGCTGTCGCCCGGGGACGGCACGACACCCGCCGCGGACCCCGGTGTCATGGATCTGTTCGACTCGCTCTCCCACGTGGTGGTCCGTGAGGAGGAGGTCTGGATCGCGGGCAGAACCTGCTCGACGGCTCGCAGGACCCCTGGTACGTGGTGAACGTCATCGTCGGGCTGTGGGGCAAGGAAATGAGCGAGCACCTCGTCTCCCGGATCACCGCAGAGCTCGCGGAGGCGGAGGGGCGCCCCGAGCCGCGTGCCGTGGTGAACGTGATCGGTCTTCCGGAGGGCGGCTACGGCCTGCTCGGGCGGGTGCGGCGTTCCTCGGACTTCCTCGCGCTGATCGAGGAGGCCAAGACCGGACCGGCCGCGCACGTGCCGGACGGCATGGTCGTCGACCCGGTCTGCGGCGCGACCGTGCCGCTGGAAGAGGCGGTGGTCCTGGAGCGCGACGGGCAGACCTACGGCTTCTGCTGCACCCATTGCCGCGGGCACTTCGTCAGAGAATCGGGCGCTGCGGGGGTGCCCTGACGGCGGCCGGCGGCCGATGCCCCGGAGGCGGCGCCGCCGGGCCGGATCCGGCTGAAAATTTCACCTGGTCGCGGCACGCAGGCCCAGCTCAGCGGGGGTAATGCCCCAAGCACCTTTGACTTAACCGGTCTAGTTCACGACGCTTCGCTCCGGTCTTCTATGGAAGGACGGAGCATGCGACGGAGAGGCGCGATCCTCACCGCACTGGGGCTGATCGCCGCAGGCGGACTCGCCTTGGCCAACACGCCGGCGGCCCAGGCCGCCGTGGCGTGCAAGGTCACCTACACGGCCAGTCAGTGGCAGGGCGGCATGTCCGCCAACCTGAGCATCCAGAACCTGGGCGACACCCTGACCAACTGGACGCTCACCTTCACGTTCCCCGACAGCGGTCAGAAGGTCACCCAGGGGTGGTCGGCCACCTGGAGCCAGTCGGGCGCCACCGTGACCGCGACGGCGATGGACTGGAACAAGTCCCTGCCCGCCGGCGGCTCGACGAGCATCGGCTTCAACGGATCCTGGTCCGGGAGCAACCCGGTGCCGGCCGGCTTCACGCTGAACGGCGTCGCCTGCAACGGCGGCACGCCGTCGCAGTCCCCGTCGGCCTCGCCCTCGCCTTCCCGCTCGCCGAGCTCCTCGCCCAGCCCGTCGCAGAGCCCCACGCGGAGCCCGTCCCCGAGCCCGTCCCCGAGCCCCTCGCCCTCGACGTCGCCCAGCCCCTCCAATGGGGTGGCGCCGAAGCTGAAGGTGTCGGGCAACAAGATCGTGAACGCCGCGACCGGCACGCCGTACCGGCTGCTGGGGGTCAACCGGTCGGGCGGCGAGTTCATGTGCGTCCAGGGCCGCGGCGTCTGGGACGGCCCGGTCGACAACGCGGCGATCGACGCGATGAAGACGTGGAACGTCCGGGCGGTCCGCGTCCCGCTGAACGAGGAGTGCTGGCTCGGCCTGAGCAACATCCAGTCCTCGTACGGCGGCGCCTCCTACCAGAACGAGGTCAAGGCGTACGTCGACCGGCTGGTCGCCAAGGGCATCACCCCGATCGTCGAGATGCACTGGAACTACGGCCAGTACACCGGCAACTCCTCGGGCTGCTCCGACGTCCACGCCTCCTGTCAGAAGCCGATGCCGGACGCGCAGTACGCCCCGCAGTTCTGGACGGGGGTGGCGAACGCGTTCAAGGGCCGTGACGAGGTCGTGTTCGACCTGTTCAACGAGCCCTATCCGGAGCGCGCGACCGGCAGCGCCGCCTCGGGGTGGGCCTGCTGGCGCGACGGCGGCACCTGCTCCGGCATCCCCTACCAGGTGGCGGGCTTCCAGTCGCTGGTGAACGCGGTGCGGGCCACCGGCGCGACCAACATCATCATGCTGGGCGGCCTGGCCTACTCCAACGACCTGTCGCAGTGGCTGCAGTACAAGCCCACGGACTCGCGGAACAACCTGGCCGCCGCGTGGCACGTGTACAACTTCAACTCCTGCGTCGGCACCTCGTGCTGGGACAGTCAGCTCGCGCCGGTGGCGGCCCAGGTCCCGCTGGTGGCCGGGGAGATCGGTGAGAACACCTGCTCGCACGGGTTCATCGACCAGGTCATGAACTGGTTCGACGCCAAGGGCCTGTCCTACCTCGGCTGGACCTGGAACACCTGGGACTGTTCCACCGGCCCGTCCCTGATCAGCGACTACAACGGCACCCCGACCGCCTTCGGGGCCGGGCTGCGGGCTCGCCTGCTGTCGTCCTGATCCCGATACGTGGCGTGCCCTCCTTCCCTCCAGCCCCCCGGGAAGGGGGGCGCGTCACATCCGACTTTGCCACTTCATGGGAAGTTAGTCCAGAAAGTAAAACTTTCGCCCGAGATGTCGAGATTTGGGGTGTTCTTGGCTTATTGTCCGGTTACCCAACCGTGACCAGTCAGGAGATCCCCCATTTCCAGCTACGCGGACCCCCACACCGACGCCCTCCGGGAGCAGCTGAGCCCGGCGAAGGGCGAGACGCACCGCGCGACCGCCGTGTCCCCGCACCGGCAGGACGCCTCCGCCCGCCCCGCCCCGGCGGGCTCCCAGCACACCCCCACCGACGGCGAGGACGCGGCCACCGCGCCCGCCGTTCCCGAGGTCGGCTGCCCGACCGCCGAAGGCCACACCGTCCTGTACGCCGGCAAGACGACCGCGTCGTACTTCTGGGACGACGGGTCGGGCGTCAACGGCGACACCGGCGCCCCCGCGTCGGGCAAGCCGATGCAGGAGGGCCTGGCCGCCAGCCCGAGCTGGCCGATGGGCACCAAGGGCTACGTGGTCTACAAGGGGAAGAAGGCCGACTTCTTCATCGGCGACCGCGGCCCCGGCGTTCCCTCCAGCAGCGGGGTCATGCTCGACCTCGACGGCAAGACGTTCGCCGATCTGACCGGCGGCACCTGGAACACCGACTCGCTCACCGTCGAGGACGCGGGCGGGCTCGGCCACATCCCGGTGAAGGTCGTGGTCACCCAATGGGGCAAGGGCCTCGGCAAGACGGGCGCGCCCAAGCCGTTCTCGACGGGCGCGTACGGGGTCAAGGACCACCCGAAGCCCCCGCCGCCCTGCCCCACCGCCGCTCCCGCTCCCTCGGCGTCTCCCGCCGCGCCGCAGGACTCCGCTCCCACGTCCACGCCCGGCGTGAAGGAGAGCCCGGCCCCCGTGGCCTCCGCGCCCGCGGCGCCGGACGCGCAGGACACGCAGGTCGAGGCGGCCACGGCCCAGATGTCCCCACTGGCCGCCAACCCTGCCGCGAACGCCGCCGGGAAGATCACTCAGAAGAGCACCCAGAAGACCGCGGAGAAGACCGCCGCGAAGACCGTGAAGGGGCCGAGGGCCGGCGAGGTGACGGCCTCCCCGGCGTTCACTCCCGCGTCGGCCGTGGACGGCCAGCTGGAAGATGCGGCCGTTCCCGCCTTCTCGGTCGCGATCGTGGTGTGCGCGCTCGTCGCCGTGGGCGCCAAGGCCGTGCTGAGCCGGCCCGCCCACGCCCACGGAACCTCCCACGAGGAGGGCCGCCACCGCAAGCGGTAGAGCCTCGGGGGCCCGCGGACCTTACCGTTTGCGGCGCTTGAGTGCTCCGGCGACGCGCTTGAGCACGCGGTCCCACTCCGAGCCGAACGGGTTGTCCTGCACCAGGTAGGTCCAGGTGGCCGTGGGCCGCTTGAGGCCCTGCTCCGCGAGGTCCCGGGTGACGTCGGCCTTCTCGAAGGTCTCCTTGGAACGCCGCTCGACCTCGTCGAGCATCGCCCGGTAGGCCGGGACGGCCTCGCGGTTGAACTCGTCGAGCGGGTTCAGCCGCCCGAGGGCCCGCAGGTGGATGCCTTCGCGGAGGTCGGCGAGGAAGCCGAGGTGCTCGGTCCAGCAGCGGTCGAGGTGATACAGCACAATCTGCCGGGCGGCCCGCTCGACCGCCTCCTCGCCCGCCGTCTCGCACAGCTCGCGGTAGCGCTCCGGGCAGGCCTGCTCCAGGGCCCGCGCCCCGGTGTCGCCGTGCAGGACGCGGTCGCGCTGCTCCAGCACCTCCGCCCGCTGGCGCTCCTGGAGCCGCGTGTAGCGCCAGGTGTTGCGGTGGATCTCCAGGTTGACGCCCTCCGCCACGCGCTGGGCGTGTGCCACCAGCCCGGCGGCGTCCGCGGCCCGCACGACGCCGTCGCGGCCGGCCGCGGGCAGCGACTGGTCCGGCGCGTACGCGGTGAGGAGCGTGTCCTCGCCGCTGACGAAGAACACCGAGCCGCCGGGGTCGCCCTGCCGTCCGGCGCGGCCCCGCAGCTGGTCGTCCAGCCTGCTGCTTTCGTGCCTGCCGGTGCCGATGACGTAGAGCCCGCCGAGCGCGGCGACCTCCTGCTCCTCGTCCGGGTCACCCGCGCCGAGCCGGATGTCGGTGCCGCGCCCGGCCATCTGCGTGGAGACCGTGATCGCGCCGCGCCGGCCGGCCTTCGCGATGATCTGCGCCTCCTCGGCGTCGTTCTTCGCGTTGAGCACGGCCGCGCTCAGCCCCCTGGCCTCCAGGGCCTCGGCCAGGCGCTCGGACTCGGCGACGTCGAGCGTGCCGACGAGGATCGGCTGCCCGGTGGCGTGCCGGGTCTCGATCTCCTCCAGCAGCGCCCGCTCCTTGTCCTCCAGCGCGGCGAAGATCCGGTCGGGCTCGTCCACCCGTACGCACGGCTTGTTGGGCGGGACGACCGCGACCCTGAGGTCGTAGAACTCCCGCAGCTGCTCGGCCACGGCGATCGCGGTGCCGGTCATGCCACACACCCGCGGGTAGCGGCGGATGAGGCTCTGCACGGTGAGCGAGTCGAGGATCTCGCCCGTCTCCGACGCCGGCAGGTGCTCCTTGGCCTCGACGGCCGCCTGGAGCCCGTCCGGCCAGCGCTGCAGCACGGCGACCCGGCCGCGCGAGGAGTTGATCAGGTGGACCCGGCCGTCCCTCACGATGTAGTCGACGTCCCTGGTCAGCAGTGCGTGGGCGTGCAGGGCGAGGTTGACCTGGGTCACCACGCCGGGGTGCTCGTAGAGGTCGACCCCGAGGGCCTTCTCGACCGTGTCGGTGCCCTTGGGGGTGAGGAAGACGCTGCGCCCCTCCTCGTCGATCGTGTAGTGGTAGCCCCGCGACAGCCGCCGCACCAGGGCCGCCATCTCGGGCAGCGCCGTGCCGGGGTCGGCCGTGCCGGCCAGCACCAGCGGCACGCGGGCCTCGTCCACCAGGACCGAGTCGGCCTCGTCCACCAGTGCGACCTCGGGGGCCGGCACGATCAGTTCGGCCGGGTCGGTGCACAGGCGGTCGCGCAGCACGTCGAACCCCAGCTCGCTGACGGCTCCGTACGTGACGTCGCAGGCGTACGCCGCCCGGCGCTCCTCGGGGGTGGAGGTCTCGGCGATCCACCCGGCCGTGAGGCCGAGCGTCTCGTACAGCGGGCCCATCCACTCGGCGTCCCGGTGAGCGAGGTAGTCGTTGACCGAGACCGCGTGGACCCGGGCGCCGCGCAACGCGAACCCGGCCGCGGTCAGCGCGCCGACGAGCGTCTTGCCCTCGCCGGTGGACATCTGCACGACGTGGCCCTCCAGCATGGCGAGCATGCCCACGAGCTGCACGTCGTACGGCCGTTGGCCGAGCGCCCGGCGGGCGGCCTCCCGCATCACGGCGCAGAAGTCGGCGGAGCCGACCCAGCCGGGATCGACGGCCGCGGGGCGCAGGTCGGCGCGCCGGGTGACCTCGTCCTCCAGCTCACCTGCCTCGGCCACGATCCGCTGGAAGGGGGCCAGATCGACGCTTCCTGGTTTGTCCAGGAACCGCTTGATCCATTCGCCTACCCGTGCCACATCCGCTCCAACGACTCGCTTGCCGGACTGGTTCCACATGCCCGGTTCATGGTCCCACTATCGATGCCGATTTCTGTGGCGCGCCTACCTGACACTCCCTGACAGGTATACGCGGAAAGATGGCCGCCATGACAACGATCGCGAAGCTCATCGCCGTGACCATCGACTGCGCCGAGCCGAAGAAGCTCGCCGAGTTCTACTCCCAGATCACCGGGTTCCCCGTGCAGTACGCCGAGGAGGAGTACGCGGGGATCGGCGACGGCGCGACGAGCATCTACTTCCAGCGGGTGCCCGACCGGAAGGCCCCCTCCTGGCCCGGCTCGGACAAGCAGTTCCACCTCGACTTCCGGGTGCCCGACGTGGCCAAGGCGGTGGAGGAGTACGTCGCGCTCGGGGCGAGCAAGCCGGAGTTCCAGCCGGGCGACTGGGTGGTGCTCGCCGACCCGGAGGGCCACCTTTTCTGCGTGTGTCCGGAGAGGTCCTGAAGCAGGCGCAGTGCTCCTGAAGTGCGCGCTCGCGGGCGGCCGTGTCGGCGTCCTCACCGGCGACGGCCGGGCCTGGGTGAAGGAGGGCGGGCTGTCGGCCACCTGGGTGACCGAGAACACGGTCGTGAAGCAGCGGCGTCGACTGAGCCCGCACACCGCTCGTTCCCGGGACCCACGCCGGTCGCGGATCCCGGGATCTGCCCGTAAAGCCCCACTTGTGTCGCGGGCTCCCGTGGCGCGTGCCGAGTCCCACTAAGCTTGCGTGGTGATTTCTCGACACGCCGGCGGGCGCGCATGACCTGGGTGGGAGTGGCCATCGCCCTCGTCGGCGCGCTGGGATACGCCCTGGGCGCGGCGCTGCAGCAGTTCGAAGCGGTGAGCGAGGGGGCCACCCTCGCTCTCGTCAGAAGGCCCCGCTGGTGGATCGGCGGGGTCATCGGTTTCACCGGGGCGTCCCTGCACGCGGTGGCGCTCAGCCTGGCTCCGCTGGTCGTCGTCCAGCCTGTGAGCGTGGCGACCCTCGTGTTCGCGGTGCCGCTCGCCGCGACGCTGCACGGCAGACGCCCGCGCCGGGCCGAGATCGCCGGGTCGATCGCGGTGGCGGTCGGCCTGCTCGGCCTGATGCTGCTGGTCCCGGCGCACAACGTGACCCCGGTCCTGTCCGACGCGCACGCCCTGGAGCTGATCGGCTGCGTCGCCCTCGTGGTCGCCGTCACGTTCACCGTGGCGCGCCGGCTGAGGGGCCCGGCGAAGGCGCTGCTGATGGCGGTCGGCGCCGGAGCGGTCACCGCGACCGTGTCCACGTTCGTCCGGGTCGTCGGCGGCGGGCTCCAAGGAGACCTCGGTCACCTGCTCCACTGGTTCACCCTGGCCATCCCGGTGCTGCTGGTCTGCGCGGTGGTGCTGCTGCAGAAGTCGTACGCCGTGGGCTATTTCGGCATCGCCTACGCCGGGGTCCAGGTCGTCGACCCCATCACCTCGGTCACCGCCGGAGCGGTCCTGCTGGGCGAGTCGCTGCCCACCGAAGTGGACAAGGCGATCCCCGCGCTGCTCGCGGCCGGCCTGCTGATCGCCGGGACGATCACGCTCGGCCGCCTCGCCCCCGACCATTCCAAGCCCGCCGCCGCACCGGCCGAGCCGGGCAGGATCGGCGACCCGGTGGTCGCGTCCGAGGCGGCCTGACATCCGCGGCCGCCGATCTCCTCGGCCTGTTCAGGGCGACCAGGCGAAGATCTGGTCGCCCTGACGCAACGCGACCCCGGGCCCGAACCGGCCCGCCGCCCGCATCGCGCCGTCGCGCAGAGCGACCGCCGGCGGGTTGCGCCACCGGGTGAGCCGGCCGATCGCCCGCGACCTCCGCACGATCGGCGTCGTCCGTGCCAGCCGTTCCCTGCTGTAGACGGCCAGCCCCGCGGCCAGGTCGCCCCGAGGTGAGACGCGCTCGGCGAGCACGACGGCGTCCTCCATGGCCTGGCAGGCCCCCTGCCCGAGGTTGGGCGTCATGGGGTGGGCCGCGTCGCCCATCAGCGCGACCCGTCCCGCGTGGAAGGCGGGCAGCGGGGCGTCGAGGGAGTGGATGTCGTGGCGGAGCACCGCCGCGGGGTCGGCGGCGTCCAGCAGGGCCGGGATCGGGTCGTGCCAGCGGCCGAACAACCGGAGCAGCTCGTCTCTCTCGTCCGCCGCGCGCAGGCCCGCCGGAACCGCCGCGGTGGCGTAGCAGTACACCCGGCCGCCCGCGAGCGGCATGACCCCGAAGATCAGCCCGCGCCCCCAGGTCTCGGACGCGCCGGTCACGCCGGGCAGCGGCACGATCGCCCGCCAGCTCGTCACGCCCGCGTAGACCGGTGCGGGATGCCCGGGGAACAGAGCCGAGCGGGTCCGGGACCGGATTCCGTCGGCCGCCACGACCAGGTCGGCCTCGATCGTCTCCGCTCCCGGCACGGTGACGCGGCCGGTCGCGGGGTCGACGGACTCGACCCGAGTGTCCACCCGCAGGGCGCCCTGCGGCAGGCGTCCGGCGAGGATGCCGACCAGCGCCGACCGGGTGAGCAGCACGATGGGGTCGCCATACCGGGCGGCGGCGTCCTCGGCGGTGATCCGCGACAGCCATCGGCCGTCCGGCACCCGGATCCCGCTCTGGCCCTGAATGGCGGCGAGCCTTCTGACCTCGTCCCCGACGCCGATCACGTCGAGCGCCCGGAGCGCGTTGGGCGCGACCGCCAGCCCGGCGCCCACCGGCTCGATCGAGGCCGCCTGTTCCAGGACCGTCACCGACCAGTCCTTGCGCGCCAGGGCGAGGGCCGCCGTCAGCCCGCCGATGCCCGCCCCGATCACCACCGCGTGCGCCATGCCCGCCTCCTCGTCACTACAGCTGTAGTGAGCGTACTACGCCTGTAGTCCGCCTCTACGATGAGGGGGTGAGCAGTCAGCGGGCGGTCGTCGTCGCGGACGCGGCCATCGCGATCCTGGCCGAGCGGGGCATGCGCGGCCTCACCCATCGGGCGGTGGACGAGGCCGCGGGGCTGCCGCCGGGCTCCACCTCGAACCACGCGCGCACGCGGGCGGCGCTGCTGGAGCTCGCGCTGGCCCGGCTCACCCAGCGCGAGGAGGCCGTGTTCACCGCCGCGACGCCACCGGACGGCGGGGTGCCCGAGGGCGTGGGCGAGGTGGCCCGGCTGGCGGATCTCCTGGCGAGGACGATCCACGCGGCGATCACCGTGCACCGGGAGACCACGATCGCGCGGTACGAGCTGGCGCTGGAGGCGAGCCGGCGCCCCGAGCTGCGCAAGATCTACGACGAGGTGGGGCGCCGGTTCCGGGAGCAGGCCGTCGCGGTGCTGGCCGCCGCCGGCTCGCCCGATCCGGTGCGGCATGGCCGGCAGATGGTCGCCTACGTCGAAGGGATGCTGTTCGACGCGGTCGTGGGGGCGGGGGGTGTGCCGACCCTCGAAGAACTCGACGCCGCCTTCCGGGAGCTTCTCCAGGGCATGGGGGCGCGAGGCGGGCCGCTCCGGCTGACCGGAGGACGCTCGCGAGAAGGTCCCGTCTAACGGGCGGCCAGCAGGCGGGCGCGGTGGGCAGGCCACTCGTCGTCGAGGATCGAATACAGGGGGCTGTCGCGCCAGGTGCCGTCCGCGCGGCGGTACTGCCGCCGGAGCACGCCCTCCCGCACTCCGCCGATGCGCTCGATGGCCGCCTGCGACCGCAGGTTGCGGATGTCGGTCTTCAGCACCACGCGGACGAACCCCAGAGTGAAGGCGTGGTCGAGCAGCAGGACCTTGCACTCGGTGTTGACGGCGGTGCGCCAGTAGGCCCTGCCATACCACGTGGAGCCGATCTCCACGCTCTCGTCGAAGTCGCCGACGTCCCAGTAGCCGGTCGAGCCGATCGCCCGGCCGGTCTCCTTGAGTACCACCGCGAACTGCGTGGTGCGCGGGTCGGCGAGCAGCTTGTCCACCAGACGGCGCATGTCCTCCTCGGTCTGCGGCACGGGTTCCGTCCGGTGTCGCCAGACCTCCTCGTCCTGCGCGGCGAGGAACAGGTCGGGCACGTGGCCGGGGGCGAGCGGCTCAAGGCGTACGGCGCTGCCGTCGAGCACGGCCGGCGCGGGCATCTTCGCGGTCATGCGCCCGACGTTATCGGCGACGTACGCTGCGAGCGGATGGCCACTTGGGGCGGAACGGCGAGGACCACTTGGCCGTGACCGTGTCGACACACATACCGTCTGGTCGGTACGCTGACGGCGTGAACGCTGACCCGCCCGGCCTCGACCTCACCCGCCTCGCCGAGCACCTCCAGCGCGAGGGCCTGACCGAAGGGCCGCTCACCGCGGAGCTGATCGTGGGCGGCAAGTCCAATCTGACGTACGTCGTCAGGGACGGCACGAGCACGTACGTCGTGCGGCGGCCGCCGCTCGGGCACGTCCTGGCGACGGCGCACGACATGGGCCGCGAATACCGGGTCATGAGCGCGCTTCAGGACACCGGCGTCCCGGTGCCGCGCACCTACCACCTCTGCCGCGACCCCGAGATCGTCGGCGCGCCCTTCTACGTGATGGAGTACGTCGTGGGCGGGCAGCCGCCGCTCACCCCGGCCCTCGCCCACGGACTGATGGACGTGCTGGCCGCGCTGCACTCGATCACCCCCGAGAGCGTGGGCCTGGGCGACTTCGGCAGGCCCGACGGCTTCCTGGGGCGGCAGGTCGCCCGGTGGAAGCGGCAGCTCGACGCCTCGCGCAGCCGCGAGGTGCCCGGCATCGACGACCTCTACGAGCGGCTCGCCCGCGACGTGCCCGCCTCCGGCGAGCCGGCGATCGTGCACGGCGACTTCAAGCTGGGCAACACGCTCGTCGCCGACGGCGAGGTGCGGGCCGTGCTCGACTGGGAGATGTCCACGCTCGGCGACCCGCTCACCGACCTGGCGCTGTTCCTCCTGTACGGCGAGGTCTCCTCGCTCGACCGGGGCTCGGCCGGGGAGGTGCCGCCCAGCTCCGAACTGGCCGCCCACTACGGGGAGGCGTCCGGCCGCGACCTGTCCCGGCTCGGCTGGTACGTCGGCCTCGCCTGCTTCAAGCTCGCGGTGATCGCCGAGGGCATCCATTTCCGATACACGAAGGGGCTCACGGTGGGGGAGGGCTTCGCCGAGGTCGGTGACCAGGTCGCCCCGATCGTCGCCCGCGGGCTGATGGAGGTCTGATGGACTTCGGGTTCGACGCGACCACGAACCGCTACCGGGAACGGCTGCTGGAGTTCATGGACGAGTGCGTCTACCCGGCCGAGCACGCCTTCCACGAACAGGCGGCAGGCAGCGGTTGGAGTCCGCCGCCGATGCTGGAGGACCTCAAGGCCGAGGCCCGCTCGCGCGGCCTGTGGAACCTCTTCCTTCCAGGAGAGCACGGCGCGGGGCTGACCAACCTTCAATACGCTCCGCTCGCGGAGATCATGGGCAGGTCGCCCGCCATCGCGCCGCCCGCCACCAACTGCGCCGCCCCCGACACCGGCAACATGGAGCTGCTGGCGGAGTTCGGCAGCGAGTGGCAGCGCAAGGAGTACCTGGAGCCGCTGCTGGCCGGGGAGATCAGGTCGGCCTTCGCGATGACCGAGCCCGACGTCGCCTCCTCCGACGCGGCGAACATCGCGACCTCCATCAGGAGGGACGGCGGGGAGTACGTCATCAACGGCCGCAAGTGGTTCATCACCGGCGCGATGAACCCCGGCTGCCGGGTCTTCATCGTGATGGGCAAGACCGATCCCGAGGCGCCCAAGCACCGTCAGCAGAGCATGGTGCTCGTCCCGCGCGACACCCCCGGTCTCACCGTACGGCGCGGCATGACGGTCTTCGGCTACGACGACGCCGACCACGGCGGCCACGCCGAGGTGGTGTTCGAGGACGTCCGCGTGCCGGTGGACAACCTGATCGGCGAGGAGGGCGGCGGTTTCGCCATCGCCCAGGCGCGGCTCGGGCCGGGGCGCATCCACCACTGCATGCGGCTCATCGGCATGGCCGAGCGGGCCGTCGAGCTGATGTGCCGCCGGGTGCTGACGCGGGAGGCGTTCGGCAAGCCGCTGGCCCGGCAGGGAGTGATCCAGGACTGGATCGCCGAGTCGCGGGTGCGCATCGAGCAACTGCGCCTGCTGGTGCTGAAGACGGCCTGGCTGATGGACACGGTCGGCAACAAGGGCGCGCACACCGAGATCCAGGCCATCAAGATCGCCGGTCCGGCGACGGTGGAGTGGATCCTGGACAAGGCCATCCAGGCGCACGGCGCCGGCGGGGTCAGCCAGGACTTCCCGCTGGCGGCGCTGTGGGCGGGCGCGCGCTCGCTGCGGTTCGCCGACGGCCCCGACGAGGTCCACAAGCGGTCGCTGGCCTACCGCGAGCTCAAGAAATACATGGGGTGATGTGTCGTGGCATGGGATGAGGCGTCGGTCGCCGAGCACGCCAGAGCCTTCCTCGCGCAGCACGACCCGGCGACCATGGACCGCCTGGAGTTCCTGCGCGCCCGGTTCGACGCCGGGCTGGCCTGGGTGCACTTCCCCGAGGGGCTCGGCGGGCTCGGCGCGCCCCGGGATCTGCAGGCCGTGGCCGACCGGGAGCTGAAGGGCACGCCCGACAACCAGCCGGGCCGGATCGGCATCGGCCTCGGCATGGCCGCCCCGACGATCCTCGCGTTCGGCACCGAGGAGCAGAAGAAGCGCTTCCTGCGGCCGCTGTGGACGGGCGAGGAGGTGTGGTGCCAGCTGTTCAGCGAGCCCGGCGCCGGTTCCGACCTCGCCACGCTGGCCACCCGCGCCGTACGCGAGGGCGACGAGTGGGTGGTGGACGGCCAGAAGGTGTGGACGTCGAGCGCGCACACCGCCCGCTGGGGCATCCTCGTGGCCCGCACCGACCCGGGCGTGCCCAAGCACCGCGGGCTGACCTACTTCGTGTGCGACATGCACGCCCCCGGCGTCGAGGTGCGCCCGCTGCGCCAGATCACCGGTGAGGCCGAGTTCAACGAGGTCTTCCTCACCGGGGTTCGGCTGCCCGACGCGCTGCGGCTGGGCGAGGTGGGCGACGGCTGGCGGGTCGCGCAGACCACGCTGATGAACGAGCGGGTGGCCATCGGCGGCGCCCCCGCCCGGCGCACGATGATGGGCCTCGTCGCCGAGACCTGGCGTTCCCGGCCCGAGCTGCGCACCCACGACCTGCACCAGCGGCTGCTCAAGCTCTGGGTCGACTCGGAGGTCATGCGCCTGACGGCCGTACGGCTGCGCGAGCAGCTCGCCGCCGGGCATCCGGGGCCGGAGGGGTCGGGCATGAAGCTGGCCTTCGCCCGGCTGCACCAGGAGCTGTCCGGCATCGAGGTCGAGATGCTGCGCGAGGACGGCCTGGCCTACGACGACTGGACGTTCCGCCGCCCCGACAAGGTCGACTTCATCGGCCGGGAGGCCGGCTACCGCTACCTGCGCGCCAAGGGCAACTCGATCGAGGGCGGCACCTCCGAGATCCTGCGCAACATCATCGCCGAACGCGTCCTCGGCCTGCCCGCCGAGCCGCGCGCCGACAAGGACGTCGCCTGGAAGGACCTCCCCCGATGACGCTGCTGTACACGGAGGTGGAGGAGGAGCTGCGGGCCGCCGTGCGCGACCTGCTCGCCGGCAAGTGCTCCCCGTCCGCCGTGCTCGACCGTGCTGACTCGGCCGCGGCGGGCGGCACGCCGTACGACGCGGAGCTGTGGAAGGCGCTGGCCCGCGACATCGGCGTGGCGGGGCTGCTGATCCCCGAGGAGCTCGGCGGCTCCGCCTCCCGCAATGGCGGCGCTTCGGCCCGCGAGGCCGCCGTCGTGCTGGAGGAGCTGGGCCGCGCCGTGGCTCCCGTGCCGTTCCTGAGCAGCGCCGTCCTCGCCACCCAGGCCCTTCTGGTGGCCGGGGGAGAGGCGGCGGGCGAGCTGCTGGGACGGCTGGCCGCCGGGGAGGCGACGGCGGCGCTCGCGGTGTCGTTCGCCGCCTCGCCGTACGCGCCGCCGGCTCCGGTGGCGACCCTCGGAGAGGACGGCACGGTGACCGGCACGGTCACCGGGGTGATCGGCGCGGAGGTCGCCGACGTCCTGCTCGTCCCGGTGCGGCTGGCGCAGGGCATGGAACAGTGCGTGGTGCTGTGCGCGGTGGAGGCGTCCCCTGCGGTCCGGGTGACGCCGGTCACCTCGCTCGACCTGACCCGGCCCGTCGCGACCGTGTCGTTCGCGTCGGCGCCGGCGCGGGTCGTCGCGAGGGCCGACGGGCTGGAGGTGCCGTGGGTGTGGGAGGCCCTGGTGCGCGGCGCCGGGCTGCTCGCCTCGGAACAGCTCGGCGTCGCCGAGTGGTGCCTCACCACGACGGTCGCGTACGTGAAGGAACGCAGGCAGTTCGCCCGGCCGGTGGGGTCGTTCCAGGCGGTCAAGCACCGGCTTGCCGACCTGTGGCTGGAGGTCGTGGGGGCCAGGGCGGCGGCCCGCAACGCGGCCGCCCTGCTGGCGGAGGCGCCCGCGGCGGGGCCGCTCGGCGACGACGCGGCGGTGGCCGTCGCGGTGGCGCAGGCCCACTGCGGAGCGGTGGCGGTGCACGCCGCCGAGGAGTGCGTGCAGCTCCACGGCGGCATCGGGATGACCTGGGAGCACCCGGCGCACCTCTACCTCAAGCGGGCCAAGGCCGACCAGATCGCGCTGGGGACGCCGGGCGACCACCGTGAGGCGCTGGCCGGTCCTGCGGACGTCCCGGCGCCCGCGTGAGCTGTGTTTCCGGGGTCAGGGTCGCAGCGAGTTGAGCAGGAGGTCGGCGAAGTGGCGGCCGACCTCCTGGCCGGTCAGCGGGCCGTCGGGGTGATACCAGGTGCCGAGGTGGTGCACCGAGCCGAAGAAGAAGTCGACCACCATCTCGGCGGGGATGTCGTCGCGGAAGACGCCGTCGCGCTGCCCCTCGACGACGAGGTCGCGGAACCGCTCGTGGTAGCGCCGCCGCTCGGCCCGCACGCTCTTGTACGTCTCCGGCGCGAGCTGGTGCATCGACCTGAAGAAGATCTTGGAGTCGTCCAGGTTGTCGACGGTGGTCACCACCACGTCGGTCGCCGCCGCGTGCAGCCGGTCGGCCACCGGGCCCTCCGCGTCGGCGAACCGGTTGAGGCGCTCCATCTGCAGGCGCAGCACCCGGGCGTAGATCTCGTGGAGCAGGTCGTCCTTGGAGTCGAAGTAGTGGTACATGGCGCCCTTGGTGACGCCGGCCGCCGCGACGATCTCCTGCACCGACGTGCTCTCGAAACCCCGCTCGGCGAACAGCCGGGTGGCCTCGGCGAGCAGGCGCTGGCGCACCGGCTCCTCCAGGGATCCGTTGGCGGGGCGCTCCCCGTTCACGCGATCACCCGTTGCGCGGCGCCCTCCGGCTACGCGGTGCTCTCCAGCTGCGCGGCGGGCCATGCCGACCTCCTTCGTCTCTCGAGTCAAGCATACCGACTGGTCGGTCAAGTGTCGGCACTGGCGTAATTGCGCTACTTCCCTCACCTTAGGAGGGTTGGGATTCCCGCTCGGGTATCCCGGAGAAAGCCGCATGCCTAGTGTGGGGGGTTCGCGTGCCCAATGGGTCCATTTACGTCCCGAGGGACGAGAAGTTCACCGGCGCCTCGCCGCAGAACCTGTACGAGACGTTCTGGTTCGCCGGACGCAAGAACCGGATCCGGGTGCGGGCCGCGGTCGCCTTCGCGGGGTTCGTCATCGGCAACCTGGTGGGCCCGCGGCTCGGGCTGAACATGTTCGCCGCCGGCCTCGGCCTGGCCGCCCTCGCGGGCGGCACGGACCTGTTCATCGCCTGGCGGCTGCACGAGCGTACGGCGGTGTGGCGGGGCAAGCGCCGCGGCGAGGTGCGCACCGGACGGCTGCTGCGTCTCGGGCTGCGCCGGCACGGCTACCGGGTGATGGACGGCCGGGCCGTGCCCGGCGAGGCGTCGATCGACCACCTCGTCATCGGGCCGGGCGGCCTGTGGATCGTGGACAACGAGGCGTGGTCGCCCGACACCCTGATCGCGCGGTACGGCGAGCGCCTGTTCTTCGACGAGAAGTTCGGCACCTCGGTCGCCAAGGGCCTCATCTCCGCCGCCGGGTCGATGGCCGCGCTGCTGACCAAGGAGACCGGCATCGAGGTCTCGATCGCCCCGGTGCTCGCCGTGCACGGCGGGAAGATCAAGGCCAGGGGAGGCGTGCTGCACGGGGAGGGGCTGACCGTCGCCTACCCGGGCAGGGTGGCCCGCTGGATCCGCACCCACGGTTCCACCGAGTTCACCGAGGAGCAGATCGAGTTGCTGGCCCGTACGGCGGCCCGCATCCTGCGCCGCATGAGCTGAGCACGCGGACGCGGGCCGGAATCGATTCAGGCGAAGGGTCTCGATTCAGGCCAGTGTCTGTCAGGCCAGTGTCTCGACGAACGCGGCGAGCTGGGCGACGTTGCGGCACTCGTGCATGGGGACGACCGAGCCGTACGGCGTGGCGAGGGAGTCCCCGGTGTCCCACTGGGCCCGGGGTTCGGGGTTGAGCCAGTAGGCGTGCCTGGCCTGCCCGGCCAGCCGCTTCAGCGTGCCCAGCGCCGGGACCTGGTAGTTGGACCTGGCGTCGCCCAGGATCAGCAGCGACGTCCGGGGGCCCACGGCGTCGGGGAAGCGTTCGGCGAAGCGCTCGAAGACGTGGCCGTAGTCGGTGCGGCCGAACCTGACGATGTCGGCCTCCTCCGTCAGCCGGGCGATGGCGTCCAGCACGTCCGCACCCGGGGCGAACAGGTCCGTGATCTCGTCCACCGTGTCCACGAACGCGAACGCCCGCACCTTGGTGAACTGCTCCCGCAGCGCGAACGTCAGCAACAGCGTGAAGTGCGAGAACGTGGAGACCGAGTCGCTGGCGTCGCACAACACGACCAGCTCGGGCCGGTGGGGGCGGGGCGGGCGCATATGGGTGGTGAGCGGCACCCCGCCCGTGGACAGCGAGGCCCGCACGGTGCGCCGGAAGTCGAGCCGCCCGCGCCGCCCCCGCTTCTGCCTGATCGACAGCCGGGTGGCCAGGCGGCGGGCGAGGGGGTAGACCTCCCGGCGCAGCCGGGCCAGCTCCTCCTTGGTCGCGCGCAGGAAGTCGACCTGGTCGATCGGCGGCCGGACCGCCGACCTGGCGATCTTCTCGATGCCCGACTCCTCGGCGATCCTGCGGCGTACGTCGGAGGCGACCGCCTCCGTGAACGCCTCGATGGTCCGCGAGATGTGCCGCCGGGCGACCTTCTCCGGCAGGCCGCCGCGTTCGTCGAGCATGGCCGTCAGCATCCGGGCCACCAGCGTCTCCGGCGACAGCGCGCGCAGCACCGGGAAGGAGAACCACGACTGCCTGCCGGGGGCGGCCTGGACCTGCCCGAACCGCCCCACCATCGCCCGGGCGAACTCCCGGAACGCGGGATCGGCCGGATCGCCCGTCAGCAGCTCCGCCAGCCGCTCGCGCAGCTCCGGCAGCTCGGCGTCCCCGGCGACGGCGGTGCCTTCGGCACCGGTGATCACCGGTGGGAACCACAGGTCGAAGAGCAGGTCGAACCCCGGCCGGTGCGCGGGCCGCTTCACCAGCGTCGCGGCGTACGCCTCACGCAGCGTCTCCCGCTCGGCCAGGTCGACGACCATGAGCGCGTGGGCCGCGTCCAGCCCCTCGGCCGGGGAGACCGGCAGCCCGGCCTCCCGCAGGGCGTGGACGAACCCCACGTGCCGGTCCACGAGGGACGCCGGAGTCGTCATGACCGGGACGGCAGGCCGAGCTCCTTGGCGGCCCGCACCTGGTCGGAGTTGTGCTTGAGCACCACGCCCAGCGTCTGGCCGATCAGCGCCTCGTCCAGCTCGGTGCGGCCCAGCGCGAGCAGGGTGTGCGCCCAGTCGACGGTCTCCGCGATCGACGGCGACTTCTTCAGCTCCAGCGCCCGGAGCGTGGCCACCGTACGGGCGAGCTGGTCGGCGATGCTCGCGGGCAGCCCGGGCACCTGGGCGAGCAGGATGTCGCGCTCCCGTTCGGGCGTGGGGTAGTCGAGGTGGAGATAGAGGCAGCGCCGCTTGAGCGCCTCCGACAGCTCCCGGGTCGCGTTCGAGGTCAGCACGACGTACGGCCGGCGCGTGGCGGTGATCGTGCCCAGCTCGGGGATCGTGATCTGGTAGTCGGACAGGATCTCCAGCAGCAGCCCCTCCACCTCGACGTCGGCCTTGTCGGTCTCGTCGATGAGCAGCACCGTGGGCTCCTCGCTCCTGATCGCCTTCAGGAGGGGGCGTTCCAGCAGGAACTCCTCGGAGAAGATGTCGTCCCAGGCGCCGTCGTCGGCCTGGATGCGCAGCAGTTGCTTCTTGTAGTTCCACTCGTACAGCGCCCGCGCCTCGTCCAGGCCCTCGTAGCACTGCAGCCGGATGAGCCGCGCGCCGGTGGCCTCCGCGACGGCCTTGGCGAGCTGGGTCTTGCCCACCCCCGCCGGTCCCTCGGCCAGCAGCGGCTTGCCCAGCGCTCCCGCCAGGAACACCGATGTCGCGATGCCGTCGTCGGCAAGGTAGTCGACGGCCGTCAGCCGCCCCCGGACCTCGTCAGGCGAGGCGAACCACATGTGCGCTCCCAACCGCTGATAACCGAATGTTGTTCTACCCTAGCCCGATTTTGACCGCTCTGAGGTGTGCGATAACCTCTAAGAGCTCTGCGCCGCTAGCTCAGTTGGTTAGAGCAGCTGACTCTTAATCAGCGGGTCCGGGGTTCGAGTCCCTGGCGGCGCACCCTGTCGAAAGCCCAGGCCGGTCATCCGGCCTGGGCTTTCTTTGTCTGCCGATCGTCTCGGCGTCGGCGACCGGCCGGCGCCCCGAACCGGCCGAAAGTGCTATCCGAACAGGCGCCGACCGCACCTTCGGCCGATACCGCGCCAGGCCCGGGCCTCGCAGGATCAAGCCATGCCATACGAAGATCCGCATGCTGCGCCGAGAGCCGGCCGTCGCCGGAGCAGTGGAAAGCCGACGCTCCGGACTCCGATTCTGCGGGCCGGCCTGGCCGCGGTCGCAGGACTGCTCACCCTCACGGTCGCCGCCTCCTGGACGCCGGCGTCCGCCTCTTCCGGAAAAGCCCCCGCCGGCTCTTCGGGCACGCCGAGCAGCACGCCGTACCTGCCCGAGCCGACCGGTCCCCATCCGGTCGGCACGACGTCCCTGCGTCTGAACGACACCTCGCGCCCCGACCCCTGGGTTCCCGAGGCCAAGTCGAGGGAGCTCATGGTCTCCCTCTGGTATCCGGCGAGGTCCCGGAGCGGACGGCGTGCGCCCTACGTGACGCCCAAGGAGTCGGAGCTCATCCTGAAGGGCAAAGGGGTGACGGGCGTGCCGCCCGACGTGCTGAGCAGAACGCGGACCCACGCGTTCAGCGGCGCGGAGCCGGCGGGACGTGGACACACCCTTCCCCTTGTCGTGCTCTCTCCCGGCTTCACCGACCCCCGAAGCTCGCTCACCGCCCTGGCCGAGGAACTGGCGAGCAGAGGCTACGTGGTGGCCGGCATCGACCACACGTACGAGACCTTCGCCACCACATTCCCCGACGGGCGGCTCGTCACCTGCGCCGCATGCGAACTCGAAGGCGTCGACGACTTCGGGGAGAAAGCGGTGGAGAACCGGGCGGTCGACGTCTCCTTCGTGATCGATCAGCTGACCGGTCCACATGCCAGGTGGAAGGGCGCTTCGCTGATCGACGCGTCCCGGATCGCGATGGCGGGCACGTCCCTCGGAGGCGCGAGCGCCGCCGAAACGATGCTGAAGGACTCCCGGGTACGCGCCGGAATCAACATGGACGGCCTCATGTTCGCCCCGATCCCCGCGAGCGGGGTGGCGCGCCCGTTCCTGTTCCTGGGCCAGCCGTTGCACAGCCCGGGCGGCGAGGACGCCACATGGGACCGCGACTGGGAACACCTGACCGGATGGAAGCGCTGGCTCGTGGTGGCCGGAGCGGTACACCCGTCCTTCAGCGACTACGACCTGCTGGCCCAGCAGATCGGCGTCGACCTCGGCAGCGAGCTCGCCGGAAGCCGCTCCGTGGACATCACCCGCAGGTACGTCCGAGCCTTCTTCGACCTGCACCTGGGCGGTAGGCCACAGCCCCTGCTGGACAGGCCCTCGGTGCGCTACCCCGAGGTCCGGTTCTGCTCGCCGGAAACGAAGACCTGCACATAGAGCGGGTTGACGGCTGGGATTACGGGGGTTGGAAACGACTCGTGATCAGCGGGTCCGGGGTTCGAGTCCCTGGCGGCGCATCACGTCGGAGGGCCCAGGCGGTTCTGCCTGGGCCTTCCGCGCTGCCCGGGTGGCGTGCAGGGACGCGAGCAGCCGGATTCGTTCGTCGTCGGCGGTGCCGGGCTCGGCCGTGTAGACGAGCAGGACAGGTCCGGGATCGCCGGGCAGGGGATAGACGTCCCAGTCGAGGGTGATGTCGCCGACCTGGGGGTGCCGGAACAGCTTCGTCCCGTGGACCGTCTCACGCACCTCGTGCCGGGCCCAGAGCCGGCGGAAGTCCGCGCTGCGGATGCTGAGCTCGCCGATGATCGTCGTGGCGCGCGGGTGGGTCGGGTCGGTCGCGACGGCGGCCCGAAGCATACCGATGTACTGCAGGGCGGTGGTCTCCCAGTCGGGGCAGCGCGCCCGGGTTCCGGGATCCTCGAACAGCGCCATGAGCATGTTCCGCCGCCCCGGCGGCAGGCTGTCCGGATCGCCGAGCAGCGCCTCGGCGAGCGTGTTCCACGCGAGCACGTCGAGGTGCCGGCCGAGCACGACCGCGGGAGTGCTCATGACGTGCAGCAGGCGCCGGGTGCTGTCCGGCACGCGTTCCGGGGCGCGGCGCGTGCGGACGGCCGCCGGCCGGCGTGCCGCCCGGGCGAGGGTGAACAGGTGGCGGCGTTCCTCGTCGCCGAGGTCCAGCGCGGAGGCGATGGCGTCGAGCACCTCGTCGGAGGGCCGCACCTCACGGCCCTGCTCCATGCGCTGGTAGTAATCGGTGCTCAGCCCGGCCAGCAGCGCGACCTCCTCGCGCCGCAGGCCGGCCACCTTGCGCCGGGGCCCAGGCTCCAGGCCGACGTCCTGCGGGCGCAACCGGCCGCGCCGGGCACGCAGGAAGTCACCGAGCTCACGGGCATACGCGTGGTTGACGGCCATAACGACAGTCTGCCGGTGCGGTCCACGCCGAAGGTAGGTCTGGCATTCCCAGGCAGACGCGTGCGACCGAATTCCGGCGACCCCGTCCTAGCGTCGTCGCCATGACCAATTGGAACGCCAGCCACATCCCCGATCAGCACGGCCGGGTCGCCGTCGTCACCGGCGCGAACTCGGGACTCGGCCTGGTCACCGCGACCGAACTCGCCCGGCACGGGGCACACGTCGTGATGGCCGTGCGCAACACCGTCGCCGCCGAGCGGGAGGCCGAGGCGATCCGGCGCTCCGTGCCACGGGCCGAGATCGAGGTGCGTGAGCTCGACCTGGCCGCGCTCGCGTCGGTGCACGCGTTCGCGAAGGACCTGGCCGCCGACTTTCCGGCGATCGATCTGCTGGTCAACAACGCCGGCGTGGTCCTCCTCGGCCCCGCCCGCACGACGGCCGACGGCTTCGAGCTTCAGATGGGCACCAACATGCTGGGCCACTTCGCCCTCACCGGCCTGCTGCTCGACAACCTCGGCCGGGCGGACGCCGCACGGGTCGTCAGTCTCAGCTCGATCACCCACAAGAACGCCCACCTCGACTTCGACGACCTGATGTCGCGGCGCGACTTCAACGCCAGTCGCGCGTACGGCCGCTCCAAACTCGCCACCACCGTCTTCGGCCTCGAACTCGACCGCCGCCTGCGCGCCGCCGGCTCACCGGTCGTCAGCGTCGTCGCCCATCCCGGGCTGTCCAGGAGCAACCTCACCCCCCGGGCCTGGGAGCACCGCGGCCGGATCGGGCAGATCTTCGCCCGAGGCGGGCTGCTGGTGACGCAGCCGGCCGAGCGGGGGGCCTTGCCCCAGCTCTTCGCCGCGACCGGACCCGATGTGCGCGGCGGTCAGTTCTTCGGACCGTCCGGCTTCCTGGAGATGCGTGGCCGGGTCGTGGAGGTCCGCCCCAGCGCGGAGGCGGCCGACCCCGCCGTCGGGCGGCGCCTGTGGACCGCCGCCGAGGCCCTGACCGGCATCACCTACCTCTGACCCCCGCCCGGCTGGAAAGCCGTCGGGCCGAGGGTGCGGATATGGCCGAACTCGCCGTCGTAGCCGGGGTCCTTGGCCACGTGGCCGTTCCGCAGGCGGCCGATCGCCTCGGCGAGCCGCGGTGAGTGGGCGGCGATGTCGTCGAGGGGGAGGTCGCCGGCTATCGCGAGCTCGGGCCCGAGCGCGGCCACGAGCCTGTCGGTCTCCGCGCCCACCTTCTTGCTCTTCGGGCCCACGCCCAGCGTCTCGGCCACGAGATCCGGGAGCGGGACGAGGTTGCGGAAGCCCGCCGCGCCGCGCGGACTTCTGCCCGCAGGGCGGTCCGCGAGGTCCTCGACCCTGCTCAGCACGCCGACCGTGAGCTTCCTGCCGCATATCGGGCAGAGGCCGCCGAGCTTGCGCGTCTGCTCCGGGTCGAGCCGCACGTGGCACTTGCGGTGGCCGTCGACGTGGTATTTGCCCGCCTCCGGGAAGAACTCGGTCGTGCCGCACAGGCCGGCGCCGGTGCGCAGAGCCCGCTCGATCGCGAAGTAGTCCAGGTCGGTCTCGAAGATCGTGGTCTCGCGGCCGACGATGGGCGGCGAGTGGGCGTCCGAGTAGCTGACCAGCCGATATCCGTCGAGGCCGGAGACCTGCCACATCATGGCGGGGTCGGCGGACAGGCCGGTCTCCAGCGCGAAGACGTGCTCGGTGAGGTCGCCGAAGCACTCCTCGATGCTGTCGAACCCCGATTTCGAGCCGAGCATGCCGAACCACGGCGTCCAGACGTGCGCCGGCACCAGGTAGGCGCCCTCGCCGCAGGCCAGGACGGCCTCCAACAGGTCGCGGGAGCTCATGCGTACGGTGGGCCGGCCGTCCACCCCGAGGTCGGCGACCTTGGCGAGGCCGCGGTCGAACTCCTCGACCTGGTCGAATCCGGGCAGGTAGACGAGGTGGTGGATCTTCCGGGAGCGGCCGCCCTGGGAGTAGACGGTGGAGATCTCCACCGACAGCATGTACCGCACGGGTGCGGCGGCCACGCTGTCCGGCAGCGTCGCGGCGACCTCCCGGTCGAGGTCGTCGCGCAGCCGGAACAGCCCAGGCTCGGCCGGCACGAGAGTCGTACGCAACCGGTCGAGCCAGGCCGGGTGGGTGAAGTCGCCCGTGCCCATGAGCGTGACGCCCTTGCGCCGGGCCCACCAGGTCAGCTGCTCCAGGTCGCTGTTCTTGCTGCACGCGTAGGCGTACCTGGAGTGCATGTGCAGGTCGGCGTGGAAACGCACGGTGACCTCTCCCGTCGGTTTTACCCTGGATCTACCAGGTTGCCGCCCAGAGGAGATCCAAACGCCCGCCGCCGGCGACCGGCGCCTACAGTTCGGCGATGCGGTCCAGCAGCGCCTTCTTCGCCGTGCTGAACTCCTCGGCACCGCCTCGACGTCGACCGTCCATGAGCCGTCGTCCACGACGATCTCGGTCATGCGATCACACTACGACGAAGGCGGGGACTCCTGAACCGCTCGGACGCGGCGCCGGGACGAGGGTCCCGGCGCCGCGTCACCAGACGATCAGGGGATCAGTAGAGCCTGTTGTCCGGCACCGGCAGGTCGATCTGCTGGGGGCCGTGCCAGGTGCCCTTGTCCTTGGGAATGTCGCCGCCGTTCAGCGCGTGGCCGACACCGAGCACGAGCGGAATCTCCACCCGGCTCTTGTGCAGGTCGATGGTGACGGTCGTGCCGGTGGCCCGCTCGCCGCTGTAGTTCGAGTCGGTGCCGGCGATCACCAGCCCGATCCTGTGGCCCTTCTTGAAGACGTACTCCTGCGGCAGCGTCTTCCACGTGACCTGCGCGTACGTGCCGGGGGTCAGCGGCGAAGACTCGGAGAGCGAGTCGCGGTTCTGCGCGTCGATCCAGCCGCGGGCCACGACCTCGAGCGGCCGCGTGGCCAGGTTGGTGACGACCTTCCGGTAGCAGGCGTCGTCGGCGGCGGTGCTGTCGCCGTGGCAGTCCTCCTGGGCGAGGGTGGTGATGCCCTGTCCACGGCGCCAGTCGACCCGGGTGTCCTCGCCGAAGTCGACGAGAAGCGCGGTCAGGTTCGAGGTCGGCTTGTCGAGCGAGACCCGCAGGTCCACCTCGGGCGTGCCCGACATGCGCAGGTCGCGCGGGAGCTCACCGGTGGTGAAGGCGACCCGTCCTGGCTTGGCCGTGCCGGCGTCGGCGACCATCGCGTCCTCCGACTGGCGGACGTCGGTGAAGCTCGCGGTCTCGCCGTTCTTGCCGGGGTTGAGGTTCAGCGAACCGTCGGCGGACGGGCGGAAGAAGTGGGTCGAGGCGGCAGGCGTCGGCCAGTCGCGCTGCGTGATCCACTCGGCCGGGCCGACCTGCACGTCGGCGCGGGGCTCCTCCATGATCCCGTTGTCCACGCCGAGCAGCCAGCGGTCGAACCAGCGGTGCAGCGTGTCGACCCACAGGTCGCGGCGACCCTCGAAGTCGAAGGGGTCCACGTGCTGATACTGGCCGACCCAGATCTTGCGCGGCACGTTCCGGTCGGCGAGCGCCTGCCACCACACCGAGAAGTTGTCGGGCTTGACGTTGAGGTCGTTGACCGTGTGCACGACGAAGACGCTGGCGTGCACCTTCGACGCGTCGCCGAGCGACCCGGCGACGTAGTCGCGCTCGGCCCAGAAGCCGTTGTAGTTGCCCGTGGTGTCGTCGGCGTCGACGTCCAGCTGAGCCCGCTTCGCCGCGCACTTGGCGGCCGGGTCGGTGTCGACGGCCCGGGACAGGTACGACATGTAGTTGTAGTTGTAGATGACGCCGTTGGAGCGCTGGTACTTGTACCAGGAGCTGATGGCGGAGATCGGGACGATCGTCTCCAGGCCCTCGACCCCGGTCGCCGCGACCGCGTTGGCCAGCGTGCCGTCGTACGACTTGCCGATCATGCCGGCCTTGCCGGTGCTCCAGTCGGCCACCGCGGGGGAGCCGTCGTCGTGGTAGGCGGGGGCGCGGCCGTTCAGCCAGTCGACGACCGCCTTGCCGCCCAGCACGTCGGCCTTGCCGCCCACGTCGGGGCAGCCGTCGGACTTCGTGGTGCCGACCATGTCGACGTTGAGTACGGCGTACCCGCGCGGCACGAAGTAGTTGTCGTAGAACAGCGGGAACTTGGCGGGCTCGCCCGCCGCGTCGTACACCTTGCGCTCGGACTCGTTGCCGCGCCCGGAGTTGTCGTAGTAGGGGCTCTCGTCGATGATCGTCGGCACCTTGAGCCCGGGCCCCGACTCCCTGGGCCTGATGATGTCGACCCTGACCCGGTCGAGGCGGCCGTCGGAGTCGCTGTCGACGCTCGACTCGACGTAGACGTGCTCGCGGACGGCGTCGGCGTAGGAGAAGACCGGCTGGGTCTGTCCCTGGTCGACGGTGATGGCCGGGCCGGTGGCCGCGTGGGCCGGGACCGCGCCGATCGCGGTCACGGCGACCGCGGCGATGGCTGCTCGTAACAGCACGGAGAGCCTCCAGAGGGGGTGTGGAATCCTCCGCAAATCTCCATGCGTGCCTGTATGCCGACAAGATCCCTTTATGTGATCGACATCACCTTGGTCCTGTGGTGTGACACAGGTGGCGTGAGTGGGGCAAAAAACGCCACGAACCCTTGACTGCTCCCCGGAGGGATTGAGAACCTTCTCATCATCCCGGTGAGAACGTTCTACGCGTTCGCGCACCGGTCAGTGAGAACGTTCTACTTGCGGAGTGTCCCCATGACTTCCAAACCCGGCCTGCGCCCCGTCGACCCCCAGCTCAGGGAGGTCATCGGGGGAGCGGTCGACCAGCGCGGCGTCGCCGCGAAGGTGGCGGCGCAGGCGGCCTCGCGCGGAGTGACGGACGTGTTCTTCCTCGGCTGCGGCGGCTCCTGGGCCTCCTCGGTGCCGGCGCACGCCTCGCTGTCCGCCTCCGCGACCGGGCTGGTCAGCCACAACATCAACGCGGCCGAGTTCCTCGCCTCCCCCTCGCCCCGGCTGTCGGAGCGCTCGCTGGTGGTGGCCTCCTCCCACTCCGGCGCGACCCCCGAGACGGTGGCCGCCGCGCGCCTCGCCAAGGAGGCGGGCGCGTACGTGGTGGCGGTGGCGACCGACGACGACAACCCGCTCGCCGAGCTGGGGGACGCCGCGTTCACCTATCACAGCGAGAAGACGATCACGGCGGCCAAGCACGTCCTGCTGGGGCAGCTCGTGCATGAACTGCTCCGGGCCGAGGGCGCGGACCTCGACTTCGAGACCCTCGAACGCGGCTACGCGGCGCTGCCCGAGGCGCTCGCCGCGGCCACCGAGGCGCACGAGGAGCTGTCGGCGACCATCGCCAGGGAGACCGCCGACGCCGACCTGACCTTCGTGGTCGGCGGGGGCAACGCGTACGGCGTCGCCTTCCTGCTCTCGGTCTGCTACCTGATGGAGATGCAGTGGAAGAAGTCGGTCTGCGTGGCGTCCGGAGACTTCTTCCACGGGGCGTTCGAGATGGTGGTCGGCGACGCGCCGCTGATCCTCCTGCGCAGCGAGGACAGCACCCAGGCGATGGCCGACCGGGTCGCCGCCTTCGCCCCCAAGGTGACCTCCCGGGTCTACACGCTCGACTCGGCCGCCCTCGAACTGCCCGGCGTGCCCGCGGCGGCCCGGCCGGAGCTGTCCGCCCCGGTGCTGGCCAACGTCGCCACCCGGCTGGCCGACCACTACGAGTCCGTCACCGGTCACTCGCTCGACGAGCGGCGTTACATGCACAAGATGGCGTACTGAGATGCGGCTGTGCGGAGTCGGCGACAACGTCGTCGACAGATATCTCGACCTCGGCCTCGTCTTCCCCGGCGGCAGCGCCTGCAACGTCGCGGTCCACGCCGGACGCCTCGGCGCGGAGGCCGCCTACCTCGGCTCGATCGGGGCCGACCCGGCGGGCGGCCTCGTACGGCACAGCCTGGCCGCCGAAGGAGTCGAGGCCCGGTGGTCCCGGTACGGCGGCCACCCCACCCCCCGGGCCGACGTCAAGCTCGACGCCGACGGCAACCGGACCTTCGTCGACTACGTCCCGCCGACGGAGGAGCTGCGGCTGAGTCCGGCGGACCTCGACTACCTGTCGTCGTTCGACCTCGTCCACACGGGACACACCAGCCTGGTCGAGGACCAGCTCCCCGACATCGCCCGCGTCACGAAGGTCTCCTTCGACTTCTCCTACAAGGACATGGAGTACGCGCGGGAGCTGCTGCCCTCCGTCGGCATCGCCTTCTTTTCCCGGCCCCGGCTCGACCGGCGCGAGTGCGCGGAGTTCGCCGCGTCCGTCCTCGCGCTCGGACCTCGGTTCGCGGTCGTGACCTGCGGAGATCAGGGAGCGTTGCTGGCTGCCGCGGGACGTACAGTGTGGCAGCCGGCGGTCCCCACCGAGGTGGTGGACACGCTGGGCGCCGGCGACGCCTTCGCGGCGCAGCTGCTGGTCGCGCTGCCCGCGGTCCCGGCCGAGGTCGCCATGGCGCGGGCGGCCGCGTACGCCGCCTCGGTCTGCCGTCACCACGGCGGCTACGGCTACCCCGCCGATCTCGACGCCCTCTATCCACCGGAGGAGACCCTATGAAGGACAGCGCCGACCTCGCGGTGCGGGTGCGCGGCGTGCGCAAGCGGTACGGCCACGTCGAGGCGCTGCGCGGCGTCGACCTGGACATCGCCCCCGGGGAGATCCACGCCCTGCTCGGCGACAACGGCGCCGGTAAGTCGACGCTGGTCAAGGTGCTCGCGGGAGCGGTGACGCCCGACGAGGGCACCGTCGAGATCAACGGCGTGCCGCACCGCTTCACCGGCCCGAGGGACGCCCAGGCCGCCGGCATCGAGACCGTCTACCAGGACCTGGCCCTCGCGCCGACGCTGCCGCCGGACGCCAACCTCTTCCTCGGCCGCGAGCCCTCCCGGCCCGGACTGCTCGGCCGGCTGGGGTTCGTCGACCGCAGGGCCATGCGGGCCGAGGCCGCGACGCACCTGCGTCAGCTCAACTCGAAGATCCAGGACCTGGGCGCCGAGGTCGGCTCGATGTCGGGCGGGCAGAAGCAGGCCGTCGCGGTGGCCAGGGCGGCGATGTGGGGCTCGGCCCTGATCATGATGGACGAGCCGACGGCGGCGCTCGGCGTGGCGCAGACCGAGTCGGTCCTGGAGCTCATCAGGCGGATCAGGGACGAGAAGGGACTGCCGGTGCTGCTCATCTCCCACAACCTGCCCGACGTCTTCCGCGTCGCGGACCGCTGCACGGTCCTGCGGCTCGGCCGGCGGGTTCTGACCGCGCGCATGTCCGACGTCACCTCGACCGATCTGATCAGGGCGATGACGGGCGCCGACACCCTCAGCCCGACCGAGGAAAGGGCGGCAGAACCGCGATGACCGACCTCGCTTCGCAGACCACACCGCCGGTCACCCCGCAGAGCACGCCGCCGGCCACGTCGCGCAGGAGGGCCGTGCCGCGCCCCCAGCGGCTGTCCGACGCGACGATCCTGCTTCTGCTGATCGCCATCGTGGCGGTCTTCTCGATCGTCACTCCGGCGGGCACGTTCATGTCGCTGAGCAACGCCGAGTCCATCCTGCTCACGGCCTCGCAGCTGCTCATCCTCTCGTGCGGCATCACGTTCCTGCTCATCGCCGGCGGGCTCGACCTGTCCATCGGCTCGATCACGATCTTCTCCGCCGTCGTCGTCGCGAAGGTGATGGGGGCGCTCGCCGGGACGGCCGCGCAGGCGGCGGACTTCCACTATCCGCACCTCGGCATCGCGATCACCGTGGCCGTCGTCTGCGGCCTGCTGGTGGGCGTCGGCTGGGGCGCCGTCAACGGCGTGCTCGCCGTGAGGCTCCGCATCCCTCCGTTCATCGCCACGCTCGCGACCGGCGGCATCGTGCTCGGCCTGGCGAGCGTCTGGACGAACGGCCAGAACGTGCAGAACGTGCCGCTGCCCTTCCAGTCGTCGTTCGGCCTGGGCAAGCTGTTCGGGGTCGTCCCGTGGTCCATCGTGATCGCGGCCGTGGTCACGGCGGTCTTCTGGGTCGTGCTGTCCAAGACCCGCTTCGGCCTGCACACGTACGCGATGGGCGCCAACCTGGAGGCGGCCCGCCGCGCGGGCGTGAACGTCAAGCGGCACATGATCCTGCTCTACGTCGGCACCGGTGCCCTGTGCGGGATCGTGGCCGTCCTCGACGTCGCGCGGTTCGGCACGGCGTCGATCACCAGCCATTCCGGGGACGCGCTGTCGGCCATCGCCGCGGTCGTCATCGGCGGGACGAGCCTGTTCGGGGGACGGGGCCGGATCTCCGGCACCGTGGTGGGCGCGCTCATCCCCGCGGTCCTGCAGAGCGGCTTCGTGATCATGGACGTCCAGCCGTTCTGGCAGAACGTCGCCGTCGGCGTCGTCCTGCTCGTGGCCGTCTACGTGGACCAGGTCAAGATCCGCGCCCAGGAGCGGACGTGAACCGCGCGGACGTGAACCGCGCGCACCCGAGCTTCCTCGCTCGCACCCACCCCTCAGTCCGGAGGAACCCGATGAAGCGAACCATCCCCGCCCTGGCCGCGAGCGCGCTGGTGGTCTCCCTGCTGGCCGGCTGCGGCGGGACCTCGTCCGCCGACGGCGCCGGAGAAGGGAGCGCCGCAGGCAAGAAGATCGTCATGCTGCTGAACGACCAGTTCGACCCTTATTACCTCACCCTGGTCGCCGGAGCCGAGGCCGAGGCGAAGAAGCAGGGCTTCGACTTCAGCTGGCAGGCGCCGTCCACGCTCGACGTGGCCTCGCAGACCCAGCTCCTGCAGTCCGTCGCCGCCCGCAAGCCGGACGGGATCATCATGTCCGCCCTGGACGCCAAGGCGATGATCGCGCCGATGAAGCAGGTCATGGCGCAGGGCATCCCGATCATCACGGTGGACGCCGACGTCGCCGATTCGTCGGCCCGCCTCGCCACCGTCACCTCCGACGGCGAGGCCGCCGGCCGCCTCGCCGCCCAGACGATGGACAAGCTGCTCGGCGGCAAGGGCAAGGTCGCTTTCGAGGGCTACACCCCGGGCACCTCCAGCACCGACGCCCGCCTCAAGGGCTGGCAGGAGGGACTGAAGCAGACCGGCCTCGAGTACGTCGCCGAGCGCTACGACGCCACCGACCTCACCACCATCGCCGGAACCGTGAGCGCGGTGCTCAAGCGCTACCCCGACCTCGCCGGCGTCTTCACCAACTGGACCAACCCCACCCTCGGCGCCGCCCAGGCCGTACAGGCCGCGGGCAAGAGCGACCAGGTCAAGATCGTCGGCTTCGACGCCTCGCCCGACGAGGTGAGCCTGCTCAAGCGCGGCCTGGTCGCGGCGCTGATCATCCAGAAGCCCGGCGACATGGGCAGCAGGGCGGTCTCCGACCTCGCCGCCTACCTCAAGGACGGCACCAAGCCCCAGTCGGTCAGCCTCGACGCGGTCGTCGCCACCCAGGAGAACATGAACGACCCCGCCGTCAGCGCGTACTTCTACAAGGCAGGAAAGCAGTGAGCCAACGCCTCGGAATCGACGTCGGCGGGACCTTCACCGACGTCGTGGTCATCGGTGACGACGGGCGCGTCCTCGTCGAGAAGGTCCCCAGCACCCCGGAGAACCAGGCGGGCGGCGTGCTCGACGGCGTCCGCGCCGCGCGGGGCACGCGCGGCGTCGACACCGGCGCCCTGCGCATGTTCGCGCACGGGTCCACCGTCGCCACCAACGCCCTCCTGGAGTTCAAGCTCCCGCCCACCGCGCTGATCGTGACCCGCGGCTTCCGGGACGTCCTGGAGATCGCCACGCAGCTTCGCCCCGCGCTGTTCGACCTCGGGGTCGTCAAGCCGGAACCGGTGATCCCGCGCGAGATGGTCTTCGAGATCGACGAGCGGCTCGACCGGCTGGGCGGGGTCGTCACCCCGCTCACCGACGAGGAGATCGACCGCGTCGTGGCCCAGGTCGCGGCGAGCGGCGCCGAGGCGTGCGCGGTCACGCTGCTGTTCTCCTTCCGCAACCCCGATCACGAGCGCCGGGTGGCCGAGCGGCTGGCCGCCGCGCTGCCCGGCCTGCACGTCGCCGTCTCCTCCCAGGTCGCGCCCGAGATCAAGGAGTATCCCCGGGCGTCGACCACCGCGATCAGCGCGGCCCTGCAGCCGCTGGTGGCACGCTACCTGTCGGCGGTCGAGGACGGCCTGGACAGCGAGCAGGTCACCTGCCCGTTCTTCGTGATGCAGTCCTCGGGCGGCGTCATGTCGGCCGCCGAGGCGTCGGCCGCCGCGCACAAGATGGTGCTGTCCGGCCCCGCCGCGGGGGTGCTCGCCGCCGCCCGGGTGGCCGAGAACCCGGCGTACGCCAACCAGATCACCTTCGACATGGGCGGCACGTCCACCGACATCTGCCTGATCCACGAGGGCAGGCCGCGCCTGGACCGGTCGTCGCAGTTCGAGGGGCGGCCGCTGCAGGTCGCGCAGTTCGACATCCACACCATCGGGTCCGGTGGCGGGTCGCTGGCCCGGGTGGACGCGGCCGGGCTGCTGCGGGTGGGACCGGAGAGCGCGGGCGCGGTCCCCGGGCCCGCCTGCTACGGACGCGGCGGCACCCGGCCCACGACGACCGACGCCCAGGTGGTGCTCGGCCGGGTGGACCCCGCGCGGTTCCTCGGCGGGGAGATGACCCTCGACGTGGAGGCCGCCAGGCAGGCGGTGCTGACGCACGTCGCCGAGCCGCTCGGGATCGGCCTGGAGGAGGCCGCGCTGGGCATGCTCGACGTCGCCGACGCCATCATGGCCAGGGGCGTACGCGTGGTCAGCGTCAACCGCGGCTACGACCCGCGCGACTTCGTGCTGCTGCCCTTCGGCGGGGCCGGTCCCATGCACGCCCTGTCGGTCGCCGAGATGGTCGACATCAGGACCGTCCTGGTGCCGCGCCACCCCGGCACGTTCTCGGCGCTGGGCCTGGCCACCTCCGACCTGAAGTACGACTTCTCGCTCACGGTGGACGCGCCCGTGGACACGCTGAGCCCGGAGGAGATCGAGGCGCTGTTCACCGGCCTGCTCGACCGCGCCCGCGACCGGCTCTCCCGGGTCGAGTCGCTCACCACGGGACGGACCGAGAACCGGCTGGCCCGCTTCCGCTACGCCTGGCAGGACAACGACGTGGAGGTGCTGCTGCGGCCGGGTCCCGTGGACGCGCTGAGCCTGGCCGAGGCGCTCGACCGCTTCCACGCCCAGCACGAGTTCGAGTTCGGGCACAGCGACAAGGAGGCCCGCGTCGAGCTCGTCGCCGTCGGCGTCGAGGTGTACGGCGTGCTGCCGCGCACGGCCGCCGCCTCCTCCGAGGAGGCGTCCTCCACCCCCGCCCCCGCCTCCGTGCGGCGCGTCTGCTTCCGCGGGGCCGGCTGGGTCGACACCGACGTGTACGAGCGGGCGGACCTGACGCCGGGGGCGGCGTTCAGCGGCCCGGCGATCATCGAGGAGCGCGAGGCGACCACGGTCGTGCCGCCGGGCGCGCGGGTGCGCGTGGACGGCGACGGCAACCTCGTCCTGACTGTGAAGGGAACTCCGGCATGAACCTGGGCACGAGACGAACCGACCCGATCACCACGGAGGTCATCCGGCACGCCCTGGAGACCATCGCGGAGGAGATGGGCACGGCGCTGCGGCGCACCGCGCTCAGCGTCGTGGTGAAGGACATGCGTGACTACAGCTGCGCGGTCTTCGACCGGTCGGGCCGGCTGCTCGCCGCCGCGCTGGACATCCCGACGCTGCTCGCCTCGATGTCCCCCGCGCTGCGGGCCTGCCTCGACAAGTGGGGCGACGACATCCACCCCGGCGACGTCTTCCTCAGCAACCACCCGTACCTGGGGGCCTGCCAGACCAACGACCTCAACCTGTTCGTCCCGGTCTTCGACGGCGACGAGCGGCTCATCGGCTTCACCGGCGCCATCGCGCACCACGCCGACTGGGGCGGGGTCGTGCCCGGCACGGCGGCGGCCACCAGCCGCAGCGCGTTCTACGAGGGCGTCATGCTGCCGGCGGTGAAGCTGGAGGTGCGGGGCGTCCCCGAGCCGAACGTCCGCGACATCATCACGGCCAACACCCGCCACCCCAAGCAGAACCACGGCGACCTGCGTGCCCAGGTCGCCGCCGCCCGCTCGGGCGCCCGCCGCTTCGCCCGGCTCGCGGAGCGCTACGGCACCGACACGCTGGTGACGGCGATCGACGACCTGATCGGCTACACGGCCGAGCGCACCCGGGCCGAACTGCTCGCCCTGCCCGACGGGACCTACCAGGCCGAGGGGTGGCTGGACGACGACGGCATCAATCCCGGGGCGTCCGTCCGCCTCGCCGTCACGGTCACCATCGAGGGCGGCAGCGCGCACGTCGACTTCTCCGGCTGCGACCCGCAGATGCCCGGCGGCATGAACATCCCCACGTCCACGACGCGATCCGTCGTGCACTACGCGATCAAGTGCCTGCTGCCCGGCGACGTGCCGTTCAACGAGGGGTCGATGGAGCCGGTGACCATCGACGCCCCGGAGGGCTCGGCGGTCAATCCGATCTTCCCCGCCGCGGTCGGCGACCGGCACCTGGCCTCCCAGCGACTGGCCTCCGTCATGACCCGGGCGCTGGCCCCGGCGGCCCCGCACCGGGCCTCGGCGGAGTGGTTCGTCGGCTGGCCGGTGCTGATCTGCGAGTCGGCCTCGCCGAAGACCGGGGACGGCGTCGTGCTGCTCGCCAACGTCGCGGGCGGCGCGGGCGCCACCGCGTCGCACGACGGCGCGGACGCGGTCGACGTCCACATGGCCAACTGCGCGATCATCCCGGCGGAGGTGATCGAGTCGAGCTACCTCCTGCGCGTCGAGCGCTACGAGCTGAGGCCGGACAGCGGCGGCGCCGGGCGCACGCGGGGCGGCCTGGGCATCCGCGCCGACTACCGGAACATCTCCGACGGGCCCATGCAGTTCCTCTCCGAGGCCGAGCAGAGCGACCCCGGTCATGCCCCCCAGGGGCTCGACGGCGGCCTGCCCGGCACCCCCGCCTCGATCGTCCTCATCCGCGAGGACGGCGCGCAGACCCCGCTCCCGGCCAAGGGGCAGCACGTCGCCGCCCCAGGCGAGGTGGTGAGCCTGCGGGCCGGCGGCGGGGCGGGATTCGGCGACCCGGCGCTGCGCCCGAGGGAGGCCGTGGAGGCCGACCTGCGCGGCGGACGGATCACCGCCCGCGCCGCGCGGGATCACTACAATCTCGCTGCGGCGGATCGCTGATGGACGAGCCGCCGGCGCTTCCCGGGCGTGCCCGCGACCGCGATGACGGCCGGGATCCCGCCGGCGGCGACCGATACCGGGAAGGGGAGGATCCGTGACCGCATCCAGCAGGCCGCGGCGGGCGACGCTCCCGGACGTGGCGGCGCTCGCCGGCGTCTCCACGGCCGCGGCGGGGCGCGCGCTGGGAGGTTACGGAAGCGTCAGCGAGGACGTCCGGCGTCGGGTGACGGAGGCGGCGCGGCAGCTCGACTACCGCGCCAACCGCCTCGCCGCCAGCGTCCGCACCGGCCGGACCGACACCATCGGCGTCGTGTGCGCCGACATCGAGAGTCCCTTCTTCGCCCGCGCGCTGCGGGGGATCTCCGACGTCGCGCACGAGAACGGCTTCAGCACGCTCGTCACCAACAGCGACGAGGACCTCGCCAGCGAGCGCGAGGCGGTGCAGTTGCTCCTGCACAAGCAGGTGGACGGCATCATCTGCGCGCCCGCCGACGTCAAGCAGGTCGACCATCTGGCACAGGCGCAGAGCGGCGGCACGCCCGTCGTCCTGTTCGACCGCGTGAGCGACCGCCTGGAGGCCGACGCCGTCATCGTGGACGGCATGAAGGCCGCCTACCAGGCCGTACGGCGGTTGCTCGACCTCGGCCACCGGCGCGTCGCGATCGTGACGGAGCTGCGCCAGCCCCGGGAGCAGGACTGGGCGAGGTTCCTCACCCCGGAGGCCGAGGTGTCGCTGGGCGAGCTCAGCCCGAGCGAGGCCCGGCTGCTCGGCTACCTGCGGGCCCATTGGGACGCCGGGGTGCCGGTGCGTCGCGAGATGGTGCGGCGCACCGGCACCTACGCCGCCGAGGCCGCCTATCAGCAGACCAAGCGCGTCCTCGCGCTGAAGAACCCGCCGACGGCGATCTTCACGGTGGACAACCTGATGACGGTCGGCGCCTATCGCGCGATCCGGGACCTCGGCATCGCGGTGCCCGACCGGCTCTCGGTGGTGGCGTTCGACGACCTGGACTGGACCGTGCTGGTCTCCCCGGCCCTGAGCGTCATCGCGCAGCCGGTCTACGAGATGGGCGCGGAGGCGGCCCGGCGCCTGATCCGGCGGCTGCGCGACCCGGAGCCCGCACCGCCCGCCACCCTCTTCATGGACGTCACCCTGGTCGAACGGGAGTCCGTCGCCCCGATCCCGACGTGATCAGTTTTCCGGGCCGACGACGGTGCTGACGAACACCGGCGTGCCGGAAACGGCCGTGCGCAGCGTTCGGTCGCGGACCTCGACGGCGTGCGGCTCGCCGAACGCGTCCACGGCCGTCGCGGTGGAGGCGGGCCAGGGCCAGGAGACGGGGACGGGCGGCCGGTCCTCTCCGCGGGCCGTGTCGCCGGCAGTGTCGTCGGCCGTGTCGTCGGCCGTGCCGCACCGATCCCACAGCACCAGGAGCGGCCCCCGCCCGGCACGCTCGACCTCGAACGCGTACAGGCCGGGTGAGCCGGCGGACTGGACGCGGGTCACCCGGCGGGCCCCCGCGAGCTGCGCGGCGAGCAGGGCGAAGGTGTCCGCCGCCGGATGCCGGACGGCGAGTTCGCCGTCCCGGTAACCGAGCATGGCGAGCTTGCCGAACATCAGATGCATGATCTGCAGCGGGTCGGCCGGCCCGGGAACCTCGGGCGCGAGGTTCCAGTAGAGAGTGCGGCGGACCCCGGCGGCGAGCGCCTGCAGGGTGCATGCGACGAGCTCGCGGCAGTTGATCCGGTGTCGTCTGGCCTCGAGCTCGGGCGGGCACCCCTCCATGAACATCTGCAGCCGGGGCGGCAGCTGCGGCATCCGCGCGTACAACGCGGCCATGGCCCGCCGCTCGGGGGTGTCCTGCCGCGCCCTGGCGGCCAGTTCTCCGGTGCTTTGCACCTGTGCGCCCTCGGCGAAGGCTTCGGCGAACACCTCGTACATGACGGCCTGGGCGTCGGGGAACTCGAACGGCACGGGCGCGGCGTACTCGCCCACCACCACCGGCCTGAGACAGCCGTGCGCCCGCATCAGGTCCCGCACGGCCTCGATGTGGGCGGGGACCGCGGCGGCGTCGCCGTACAGGTGCACGTCGAACAGGTCGAAGGCGTCGCGGCCGCCGGCCAGCACCTGCTCGAAAAAACGCCACGGTTCGCTTCCCGCCTCGCTGCCGAGCACGTCGTAGCCGCACCCGCCGAGCACCACGGCGGCCGCGGGGTCGGCCTCCTTGACCGCGGCGTACATGACCCTCAGCTGCGCGACGTACTCGTCGGCGGTCCCCGCCCACAGCAGGTCGGTGTTGCTCGGCTCGTTGTCGCACTGCCAGTAGCGCACCCGGCCGGCGCAGCGGCCCACCACCCGGCGTACGAACTCGGCGTAGGCGTTCAGGTCGTGCGCGGGGGAGGGCGGCAGGAAGTCGGTCGGCGTCCGGGTCGCCCACGGCGAGCTGGAGCACAGCGTGATCCACACCTCCTCGTCGCCGTCGAACTGGCCGAGCAGCGCGTCGACCACGTCCCAGCGGTAGCGGCCGGGCTCGGGCTCGACCTGGCTCCAGTACACGTACGCCCGCACGATCCCGGCTCCCAGCGATCGGGCCTGGGGGACGAATGTGCCGGGCGGGCCGAACAGGCCGTAGCTGACGCCCCTCACGATGCCCAGCCGGATCCCCGGAGGTTCGTACGCGTCGGTCGCCGCCTGCGTCATCAGCGCCTCCAGTCCTTGGAGTTTATGTCGTACACATAGAGTGTATGGCGTAAACTTACGACGTGGGCGAGGGAGAGACGAACGCGTTCCCGCTGATCTGGACCCAGCCGCCGACGCGGCGGCGCGGGCTGGACCGGGAGAAGATCACGGCGGCGGCGATCGGGGTGGCCGACGAGGCCGGACTGGACGGCCTGACGATGAAGGCGGTCGCCGCCCGCCTCGGGCCCTATTCGCCGATGGCGCTCTATCGGCACGTGCACAGCAAGGAGGGCCTGTTCGACCTCATGCTCGACGCGGCCACGGCCGAGATCCCGCTCCCTGCGGAGCCCGGTGACGACTGGCGCGGCGACCTGCGCACGCTCGCGCTGGAAACCCGGCGGATGACATCACGGCACCCCTGGTTCCCCGTGCTGGTCCACGCCCGCCCTCCGGCCGGCCCGCACATGATGCGCCGGCTGGAGTTCATGCTCACCGTCCTCGTACGGCAGGGGGCGACCGTCGGCGACGCCATGACCTACGCGGCGCTGATCGACCGGCACGTTCTCGGCAGCGCCCTCCAGGAGAGCGAGGAGGCTCGCCTGGAGCGGCGCCACGGCCTGGACGACGACGCGCGGCTGTACGCCGCCATCGCGGCGCTCCGCGACCTGGCCGCCGCCGACGGAGGCCTGCCTCACCTCACGGAATGGCTCACCCACCCGGCCGGTCCCCCGCCGGAGGAACGCTTCGCGATCGGGCTCGACTTCGTCCTCGACGGCATCGCCGCCCGGCTGGGGTGAGCGCCGCTGATCGCGACCCGGGACTTCTCGCTGTTCTCCAAGGCGGCCAAGGCGGTGGTGACGGTCAGCTGATCCGCGCCTCCATCGGGGGCGCTCCCGGGCCTGCCTGACAGGGCCCGGGGGTGCACCGGGTGGTGCTCTCCCATTCCAGCTCGCCCTTGACGACCTTCGGCCGCCAGCCGCGAATCGGCCTGCCGGTCTCCAGCGACCTCGCGGTCGCCTTCAGCAGCGCCAGGTAGGACGGCCACACCACGTCGCCCTTCAGCGTGAGTCCCTCCTCGTTGAAGAACTCGCCGGTCTTGCCCGTACGGGTGTCGACGAAGAGGTTCCCTCCGTCGTTGGCGTGGGCGAAGGGGACCAGATGGCCGTTCCACCAGTCGTCGAGCAGTTCGTCCCCGTCGCCGCAGAGCATCTTCCACTCCGAGCGGATGTCCTTGGCGGACATCAGCTCATAGAAGGGGGCGGGGCCGAACCCCCACGAGCCGCCGCCGTCGTGCCGCAGCAGCGAGGCACGCAGGTCGTCGGGGAAGCGCAGCCCCATCGCCGCCTCCGACCTGGCGATGTCCAGGGGACGGGCCGGGGGCCGCAGCAGCGTGTACGTCGCGGGCGCCTTCCTGGCCAGCCACCGCTCGATGCGCCGCCACACCGCGTTCACCTCGGCGGTGACGCGCGGCCCCGGCACGCGCACCCGGGGCGTACGGCGGGACGGCAGGCACCCGCCGGCCCGCAACTCCTCGGCCGTCGGCTTCTCCGGGGTCGGCTCAGTGGTGGGCGTGGGGCTGGGGGACGGCCGGGGACCCCCGGCGCAGTCCGGCCGCAAGGGAGCGGGCCTCCCGGCCCAGCGCAGCTCGCAGCCGGCGGTGACGACCGGATACCAGTTCCGCAGCGCCTGCCCCCGCTCCAGTGCGCCGGCCAGCGCCTCCAGCATCGCCAGATGCGACGGCCACCCCATCGGGCCGTCGTACTTCAGCTTCTCCTGCCACGTGGCCTCGCCCACCCGGCCCGTACGCGGCTCGACGAACAGCTCCCGCCCGCGGTCGTCACTGCCGATGGCCAGGAGGCCGCCGTGCCACACCCCGTCCTCGGGGTCGGCCGCCCCCCGATCCCCCCGCATCACGAGGGAGCGGCAGTTGGAATCGTTCATGTCGTCGATGCCGAGCAGGCCGAGCAGACCGTACGACGGAGGGAGCTGGAATCCGGCCCGGGGATTGCCGTCGACGCCGTCATGCCGCAGGTAGGAGGCGTACAGGTCGTCGGGAAGGCGGCGGCCGTGCGTGGCCTCCCACCGGGCGAGGTCCTGCGGGCCGGCGCCGAAGCCGAGCGCGCGCAGCGTGGCCGAGGCGTGCGCGCCCAGCCAGCGTTCGATCCGGTCCCACGCCTGGTTCACCCGCGCGGCGACCGCCGGATCGGGCGTGCGCGGGGTGTACGTGGGCTCCGCGGTCATGAAGCCGGGCTGCGACAGGGGGAGGCCGGACTCGGGCGTGCTCCCGTCGCCTCTCCAATAGATCGGCGGGCAGCCGACGGCCTTCGCCTCCTCCGGGGTGAGCGCGTTGGCCTTGATCTTCGCCTCGAACTCGGGATCACCGCAGGACAGCGACATGCTGTCGCCGAACGATACGGAGACACACGTCACTGCCTGCTCCAGGAGATCCGGCTCGCCCGCGAGCCCGGCCATAAGGAGCACGATCGCGAGCGCCGGCCGTACGGCACGCGCCCACCGGGGTCCGATCACTCGCGCACTTTATCGATCTTGCTGATCGTCCGCAGGTGCCACGCGAGAACGCGCGCGGTCCGTTCGCCCAGCGCGTCGTACGCCTCCCACAGCCGGTCCTCGGGCGGGGGCGCGTCGCGCAGCGCCTCGGCGACGTGTCGCACGACGACCGGCGCGGGATCGACGAGCATCGCGGCCAGGTCGGCCCGCGCTCCCAGGCGGCCCGCGGCGCGTACGGCCTGTGCCCGCACGCGGGGGCTGCCGCCTCCGCGCACAGCGTCCGGCAGGTCATGTCCTCCTCGTGCCGCGCCGCGTGGACCAGGTCCGCCCCCCGGAGCCGACCGCCGTCGAGACAGGCCCGGTAGGCGAACCGGCGCGTGAGGATGTCGGCGCTGCTCCGCAGGGCCGTGAGGACCTCGTCGCCCGCCCGCGTGATCGCGTCACGCACCATGCGGACGACCGCTTCGCCGCGTCGCCGTCGCCCGAGCCGTACGGCGACCGGTGCGACGCTCTCCAGGACGGCCGCGGTGGGCGCCGCGAGCACCTGGCCCAGGACGCCCGCCGCCGCCGACCGCACCTCGGCCACCCAGTCGGCGGCCCGGATCACCAGGATCGGCAGCAGCCGCGGGTCGTGACGCATGGCGGGATGCCGGACGGCGCGCTCCCGCTCGTGACCGTCGTAGGCGCAGGCCGCCGCCAGCACGGCGAGCGGGGTGTCCGGCACGGGTGCCGCCACGTCCGTGAGGGCGGAGTACCAGCCACGACGCCGCGCGAGGTCGAGTTCGGGCCACAGCCGGGGCGGGACCGCCGCCAGGGCGTCGAGAGCGTGTTCGGCGTGCTCGCGATCGGCCGCCGCCAGGAACAGGGCCTCCCACAGGTCCCACAGCACGTACTGATGGCCCGGCGCGGCCCTGGCGACGAGCGTCTCGACGGTTTCGGCCATATCACCATGATCCACGCTATGGAGGTCCCCGCCGGCCGGGCTCGAACCGGCGCCCACCCGGTCCCGAGCCGGGCGCTCTACCGCTGAGCTACGACGAGGCCGCTCCATCGTGTGGGCACCGCCGGCCGGGCTCGAACCGGCGCCCACCCGGATGAAGAGCCGGGCGTTCTACCTCTGAACTACGGCGGGCCGGGTTCCAGTCTGCTAGACCGTCCCCGGCCGCGCCACGGATTAATCCGTCTCCACACCGGAGGGCAGGTCGCCGGTCACGACGCCGCCCTGAAGCCCGTGCAGGGCGTCCGAAGCCAGGCCGGGCCTGACGGTCCGGCCACTGAACACCCCGGCCCGGCGCAACAGGGCCGCCCACACGGGATCGGCGACGGCGACGCCGTGAACCAGCTCGGGGGTGGGCCGGAACACCGCGACACGGCGCTTGGGCGCGGGCGCGGTCCAGCCCGACTTCTCCGGGTCGAGCCCCGCCGTACGGCAGGCCGCCTCGACGTCCGCACGGGTGCAGGAGGCCGTGCCGTCCAGCACCTCCCAGGGCGGCGGCAGCGCGGCCCAGACCCGGGTGCCGGGATGGACGTCGCCGCCGGTCGAGCGGTGCCAGGCCGCCAGGTCCGCGGCCATCAGCCGCATCGCCTTGCCGGGGCAGGACACGTCCAGCAACTCCAGGGCGTCCAGCGAGGCGAGGCACGCGAGCCACCCGGCACGGGCCGCGTTGTAGGCGCCCGCCAGAGAGTTCCACGTGCTGGAGTCGTCGCCGGGCCGGACGAACATCGTCGCCCGGTCGGTGGTCGGCCGCCAGCGCCGGCCCAGGAGCCTGCCACTGTGCCGCATGACCGCGGACCACTGACCGAGCAGCCGTCCCCGCTCCCCGTCGCTGAGGCGGTCCAGCACGTCGGGCGTGGACCGGACCTGCGCGACCATCCACCAGTCCGCATCGTCTCCGCACCGGCGGAGCAGCACCTCCGCGATCTCGTCGAAGGGGTTGTCCCGCCCGGAGAGGCTGAACTCGCGACGCAGTTTGCGGCGCGCGGTGTAGTACGCGACGAAGCAGGCGGCGTCCGGGTCCGCGACGAACCTCTCCAGCGGGATATGCGCGCCGAAGCCGGTGACAGCGATCAGCAGCAGCCGCCGCTTGTCCCGCTCGACCTCGAGCGTGTCCGCCTTGGCGGCGATGTGGCGCAGCATGCGGAAGCGGCGGTTGTACTGCCGCTTCGACAGGTCCATCCCGGCGGCCTCCCGGGCCTCGCGGTTGAGCCGGTCGGCCAGGAAGTCGGTGCGGCCGGGCGTCCATTCGATGGAGCGCCCGACCGTGCTCGCGTACGCGAGCAGGGACTCGGGGTCGTCGGGGTCCACCTCCGCCGGACCGTCGAACAGCCGGGCGGCCGTCGCCACCTGACGCGCTCCGCCGACGGGACGCGCGTAGTCGCTCGACATCGAGGTGAACCACGCGGAGCCGCGCGAGGAGTGCCGGGCGGCACGGCCCAGCACGAGGCGCTCGCGGCCCGACAGCCGTCCGGCGAGTGCCTGGAGGACCAGTTCGGCGACGTCCTCCGGCCGGTAGCGGCGGTCCAGCGAGCCGTGCAGCTCGACGAGCGCCTCCTCGCGGGCGCGCTCGGAACCGATGCGGTGCTTCATGCCCGCCATGATGTCCGCGTGCACGCCGGGAATCGATCGGTTATCCGGCCGCCGGTGAAAAGCCGTTGGGCGTACGGGCCGGGACGGGGGAGACTTCGGCGTATGGAGACCATCTCGGCGGCGCGGCTCACACTGAGGCCGCTGACCGCGCAGGACGCGGACGAGATGGCGGAGGTGCTGGCGGGGGAGGAGCTGTACGCCTTCATCGGCGGAGCCGCGCCCACCCTGCCGGAACTACGCGCCCGGTACGCCGCGCTCGAATCCCGCCGGTCTCCGGACGGGCGGCAGGAGTGGCTCAACTGGATCATCCGCCGCGACACGGACGGACGGGCGGTCGGCTACGTCCAGGCGACCGTGGTGGACGAGGGGCGGCGCGCCGAGGTCGCGTGGGTCGTGGGGACCGCCTGGCAGGGCCGGGGGTACGCCTCGGAGGCCGCGGCGGCCCTGGCCGGATGGCTGCGTGCGCGCGGTGTCGCCCGCATCGAGGCCCACATCCATCCCGAGCATCACGCGTCCATGACGGTGGCCGGCCGGATCGGCCTGGTGCCCACCGATCACATCGAGGACGGCGAGCGCCTGTGGGCCTGGGACCGACCTGCCTGAGAGGCATTCGGGCTGTTTTGATGGGTCTTCGGCGTTCCGCGGGGAGGCGGGCATGGACACGGCGGAGTGGTACCGATACTTCGCGGAGCGAGAGGTCAGGGGGCACAGCCCGGCCTATGAGGCGCTCGCTCTCGGGATCGCCGCCGACCCCGGGCTGCTCGAACTGATCGGCCGCCTGCCGGAGCCGAAGCGGCAGCCGAACCTGCTGCTGGCCGCCGTGCGCTTCCTCGGCGGGCCGTACGACGAGTTCGGCCGCTTCCGGGAGTGGACCGTGAGCCACTGGGCCGAGGTGCGGGAGACGATGCTCGCCCGGCGGACGCAGACGAACGAGGCGGGCCGGTGCGCGAGCCTGCTGCCGGTGCTGGCGACGCTGCCACAGCCGCTGGCCCTGGTGGAGGTGGGCGCCTCGGCGGGGCTGTGCCTCTACCCTGACCGCTACCGCTACCGGTACGACGACGGGCCCGAGATCGGGCCGGCCGGCAGCCCGGTCCTGCTCACCTGCCGGACGAACGGGAAGGTGCCGGTGCCGCGGCGCCTCCCCGAGGTCGTGTGGCGGGCGGGGCTGGACCTCGATCCCATCGACGTACGCGACGACGAGGCGGTGCGCTGGCTGGAGTGCCTCGTGTGGCCGGAACAGCGGGACCGGCTCGCACGGCTGCGCGGGGCGGTGCGGATGGCGAGGCAGGACCCGCCGCGTCTGGTGCGCGGGGACGCCGCGGCGGCCCTGCCCGATCTCGTCGCCGCCGCGCCCGCCGGGGCGACGGTCGTCGTCTTCCACAGCGCGGTCATGCCCTACCTGGACGCCGAGGCGCGGGACCGCTTCGTGGCACTCATACGCGACCTGCCGGTGCGATGGATCTCCAACGAGGGCTCGCCCCGGCTGCCCTCCCTGCTTGCGAAGCTGACGGCCGACCTGCCCGAAAGGCGGCTGGCGTTCCTGCCCGCGCTCGACGGCGAGCCGCTCGCGATGGCCGGGCCGCACGGCGAGTGGCTGGACTGGCTCCCCTGAGGAGTCTCACCAGGTGAGCCACAGCTCCTCCGGGCCCCTGTGGATGAGCGTGGGGGCCATGACGACCGGCCGGTCGGCCGCGAGCCGAAGCCCGGGCAGCCGCCGGGTCAGGATCTCCAGCGTGATCCGCACCTGTTCGCGGGCGAGCTGCGCCCCCGGGCAGGAGTGCACGCCGTGCCCGAAGGCGAGATGACGCCGGGCGCGCCGGGTGACGTCGAAGTCGCCGGGCCGGTCGTGCCTGGCCTCGTCCCTGTTGGCGGAGCCGTACGCGACCAGCACGGTGGCGCCTTCGGGCAGGTCGGTGCCGGCGAGCGTCACCCGGCGGGTCGTGAGGCGGCGGAACGCCTGGACCGGGGCGTCGTGCCGGGCGGCCTCCTCGACCGCGTCGGGGATCAGTTCGGGCCGGGCGCACAGCAGCTCCCACTGCGCGGGATGCCGCAGCAGATGCAGCACCGCGGTGCAGATCAGAGCCGTCGTGGTCAGGTGACCGGCGATCAGCAGGTTCTGCAGGTTCGACACCAGCTCCGCCCGCTGCTCCCGGGTGAGCGGCCCGGTGCCCGGCGCGAGCGCCCGGACCATCTCGGTGCACAGGTCGTCGCGGGGGTCCTCCCGGCGGTTTCGCGCGTACTCGTCGAGCAGATGCTGCAGGGCGACGACCTCGCGGGCCGCGGCGATCCGCCCCTCCTCTCCGACCGGGAGGAAGAACAACTCCTCGGCGCGGTAGCCGGCCTCCACCGCCATCGGCACGTGCTCGGGGTCGAGGCCCAGCAGGCGTCCGATGACCTCCCGGGGCAGCCTCCTTGCGTACGCGCCGACGAGATCGACTCTGCTGTCCGCGGCGAAGGCGTCCACGAGTGACTCGGCGCGTTCCCGGATGAACGGCACGACCGAGGCGATCCGGGCGGGAGACAGTCCCCGGACCAGCGGGGCCCGGTAGCGCTGGTGCGCCGCCCCGTCGGAGACGACCACGACGGGCGCGCCGCCGACGCCCTTGCCGAGTTCGGCGAGCACGGACGGCTCGGGGACGAAGTCGCCGCGCAGCGCGTTGGCCGAGGAGAAGACCTCCGGACTGCGCAGCACCTCGCGCACGTCGGCGTCCCTGGCGACCAGCCAGGCGTTCATCTCGGGGAGGAAGGTCAGCCCGGAAGCCTCGCGGGCCTTCGCGTAGACGGGATGGGGGTCGCGAAGCAGCGCGTCGGTCATGCGGGCCTCCCGTGATCGGAATCGGGTTCCTCCCGCCATACTGATCGGCTCCGGCCGGTACGTGAACGGTCCGCGCGGACACTGAGGATCATGACAAGGTACTCAGACCAAGATCGCGCCTCCGTCGACCGTGATGACGGTGCCGGTGGCGAACGGCTGGGTCATGGCGAACAGGTAGGCCTGGGCGACCTCATCGGTCTCGCCGACGCGGCCGGTGGGGAGGGCGGCGGCGGTCTCCCGGTACATCCGCTCGCGGTCGGCCTCGTCCATCCGGTCCCACAGCGGGGAGCGCACCACGCCGGGCGAGATCGCGTTGACCCGGATCGGGGCGAGTTCGACCGCGAGCGCCCTGGTGAGGGACTCCATCGCGCCGCAGACCGCGGCCGCGACCGCCCAGCCGGGGCCCGGCCGGTCCTTGGCGATCCCGGTGGTCAACGTCACCGAGCCGCCCGGACGCAGGTGCGGGGCCGCCGCCCGCACGGCCGCGAGCGCGCCGAAGAAACGCACGGTGAAGAACGACTTCGCCTGCTCGGGGTCGAGCGTCGCGAGCGGGGTCAGCTCCAGCGGTTCGCCCGCCGTGTAGACGAGGTGGTGGATCTCGCCGAGGTCCTGGAACAGGGAGCGGATGCGTTCGGTCCGGGAGAGGTCGGCGACCCGGCCCTGGGCGCCGGCCGGCAGTGCCGCCAGGGCGCGGTCGACGCTCGCCGAAGTGCTGGAGGCCACGAGGACCTCGGCCCCCTCCTCGGCCGCGGCGCGTGCCGTCGCCAGTCCGATGCCCGAGGTGCCGCCGAGGACGACGACGCGCTGCCCGTGAAGCTTCATGGTGGTGACCTTTCGCCAGAATCGGAGGTGTCTCCACTTTGCGATCGCACGTGGGCGGCCGTCCAAGACCTGTCCGGGCGCCTGTAATACCCTCAGGGCATCACTCCTGTGAGGAGGCGCCGGTGGACGTGGACCTGCGCAAGCTGCGTTACTTCGTGGCGGTCGCGGAGCGGCTGCACTTCGGGCGGGCGGCCGAGGCGCTGCACATCGCGCAGCCCGTGCTGTCCCGGCAGATCAGGGCGTTGGAGGGCGAGCTCAGGGCCCAGCTGTTCGTTCGCACCAGGAGGGGCACCGAGCTGACGCCCGCCGGCGAGCAACTCCTGGAGGACGCCCGGCCGCTGCTCGCCGCCGCCGAGGCGTTGCGGCGGCGGGTCGGCCGGGCCGCCCGCGGCCCCCGGACCTTCACCGTGGCCTTCATGCCCGGCCTGATCGTCACCCCGGCCGTGCGCGCCCTGTCCGCCCGGCACCCCGAACTCACCGTCGAGGTGCTCCGTACGAGCTGGGACGACCAGATCGACGTCATCCGGGACGGGCGGGCCGACGTCGGCTACGTCCGGCTGCCGCTGGACCGGCGCGGGCTGCGGCTGCGGCCGCTGTTCGCCGAGCCGCGCGTCGTGGTCCTGCCGGCCGGCCATCCGCTGGCCGCCAAGGACGCCGTCGACGTCGCCGACCTGGCGGATGAGTGCCTGCTGCAGAACCCCGCCACGGTGCCGGAGTGGCCCGGTGACGCTCCCCGGACGGAACCCGCCGTGCGAACGGTCGAGGAGAAGCTGGAACACGTGGCGGCGGAGCGTGGCGTCGTGATCCTTCCGCTGTCCGCCGCGACCTTCTACACCCGTTCCGACGTGGCGCACGTGCCCGTCCGGGACCTCCCGCCCAACGAGGTCTGCCTCGCGTGGGACGCCGACCGCCGCGGCCGGCTCATCCAGGAGTTCGTCGACCTCGCCGCCGATCTGCAAGGGGAAGGGCCGTGAGGGCGTGGGATCCGCACCGCGAGGGGTAAGGACAGAGCGGAAGGAGAAGGCATGCCTGACCCTGCGGAGACGGAGCGGCTGCGCCAGGTCGTGGACGAGGTGTTCCACGACCGCCTCCGCGTGACGCGCCGCGACCTCTACTCCGCCGCCGCCGCGGACATCCACGTGCCGGCCGAGACCCTCGCCCTCCTGAACGAGATCCCCGAGGGCTCCTACAGCCGGCGGGAGATGCTGGAGGCGATCGAGGGGGCCGTACGGGACCGGGACGAGGTGGAGCGGGAGGCGCGGCGACCGGAGCAGATCACCGCGCTGGAGGACACGCCCGAGGCCGAGCATGCCATCGCCGACGACACCACGTTGAACGCGCTGATCCAGGAGTCCTCCGGCCCTCCGCCGGACGCGCCGCGGTTCCGGGAGCCGGGCGAGTGAGACAACCGGCGCACGAGGAGGAGGGGTGACGCGATGCGATCTGGCCCGGTGACGATGCGGGTGCGGCGCTACCTGCCCGACGGCAACCCGTTACGGCGCGGGACCGACAGAGTCGAGTCCGCGGCCGTCCTGGCCTTCCTGATCCTGGCCGTGCTGAGCCTGGTCGCGGCGTTCGCCGTGGGCTCCGCCGTCTATCGCGGCGGCGTGGCCGAGGAGCATTCCGGGCGGTGGGTGACGGCCACCGTCACGCGGGACGCGCCGGCGGCCACCTGGGTCGCGGTGGAGGGCACCGCCGCGCGGCTGCGCACGGGCGTCGCCTGGACGGCCGCCGACGGCCGTACGGCGACCGGGCAGGCGCCGGTTCCCTCGGCGGCCAAGGCCGGCACGCCCGTGCGGATCTGGCTGGACCGCGACGGCAGGCCGGGCGACGGCCCGCGGAGCCGGATCGACACGGTCGCGGACGGCGTCGCGTCAGGAACGGCCACGGCGACGCTGTCGCTGACGGCCCTGCTGGCGTGCTTCGCCCTCGTCCGCCGCCGTCTCGATCACCGCAGGTACGCCGCATGGGACGCCGGATGGCTCGCGATGAACCGGCGGCGCAAGCCCGAGGACGCGTGAGCAGACACCGAGGAGGTGCGTCGTGCTGACAGTCACCGACCACGCCGTTCAGGCGATCCGCGATCTGATGGTGGGGGAGTACCTCCCCGGGGAGGCGGGCCTGCGCATCGCGGCCAAGCCGGGCGAGCCCGCCTCGCTGGAGCTCTCGCTGGTGAGCGCGCCCTTCTCGGGCGACGAGGTGGTCAAGAGAGCGGACGTGCGCGTCTTCCTCGACGCGCAGGTCGCCCAGGCCGTCGGCGGCAAGACACTGGACGCGGAGACCGGTCCCGGCGGCCGCCCGACCTTCCGTCTCACCTGAGAATCACTGGTCGCCCTCGTCCTCCTCGTCGTCGGGCGGCAGACCGGTGCCCGCCACCGTGTCGGCGAGCTGGTCGTCGTCGAGCCGTCCGGTCGGCGGCTGCCCGAGCGTTCCTCCTCCGGAGGCGCCGCCGCCCGAGATCCCCTTGCCGCCGACGATGCCGGCGGCGTCCTGGTCCGCCTGCTCCACCGATCCCTGCCGGGTGGCCCGGATGCCGGGCGTCCGGTTCTTGAACCGCGGGTCGTCCTGCGCGTTGGTCGCCAGCTCCTCGGCGAGCTGCTTCGGGTTCATCTTCTTCTCGTCCATACGGGCCGCCGTACCCGGCGGCCCGTAGGCCATTCATCCGTCAGAGCACCTCAGAGCTCGGCCGGGACCCGCTGCGCCGGAACGGTCGCCTCCTGGCGGCTGCGCAGCGCCTCCAGGCCGACCAGGTCGTCGGGCTCGGCGTCCGGGGTCTCCTGGTCGAACCTCGCCAGGGCCGGGTGACGCAGGGCCAGCGTGATCGTGAGCGCGATGGCCAGGCCGCACACGACGTACAGCAGGCCGATGCCGCGGCCCTCGCCGACCCCGATCACCGCGCCCACCGTGCCGGCCAGCGGGCCGTCCGGCCGCATCAGCGGCTCGAAGACCAGCCCCACCAGCCAGGCCTGTACGGCCAGGCCGACCGGCTGGGTCGACAGCGCGAGCATCCGGTTGATCGCGATGACCCGGGCGTGGTAGCGCTGGGGCACCTTCGAGTGGATGATCGTCAGCCAGATGCCGTCGCTGATCGTCATCATCAGCGACATGCCGAAGGCGCCGACCGTGATGAGGATGAGCGACGGGCGCAGACCCGCGATCGCGCAGAAGATCCCGAGCACACCCGCGGCCGACAGCATGCCGAACATCCGCCGGTCGCGCGGGCCGCCCCACAGCGTGATGATCACGCCGCCGCAGACCGCCCCGATCCCGGCGAGCAGCGCCACCCGCCCGGTGTCGGCCAGCTCGCCGACCGACAGCACCAGCGGCGAGATCATGATGAACCCGGTGAACAGGAAGAAGTTCACGATGAACATCGTGAAGGCCATGGCCCGCAGGCCCCGCCGCCGCAGCAGGTAGCGGAAGCCGTTGCGGATCTCGGCGGAGACCGTCTCCCTGCGCCGCCAGGCCATCGTGGCCGGGAAGCGCACGAGCAGGGTCACGGCGAACGCGATCGCGTAGCAGACCACGTTGGCGGTCAGGATGCCCTCGATGCCGATCAACGCCAGCACGGCGACGGAGAACAGCGGGACCATGAGCTGGGCCACGGCGTTGCCGAGCTGGACGACGCCGCCGACGTGATGCAGGTAGTGCTTGGGCGCGAGCTGCGGACCCGCCGACTGCCAGGCCACCCGTTGGAGGGTCACCGATATCGACAGCACCACCAGCAGGCCGTACAGCACGGGCATGCTCAACACGTCGCCTGCCATCAGCGCGAGCAGCGCGGCCTGCACGGCCAGCGAGATGCCGTCGGCCGCCAGCATGGCCCGCTTGCGGTCGTACCGGTCGACGAGCGCGCCGATCAGCGGCGCGAGGACGAGCCCCGGCACCAGCCCGATGATGGCGAACAGCCCGAACTGCACCAGCGAGCCGCTCTTCAGGTAGGCCCAGATCGGCACGGCGAACTCGGTCATCACGGCGCCGATCATGGAGACGATCTGACCGGTCGCCACCGTGAAGAACCGGCCCAGGCTGGGCTGCGGCCCGGCGACGTCGGCCCGCCGGTCGTCGGACAGCGCCTGCCGCCACCACGTCGCCGGGTCGTCGGGCGGGCGCGGCCGCCACTCTCCGGGACTGCCGACGGCGGTGTGGGTGGTCGTGACGATCGCGGCCAGCTCCTCGGTGCGGTATCGGAGGAAGTAGTGGCCGGCCTCGGCCATCACGACCAGCGCCGTGGTCTCGGAGACGCAGTGCCAGTCGCGGTAGCGCTCCTGGTAGAAGTCGGTCAGCGCGTCGCGGTCGCCGACGATCGAGATCACCGGGGCGCGCAGCTGCGGGCTCTGCTGCTCCACGAGCTCGCTGAAGTAGTCCTCGCCGGCCCGCGCGTCCACCCGCATCGTGCGGATGATGTGGTCGACCTGATCGGGGTCGAGGTCCTGCAGGTCGGCGCCCATCGCGCGGAGCCAGTTGGCGTGCGCGTTGGCGTTGTCCAGCGCCTTGCTGCGGAAGATGCGTCCGAGCAGGCCGTTCAGGCCCTTGGTAGGGGTGGCGAACGGGAAGCTGCCGCCCATGTAGACGGCCTCGACGTGCCGCCCGGCCGCCTCCAGCCGCCGCGCGATCTCGGCGGTCAGCGCGCTGCCGACGCAGTGGCCGTACAGCGCGACCGGGCCGCGCACGCGGTCGAGCACCTCGTCGCAGACCCGCTGCGCGGCCTCGTGGAACGGGATGGTGCTCTCCTCGACGCCCAGCTCGTGGCCGGGCAGGGCGACCGCGAACAGCGAGTGGCCGTCCGGCAGCGCGTCGGCCAGCGGCTGGTAGACCATGGCGCTCGCCCCGCCGTACGGGATGCAGACCAGGGACAGCGTCGGCGCCTTGACCGGCCGGGTGAGCTCGACCAGCAGGCCGCGCGGGCCGTCCTCGGTCTCCTCCGGCGCCTGCCGGGCGGCGTCGATCAGCGCGGCCAGCTCCCGCACGGTGCGGTTGGCGATCGCGTCGAGCACGGTCACCTGGTAGCCGTCGGCGGGCAGCGCCTGGCGCAGCTTGGCGACCATGCGGATGAGCAGCAGCGAGTGGCCGCCGAGCGCGTTGAAGTCGCTGTCGATCGAGACGGCCTCGATGCCGAGGACCTCACGCCAGACCCCGGCCACCACGATCTCGGTCTCGGTCGTCGGCTCGGCCAGGTCCTCGCCCATCCGGACCACCGGGTCGGGCAGCGCCTTGCGGTCCACCTTGCCGTTGGCGTTGAGCGGGATGGTCTCCAGCGGCACGAACACCGACGGGACCATGTATTCCGGCAGCCGCGCCGCGCAGTGCTCCGCCGGCTCGGATAACTCCGGACCTGTCGGGACGTAGTAGGCGACGAGCCGTTTGTCCTCCGGCGTGAACGCGTGCACGGTGACGACCGCGTCGCGTATGCCGGGGTGGTCGAGGACGGCAGCCCGCACCTCGTCCAGCTCGATGCGGTAGCCGCGGATCTTCACCTGGTCGTCGAACCGGCCGAGGAAGGCCACGTTCCCGTCGCGGGTCCAGGCCACCCGGTCGCCGGTGCGGTACATTCGCCCACCCTCATGGAAGGGGTCGGGCAGGAACCGCTCCTCGGTGAGGTCCGGCCGGTTCATGTAGCCGCGGGTCACGCCCACGCCGCCGACGTACAGCTCGCCCGGCACGCCGACCGGCTGCAGCTTCCGGTTGGCGTCCAGGACGTACATCCGCATGTTGGGCAGCGGGCGGCCGATCGGGACGACCTCCACGAGCTGGGCGTCCCGCACCGGGTAGACGCACGTCCCGACAGACGCCTCGGTGGGGCCGTACTCGTTGATCAACCGGCCGGGGCCGAGCATCTCCAGCCACCGGTTGGCCATCGAGCCGGGCAGCGCCTCACCCGCCACGACGATCTTCCCGGCGAGCGCCGCGGCCTGCCGGGCGTCGATCTGGTGGCCGAGCACCTCCAGGTGGCCGGGGGTGCACTTGATGAAGCCGTAGGGCCCGCCCGCCGCCAGCAGCGCGCCCAGCTCGCCCATGTCGAAGTCCTGCGGCAGCACGGTGACCCGCTGACCCACGACGAGCGGCGCCCACAGGTTGGGCACCACCAGGTCGAACGCCACCGAGCCGAACAGCGGCGCGCCGCCGTCGCCCTGGGACGCCAGGTCCTCGACGGCCCACCACACGTGGTTCACCAGCCCGCGGTGGGTGACCTGCACGCCCTTCGGCTTGCCGGTGGACCCCGACGTGAAGATCACATAGGCCAGCCGGTCGATGTCGTACGGCACGCCGGCCGGGTCACGCGGCTGCTCGTCGAGCAGGCCGCCGTCCACGTCCACGACCTCCACGGAGACGCCGTCGAACAGATGCGCGTAGCCCGCCGAAGTCAGGACCAGCGGGGTCGCGGCGATCGACAGCATGTCGCGGACGCGCTGCGCGGGGAACTTGGGATCCATCGGCAGGTAGGCCGCGCCCGCCTTCCACACGCCCAGCAGGCAGGCGATGAGGTCCGGGCTCCGGTCGAGCAGCACGCCCACCGTGTCCTCGGGACCGATGCCCCGCTCGCGCAGCAGGTGGGCGACCTGGTTGGCCCGGGCGTGCAGCTCGGCGTACGTGGTCGTGCGGCCCTCGAAGGAGACCGCGACCGCGTCGGAGCCCGCGTGACGCTCAAGCAGCTCGGGCAGGGCCACGTCCGGGTAGGGCCGGGCCGAGTCGTTCCAGGCGCCCAGCACCACCTCGCGCTCGGCGTCGGTGAGCAGCTCCAGGTCGGCCGGCGGGGTGTCGGGGGCGGCGGCGATCCGCTCGGCCAGCGCCCGGTAGTGCCCGGCCATCCGGACGACGGCGTCCGCGTCGAACCGGTCCTTCTGGTAGGTCAGATAGAGCTCGGGGTCGCCGGTGCCGTTCAGGTGCACGAGCAGCGCGAGGTCGTAGGTGAAGTCGTCGACCTCGTGCTCCCAGACCGACGCCTCCAGCCCGGGCCAGCGCCCGCGCTGGTCGCGGAAGACGCGCAGCGAGAAGCCGACGGTCGACAGCGAGAAGTTGCGGGCGTCCCGGTCGCTCAGCGCCCCGGCCAGTTCAGAGAACGGCAGGTGGTTGGCGAGCGCCTCGCCGAGGCTGCGCCGCACCCCGGCCGCCGCCTCCCGGAACGAGGGGGTGCCCGACAGGTCGGCGCGCAGCGGCAGGGCGTTGACGAAGCAGCCCAGCACGGGCTCAAGCTCCACCCGGCGCCGGCCGCCGTCCACTGTGGCGATCGTCAGGTCGCCCTGCCCTGTGTAGCGCGCGAGCAGCATCGAGAAGACCGTGAGCAGGGCCACGAACGGGGTGGTTCCGGGGCCGCCGGCCTCCCGCAGTGCCCGCAGGACCTCGTCCGGCAGCGTGAACAGGTGGCAGTCGCTCCGGTTGCCCTCGGTGACGGTCTGGCCGTCCCGCGCGATGGGAAGCTCCACCGCGCTCGCGCCGTCGAGCCGGTCGCGCCAGTAGGCGAGCCGCCGCTCGCGCTGCTCGCCGGTCAGCTCACGCCGCGACCAGGCCGCGTAGTCGGCGTACTGGAGCGGGGGCGTGGCCACCTCGGCGGGACGGCCCTCGTGCGCGGCCGCGTACACGCCGGTCAGCTCGTCCACGATGATGCCGACCGACCACCCGTCGCACGCGATGTGGTGGCAGACGAACATCAGCACGTGGTCCTCGTCGGCCAGCCGGACCAGCGTCGTACGGTGGACCGGCCCGGTCTCCAGGTCGAAGCGTTCGACGGCGGCCCTGGACGTGATCTCCCGGGCCCGGCCCTTCCGCTCGGCCTCCGGCAGCTCCCGCAGGTCGACGACGTCGAGCGGCGCCGGCCCGGGGTCGAGGACGATCTGGCGGGGCTCGTGCCCGTCGCCCTCGTAGACCGTGCGCAGGATCTCGTGGCGTTCGACCAGGCTGTCCAGGGCGACGGTCAGGGCCCGGGTGTCGAGCGGGCCGGTGAGCCGCAGGCCGATCGTGGCGTTCGGCGCCGGAGCGCCCTCGGCGAAGCGGGCACCGAGCCACATCTGGGTCTGCTCGTAGGAGCAGGGGGCGGGTCCCCCGCCGCGCGGGGTGATCGCGTCCGCGGCGGCGGCCCTGGCGGCTCTGGCGGCGAGGAGCCGGCGCAGGGCCTCCTGCCTGCGTGGGGAAAGCGACGCTATTAGATGCTCGTTGTCAGTCGTCGGCGTTATCGTCACCGAGCGTTCTCCTCTCTGCGCAAATTATGCGCAGGACCAGCTGACCACGTAGAAAAGTGGTTGAACCAGAAAACGCTTGATCGTCGATTTCGCAGGATCTCGCCGCGTATCTCGCCGCGTTTCGAGCCGAGACGCGTGGGAGCGCTCCCACGAATGTGATTATTTTACGATACGGGACGCACGCTGGGTAACGCAAGCCTCACTTCTACCTGCGATCAAGTGCGAAGAGTATTGGGAAATCGACCTTCCGTCATCGATTGCGGGTGGCAGAACATGAGTGCTCGTCGGCATTGTCGGCGGCCACAGACGAATGTCGGATAATTTGACTGACACCGTCGAGCGAACCGGATGAAACATGTTTCTTGCGCGTGACCCGATCCGGGTTCTATGTTGGCCGCCGGAATCTCTTTCCGCAGGGGCGCCGCCTATTCGAGGGCCCGCCTGCCTCCTTAATTCGATTTTTCCCCGTGCTCGGCCGCGGCCGGATCCCGCGCAGAAGGAGGACGCATGGACGACTTCTGGAAGCCCCTGGAAATAACCCCGGACGGCTCCGCCGCCACGCCCGACGGGCTGATGGAACGGCTGCGCGGATTGAACCTGGGCGACCTGCTGGTCCGTGAGAAGGCGCTCGTCTTCCGGGGGTTCGGCGTCACGCCCGAGACCCTCGACCCCGTCATGGACATGCTGCTGCCCAACCGGCTGGCGTACGTCCACGGCAACTCGCCCCGCACCAAGGTGGGCGGCAACGTCTACACCTCGACCGAGTACCCGCCCGAGTACACGATCTCGATGCACAACGAGCTGTCGTACTCCGCCACCTGGCCCTCGCGGCTGCTGTTCTACTGCGAGAAGGCGGCCGAGACCGGCGGGGCCACCCCTGTCGTGGACGGCGTGCGGTGGCTGGAGTCGCTCGACGACGAGGTCAGGGAGGCCTTCGCCAAGGGCGTGCGCTACACCCAGAACCTGCACGCCGGCCGGGGACTCGGCAAGAGCTGGCAGGAGACGTTCGAGACCGAGGACCGCGACGAGGTGGCCGGATTCCTCGACCGGATCGAGGCGGACTGGCAATGGCGGCCCGACGGCGGCGTGCGGATCTCCCAGGTCAGGCCCGCCACCACCCGGCACCCCGTGACCGGGGCCGAGGTGTGGTTCAACCAGGCCGACCAGTGGCACCCCGCCTCGCTGGGCGACGAGGCCGCCGCCATGCTCGCCGAACTCATGCCGCCGGAGGAGCTGCCACAGTCGGTGACGTTCCCTGACGGCGCCCCGATCCCCGGCGAGTACGTGATCCAGGTGCGCGACCGGGGGCTGGACAACGCGGTGGACGTCGACTGGCGGAAGGGCGACCTGCTGCTGATCGACAACGTGCTGGTCGGGCACGGCCGCAGGCCCTTCACCGGCTCCCGCCGCATCCTCGTTGCCATGTCCGACTGATCGCGCTCTCGAAAGGGAAACCGCAATGAACAAGATCGGACTTGGGGTCGCCGCCACCTTCACCGCCGAGCCGCTCGGGGACGCCCTGCGGTTCTGGCTCGCCGAGCTCGACGTCGAGGGGGAGGTCGCCTTCGCTCCGTACGACCAGGTCTTCCCCGCGCTGCTCGACTCGGGCAGCGTGCTCGGACGGGCCGGCGCCGCCGTCGTACTGGTCCGGGCGGAAGATCTGGTCGCCGGGGATTCGACCGCCGAGCAGGACGGGCTCGACGAGGTGGAGGCCGTGGCCACCGACCTCGCCGCCGCGCTGCGGACCTCGGCACGCGCGTCCGGCACGCCCCACGTGCTCGTCGTCTGCCCTCCCTCGCCCGAGCACGGCTCCCCCGAGGCCCACGCGCGCCTCGCCTCCAAACTGGCCCGGGCGTTCGAGGGCGACCGGGCCGTCTCCGTGCTCACCTCCGCCGAGCCGTACGAGCCTGCGCCGGAGGCCGTCCACGACTCCTTCGCCGACCGGACCGGCAACGTCCCCTACACCGACCGTTACTTCGCCGCGCTGGCCGCCGCGGCCGCCCGCCGCCTGCACGCCATGACCACCCCGCGTCCCAAGGTCGTCGCCGTGGACTGCGACGGCACGCTCTGGGACGGTGTGGTCGGCGAGGACGGCCCCGACGGCGTGGTCATCGGCCCGGAGCGGATGGAGATCTGGCGGGAGCTGGCCCGCCAGGTCGCCGCGGGCAGGCTGCTGTGCCTGTGCAGCAAGAACGAGGAGAAGGACGTCCGCGAGGTGTTCGCCCGGCATCCGGAGCTGCCGGTCGGCCTGGACGACGTCGCCGCGATGCGCGTCGGGTGGGAGGCCAAGTCCCAGTCGCTGCGCTCGCTCGCCGCCGAGCTCGGCCTCGGGCTCGACTCCTTCGTCTTCTTCGACGACAGCCCGGTCGAGTGCGCCGAGGTCCGGGCCGGCTGCCCCGAGGTGCTGACCCTCAGGCTCCCGGCCGGCGCGGCGGAGGCGGCGGCCTTCCTCCGGCACTGCTGGCCACTCGACCTGACCGGGGTCACCGAGGCCGACCGCGAGCGCACCCGCCGCTACCAGGAGGAACGGCAGCGAGAGCAGGCAAGGGGCGAGATGTCCCTGGCCGACTTCTTCGCCACGCTCGACCTGCGGGTGACCATCACCCCGGCCGGTCCCGGGCACGAGGCCCGGGCCGCTCAGCTCGCCGAGCGGACCAACCAGTTCAACCTCTCGGGGGCGCGTCGCCTGGACGGCGAAGAGAAGTTCGTCGTGGACGTGCGCGACCGCTTCGGGGACTACGGCGTCGTCGGTCTCACCGACGTGCGGACGGAGGGGGACACGCTGCGCGCCGGCGCGTTCCTGCTCAGCTGCCGGGCGCTCGGGCGCGGGGTGGAGCACCGCATGCTCGCGCACCTGGGGGCGCTCGCGCGGGAGCGCGGGCTGGCCCGGGTGGCCCTGGCCTTCCGGGCGACTGAGCGCAACCAACCGGCCAGGGACTTCCTGGCCGCCCTGCCGGCGACGGTGGAACCGTACGGCGAGGAGGCGGCCTGGTACGTCCTCGACGCGGCCGACGCGGCGGCCGTCGTCCACGCGCCGGGCCCTGCTGAGGAGAGGGCAGCGGGGCCCACCGGGACCGTCCGGACCGCCGTTCCCGCGGGCTGGGCGGCCGTCGAACGGATCGCGACCCGGCTGACCGGTGCCGACGCGATCCTCGACGCCATGCGGGCGGCCCGTCCCGTGACGGAGGTGGCCGGGGCGAGCTCCGTCGAGGCGGCCGTCATGCGGATGTGGGCCGAACTGCTCGACGTGGCGCCGGCCTCGGTGAGCGACGGCTTCTTCCAACTGGGCGGCCACTCGCTGCGGCTGGTGCAGTTCATGGCGCGGGTGCGTGCCGAGTTCGGCGTCGAGCTGCCCTTCGACACGCTCTACACCACCTCGTTCACCGTCGCGGAGGTCGCCAAGGCGATCGAGGAGCGGCAGCTCGCCGACGCCGACGACGAGGAGCTGGCCGGGCTGCTCGACGAGCTCGCGGGCCTGTCGGACGAGGAGATCGACGCCCTGCTCGACTCGGGGAACGGCTGATCCGCATGGCCACGATGCTGCTGAGCACCCACGGCACCAACGGCGACGTGCTCCCGTTCGTACGGATCGGGCGCGAGCTGGCGGAGCGCGGCCACGACGTCGTCGTGATGACGCACTCCTGGTTCGCCGACCGGATCGCGGCCGCGGGTCTTCGGCACCTGCCGATCGACACGGCGGAGGGCTACGACCGGCATCTGGACGACGCCCGGCGCTACATGCTCGATCCGCTGAAAGACCCCGACGGCGTGCTCGCGCTCTATCGGCGCAACGGCCTGTTCGAGCTGCTGGCCGACGAGGTCCGCATGATCGAGGCGCACTACCGGCCGGGGGAGACCGTGGTGGTCGCCCGGCACACCTCGGGCATCGCCGCGCTGATGGCCGCCGAGCTTCGCGGGGTGCCGGTCGCGCTGGTGTCCGTCACGCCCCACCAGTACGTCTCGTTGCCGGTGCTCGGGAACCTCTTCAGGCGCGTGCTCGGGCAGGGGTACGACGACGTCTTCCAGGCGTTCGGCCTGCGGCCGGTCCGCGACTGGGTCGCCTACCTGACGAGCGCCAAGACCCAGCTCGCGCTGTGGCCGGAATGGTTCGACGCCGCGGGCCAGCCGGCGCCGGAGGGCGTCGTCCGCTGCGGGTTCGTGCTCGGCGACACGGCGGAGGGGCCGGTCCCCGACTGGCCCGAGCCACCCGTGCTGATCACCGGTGGCACCGGGCAGGTGCTGCACGATCGGTTCTACGACGTGGCGGCGCGGGCGTGCCGGCGGATCGGGAGGAAGGCCCTGCTGGTGAACCGGCACCCGTCGTTCCAGCCCGAGTCGCTGCCCGACGGGGTGGAGTGGGTGCCCTCGGCGCCGTTCGCCACGGTCATGCCCCATGTCGCCGCGGTCGTCCATCACGGCGGGATCGGCACACTCGCCCGGGCGCTGTCGTCGGCGACCCCGCAGGTGCTGCTCGCGCACGGCGTCGACCGTCCGGACAACGCGGAGCGGCTGGAGCGAGCCGGGGTGGCGACCTGGCTGCCCGTGTCGCACTGGACCGAGGACCGGGCGGCCGATCTGCTGGCCCGGGCCCTGGAGTCCGCGGACGACGGCGGATACCGGGAGCGGATCGCGCCGCTCGCGGCCGACGCCGCGTCGGAGGACTCCGTGCGTGTCGTGGCCGAGCACGCCGAGGCGCTCATCGGGACCGACGCGGTCATGACGCGGCCGGATCCGCGTGAGCGGCTGGCGCGTCTCACCCCGGAGCAGCGCACGCGCCTGGCCGCCATGGCGCGCGCCCGCCGGGGCGTGTGAAGGAGGGTCTCCCGGGTACGCCGAGGTGCCGTACACCGACGGAGGGGGACCGATGGGTGGCACGGTGGCGCCGATCTCGCGCTTCGACTACGACAAGGTGGCGATCGTCACCGGGGCCGACTCGGGGATCGGGCGGGCGACCGCGGTGACGCTCGCCGCGCGCGGCTTCGACGTCGGCGTCACCTATCACCAGGACGAGAAGGGCGCGCGGGAGACCGCGGAGCAGGTCGAGGTGCGGGGGCGCCGGGCCGCCGTGCGGCAGCACGACCTGACCGACCCGGTGGCAGCGGCGGCCGTGATCGACGAGCTCGCCGACGAGCTGGGCGGCCTCGGCGTGCTGGTGAACAACGCGGGCACCGGCACGGCCGAGCCGCTCCTGGAGATCGGCTACGACCGGTGGCGGTCGGTCCTCGCGGTCGACCTCGACGGGCCGTTCCTGTGCTCGCAGCGGGCGGCCCGCCGGATGATCGAACGCGGCGCAGGCGGCCGGATCGTCAACGTGACCAGCGTCCACGAGGACTACCCCCGCCTCGGGGCCGGGCCCTACTGCGCGGCCAAGGGCGGCCTGCGGATGCTCAGCCGCACGCTCGCGATGGAGCTGGCCAGGCACGGCATCACGGTCAACACCGTGGCCCCCGGGGAGATCGCGACTCCCATGACCGGGCAGGAGGACCAGCCGCCCCGGCCGGACACCCGGCCCGGTTACCCGCTGGGCCGTCCCGGCGACGCCCGGGAGGTCGCCGCGGTGATCGCCTTCCTGGCCGGGCCGACCGCGTCGTACGTCACCGGCGCGTCGCTGTTCGTGGACGGCGGGCTCGGCCTGATGGGCCCGCAGGCCGCCGGCGACATCGACAAGGACATCTGGGCCTCCGCCTGACGGGCCCTTGTCGCGCGACCCGGGCGTGGGTGACGATGGCGCCTGAAGACGCGGAGAGTGAGGGCGCCGTGACCAATCCATGGCTCGCGCTTGAATCCGGGGCCGACGCGGCGGAGCGCACCGGTGAGCTGCGCCGTGCCCATGAGCGCTTCCTGTCGGCCGGGGCGATCGACGGACCTGTGCGTTCCCTGGTCGCCGACTCGTGGCGGCGATCGGCCCGGGCGGTCGACCCGGACGCGCTCGCGCCGCTGGAGCTCACCGACGCCGGGCTCGAGGAGTATCGCAGCGCGCACCCGCTGGCCAAGGTGCTGCCGCTGTTCCGCGATCTGCTGGGCGGCATCGCCGACGACGGGCGGCACCTGCTCGCGGTGTGCGACGCGGCCGGCCGGCTGCTGTGGGTCGAGGGGCATCGCGGGGCGCGGGCGCGGGCCGAGCGGATGAACTTCGTCGCCGGGGCCCGGTGGGACGAGTCCCACGCGGGCACCAACGCCCCCGGCGTCGCGATCACGGTCGGTCACCCGGTGCAGATCTTCGCGGCCGAGCACTTCGCCGTGCCGGTGCAGCCGTGGACCTGCGCCGCCGCGCCGATCCACGACCCGCACACCGGCCGCCTGCTCGGCGCGGTCGACGTCACCGGCGGCGACAACCTGGCCAGCCCGTACAGCCTGGCCCTGGTGCAGGCGGCGGCCCGCGCGGCAGAGGCCCATCTGGCCACGCTCCCGGCCCCGGCGGCGGCGCCCGCCGTGACGCTCACGGCCCTGGGCCGGGACGACGCCGTGCTCACCGAGGGCCCGCGCCGCATCAGGCTCGGTCCCCGCCACAGCGAGATCGTCGTGCTGCTGGCCTGCCACCCCGAGGGGCTGAGCAGCGACCAGCTCAGCGCGGAGCTGTACGGCGACCGCACGCTGAACCCCGTCACGCTCCGGGCGGAGCTGTCCCGGTTGCGTCACCGGCTCGGCCCGCTGCTCGACTCCCGGCCGTACCGGCTGCGGCTGCCGGTGCGGGCCGACTTCCAGGAGCTCGCCGAGCACCTGGCCGCCGCGGACGCCGACGCCGCGCTGCGGGCCTACCGGGGGCCGCTCCTGCCCGGCTCGGACGCGCCCGGCGTCGTCTGGCAGCGCCGCCTGCTGGACGACGGCGTGCGCGACCTGCTGGTGGCCCGGCGCGACCCCGCGCTGCTCGAACGGTGGACGCGCGCGCCGTGGGGGAGGGACGACATCGTCGCCTGGCAGGCGCTGCTGGCCGCGCTGCCCGCAGGAGCCCCGGCGCGGGCGCGGGCCGCCCGGCGGGTGCGCGACCTCGACGCGGAGTACGGCCTGCCGTTCAGGTGAAATTCTTGAGCCAGCGGAGGGCGACCGCCGCCGCCAGGCGGGGCGGCACGGTGCCCGCCCCGAGCCCCACGTCGACGAGCAGATCGAACACCTCGGTGCGGCGCGCGGCGACGGCGATCGCCGCGTCGATGAAGCCGGGGGAGCGGGCGGCCAGGGCGAGTGCGTCGGTGGTGCGCAGGTGCCGCCCGAGCGCCCGGCGCAGCCCGCGCCGGTAGGCCCGCAACGGGTCGCCTGGCGAACCGATCGCCGCCTCGGCGGCCAGCCGCCCCGACAGCAGCGCGTAGTAGATGCCCTCGCCGGTCAGCGGGTTGACGAGGCTCGCCGCGTCGCCGGCCAGCAGCACCCGGCCCGCCCCCGGCACCGGCCGCCCGCTCGACAGCGGCAGGTGATGCGCCCGCAGATCGCGGACGGGCGACCTGACCTCACCCAGCAGGGGCAGGAGCCGGGCCAGCCGCCCGTGCAGGATCTCGCGCCCGGGCCGGCCGGTCTGCCTCAGCATCGGCAGCAGCAGGCCGTAGCCGACGTTGGCCGTGCCGTCGCCCACCGGGAACGACCAGGCGTAGGCCGGCCAGGCCTCGCTCTGCATGACGATGACCTGCTCGTCGTCGTCCGGCGGCACGTCGGCGTACCCGCGCACCGCGATCGCCGTGTGCCGGTCCGGGCTCGGCGGGACGCCGATGAGCCGCCGTACGGCCGAGTTGGCGCCGTCGGCGGCGACGACCGCCCGGGCGACCAGGTGGCCGTCGATCACGACGTGCTCGCCGAGGGCGGTCAGCGTACGCACCCGGTGGCGGCGCACCTCCACGCCGCGCGCCCGCGCCGCCTCGACCAGCCGGGCGTCGAAGACCCGGCGGGGGACCACGTGGTTGGGCCGCGCGACGACGGCCGAGACGCGGGCTCCGCCGGGCGAGGTCACCGACAGGCGCGGCGTCGGCCGGTGGTCGTCGAGCAGGCCGGGCAGCCCGAGCAGCGCGAGCTCCTGCCGTGCGTGCGCCGCGATGCCGTCGCCGCAGGCCTTGTCACGCGGGAAGGCCGCCCGGTCGAGCAGCAGCACCCGGCAGCCGGGATCGAGCTGTCTGGCCCGCAGCGCCGCGGCCGAGCCCGCCGGCCCGGCGCCGACCACCACCAGGTCCCAGACGTCGTCCACATCTACAGACCGTACGTGGAGAAGAGGTTGGTGGTGGGCCAGGACTTCACCGAGTTCGCGGCGGTGTGGAGAAGGGAGTCGATGTCCCCGTAGTTCAGCCCCGAGGCGTCGTCGCGCTGGTCGAACAGCACCACCCAGCTCAGCCCGTCGTAGCGCCGGACCATGAGCGTGGAGGTGCCGGCCAGCGACCCCGTGTGCCAGGTGTTGCGGCCCCCGGTGACCGGGCGGACCTGCCAGCCGAGGCCGTAGTACCAGCCGTCGGAGTTGACTCCGATCGACGGCTTGGCGAACGCCTTGGAGATCGACGCCGAGGTCAGCACGCCGGCCGCGTCGAAGAGGGTGGTGAACTTGGCCAGGTCGACGGCCGTGGCGAGCCACCCGCCGTGGGCGGCCATGTTCTCGAGGTTGAAGCCGCCGTACGGGAAGGGCACCACGGCGTTGGAGGTGTCGATCACGCTCTTGCCGGTGTACTGCGAGAAGTACGGCACCTCGCCCGATTTGCGGAGACTCTTCGCGGTCCTCCCGAGCACCATCCGCTTGATCTTGAGGGGCGTCAGCACCTTGCTCTGGACGTAGCTCGCGTACGAGACCCCGCTCGCCTTCTCGATGATCTTCTGAAGGAGGAGGTATCCGTAGTTCGAGTACGCGTACGTCGTGCCCGGCGCGTGGTCGAGCTTGAGGCCGGACGTGTGTTTGATGATCTGCGCCTGCGTGATCGGCAGCGGGACGCCGAGTGCCGCGGCGATGACCCGGTCCTTGAACATCGGGTCGCCCGACACCTCGGAATCCCACCCGCCGAGGTGCTGCAGCAGGTGGGTGACGGTGACGCCGGCGAGGCGAGGGTCGGCGGTCGTGCTCAGCCCCAGCAGCGGCGCGACCTTGGCCGAGAGGCTGAGCTTGCCGTCCTGCGCCAGCTTCAGCACCGCGGCGGCGGTGACCGGCTTGCTCAGGCTCGCGATGCGGAACAGCGAGGTGGGCCCGGCCGCGAACGAGGTGTCCGCCGTCCAGTTGTAGCCCCGGGCGAGCACGAGCTTGCCCTTGCGGACCACGGCCAGGGACGCGTGCGGGATCGTCCGCGCCTGCATGAAGCGCTTCAGCGTGTCGTCGAAGGGCTTGAGCGACGTCGCGCTGCGGCCGGTGACGCTCCACGCGCGGGCCGCCGCGCTCGCCGGCGACGCGGGCAGCCCGGCGGCCAGCCCCGCCGTGGCGCCGCCGGCCAGCAGGCGCAGGGCGGCCCTGCGGGAGACGGAAAACGTTTCCGAAGTCATGACGCGTGATCTTAGGGGAGATTTGACCGTCCATGACCGTGGCTCTGACCGCGCCGGCCGGAGGCTGTGTGCGGAAGGACGCCCCGACACGTTGCGGGAACACGGACGCAACGTGTCGGCAACGTGCCCGCGACTAACGTCCGGGGCGTCAGACCCACACCCTGTCCGGGAGGTCCATCTCATGACCCGTTACGCCGCGCCGGGACAGCCGGACGCCCTCATGGCGTACGAGCAGCGTTACGACCACTGGATCGGCGGCGAGTACGTCCCGCCGCAGCGGGGGCAGTACTTCGAGAACCCCACGCCGGTGACCGGTCAGACCTTCACCGAGGTCGCACGCGGCACGGCCGAGGACGTCGAGCGCGCGCTGGACGCCGCGCACGGCGCCGCCCCCGCCTGGGGGCGTACGTCCACGGCCGAGCGGGCGAACATCCTCAACCGGATCGCCGACCGCATGGAGCAGAACCTGGAGCGGCTCGCCGTCGCCGAGACCTGGGAGAACGGCAAGCCGATCCGGGAGACGCTGGCCGCGGACATCCCGCTGGCCATCGACCACTTCCGCTACTTCGCGGGGGCGATCAGGGCCCAGGAGGGCAGCCTGTCGGAGATCGACGCGGACACCGTCGCCTACCACTTCCACGAGCCGCTCGGCGTCGTCGCGCAGATCATCCCGTGGAACTTCCCGATCCTGATGGCCGCCTGGAAGCTCGCGCCGGCGCTGGCCGCGGGCAACGCCGTGGTCCTCAAGCCGGCCGAGCAGACCCCGGCGTCGATCCACTACTGGATGAGCCTGGTCGCCGACCTCCTCCCGCCGGGCGTCCTCAACATCGTCAACGGGTTCGGCGTCGAGGCGGGCAAGCCGCTGGCCTCCAGCGCGCGGGTCGCGAAGGTGGCGTTCACCGGGGAGACCACCACCGGGCGGCTGATCATGCAGTACGCCAGCGAGAACATCAAGCCGGTCACGCTGGAGCTCGGCGGCAAGAGCCCCAACCTCTTCTTCGACGACGTGTCCTCCGCCGACGACGAGTTCTTCGACAAGGCGCTGGAGGGCTTCACGATGTTCGCGCTCAACCAGGGGGAGGTGTGCACCTGTCCCTCCCGGGCGCTCATCCAGCAGGGCCACTACCAGCGCTTCCTGGAGGCCGCGGTCGAGCGTACGGAGAAGATCGTCCGCGGGCACCCGCTGGACCAGGCCACGATGGTCGGCGCCCAGGCGTCCAACGACCAGCTGGAGAAGATCCTGTCCTACCTCGACATCGGCCGGCAGGAGGGCGCCAAGGTGCTCACCGGCGGGCACCGCGCCGACCTCGGCGGCGAGCTGTCGGGCGGCTACTACGTCGAGCCGACGATCTTCGAGGGCGCCAACAACATGCGGGTGTTCCAGGAGGAGATCTTCGGGCCGGTCGTCTCGGTGACCTCGTTCACCGACTTCGACGACGCCATCAAGATCGCCAACGACACGTTGTACGGCCTCGGGGCGGGCGTGTGGACCAGGGACGTCAACAAGGCGTACCGGGCCGGCCGCGCCATCCAGGCCGGGCGCGTCTGGACGAACTGCTACCACGCCTATCCCGCCCACGCCGCCTTCGGCGGCTACAAGCAGTCGGGCATCGGCAGGGAGACGCACAAGATGATGCTCGACCACTACCAGCAGACCAAGAACCTGCTGGTCAGCTACTCGCCCTCGAAGCTCGGCTTCTTCTGATGCCCGAGGTGTCCCGCGTGGACCTCACCCCCGCGGCCGCCGATCTCATCCGGCGGCTGCGGGCGGCCCACGGCCCGCTGATGTTCCACCAGTCCGGCGGCTGCTGCGACGGCAGCGCCCCGATGTGCTACCTGGAGGGCGAGTTCCGCACCGGCTCCTCGGACGTGCTGCTCGCCTCGCTGACCGTCCAGGGCGTCGACGAGCCGGTCACGTTCTGGATGTCGGCAAGCCAGTTCGAGCGCTGGCGGCACACCCACCTGACCGTGGACGTCGTCCCCGGCCGGGGCAGCGGCTTCTCCCTGGAGGCGCCCGAGGGCGTGCGCTTCCTGATCCGTTCCCGCCTGCTCACCGACGCCGAACGCGCCGCCCTCGACAGCTGATATGGCGGAGGCCGCGGCGGGTGGCCGCGGCCTCCGGGGCTTCACAGGGACGTGCCGGTACCTGTGCGTCCGGAACTAGATCTTGCCGGTGCCCGCGTTGGCGACGACGTTCGTCTTGACGCCGCTGGGGTTGTCCACCGTGTACGAGTACGGGATGGAGGCGACGCTGCCGGAGGTCTGCGGCGTGCCCGAGTTCACGAAGTAGTTGTTGCGGGCGACGATCGACCCGCCCGGCGACGAGCCTTCGGCGGTGTGGGTGGGCTCGGCGATGTTCTCGAAGTAGTTGCCCTCGACGAGCACCCCGGCGCCGCAGGTGGAGGCGATGCCGTAGCTGTAGTCGGTGTAGGACGGGTCCTTGTAGTAGTAGTTGTTGAACACGTGGACCGGATTGCCGAAGCGCACCCGGGGGTTGCGCTGGGCGCAGGTCTGGAACGCGTTGTGGTGGTACGTCACGCGCAGGTGCCCGGAGTCCTCGGAGCTGTTGCCGTCGCTGTGGCCGACGAGCGAGCACTTGACGTGGTCGTGCAGCTTGCTCCAGGAGACGGTGACGTAGTCGGAGCCGTGGGTGATGTCCAGCAGGCCGTCGTAGTAGTCCGTGCCGTGGCCGGTGTCGCTCGACAGGTCGTTGTGATCGAGCCACACGCGCTTGGCGTTGTCGAGGTGGATCGCGTCGCCGTTGCCGTTGCCGGCCTGGACCTTCGAGATCTTCATGTTGCGCACGATGACGTTGCTGACGTCACGGATGTTCAGGCCGCAGCCGGTCAGCCCGGAGTTCGCGCCTACGCCGAGGATGGTGGTGTTGCCGCCCACCCGCACGTCCTCCGAGCAGGTGAAGTTGCCGTTCACCTGGACGACCTTCGCGGTGTCGCCCTTCACGGCGGTGGTGAGCGCGGTCAGGGAGGTGACCGTCGTCGTGGCACCGCCCGCGCCGCCGCTCGTGCCGCCGCCCTGGGTCGCCCAGCCGATCAGTCCGGTGGTGGGCGGGGTGGTCGGGCCGCCCGTGGGCGTGGCGCTCGGCGTTGGCGACGGGCTCCTGGTCGGCGTGGCGGTGGGGGTGGACGACGGCTGGGAACCGGCGGGCTGGAGGGTCCACTGCTTGGTGTCCACGGAGTCGCAGGAGTTCTGCTGCACGAGCGCGCCCGAGGACGTGGAGTTGTCCTTGGTGTTCAGGCACTTGTCGCTGTTGGCGTTGACGACGCGGTAGGTGGATCCCGAGGCGGTGAGCTGCCAGGTCTGCGACGAGGCGCCGGTGCATGATTCCTGCTGGACGGCCTTGCCCGCGGAGGTGGAGGCGCCGGCGACCCCGGCGCACTTGCCGCTGTTGCCCGCGGCCAGGCGGAAGCCGCTGCCCTGGGCCGACAGGTTCCAGGTCTGGTTGCTCGCGCCGTTGCAGGCGGCGACCGTGAGCTGCACGCCGTCCGAGCCGCTGCCGCCCGGAACGGTGAGGCACAGACCGCTGGCGCCGTTCACGATCCGGTAGGCCCCTGCACTGGGCCCCGCACTGGGCGCCGCGTTGGAGACGCCGGCGAAGACGCCGCCGACCAGGGCGGCGACCCCGGCGAGGGTGCCGATCACCCCGACTCCGGTTCTGGTTCTGGTTCTCAAAGCCGAGCTCCTTGCATGTCGTGCAGGACCCCTGACCGAGGGGGCGAACTCCTGGTCCCACAGAGGGGGCGTTCATGAATGCGAACGGCATTCATGGGGAGGAACAACACGCATCAAATTACGGACCTGTTAAGCGCCGGTCAACGGATTCGCCCGCGCGGGTTTCGGCCCGTCCGGTCGCTCACCCCGGTTGGGCAGGTGGAGACGGACGGCGGTCCTCTGAGATCATCGTGAAACGTTCACGCCGGATCGCGGGGAAGGATGGCGGATGAGCGAGGAGCGAGGGTTCGAGAGGCCGTTCAGCGCGTGGCTGCGGTCGCAGAGCGAGCCCGACTGGACGGCGGTGGTCACGCACCCCTTCGCGGCGGCGATCCACAGCGGCACCGCCGACATGCGGCACTACCTGGAGCAGGACTTCCAGTTCGTGGACGCCTTCACGGCGCTGCTCGGCGCCGCGGTCGCCGCGGCCGACACCTTCGAGGCGCGGGTGGCCGTGGGCCGCTTCCTGGGGCAGACCGTCGCCGACACCGAGCACAGCTACTTCCACCGCGCGCTCGCCGCGCTCGGGGGCGAGCAGGCCCCGCCAGAGCCGGTGACGATCGAGTTCCGGGCCCTGATGGACGAGGTGCGCCGGAGCCAGGACTATCCGCTGATCCTGGCGGTGCTGTGCGTGGCCGAGTGGACCTACCTCGGCTGGGCCTCGCGCACCATCGGGTCCGCCGAAAGTTTCGTCCACCGGGAGTGGATCGACCTGCACAGCGGGCCGGAGTTCGAGGCGTGGGTGGGCTTCCTGCGTCGTGAGCTCGACCGGCTCGGCCCCGGCCTCGACGAGAACGGCCGGGCCCGGGTGCTCGACGTCTTCCGCCGGGCGACCACCCTGGAACGCCGCTTCTTCGACATGGCGCTCGGCTAGGCACGCAGGGCGAGGGCGGCGAGGCGGCGCAGGGACACGCGCAGGAAGACCGCGCTCACCGGCCCGGCGACCCGCCAGCCGATCCGCCCCACCAGGCCGAGGGGCACGTGGAGGTTCTCCTCCCAGACGATCCTGCTTCCGCCGCCGGGACGGGGTAGCACGTGGAACCGCCCGACGCCGCGTACGACACGGCCGGTGTGGCGGACCTCCACCTCGTGTGGCGGCCGCCAGCCGGTGACGTCCATCGTGTCCACGAACGACAGCGGGCCGACTCCGGTGGCCGCCGCGAGCCTGCTGCCCCTGCTGCGCCCGTCGCCGGCGACCACCCACGCCCGGGTCAGCAGCATCCACTCGTGCTGCCGGGGCCAGTCGGTCAGCACGGCGAAGACCCGCTCCGGGCTCGCCTGCGCGTCCACCGCGACCGAGAGGGTCTCCACCCCGTAGGTCCTACCCAGGAAAGCGTCCTTCCCCGGAGGGCGTCCTATCCCACGAAGCGGATGTCGCGTGCGGAGGCGTCGCCGGCCGTGAACTCCAGCAGGCGCTCTCCCTCGGCCGCCAGCGCCTCGCGGGTGGCGGCACCGAGCGGCTCGAACGGCTCGATCTCCAGGACCGCGGTCTTCCCCTCCCGTTCAACGCGCCACAGCCCCGCGACGAAACCGTCGACCAGGATCGTCGCGCGGATGATCCCGTTGACGGTGAAGACCCGCAGGCGGTGCTCCTCGGCCATCACCCGCGTCCGGTCGGCGTGCGAGAGCAGCAGGTTGTCGAACTCGGGCAGGAACCGCACCGGCGCCTCGGCGTCCGGCCCGGGCAGCGGCGCCTCGGGCAGGTCGAACAGCTCCACCCCGTTCTCGTCCCGGTATGCGACCAGATCGAGGCCCTTCACGACAGAGCGCAACCCGGTCAGGCCCGACCAGGTCTGCATGTCCTTCACCGACGCAGGTCCGAAGGCGCGCAGGTAACGCAGCACCATGTCACCCGCGGCCGAGCCGTCGCCGAGCGGGCGGCCCAGCCACGACTCGGCGGGGACGTGCCGCGCCTGGCCCGAGGCGCCCCACACTCCGCGCGGCGGGACCTGGACCAGTGGCACGACCGCGCGTACGGCCTGGGCCAGCGCGTCGCGGCCCGGCCACCGCTCGCCGAGCAGCTCCTCCAGCTCCGCGAAGCTGAGCGGCCGCTCCTCCATCAGGGCACGGGCGGCGCTCGCCACCTCGCCGAGATCCACCCCGTCCAGCCGCCTGCCGTACGAGGTGCGCAGCAACCGGTCGAGGAGCGGCTGCATGACGGGGCGCAGGGCGAGGCAGTCGTCGGCGCTGACGAGGTGGATGGTGCCGCGCATCAGCGCGATCCGTACGGCCGTGCGGTCGGTGAGCAGCCCGGCCAGGTCCTCATGCCGGAAGTCCAGCAGGCGGGTCCACAGGCCGACGTAGGCTGGGAGAGGAGCCTGCGACTGCATGCCCACCAGGTGCTCGATCGCCGCCAGAGCCTTGACGTCGTGGCGGCGCAGCAGCATCTGGCGGTCGAGCAGTGCGCGGTTGAGCATACGTCGGGTCAGCACGCCGCAAACATAACGCCCGGCACCGACAGAACCGGGGGTGCCGCTGATGATCACTATTGACGTCCCGCTGTGGGCCGCCCGCCTGCGGGCGCTGCGCCGCGGCCGGCTGTGGAGCCGCCGGGACCTGGAAGAACGGCTGACCGAAGCCGCAGGGGAGACCGAGCCCGGTCCGCCCGGAGACGCGGTGCGCGCATGGGAGGCGGGGGAGCGGCGGCCAGAGCCCGGCCACGCGGAGCTGCTGTGCCGCGTGTTCGGCGTGGACGAGGCGGACCTGTTCGTGGGGCCGCAGTCGGGCACCACCCTGTGGCACCACGTGACCGGCATTCCGTTGATGCCGGGCCTGTTCCCCGAAGAGGAGGAGGAACGGGTCGGCCGGGCCATCGAGCGTCCCTGGCGCGCCGACGCCGGCACGGTCGGATACTTCGAGCGGGTGCTCGACGCCTGCGCCGTGCCGCACGCGCGGCCCGCCGATCTCGCGGCGGCGCTGCGGCCCGTCTTCGTGGGCATCGAGGCGTTCCGCCGTGACGCCAGGCCGTCCGCGCGGGGGCCGCTGCTCGCACTCGCCGCCCGGGACGCGGAGCTGATCAGCGGGATGGAGCACGAGGCGGGCGACGCGCCGGGAGCGCGGGCCTGGTCCGACCAGGCGATCCGCGAGGCGCGCGAGACCGGCGACCCCCTCACAGAGGTCTTCGCGCTGGTCCAGCGGGCCGAGCTGGTCGACGCCGCCGAGCCGGGCGAGATCGTCGAGGCGGCCGTGGCCGCCCGCGAGCGTACGGGCGTGCCGGCGGAGGTGGGGACGCTGTCACGGCGGCACGAGGCCCGGGCGCACGCGCTGGCGGGTGAGGTGGAGCTGTGCCACCGCTGCCTTGAGGAGTGCCTGGAGGAGTCGGGTGAGACGCGGGCGGAGCTGCGCGCGGGCTGCCTGGTCGATCTCGGCCGGCCGGGCGGCGCCATCGAGATGCTGGAGGGTGAGCCGGCCCCGTCCGCGCCCGCGTACCTCGCGGCGTACGTGCTGGCCCGCAAGGCGCACGCGTACGCCGAGGCGCACGAGCGGGACCAGGCGGCCGATCTCGCCCGGCAGGCGCTTTCCCTGGCCCTCCGTGCCGGGGCCGCCCGGGCCCTGCGGGAGCTTGGCCGCGTCCACCTGCCGCCGCCCGCCGTCACGCGCAGGCGCGTCCTCGCGTAACGACGCGACGCTGTTAGGTTGTGGGCGTTTCGCCTGATTCCTCCTGAAGGGGCGCCCATGCCGGCCGGATCCTCGTTGCCGCCTTCCCTGCTTCGGGCGCTGGACCGGCCGGTCCAGCCGGGGAGCCTGGCCGACGTCGAGCACGTCGTCTTCGTCATGCTGGAGAACCGCTCGTTCGACCACTACTTCGGCCGGATGCGCGGGGTGCGGGGGTTCGGCGACCGCAACGCGGTGTCCACCCGGGCGTGGCGGCCGATCTTCGAGCAGGACGGCGTGCTGCCCTTCTCCGTACGGGAGGCGGCCGAGCGGGCGGGGGCGGACCCGATGCTGCTCGACACGCACGACCACACCTGGCTCGGCACCCAGAACGCCTGGGCCATGGGCTGGAACGACGCCTGGGTGCCCAGCAAGGGGCCCGGCTCGATGGCCTATTACGACCGGCGCGACCTGCCCTTCCACTACGAGCTGGCCGACACGTTCACGATCTGCGACGCCTATCACTGCTCGCTGCTGACCTCGACGACCCCCAACCGCAACTACCACATGTCGGGTTACACGGGCTACGAGCCGGGCACCCGGCAGCGCGCGCTGGACAACGTCGCGTCCGAGGGGGCGGAGGGGCATCGGGGCTACGACTGGGTCACCGCGCCCGAGCTGCTGACGCGGGCCGGGCACACCTGGCAGGTTTACCAGGAGTGGGACAACTACGAGTGCAACAACCTGGAGTTCTTCCGGCCGTTCGCGGCGGTGATGGACCGGATCGGGCTGGGCAGCATGCGCTCGTTCTACGAGAAGGTCCGGGCGGCGGAGGACCCGGCGCCGTTGCTCGTGGAGCTGGCGGAGCGGGTGGCCGCCCTGGAACCGGCCGACCGCGACCTCTACGACCGGGCGCTGCGCCGCGCTCCCGCGGGTGGCCTGGGGGTGTGGTTCGCCGCCGACGTGGCCGCCGGGCGCCTGCCCGCGGTGTCGTACGTCGTGCCCTCGCTCGCCGACTCCGAGCACCCCGAGGGGTCGTCGGCCGTGGAGGGCGGACGGGTCGTCTACGAGCTGCTCGACGCGCTGGGCTCCCACCCCGAGGTCTGGGCGCGTACCGCCCTGTTCGTCACCTACGACGAGAACGACGGATTCTTCGACCACGTGCCGCCGCCGGTCCCGCCCGACGGCACTCCGGAGGAGTTCGTCGGCGGGCGTCCGATGGGCCTCGGCGTCCGCGTCCCCATGATCGTCGTGTCGCCGTGGAGTGTGGGCGGCAACGTGTGCTCGGAGACGTTCGACCACACCTCGACCGTGCGGTTCCTGGAGCGCCGGTTCGGGATCACGGCGCCCATCGGCGAATGGCGGCGCCGGGTGGCGGGCGACCTCACCTCCGCCTTCGACTTCGCCACGCCCGCGGCCCCGCCTCCCGTGGAGACCGTCGCCGGCCCGCGGCCGTCTCCGGCCGGGAACCGGTGGTATCCGCAGGTGCCGGCCGAGCAGCGGATGCCGGTGCAGGAGCCGGGGGTCAAGCCCGCCCGCGCGCTGCCCTACCAGCCAGACGCCGAGGCGGTGGTGCGCGGGCGGTCCGTGGAGATCGCGATGCGCAACTCCGGCGCGGCCTCCGCCCACTTCATCCTGTACGGCCACCTCGGCGAGGTCGCCAAGCCGATGCACTTCGACGTGCTCGGCGCGGCGGAGGAGGTGGTCTACTTCCCCTGCCCGTCGTACGACCTGGTGCTCGTCGGGCCGAACGGGTTCCGCCGGGAGTTCCGTGGCGGGACGGCCGACCCGGTGGAGGTGACCGGCGCGATCGACGCCGCCGCCCGCGCCGTCGTGATCGCCGTGGCGAACCCGGGCGCCTTCCCCGTCGAGGTGTCGGTCACCCCGCTGGCGTACGGGGGCGCGGCGCGTGCGGTCCGGATCGCGCCGGGAGACACCGCTCGCGTCGACTGGCACGCGCCCACCGGCTGGTACGACCTGGTGATCGGGGTGGCGGGGCACGACGGGTTCGCCCGGCGGCTGATGGGACACATCGAGAACGGCCGCCCGAGCGTCACGGGGTGACGCCCGGGCCGCGAACGCGGGTCAGGCGCGGACGAGCGGTGTGTCCACGAGGTGCTCGGCGAGGAACCACGCCTGCAGCTCGCCCGTGCGGATGACCTCGGAGACGAGCAGGTCGTTGGTGCCGTCGTCGCCCATCTCGTCGGCCCGGGAGGCGGCGTCGTGCGCCGCGACCAGGATCGTCTCGTGCGCCTCCAGGAGCCGGGAGAGCATGGCGGGCACCTCCTCCACGCCGTCCGGCGGCCGCGGGATCACGGTCATCTCCGCCACCTGGCGCGGATCGCCGACCGCGACGCCGCCGAGGGTCTGGATGCGTTCGGCGACGGCGTCGATGATCGGCAACTGCTCGCTCGCATGCTTGTCGAGCAGCAGGTGAAGCTGGTAGAAGGTCGGCCCCCGCATGAGCCAGTGGTGCTTCTTGTAGAGGTTGTAGAGGATCTGGGTGTCGGCCAGGATCTGGTTGAGCCGCTGACAGGAGTATTCCCGCGTCTCCCGCGGCAGCCCGACCGGGAAGTCCCGCACGGTCCCGAACGCCTGTATCTCGGTGCCCCTCTGGTGGAGCCAGGGCTGGCTGCTCTCACGGACTCTGGAGGAAGGGTTGACGCTCAAGATGTCTCTCCTCACTCGATCGGTTTATGCCCAATAGGTAGTCTTTCGCCAGTCATGACCTCTAAACACCTTCCTGGGGCTTTTGTCGCCGAGCGCCTCCGTCGGTCCATGATCCGCGGCGGGCCGCGCCGGGTGCGATCTTGACGGCGCACGGCGCGTCGCCGTGATCGAAAAGGAATTGCGACAAATCCGCACATCCGACTCCGTGAGATGGCGAAACCATAGCTCCGATATAAAGCGATAAAAATGGAATGAATTGCCTCCTGCTCGCTACTGTGGAGCCGTGCATCGCGTCGGGGGGATCCTTCGGGCCGTGTCGTCGGCGCTCGCGCTCGCGTCGGTGCTGCTCGCGGCGACCGGCTGCGGGGGCGGCGGAAGGCAGACGCTCACCGTGTTCGCCGACTCCTCGCTCGCCGCGACGTTCGGCTCGCTCGGCAGGACGTTCGAGGCCGCCCACCCCGGCGTCGCCGTCCGGTTCGAGTTCGGCGGCAGCGGCGCGCTGGCGCAGCGGATCGCCCGGGGCGCGCCGGCCGACCTCTTTGCCGCGGCCGGCGCCGCGGCCATGCGCGGGTCGGGGGCGCCCGGCCCGCGGGTCTTCGCGCGCGACAGCCTCCAGATCGCCGTGCCGAAGGGCAACCCGGCCCACGTCGCAAGCCTGAAGGACCTGACCGCTCCCGGCGTCAGGGTGGCCCTGTGCGCCGAGTCGGCGCCGTGCGGGGCGGGCGCCCGCACGGCGCTCGCCGCGGCCGGAGTCACCGTCACGCCCATCGGGCGGGAGCCGGACGCCGCCAAGGCGCTGGCCAAGGTGCGGCTCGGAGAGGCGGACGCGGCGCTGGTCTACCGTACGGACGTCAGAGCGGCGGCGGGAGCGGTGGAGGGCGTGGACCTCCCCGCGGCGGCCGATGCGGTCGAGGACTACCTCATCGCGACCGTCCCCGGGACCGAGCGCCTCGCCCTGACCCGGGAGTTCGTCGACCTCGTCCTGTCCAACGAGGGCCGCAAGGTCCTCGGAACTGCCGGCTTCACCCCCGTGACAGGGTGACCTGCGGGCTTTCCGCGAGCCGCGCCGCCGTACGCTCGGCAGTGGCCCTGGCCCAGCGGCCGGTCGTCAGGAGGGCGACCGCCAGCACGATCAGCCCGTACAGGGCGTTGACGCGGAAGGCCGTGTGCGCGGCCGGGACGAACGCCGCGTTGGCGCCGGCGCCCGAGACCACGGACCCCGCGATGGCCACGCCGAGGGACTGGCCGACCTGCCTGCTGGTCGAGGCGACCGCGGCGGCCACGCCCGCCTGCGCGAGCGGCATCCCGGAGACCGCGGTGTTGGTGATCGGGGGGTTGAGCATGCCGAACCCGACGCCGAAGACCACGTAGATCCCGAGCAGCAGGGGGAGCGGCGTGGTGAGCGTCACCTGGGACAGCAGCGCCCCGGCGGCGGCCAGGCACACGCCCGCGACGACGGACGGCACGCGCGGGCCCCGGGTGCCGACGAGCCGGCCCGACAGCGGTCCCACGATCGTCGTGGTCACCGCGACCGGCAGTGTGCACAGCCCCGCGGTGAGGGCGGAGAACCCGCGATGGCTCTGCAGGTAGAGCGTGTTGAGGAACAGGAAGGCCCCCAGGCCGCCGAAGCCCGACACCGCCATGACGGCCGCGCCAGAGAACGGCGCGCTGCGGAAGAACCGCATGTCGATGAGGGGTTCGGGCCTGCGCAGTTCCCAGACGACCAGCGCGGCCAGCGCCGCCGCCGCGACGACGAAGCAGACGGCGCTCACGGCGGGGCCCGCGGCCCGGCCCTCGATGATCCCGTACGTGAGCGTGCCGAGCAGGACGATGACCAGCACCTGCCCGACCGGGTCGGTCCTCCGCGCCGAGGGCGCCTTGGACTCCGGGACGAAGCGCCAGGTCAGGAACAGCGCGAGCAGGCCGATGGGCACGTTGATCCAGAAGATGGCCCGCCAGTTGACCGTGTCGGTGAGCAGGCCGCCGACGACCGGTCCGAGCGCCATGCTGACGCCGACCACGCCGCCCCACACGCCGATCGCCTGGGCCCGCTCCCTGCGGTCGGTGAACGTGTTCGTGATGATCGACATGGCCACCGGGTTGAGCATCGACCCGCCTATGGCCTGGACGATCCGGGCGGCCACCAGCCAGCCCAGGCTCGGGGCGAGGCTGCACAGCAGCGACCCGGCCGTGAAGATCACCAAACCGATCTGGAACGTGCGGCGGCGGCCCATCCGGTCGGCCGTCGAGCCGGCCAGCATCAGCAGGCTCGCGAGCGTCAGCGTGTAGGCGTCCACCGTCCACTGGAGGCCGGAGACCGGCGCGTGCAAATCGTGCCCGAGCGACGGCAGAGCGACGTTGACGATCGTGTTGTCAAGGGACACGATCAGCAGGCTCATGCAGCAGATGAGGAGAACGAGTATCCGCCGTCGGCGGGTCATTTGCGACACCACACCACACAACCGTACAGATCCGGTCATGCGCCGCTTGCGGCAGGGCAAACCGAATGAAATTCTGCTCGCATGCGTGCGACGGCGAACGGCATCGAGATCTGCTACGAGGTGTTCGGCGAGCCCGGGGGACGTCCGGTCGTCCTCATCATGGGGCTCGGAGCACAGATGATCGGCTGGCCGGAGGGGCTGATCGAGCTGCTGGTGGAGTCCGGCCACCGGGTCGTCCGGTTCGACAACCGGGACGTGGGCCTGTCCACGCACTTCACCCCGGCGGACGGCCTCGCGCCCGCCCCGTCGTACACGTTGGACGACATGGCCGACGACACGGCCGGCCTGATGGACGTGCTGGGCTGGGAGAGCGCCCACATGGTGGGCGCGTCGATGGGCGGCATGATCGCCCAGGCCTTCGCCATCCGCCACCCCGCCCGGGTCCGTACGCTGACCTCGATCATGTCCACGCCCGGGCCCCGCGTGGGGCGGGCGACCGAGGCGGCCATGACCGTGTTGATGGCGTCCCCCGCCCAGGACCGCGACGAGGTGATCGCCCGCGCCGTCGAGACCGCGCGGATCGTCGGCTCTCCCGGCTACGAGATGGACGTCGAGCGTGTCACCCGGGTGGCCGCGGAGGCCTACGACCGGGCGTTCGACCCCGCGGGCACCGCCCGGCAGTTCACCGCCATCCGGAGGTCCGGCGACCGTACGGAGGGACTGCGCGGGCTCTCGGTGCCCGCGCTGGTGATCCACGGCGAGGACGACCCGCTGGTCACCCTCGAAGGCGGGACCGCGACCGCGGACGCCATCCCCGGCGCGAAGCTGCTGACCTTCCCGGGGATGGGCCACGACCTGCCCCGCCCGCTCTGGCCGGTCATCGCGGAGGCGATCACAGAGCTGACCGGACGGGGCTGACCGGACGGGGCTGATAGGGCAGGGCTGATAGGGCAGGGGCTCAGATCTCGAGCTTGTCCTCGATCGCGCGGAGCTGGTGCCGGGCCATCGCGAGGTTGGCCCGGTTGCGGTCGAGGGCGAGGTAGAGGAACAACCCCTTGCCGCCGCGGCCGGCCAGCGGCCGGATGATGTGATACTGCGTGCCCAGCGTGATGAGGATGTCCTCGATCCCGTCGTTGAGCTTGAGCGCGTCGATCGCGCGGAGCTTGGCCTTGACCACCTCGGTGTTGGCCGCGGCGGCCACCTGGAGGTCGAGGTCCTTGGAACCGCCGAGCGTGCCCAGCGCCATCCCGCTCCCGTAGTCGGCCACCGCCGCGCCGACCGCGCCGTCGATGGTCAGCATCTCCTTCAGCGAGACGTCCATGTTCGCCATGTCTCTTCTCCTGTTCTGGTTTGTCATCCGCGTTCGACGATGGCGGCGATCTTGTTCGCCGCCCTGCGTCCCTCGATCCGGAGCAGGCCGAGATTGGCTCCCTGACCAGCGAGAACGGTGAGGACGAGCGTGGGGCCCGCGGCGTAGCACGCGGTGTGTCCCTGGGTGCCGGAGATCAGCGTCTCCTCCAGCCGCCCGATCCTGGCGAGGTCGGTCATCTTCCGGCTCAGCGACAGCAGCGCCGACGTGAGCGCCGCGGTCTGCTCGGTGTCGGCGGCCAGGTCCGTCGTCACGAGCATGCCGTCGATCGTGCAGGTGAGCGCTCCGGTGATCTCGGGCGCCCGTTCCCGCAGGACGACCAGTTCCTCATGTATGTCGTGGCGCAGATCCACCGAGACACCCCTTCCGGCCCGCTTGAGCCACCCGATCACTACAGCGCCTCCAGCGCGTCACGCAGCCTGAGCAGCAGGTTCACGTCGGTCGCGTCGCCGTTGACCCGCGGCAGTTCCGAGGTGGAGCGCCCGGGCTCCCCCGCCGGTGTGGGCGGCGGTGTGGGCGGCGACTTGGGCGTGCGCTTGGGCAGCGCCGCCGTCTCGCCGGTCACCACCAGGCCGGCCGCCGCGAGCTCCCGTACGGCCAGCAGCGTGGAGTAGGCCGGACGCCCGAGGCGGCGGGCCAGTTCGACCGGCGTGGCGGTGGAGTCCGCGGCGAGCAGCAGCTCCCACTGCAGCCGGGTGAGCAGCGCGTGCGTGCCCGGAATCTGCCGCAGGGGCGTCACCGGCCGCGCGTCCAGCTCCGCGGAGGGCCAGGCCCGCTCCAGCCGGGCCCGGCGCCTGGCGCACTCGCGCAGCAGCCCGGGGACGTCGAAGAACCAGTGGATCCCGAGCCAGTGGGCGTCGCTCTGCCTGAACCTGGTCCGTGCCGTTCTCGACGCGAGCAGGAAGAACGCCGCGTCGAGCGTGGCGGACAGCATGCAGAACTCCAGCTCGCCCCGGCTGAGCACCCCTCTGTCCACGAGCAGGGCGCCGCCGTCGCCGCCGGGACCGGCCTCCTGCCGCGCGTGCCGCATCCCGTTCGCGCTGATCCGGCCCGACGCGCCGAGCAACTCCTCCACACCGGGCGTGGCCGCGCACTCCACGTACGACACCCGGCCGCGGACGTAGTAGACCGTGCCCTCCTTGCCCACCCGCAGTGAGCCGGTGGCCTCGTCCTGGGCGAGGCCGGTGAGCACGGCGTCGAGAGTCGGGGCGGCCACCGGTCAGGCTCCCATCAGGAGGCGACCAGCTCGTCCGTGATGGTGCGCAGCCGCCGCCGTGCCAGGGCGAGGTTCGACCGCTCCACGTCCAGGCGTACGCACAGCAGCAGCGGGCCGTCGAACATCATCTCCATGGGCCGCACCAGGTGGTAGGCCGAGCCCGTGGTGACGATCACGTCCTCGATCCGGAAACCCGTCTCCTGGGAGGCCATCGCGATCCCGTCGAGCGTGGCGCGGTACGCCTCGCTGAGCCCCGCGGCCGCCCTTCCGGGATCGGGAATCCCCTTTCCCGCGACGGCCATGCCGCTGGTGTGGTCCACGAGAATGGCGCCGAGCGCGCCCGGGATCGACATGGCCTCGGAGAGGCAGTCCTCTATCCCGATCAACTCGTAACTCCTCGCCTCGCCGGTACAGCGCGGCCAACACTAGAGGAGCAGGTGGACGAGTCACCCGAGCCGGAAACGTCGGGGATAAACGGATTAGTCCCGAGGAATAAGAATTCTTCTTCTCGGAATGGTAATCCCGGTTTTCATGAAATTTCCTCGTATTGGGGTTGGCGCGTGCACCGCCGTACGGCGGCCAGAATGGGAGGCGTGGAGCGGATTCTCGTCAGCGCCTGCCTGCTCGGCAGCCGGGTGAGGTACGACGGCGGGGCCAAGACCAGCGACGACGACCTGCTCGCCCGCTGGCGCGCGGAGGGGCGGCTGGTGCGGTTCTGCCCCGAGGTCGAGGGCGGGCTGCCCGTCCCCCGGCCGCCCGCCGAGATCGAGGGCGGCGCGGGCGGCGCGGCCGTCCTGGCGGGCGCGGCCCGGATCCTGACGCCGGAGGGCGACGACGTGACCGCCGCGTTCCTGTCCGGAGCGCAGCAGGCCCTCGCCGTCGCCCGGTCCTTCGGCGTACGGGTCGCGATCCTCAAGGAGGGCAGCCCGTCGTGCGGGTCCCTGCGGATCTACGACGGCAGCCACCGGGGGAGGACCACCCCCGGGCAGGGCGTGACGACCGCGCTGCTGGAGCTGAACGGCATACGCGTCTTCGGCGAGGAGCGGATCCCCGAAGCCGCGCGCTACCTGGAGTCTCTTACGGAGACAGAGGATCGGACGTGACGATGACGGCGTTCTCGTCGGGCTTGTGCACCAGGACGTTGTCCACGTAGGACAGCACCGCCGCCTCCAGGCCGACGTCCTTGCCGGCGGCCTCCGACATGTACCAGCGGTGGTCGAGCACCTCGTGGAAGAGCTGGGCCGGCTCCAGCTTGCGCCGCAGGTCGGCCGGGATCGCGTTCACCACCGGCCGGAACACCTCGGCCAGCCAGCGGTGGGCCACGATCGCCTCGTCCTCGTGCCGGAGTCCGGTGGACACCCGGAACGAATCGAGGTCGTTGAGCAGCCGCCTGGCCTGGTTCTCCTCCACGTCGAGGCCGGTCAGGCGCAGCAGGCGGCGCTGGTGGTGCCCGGCGTCCACGACCTTCGGCCGGACGATCAGGCGGGAGGTGCCGGCCTTGCGGCGCACCATCATCTCCGCGACGTCGAAGCCGAGCGAGTTGAGCCGGCGCACCCGCTGGTCCACACGGTGCCAGTCGACCTCCTCGATGATCTCGTCTTCGGTCAGCTCGTCCCACAGCCGGTGGTAGCGCTCGACGAGCTGCTCGGCGAAGGCCAGCGGGTCGATGGTCGGGTGGAGCAGCCCGCCCGCCTCCAGGTCGAGCATCTCGCCGTAGATGTTGACGTGCGCCACGTCGATGTCGTGGGCCCGCTGGCCCTCGCTGATCGCCGGATGGAGCTCACCGGTCTCGGCGTCCACCAGGTAGGCCGCGAACGCCCCCGCGTCCCGCCGGAACAACGTGTTCGACAGCGAGCAGTCGCCCCAGTAGAAGCCGGTCAGGTGGAGCCGCACGAGCAGGACCGCGAGCGCGTCGAGCAGGCGGATCAGCGTGTCGGGCCGCACCGAGCCCGACAGCACGGCACGGTAGGGCAGCGAGAACTGCAGGTGCCGCGTGATCAGGGCGGAGTCCAGTTCGGAGCCGTCCGGGGCGGTCCTGCCGGTGACGACGGCGACCGGCTCGACGGCGGGGGCGTCGTGCCGCGCCAGATCCCACAGCAGCTGATACTCCCGCTTGGCATACCTGGTGCTGATCTCCTTGATCGCGTACACCCGGCCGCTGAGCCGGGCGAAGCGCACCACGTGCCGGGAGATACCGCGGGGCAGCGTCACCAGATGGTGGACGGGCCACTCTTCGAGGGGGACGTCCCACGGCAGGCGGATCAGGTCGGGGTCGCTGGGGGCGCCGGTGATCTGCAGGGGCACCAATCGCTCCTTATCTGGGGGCTTCCACCCAAGTGTCGCGGATAGAGTCGGGCGCTATGACGCTGGTGGACGAGTTCATCGACTGGTACCTGGCCGAGAACCCGGTCAGGGCGGCCCTCCTGGGGGCCGACGGATACGACCGCACGCTGGGCGATCTCAGCGCGAGCGCCTTCACGGCGCGGGAGCGGGCGGCCGAGGAATGGCTGCGCAAGCTGTCGGAGTCGACGCCCGAGAGTCCGGAAGACGAGATCGACAGGGACCTGGTCGCCGCCCATCTGCGCGGGCAGATCGCGCTGGCCCGCTGGCCGGAGTGGCGACGCGAACCGGCCGCCTACCTCGGGGTGATCTTCGGGTCGATGTTCACGCCGTTCCAGCAGCGCCTCAAGCCTGAGGCCGAGCTGGTCGACGCCGCCGTCGCGCGGCTGGCCGAGGTGCCCGCCGTGCTCGCCGCCTGCCAGGCCAACCTGGACCCCGATCTCGCCGCCGACCTGCTCGTCAAGCGCGGCCTCGACCAGGCCCGTACGGGACGCCGCTTCCTGACCGAGACGCTGCCCGCGCTGGTCGGCGACCCGGAGCTGCGGGCGCGGCTGGCGCGGGCCGCCGAGCCCGCCGCCGACGCCTTCGACGGGCTGGTCCGCTTCCTGGAGGGCTTCGAGCCCCGGGGCACCTGGCGGATGGGGGAGGAGCTCTATTCCGCACTGCTGCGCGAGCAGGAGATGCTCGGGTACGGCGCCGCCGAGCTGCACGAGAAGGGCCGTCAGGCCTGGGCCGAGCTGGACACGCGGATGACGGAGGTCGCCGCGCGCCTCGGCTCCGGCAGCTGGCGGGAGGCGATGGAGTCGCTCATGGACGACCACCCGCCGACCCTGGAGGCCATGCGCGCCGAGTATGAGGCCGAGACGCTGCGGGCGCGCGAGTTCGTCCGCGAGCGCGGGCTGGTCACCTTCCCCGAGGGCGAGGTGTGCCGGGTCGAGCCCTCGCCGGAGTTCCAGCGGCCCATCATCGCCGTGGCCAGCTACCTCGCCCCGCCGCCGCTGTCGTCCTCGCGGGATGGCGTCTTCTTCGTGCCGTACACGCCGGACGGCTTCACCGAGGAGCAGGTGCGGCAGCGGCTGCGGACCAACTCGCGCCCGCAGATGCCCTCGATCAGCGTGCACGAGGGGTACCCCGGCCACCACTGGCACCTGTCCTGGATGGCCGGCAACCCGCACCGCGCCCGCAAGATCTTCCGTACGCCCTACTTCGTGGAGGGCTGGGGGCTCTACGTCGAGAAGCTCATGCACGAGCAGGGCTACTTCGACACGCCCCAGACCGAGCTCGCCCACCTCGACTGCCGCATCTGGCGGGCCGCCCGGATCGTGGTGGACACCGCGCTGCACTGCGACGACATGACGATCGAGCAGGCGGAGGAGTTCCTGACCACGAAGGCGTCGCTGTCGCCGGGCACCGCGGCCGGGGAGGTCAGCCGCTACTGCGCCTGGCCCACGCAGGCGCCCTCCTACCTCACGGGAGCGCTGGAGATCGAGCGCATCAGGGCGGACTACACGGGCGATCTGCGGACCTTCCACGACACGATCGCGGGCTCCGGCGGGCTCCCGCTCGGCCTCGCCAGGAAAGTGGTCCTCGGTTAGCCGTTGAATGCGCGTTCGATGACGGCGGTGAGCTGGTCCTCGGTGAGCACCGTGGGCCGGCCCACGCCGAGAGCGCGGACGTAGACCTCGCACAACCACTCCAGCAGGCGGGTCGCCTCGAACGCCTGCTCCAGGCCGACGCCGACCGTCACCGCGCCGTGGCTGGCCATCAGGGCGGCCTGCCTGCCCTCGATCGCGGCGATGACGTTGCGGGCCAGCTCCGGCGTGCCGTACGTCGCGTACGGGGCGACCCGGACGGCGCCGCCGAGCAGCAGGGCGTTGTAGTGGATCGGCGGCAGCTCGGTCATGGTCGAGGCGACCACGGTCGCGAAGACCGAGTGGGTGTGCACCACCGCCCGGGCTCCGGTCGCCTCGTACAGCGCGAGATGCATCGGCGTCTCCGAGGAGGGCTTGCGCTCTCCCTTCACGACCCGCCCTTCGAGGTCGACCACGGGGCAGTCCTCCGGGCGCAGCCGGTCGAGCGCCACGCCCGAGGGCGTGACGACGACCAGGTCGCCCTTCCGGGCGCTCAGGTTGCCGGAGGTCCCGATCACCAGGCCCAGGGCGGCCGCCCGCCGGCCGTACTCGCACAGCTCACGCCGCAGCTCGTCCAGTTGCTCGCCCAGCTGCTCGTCCACCTGCTCGTCCACGCCGGCGAATCTACACAATCGGCCGTGTTTCGTGATGTCCTGATGCCATGTACGAGGCTTCCGAGTGGCGCCGCGAGGGAGACACGATCCGCAGGACCGTGGTCGCCCGAGATTTCCGTACGGCCATCGCGATCGTGAACGACATCGCCGAGCAGGCCGAGGCCCTGAACCACCATCCCGACATCGACATCCGATGGCGCACCCTCCACCTGGCGCTGACCACCCACGACGCCGGCGGCCTGACCGACCTCGACTACAAGCTCGCCGCCCGCATCGACGCCATCGTGGCCGACCACGAGGCCGGATCCTCCTAGAGCGCGTTCAGCGCGGCGACCAGCTGTTCCTCCTCGCGGGCGAAGTGGGCCTCCAGCTCGGCCGACAGGTGCGTGAGCCTGGCGTTGAGGGCGGCGGGATCGCCGGAGCCCGCCTCGCCGACCGCCGCACGCAGGTCCTCCCTGAGCCGGGCCAGCCGCACATGCTCTTCGCGCAGCCGGTCGAGGGTCGGGGCCAGCCCGGGGAAGGCCCGCTCCAGCAGGGGGAAGCCCCGCTCGTTCTCGTTGGCGTGGTGCTCGTGGAAGGCCGTGCAGAAGGACAGGCAGCGCTCGCGCAGCGCTCCCTCCAGGTCACGACCCGGCAGGTTCACCGGCGCGCCCGTGGCGAGCCCGTCCTCGACCGCGGCCAGCAGCGCGGCCATCTCCGCCCGCAGTCCGTCGTGGATCCGCACCAGCTCGTCGCCGATCGCCCGGGCGCGTTCGCGGTCTCGCCGGTAGAGGGCGACGACGGGGATGACGCGGGAGGTACGCGCCTGATAGTCGGCGAAGCCCGGCACCAGCTCGGCCTGCCGGGCGTACATGCGGTCGCGTTCCTCGCCCGTGAGCGGTACGGCCGTGGCGGTGAACGTCTCGATCGCCGTGCCGTCGCCCGCTTCGACGGTCACCGTGGGATCGGCCAGCAGGTTGTGATACCAGTCCGGGTGGCGTGGCGCGCCCGCGTAGGAGGCGAACACGAGGATCCTGTCCCCGTCACGCAGGCAGGCGACCGGGTTCGTCCGGGCGGCGCCCGTTCTGGCGCCGGTGGTCGTCAGCAGGATCAGCGGTGTCCCCTCGAACGGGCCGCCGACCCTGCCGGCGTTCGCCCGGAACTCTTCGATGATCTTGTCGTTCCATTCGGACATGCGACGATGGCTCCTGAACCTGAGATGTATTTGCTTTAATAGCAAAGCTATTTTGGAGATCAACATATGTCAACGGATGAGGGGCTGAGCCTGGATGAGGGGATCCGAACCCTCCTGCTGCTGATGCCGCGTCTGGTGGGCCGCGCCAAGCGCATGCCGGTCCCCGAGTCGCTCCGGACGCTCGACCTGGCGCCACGGCACCTGTCGCTGCTGTCCTACCTGCTGTTCGACGGTCCGCTCACGGTGAACGAACTCGCCGCCCGCCTGGAGGTCGCCCCGGCCACCGTGAGCCTGATGGTGGGCGACCTCAGCCGCAAGGGCGTCGTGGACCGGCGCGAGGACGACGCGGACCGTCGCCGCACGATCGTGAGCATCGCCGAGGCCAACCGGGAGGCGGTCGACGCCTGGCTCGCCCGCGGCGCCCGCGCCTGGCGCAGCGCGCTGGAACCGCTGACGAGTGAGCAGCGGAGCCTGTTCGTCGAGACGCTCCGGTCGTACGAGCGAGCCGTCGCTGGTGACGCAGAGTGACCTTTTTGAATCCCGTCTCGCCTGTGATTCCAGGTTATCGGCGAGCGAGCTTGCCGCATGCTCACCGAGAGTGAAAGAATTCACACAGGTTTTCGAATTACTGAGGAGGGTGTGATGGATCCGTTCGATCTCGATCCTGAGCACTCTCGTCGTTCGAATCGCTCTGGTAGCTCTGGTAGCTCTGGCGACTGGTGGGACCGGTTGACTTCCGGTTCCCGGTTGTGGTCGGCCGAGGGTTCGCTCGCCCGCGAGCATTTTCCGATCACCGATCCTTCGCTGCGGCAGGACGCGAGCCGGGACACGGTTGGCGGCGCGCCCGGTGGCGGGAGCACAAGCACGGACAGCTCGGGTGCGGATGCCGCTGGCGCGGATGATCGCCCAGCCCGGTCGTCGTGGGTGTTGGTGGGTTCTCTTCGCGAGTCGGCGCAGGCGTTGGCGCTGGCGCCGTTGCCGGACGATGCGGGCATCTGTCTTGCCGAGGCTGAGGAGTTGCTGTTCGCGCGGGATCGGATCACGTGTGCGTTGGCGGATCGGGTGGGGCGGGTGCATGGTGCGGGGCAGGCCAAGGAGCATGGGCATGCCTCCACCCGTAGTTGGTTGCGCACCGCCGCGGGGATGAGCGTCGCGGGGGCTGGGCGTCTGCTGACCTTGGCGGTGGAGTTGGCGCGTCTGCCCCGGGTGCGGGAGAAGTTCGCCGCCGGTGATTTGGCGGCGGGGGTGGTGGAGGCGATCTGCACGGCCACCGCCCGGTTGAGTGACGAGCACGCCGCCCTGGCCGAGCCGATCCTGCTGGAGCTGGCGGGCAAGGCGGGGGCGGCGGAGGTGGCCAAAGCGGGCCGCTACCTGCGGGCGGTGCTCGACCCCGACGGGGAAGACCGCGACGAGCAGGCCGACTACGCGCGGCGGTTCCTGCGGGTCCGCCCCACCAAAGCTGGGGGCCTGGAGGGCGAGTTCTACCTCCCGCGCGAGGCGGCCGCCCGGCTGCGGGCCCTGTTGGATGCGTATGCCAAACCGCGCGCGGAGGGTGATGACCGGCCGCTGCGGGTCCGCCAGGCGGATGCGTTCATCGCGCTGCTGGAGGAGAAGATCGCCGCCGAGCTCCTGGTCCTGGTCAACGCCGAATCCCTCCCCACCGACCCCCAACCCGCTGCCCCCGGCAACGACCACCCCGAAGACGCCGAGAAACCCGAGAACGCCGAGGGCACTGAGGGCACTGAGGGCATGAAGGACGCGGAGGGCGCTGAGAGGGAGAGCGCCGAGGACGGCAGCGCCCCGGGCGACACCGAAAGCGCCGACGACCCCGGCGACGTCGAAGACGCCCGGAATGCCGAGGGCGCGGATGGTGCGGAGGACGGCCAGGACGGCCAGGACGGCCAGGACGGTCAGGACAGCGAGGCCAGCGAGGACACCAGCGCCCCCGGCGACACCGGAAGCGCTGACGACCCCGACGACGTGGGCAGCACCGGCACCGCACCTGCCCAGGATGAGGGCTTGTGCCCTCCTGCCCACCCCGCCGACCCCGCCGACTGCGGCGGCGCCGGGGCAGATGCCGGTTCACCTTCGTACACAGCGCGGCCGGATCCGCCTCCCGAGCACGCCGCCGCGCATCACACCCACCCCGGGCACCAGCCTGCGGGGGACTGCCGGCATGCGCAGAGCGCGCCTGAGGACCACAACGACTTGCGCGGTGGACAGTGCCGCCATGAGCCGGGCTGCGGTGAGCAAGACTGCGATGAGCAAGGCAGCGATGAGCAGGGCCAGGCTCAGCAGGACGCGGCGGGTGGCCGTGACGTGTGCGGGTGCGGTGGCGAGGCACGATGCTCATGCGCGACGGGGACACCCGAGACGCCGGGAACGGCACCGGGCGTGCAGGGAACAGTGCCGGGGCCGGAGCCGGACGTGCAGGGAACAGTGCCGGGGACACCGCCGGGGAGGCCACCGGGAACAGCGTCGGAGACGCCGCTCGGGGCGGCGCAGGGAGCGTCACCGGGAGCGGTGCCGGGGGCATTGTTGGGGACAGCGCCGGGGTTGTTGCTGGCGACCGGGCAGGTGCTACCGGTTTCCAGCGTGCACCGCCTTGCCCGCACCAGCAGTCTGGTGCGGCTGGTGATGGACGCCGAGGGGCAGGTGCTGGACATGGGCCGCAAGGTCCGGCTGGCCACCCCCGCCCAACGACGCGCGATCTTCGCTCGCTACGCCACCTGCTGGATCGACGGCTGCCCACTCCCGGCAACCATGTGCCAGATCGACCACGCCGACAACTGGAGCACCGGCGGCCTGACCGACCTGAAACTGCTCGGCCCGGCCTGCCAGTTCCACAACCGCGACCGCTACCGCCACCCTGACCGCTACACCCGTCACAAAGCCGGCGCCGACCGCTGGGCCTTCACCTACCACAACCCCATCAGAGCGCGGCGGCTACGGGAATGACGACCAGGGCGTCACGAGGGTCGCTGGTGCGCTGTCCGCAGGGCTCATCGGAGTCGAGGGAGCGGAGCGGAAGGGAGCGAGGACCGGGGGTTCCTTCCGGCGCAGTGCGCGGCCCGGCCCAGACCCCTGCACCGGCCCGGCCCAGACCCCTGCACCGGTCCGGCCAAGGTCTGTGGACACCTCCCTAGTCGAACAGGCCTGGCGGAGGGACGGGGGCGAGGACGGCGTCGCCGTCGTGAATGGGAGAGGCTCCCGCGACCAGGCGGGTCAGGTCCTCGTCCGCCAAGCATCGCGCCTGGGTGAGGCCGCCCGCCGCCTTCCTGGTGAGTGCCTCGATCGGCAGGTCGCCGGGCGAGGCCGCCAGGACGACGTTGCCGAACCTGCGTCCGCGCAGGATGCCGGGCTCGGCCAGCAGCGCGGCGTGCGGGAAGACGCGGCTCACCGTGGAGGCGACCCGCTTCACGAAGGGCAGGCCCTTGCCGTCCGCCACGTTGATCAGCGCCATGCCGGAGGGGCGCAGGACGCGGGCGATCTCCGCCATGTACTGGACGGTCGCCAGCTCGACCGGCATCGTCGCGCCCGAGAACGCGTCGAGCACGAACAGGTCGGCCGAGTCGTCCCTGAGGTCCGTCGTCGCCGCGCGGCCGTCCACCACCCGGACCTTCAGCCGGGGCACCGACTTGAGGTTGAGCTGGTCGCGTACGAGCTGGACCAGCCCGGCGTCCGGTTCGACGACGATGTGCCGTGAGCCGGGCCGCCGCGCGGAGATGTAGCGCGGGATCGTGCAGGCCCCGCCACCGATGTGGACGGCGTCGAGCGGGCCTTCGGGCAGGCAGTCGATCACGCTGGCCATGAGCTGCGTGTACGAGAAGTCCAGATAGGTGGGATCGGTCAGATCCACGTACGACTGGGGGACACCGTCCCTGATGAGCATCCACCCGTCCGGCCGGTCGAGGTCGCGCAGGAGCTCCACCTCGCCGAAGGTCACCGGATAGCGGCCTGGCAACGGTTCTCTGCTCCTTGCCACCTATGGCTCCTTTCGCGTGATATGAGAACCGTATGCGGAACAGGGCCCTGCTCGCCCTCGTCATGGTCGCCGCGGCCATCTTCGTCTTCGGCGTTGCCGGACTCATTGTGTCCGGCAGGCAGGACCCGGTCTCGGACTTCGTCGCCGCGCCGCGGGGGACGCCCGCACCCGCCGGCCCGCAGACGCTCCAACTCCGCCCGGAGACATCTCCCGAGCCGTCCACCGCAAGCTCCCCGGAGGGCTCTCCCGACGAGACGGCCGCCGCCTATTTCCAGGCCTGGGTCAAGAGCGACTACGACGCCATGCGCGAACTGGTCGACGATCCTCCGGACGACTTCGCGGACCAGCACCGCGAGTTCGAGGACGCCGCCCTCTCCAAGTCGCTGCGGATCACGGTCGGCAACCTCGTACGCACGGGGGACGAGACGGCCGAGATCCCCTTCACCCAGGAGCGGGACGAGCAGGACGCCGGCACCTGGCGCTTCGACTCCAGCCTGCAGCTGGCCGTGCGCGACCTCACCTGGAAGGTCGTCTGGACGCCGTCGGTCCTGCATCCGGAGATCCAGCCCGGCGGCAGTCTCGTCAGGACCGAGCCGGATGCCGGGCCGCTGCGGCCGGTGACAAGGGACGGGCGGGAGTTCCCGCAGAACTCGGGCGCCGAGGCGTACCTCGAGAACCTGATGAACCAGGGAGTGGCGCCTACGGCCGGCGTGGCCGTGGGATGGGCGCTGCAGATCGACAATCCGGGCATGCCGCCGAAGACGGTCCTGTCCTACAAGCCCGAGAAGCGGCCGGTCGGCGTACGGACCACGATCGACTACGCGGTGCAGGCCGCGGCGGCCCGGGCGCTCGACGGCGTGCAACGGGCCGCCATCGTGGCCGTGCGGCCGTCCACGGGGGAGGTTCTCGCGGTCGCAGACCGGCTGGGCGGCAAGGGGGCGTTCGATCTCAAGTACCCTCCCGGTTCGACGTTCAAGACGATCACGGCGGCGGCGCTGCTCAACAACGGGCTGTCTCCCGACAGCACGGTGGACTGCCCGGCGGTCTACCAGATCCCCTTCAACCGGTCGATCCACAACTACAAGGACGAGAACCACGGGCCGGTCACCCTGCGGCAGGCGTTCGCCCTGTCGTGCAACACCACGTTCGCCCGGCTGACGATCGAGCGGTTGAACGGTGACACGCTGGTCGACCAGGCCAAGGCGTTCGGCTTCCGCGCGCAGGGGGACAGCGGTGACACGTGGACGTGCGGCAGCCTGCAGCGGCCGGAGAAACCCGACGCGCTCGCCGAGGACTCCTTCGGACAGGGCACGGTCGAGGCGACTCCGCTGTGCATGGCGCTGGTCGCCGCCGCCGTGGAGAGCGGGGAGTGGCGGCAGGCCCGCCCGCTGGCGGACGAGGCGCCGCAGGGCGAGCTGCGGCAGAGCGTGCCCCTGCCGTCCAACGTGGCCGAGGGGCTGCGCTCGCTGATGAGCGCCGTCACCGTCGACGGGACCGCCGCCGGGTCGGAGCTGCCGCAGGGGGTCGCGGGCAAGACCGGCACCGCCGAGGACGGGCAGGGCGGGCAGGACCACGCCTGGTTCATCGGCTATCGGGGTGACCTCGCCTTCGCCGTGTTCGTCGAGCACGGCGGCACCGGCCGTGGCGCCGCCGTGCCCATCGCCGCCCGCTTCCTGAAAGCCCTTTAGGACCCTCAGACGCCGGGCCAGGCGAACCGGTGCGTGTGGATGCCGAAGTAGGTGAACGCCTCGGCCCTGGTGACGCCCGGCACCCGCTTGACGTGGTCGTTGAGCACGCTGAGCAGCTCGGCCGGTTCCCGGCACACCACCTCGGCGAACAGGTCGAACGAGCCCGCCGTGAGCACCACGTAGATCACCCCGGGCAGCTCGCTGATCCGGTCGGCGACCTCGTGCACGTCGCTGTCGACGCGGACGCCGATCAGCGCCATGACCGGCAGGCCCAGCGCCATCGGGTCGGTGACCCCGACGATCTGGACGACGCCCTCGTCGCGCAGCCGCTGCACCCGTTGCCGTACGGCGGGGGCGGACAGGCCGGTGGCCTCGGCGAGTGCGGTGTAGGAGGCCCGGCCGTCCCGCTGCAGCTCACGCAGCAGGATTCGGTCGATCGCGTCCACGTTCATCCGGCGGAGTTCATGAGACCAGGTCCGCCACGGCCGCGGCGAACACCTCGTGGTGCAGGTCCACGTCGGCCTCGGTGGTGGCGGGAGACATCAGCGCCATGTTGTGGAACGGCGTGAGCAGCACGCCGCGGTTGGCCAGGTAGACGTGCAGGTAGTCGTCCAGGTCGGGGTCGCCTGCCGCGTTCGACTCGCCGCCGTTGCGCGGGGCCGGGCTGGTGAAGCGATACTCGGCGCGCGCCCCGAGCTGCGTGACCGACCACGGCAGGCGGTGCGCGTCGATCACCTCCTGGACGCCCTTGGTGAAGCGGGTCGCCAGCTCGGTCATGGCGGCGAACGCGTCGTCGGTCAGCACGTGCTCCAGCGTGGCGCGCATCGCGGCGACCGACAGGGCGTTGCCGGCCAGTGTGCCGCCGACGCCGCCCATGTCGACCAGGTCGAGCCCGTCCATCGCCTCGACGCGCGCGGCGACCTCGGCGGACAGGCCGTAACCGCCGCTCGGGATGCCGCCGCCGATCGCCTTGCCGATCGTCACGATGTCGGGGTGCAGGTCCCACGCCCTCGTGCAGCCGCCCGGGCCCGCCGAGAAGGTGTGGGTCTCGTCGTTGATCAGCAGGCTGCCGTACCGCCGGGTCAGCTCCCTGACGCCCTCCAGGTAGCCTGGCTCGGGCAGGACGATCCCGATGTTGGTGAGGGCGGGCTCCATGAGGACCGCCGCGACGTCGCCGTACGCCAGCTCGCGCTCCAGCGAGGGCAGGTCGTTGAACTCCACGACGCGTGAGGTGACGGTGGGATCGACCGGAGCGCCGACGTTGCCCTCGCGGGAGACCTGCTCGCCGTCCGGGCCGACCACGAGAAGCACCTCGTCCACGCTGCCGTGGTAGCAGTAGCTGTTCACGAGGATCTTGGGCCTGCCGGTGATCGCCCTGGCCAGGCGGATCGCCCACCGATTGGCGTCCGTGGCCGTCAGCGAGAAGCTCCAGTAGGGCACGCCGAACCGGCGGCCCAGCTCGGCGCCGACCCAGGCGGCGTCCTCGGTCGGCATCATCACCGTGGCGCCGCCTCGCCGGCCGAACCGGTCGGCGACGGCGTCCACGGTCGCCTGGGGAGAGTGCCCCGCCATCGCACCGGTGTCGCCGAGGCAGAGGTCGACGTACTCGTGGCCGTCCAGGTCGGTGACGCGGGCGCCGCGGGCGTCGGCCAGGTAGAGCGGGAAGCCCGCGGCCGTCTTGTTCATCCACGTCATCGGCACGCCGCCGAACAGGTGGCCTCTCGCCTGCTCGTACGCGGCGGCCGAGCGCGGGTTGCGCCCCCGGAACGCGTCGCGCTCGCGGTCGAGCAGCCGGGCCAGGCGAGTACGGTCGATCATCATCCCTGCCTCAGAAAAGATCGCTGCACTCCGTGCATAACCACGGAATCTGAAGCAAAGGTACACAAAGCCTTCCGAATCGTCACCCCATGGCCGCGAGCGTCCGCCGCAGCCCCTCCACGATCGCGGCCAGCCCGACCTCGAAGGACAGGTCCGCCGGCGGACGCCCGCTGGAGGTCGCGGCGTCGTCGCGGGCGCGCACCGTGGCGGCGAAGACCGGGACCTGCGCGGCCAGCGGCCCGGCGTCGAACATGTCGGGCGGCGCCACCAGGTCGAGCGCCGAGCCGAGGATGAACGACTCCACGGCCACCATCACCGGGATGACCGTCGCGTCGGGCCAGCCGCCGCGCCGCAGGCCGGCGACCACCTCCTCGTACATCCGCAGCGTCCGCAGGGCTCCGGTGATCGGCAGCGTGGCCAGCAGCGAGATCGCGGGCGGGTGCGCGGCGAACGCGTCGCGGTAGCCGTGGGCCCACCGCACCAGCGCCTCGTCCCAGGGCAGCTCGGCGAACATCGAGGCGTCGATGGCGTCGGAGACGACCTCGCGGACCGCCGCCAGGATGTCGTCCTTGCCGCTCACGTGGTTGTAGAGCGAGGACGGCCGCACGCCCAGCCGTTCGGCGAGGGCGGCCATGGAGAAACCCTCGGCTCCGGCGTCGTCGATGAGGGCCAACGCGGCCCGCGCGATGGCCTCCCTGCTCAGCACCGGCTTCACCGGCCGTCCCACCCGCCGCCGCATTCGGCCCGCAGCCCCCTTCCGCTTTGCCCGCCGACAACCTATCCTCATCCCACTAAACGAACGTCATTCGATTTGTTGGGGACGCCCATGTCGCGCACCCTCTTCAGCCGCACCCTCTTTCACAACGGCACCATCTGGACGGGCACCGGCACGACCACCGACGCCCTGTCCGTACGGGACGGCCGGATCGAGGCACTCGGAGCCGCCGCACTGGCGGGAACCCACGACGACCGCGTAGACCTGCGGGGCGGGATGCTGGCGCCGGCCTTCGGCGACGGTCACTGCCATCCGGACCACGCCGGGTTCGAGGCGACGGGCCCGCAGGTCAGAGGGCTCGGCACGGTGGAGGAGATCGTCGAGGAGGTTCGCCGCCACGCCGCCGAGCATCCCGGCGACGGATGGATCACTGGCGGCGGCTACGACGCGACGATCGTCCCGGACGGCCTGTTCGACGCCCGATGGCTGGACGAGGCGGTGCCCGACCGGCCGGTCGCGCTGCGGGCCTGGGACTACCACACGTTGTGGTGCAACTCCGAGGCCATGCGGCGGGCCGGTCTGGACGCCTCGACGCCCGACACGCCCCGCGGCCGGTTCGCCCGCCGCCCGGACGGCGCGCTGCTCGGGACCATGATCGAGTGGGACGCGGTGGACGCCGTCCTCGCCGCCGCTCCCGCCCGCACGACCGAGGACCTCGTCGCCGCGCTCGCCATCGCCACCCAGGCGTACGCCGCGGCCGGGGTGACCTGGGTCCAGGACGCGTGGGTGGAGCACGGCACGGTCGATGCCTACCTGGAGGCGGCCCGCCGCGGGCTGCTGGCCGCCCGGGTCAACCTGGCCTTCCGCGCCGATCCGGTGCGGTGGCGTGACCAGCTCGCCGAGTTCGCCGCCGACCGCGAGCGGGTGCGGGCACTCGGGGACGACAGGCTGATGGCCAACACGGTGAAGTTCTTCGTGGACGGCATCCTGGAGAACCGTACGGCGTCGCTGCTCGCGCCGTACAGCGACGATCCCTGCACCCGGGGCATGCCCGTCTGGCCGTACGGCGAGCTGCTGGAGGCCCTGACGGCCGTGGACGCGATGGGCCTGCAGGCACACCTGCACGCGATCGGCGACGCGGGCATCCGCACCGCACTGGACGCTATCGAGCACGTGACGCGGGTGAACGGCCCGCGCGACCGCAGGCCGGTGATCGCCCATGTGCAGGTGCTCGCGGAGGAGGACTTGCCGCGGTTCGCCCGGCTCGGCGTGATCGCCAACCTCCAGCCCCTGTGGGCGCGCACCGATCCCCCGATGACGAAGCTGACCTTCCCCAGGATCGGACCGGAGCGGGCCCGGCGGCAGTACCTCATCGGCTCGCTGCTGCGCGCCGGGGTGCGTGTGTCCTTCGGCAGCGACTGGCCGGTGAGCGACCACCGCCCGCTGGCCGGGCTGCCGGTCGCGGTGACGCGGGAGAACGCCGAGCGCGAGCCGTCCGGCGGCTGGCTGCCCGAGGAGCGCATCGGCATCGAGGAGGCGCTGTCGGCGTACAGCGCGGGGGTCGCCCACCAGGCGTTCGCCGAGGACGAGCGCGGCACCCTGGCCCCCGGCAAGGTGGCCGACCTGGTCTGGCTGGACGGCGACGTGCGGCGGCCGGACCCCCATGACATCGCGGAGACGACGACCGTCCTCGGCACGTGGGCGGCCGGCGTGAGAACCTTCCCCACAGCCAACAGGAGTGGCGTATGACCGAACCCGCCGGACTGAAGCGCGTCCTCGGCGTTCCCGGACTGACCTTGTTCGGGCTGACCTACCTCGCCCCGGTCGCCGTCTTCACCACCTACGGCGCCGTCACTCAGGTCACCGAGGGCCACCTGCCGGCGGCCTACGTGGTCGCCCTCGTGGTCATGCTGTTCACGGCGTTCAGCTACGGCAGGATGGCCAGGGCGTACCCCACCGCCGGGTCCGCCTACACCTACACCCAGCAGACCTTCGGCGGCCACATCGGTTTCATGACCGGGTGGACGCTGATGCTGGACTACCTGTTCCTTCCGATGATCAACTTCCTGCTCATCGGGATCTACCTGAACAGTCAGTTCCCCGAGGTGCCCCAGTGGATCTTCACTTTGGCGGCGCTGCTGCTGGTGCTCGTGCTCAACGTCGTCGGCATCACGGTGATGAACCGGGTCAACGTCCTGGTCGTCGGGCTGTCGGTGGTGCTGATCGTGGTGTTCGCCGCGCTGTCGCTGAAGCACCTGGCCGGTCACCCCGCGCCGTCGCCCTTCGCCCCCTTCACCCCGGGCTCGGGCGTGTTCGCGGGCGCGGCGATCCTGGCGCTGAGCTTCCTCGGGTTCGACGCCGTCTCGACCCTGTCGGAGGAGGCGAAGGAGCCCCGCCGGACGATCCCGCGCGCCATCGTGCTCACCACGCTCATCGGCGGCCTGCTGTTCGTCCTGGTCGCGTGGATGGGGAGCCTCGTCCACCCCGGGTACGACGACTTCGCCAACGCGGACACGGCGGGTGTGGACATCATGTCCGCGCTCGGCGGCGCCGCATTCGAGACGATCTTCGTCGGGATCTACGTGGTCGGCGCCTTCGGGTCGGCCATGACCACCCAGGCGAGCGTGTCGCGCATCCTCTACTCGATGGGCCGCGACGGAGTGCTGCCCCGCGGGGCCTTCGCCCGGCTGCACCCGCGCTTCCGCACCCCGATCGTCGCGACGGCCGTGGTGTCGGCGGTCTCGCTCGTCGCGCTGTTCATCAGCCTGGACAACGCCGTGGTCATGGTCAACTTCGGGGCGCTCATCGCGTTCTCCATGGTCAATCTCACGGTCGTCAAGCACTACCTGCTCGACGAGGGGCGCCGCTCGGCCGCCGACCTGGTCAGGTATGGCCTGGTCCCGCTGGTGGGCTTCGCGCTGACGATCTGGCTGTGGACCAGCCTCTCGGGTGTCACGTTCACGGTCGGCCTGATCTGGATGGCGGTGGGCTTCGTCTATCTGCTCGCGCTGACGAGGATGTTCACCCGTAGGCCGCCGGTGATGAGCTTCTCGGACGCCGAACCTACCCTTGCGGCCTGAAAAATGTCCTCTTGAGGTGCTATCTGTGCGGAAACCCTTCACATAGATGGCCCGATGTGAGGGAATCATCTCGTTTCCCAGCATGACGCGGAGGCGAAATGGACCCCACCACTGTGCACGACGCCCTCGCACGGCACCTGCTCGTCGACGGCTACCGTCTCGTGCTCGACCTGGACAGGAGCGCCGGCTCCTGGCTGGTCGACGCCCGGGACGGCCGGAGGTACCTCGACTTCTACACGTTCTTCGCGTCGTCGCCGCTCGGGGTGAACCCGTTCGCCGACGACCCGGAGTTCGTCGCACTGCTCGGCCGGGTGGCCGCCAACAAGCCGGCCAACTCCGACATGTACACCGTCCACCTCGCCGAGTTCGTGGAGACGTTCCGGCGGGTGCTCGGCGACCCCGAACTGCCGCACCTGTTCTTCGTCGAGGGCGGGTCGGCGGCGGTGGAGAACGCGCTCAAGTGCGCCTTCGACTGGAAGAGCCGCTGGAATGAGGCCCACGGCCGCCACCCCGGCCTCGGCACCCGCGTTCTCCACCTCACCCGGGCCTTCCACGGCCGGGGCGGCTACACGCTCTCGCTCACCAACACCGACCCCGTCAAGACCGACAGGTTCCCCCGGTTCTGCTGGCCGCGCGTCGACGTCCCCGCCATCCACTTCGGGGACGTCGAGCGGGCGGAGGAACGGGCGCTGGCGCAGGCCAGGGAGGCGTTCGAGCGGTTCCGCCACGACATCGCCTGCTTCATCGCGGAGCCGATCCAGGGCGAGGGCGGCGACAACCACATGCGCCCCGAGTTCCTCCAGGCGATGCAGGCGCTCTGCCACGAGTACGAGGCGCTGTTCGTCGTGGACGAGGTGCAGACCGGCGTCGGCCTGACCGGCACCCCCTGGGCGTACCAGCAGCTCGGCCTGGCCCCGGACATCGTGGCCTTCGCGAAAAAGGTCCAGGTCGGCGGCATCATGGCGGGCCGCCGGGTGGACCTCGTGCCCGACAACGTGTTCCGCGTCAGCGGCAGGATCAACTCCACCTGGGGCGGCGGCCTGGTCGACATGGTGCGCTCCCGCCGGATGCTGGAGATCATCGAGCGGGACGCCCTGATCCCGAGGGCGGCCATCCTGGGCGAGAAGCTGCTGGGCGCCCTCCAGAGCCTGGAGGCCGAGGGCCTGGTCGCCAACGCGCGCGGACGCGGGCTGATGTGCGCCTTCGACGTCCCCGACCCCGGCGGGCTGGTCACCCGGCTCAGGGAGGAACGCGCGATCCTGGCCCTGCGCTGCGGCGAGCGGTCCGTACGGCTACGCCCTGCCCTGTCCGTCCAGCCGGACGAGCTTGAGTACGGCCTGGCCGGCCTGCGCGCCGTCCTCGCCGGGGATCTGGCCGGGGGCTGACGGCGCCGGTGGCGCGGGTTCGCCGCGCCAGCGGCAGATGGCCGTCATCCGCGAGTCCACGCCCAGCTTGGCGTAGATGCGGTTGACGTGGTTCTTCACGGTCTTCTCGCTCAGGAACAGCAGCCGCGCGATCTCGCCGTTGGAGTGACCGGTCGCGATCAGCTCCATCACCTCGGCTTCCCGCTTGCTCAGCCCCATTGTGCGGTCGTCGATTCTCATCCGGCCTCCGTAGAAGACGATCAGAGATCGCCGAGGCCCCCGCACGGCGGTTGTGAGGCAGCATAACCCGCAACGTCCACGTTTGGGGAAAAGTGCACTGACTTGCCCGGGTCAATGCCCCCCGTGAATCGTGACGGTTTCGAGGTGCGGATCGGCGGCGATCTCGGCCGCGGTGAAGCGCTCGGTGACCCAGCCGCCGCGCGAGAACAGGGCCGTCTGGTCGGTGTGGTGCGGTGAGGCGGGGTTGGCGGACAGGGAGTAGGTGAGGACGGTCCGCGTGCGGGGGCCGCCGGGGGTGAGCTCGACGGCCATCATGAAGCTGGATCCGGTGTTCACCTCCGGGTAGCGCCCGTCCGTGCCCAGCGGTCCGCCCGTGCGCACCCGGTCGAAGCAGCCCTCTCCTTCGGTGCAGCCGGGAATCGGGATCGAGGAGTAGCTCTGCGCCTGCCCGGGGGTGAGCGTCAGCGGGATCCGGTTGGACCGGAAGTAGAGCGCGGCGTCGGCGAGGGCCTGCCGCACGGCCGGGTCGTCGATCTTCAGCCCGCTCGGGGTGGTCAGCGGGCGGGTGGGATCGAACGGCACCCGCCAGGGGCTGAAGAACGGCTCTCCCGGTTTGGTGGGACGGCCGAGCCGGGTGAAGAACTCGCGCCACAGGACGGCGCCCTCGCCGTCGAGGGTGGCCCGCCCGTCCCACTTCTCCAGGGTCCGGCAGGCCTCGCGCACGTCCGCCCCGGAGCCCGAGGAAGAGCGGTGGGTGCGGCACAGCTTCAGCAGGTCGTCGCGCATGAGCTCGAAGGTGAGGTTGCGCTTGCCGTGCACCGTGGCCTGCAGCGTCTCCAGGGTGAAGCCGGGCGCGCCGAGCCCGTCGGTGCCGGACAGCCGCTGGGCGATCATGTCGAGGCTGACCCGGGGGCGTGGCTCCAGGTCGGTGCCCGTCTCGCCGTACGCCTTGGGATAGCCGGTGAGCGGTTTCGCCGGGTTCGTCATCCAGTAGGTGTTGTTGGAGTTGGCCACGTAGTCGGCGCGGACCAGCCTCGGCTGGCTGCCCGGCCCGAAGATGCCCGGCACGACGGCGTCGCCGTCCCTGCCCCACAGGCACGCGGAGGTCGAGCCGTCCAGGACGTACGCGTCGAGGCCCGGCATCGGCGAGGGCCTGGCGCAGCGCTCCGCTTCGGCGTCGGTGACGTGGGGGACGACCGAGTTGTCGGCGAAGTAGGCGGTCCCGCTCGCGTCGGTGGCGAGGGTGTGGACGAACGGCATCCCCTGATAGGTCCGCTGGGCTGTGCGCAGCTCGTCGAGGCTGCCCGCCCTGGCCATGGCCAGCCACTCGTCGGCCGCCCGCAGGTTGGCGGCGTTCGCGTCGGCCAGCGCGTACGCCGCCTCGTCGGTCTGACCGGCGGCGAGCACCGGGCCGTAGCGGGAGGTGAGGAGCGTGTGACCGGAGACGGTGCCGTCCGGCAGGGTGACCTCCACCTCCTGCTCGCCCATCGGCTCCGCCCGGCCGTCCACCAGGTAGCTGTGGCCGCCCGCGAGCTTCAGCCGGTAGACGGTGAAGCGCTGGGCGTGGGAGACGGTGTGGGTCCAGGCGACCTTGGAGTTGTGACCGATCTGGACGACCGGGGTGCCGTACAGGCTGCCGCCGGAGACGTCGAGCACGCCGGGGATGGTGAGCTGGACCTGGTAGAAGCGGCGGATCCCCTGCCACGGGAAGTGCGGGTCGGCCAGCACCATGCCGCCGTTCCCGCGCGTGGCCTGACGGCCGAGCGCCCACGCGTTGCTGCCCGCCGCCGGCTTGGGCTGTGGTCTCTTGTCTTCTGGGGGCCCTTCGGGTTCGGCGATCCCGGTTATCGCCTCCTTCAGACTGGAGCTCGAGACCATCCGGTCGAGGTCGAGCAGGTTGTTCCACATGTCGGTGGCGGTGATCGGGCCGACCCACGCCTTGCCCCGGCACGTGGGGTCGGGCAGGTTCGCCACGCCGGTGTCCTCCAGGTAGCGGTTGTATCCGGCGACGTAGCCGTCGACCAGGCGGCGCAGTTCGGCGCTCGGGCCGACCGGCGCGGGCCGGGCCAGCAGCCGCCGTACGACGCCGGATTCGGCGACGCTCTTGTAGTAGACGTCGCCGGCGAGGTTCGTGACCGGGCGGACCGGGTCGTCGGACTCGGCCTTCGGGCCGAAGTAGCGGGAGCGTTCGCCGCGCAGCGTCACCACCCAGGAGGCGAGCGTGCACAGGTTGTCCTGGGCGAAGGCGTAGCCGTATCCGAATCCGAGGCCGCCGTAGTCCTTGGCGGTGATGTGCGGGATGCCGTACTCGGTGCGCCGGATCGTGGCCGAGTACCCCTCGTCGGCCGCCTCCGCCGGGGATACGGCCGCGACGGAGGGGGCGAGTAAGGCCAGCGCGATCACGAGGGGTCTGAGCTTCATCGATCTCCTATTCGAAACGCGCGTTGTCGGGCGTGGTCATGCGCCGCAGCAGCGGCAGCGTCGTGAGGATCACCAGGAGGGAGGCGGCCAGGCCGCCGCCGAGGGAGGCGAAGTAGACGGGTCCCGGCATGGCGATCGACGTGCTCTTCATCGCGAGGGCGTCGATGAGCGGCTCGGCCACGCCGAAGCCGGCGCAGGCGGCGAGCGCGGCGGCCAGGAGGAGCGGCAGCGCCGACTCCAGCAGCACCACCGCGGCCAGGGTGCGCGTGGGCGTGCCCGCCAGCCGCAGCAGGGTGAACGGCTGCCTGCGCTCCACCAGCCCGCCGCCGGCCGTCACCACGAGGCCGCAGGCGCCGGCGACCAGGGTGAGCCCGACCATGGCCAGCGCGACGTTCTCCGCCCGGGTGTACAGGTCCGCCCTGACCTGGGCGACCTCGGCGAAGGTCATCGGCGCTTCGACGGTGTGGCCGGCCAGCAGGGTGCGCAGCCGCTCCAGTGTCGCGGGATCGCGCGTGATGATCATTACGGCCGCCAGGTCGAGCCCGTCGGTGTCGGCGGGCGGGCTGGCCGGGCCCGCCAGCGGAAGGAGTCTGTCGACGGTGAGGGGGTTGTCGGCGCCGATGATGCGGGCGAAGTTGCCCGCCACGGCCCGAGCGCCCCTGCCGTCGGTGTTCACAGGGCAGCGGCCGAGCACGGGGAAGCGGGCCAGATCGGAGCACTCGACGACGTACGGCGCGGGCGGCGGGCCGTCGGGCCGCGGGGGAGTCTTTTCCATGGCAGCCCTGGCGTAGATCGGCAGCACGTCCACGCCCGGGCGGGCGTGCAGCCGGTCGAGCAGCTCCGTCCCCGCCCGCGGTGACAGGCCGGAGACGCCCGGCCGGTCGAACCTGGCGCCCAGAACGTCGTTGAGCATGCCCCCGGCCACCTTCTGCTGGCCGGCGACCACCGTCGGCACGAGGGCCGCGATCGTCGTCCCGATGAACACCGCGAGCACCAGCCCGCTCACCGACCTGAAGGCGGTCTTCGGATCGGCGGCCAGGCGCCGCGCGGCCAGCAGCGTCGCCCCGCCCCGGGTCAGCCGGGCGGCCAGGCGTGCGGCGACCATGGTCAGCCAGGGTCCGGCCAGCATCAGCCCGACCATGACCAGCGCGAGCGCGACGACGGCGAGCAGATCGTCGGGCTTGCCGTTCCGGTACACCGGGCCCGCGAACATCCCCAGTCCCGCCAGCAGCGGGATCACCCGCCACGCTCGCGGCGGGGACCCGACGGTCTTCCTCGCCACGCCGAGCGGCGAGATCCGCACCCGGCGCAGCGACCACAGGGCGGCGCAGGCCGCCACGACCGGCACGCCGCCGAGCACGGCCACGTACTGCCAGGCATGCGGGGCGACCAGTTCAGGGAAGAACCGGGCACCGGTGATCCGCACCTCGGCCACGGCCGGCCGTACGAGCTGGAAGATCGCGAGGCCGGCCAGCGCGCCGGCCAGCGCGCCCAGGGCTGCGTCCACCGTCGCGAGCACGTTGATCTGCCGCGTGGTGGCTCCGACCAGGCGGATCGCGGCGAAGCGGGTCTCGCGGCGAGCCGCGGCCAGCCGGGTGGCGGTGCCGACGAGCACCAGCAACGGGACGATCAGCCCGACGGCGGCGACGCCGAAGCCGAACCGGTAGACGTCCGCGCTGTCGTCTAACGCGGGCACGGTGGAGACCGCGGAGACCGCGGAGACCGTGTCGACCTGCCTGGCGCCGGGCATGGCGGCGACCTCATCCGGCGTCCGTCCTAGCACGATGACCAGCTCGTCGGGTCCGGACAGCGCCGCGTCGCCGATCAGCCCGGCGCGCGTGCCGGGGAAGCGGGCGGCCAGTTCCTCAGGCGGCGCCGAGTCCAGCAGCCCGGCCAGCGCGGGCGAGGCGTAATACTGCCCAGGGCCGGGCATGCGGGACAGGCCGGGGACGACCGGCGCCCGCGTGCCGAGCGCGGCGGCGTCGAGCCTCTTGATCGTCCGGCCCGCGTAGAAGTCCTCGTGGTAGTTCCACAGCGCGCCGTCGGCCGTCGCGTCGAGCGCCCAGCCGCTGGGCGCCGAGCCGGTCGTGCACTCCCAGCAGGGACGGCCGTCGGTGGCCTGGAAGGCGTTGAACAGCGACAGCGTGGCCAGCAGCACCACGACGCCGGCCGTCACCCCGACGACGATCAGCGCCAGTCTGGCCGCCGCCTCCCTGCCGCTGCTCAGCGACAGCCGCAGGCCCAGCCGGATCATCGGACCGCCCCGGTCGTGTACGGGTCGGAGACACGGCCGTCGCGCACCACGACCTCCCTGTCGGCGCACGCGGCCACTCTGGCGTCGTGGGTCACCACGATCACGGTGGCGCCCTCCTCGCGGGCCAGGCCCACCAGCAGGTCCATCACGTGCTCGCCGGTGAGCGTGTCCAGCGCGCCGGTCGGCTCGTCGGCGAACACCACCCGCGGCCGCGTCACCAGCGCCCTCGCGATCGCCACGCGCTGCGCCTGCCCGCCGGACAGCTCCCCGGTGCGCCGCCCGCCCAGGTCGGCCAGCTCCAGCCGCTCCAGCCATTCGGCCGCCCGCCGCTCGGCGTGCTTTCTCCTGGTGCGACCCAGCAGCAGCGGCAGCATCACGTTGTCGGCCGCGGTCAGCTCCGGCACGAGCTGGCCGAACTGGAAGACGAAGCCGAAGGCGGTGCGCCGCAGCTCGCTGCGACGGCCGTCGTCCAGGGTGTCCAGGCGGCGTCCGTCGAACCAGACCTCGCCGCTGTCCGGCGTGAAGATGCCGGCCAGGCAGTGCAGCAGCGTCGACTTGCCGGACCCGCTGGGACCCATGATCGCCACGACCTCGCCCGCGGCCACCGACAGGTTCGCCTCCCGCAGCGCGGGCGTGCTGCCGTAGGAGCGGCTGACCTCCCGAGCCTCGATGATCACGAGGCGCGCACCATCTCGGCCAGGGCCCCCAGCCGGGCCTGGGTGACGTCGATCCACCGCAGGTCCGCCTCCAGGTGGAACATGGCGTGGTCGGCCAGCAGGGCGTCGGTCAGGGGGCCGCCGCGCTTGACCTCCGTCAGCTCCCGCATGCGCCGCATGTGCGTGGCGCGTTGCGCGTCCAGATAGCCGGCCGCGTCACGGCCCAGCATCAGCGCCAGCACGACCTTGGTGAACAGCACAGTCTGCAGGTACGGCTCGGCCGCGACCGGCTCGGCCAGCCACGTGGCGACCTCCTGCCTGCCCAGGGGCGTGATCGCGTAGCGCTTGCGGTCCGGCCCGTCGCCCGGTTCGCTCTGCCCGGTGACCTTGCCGTCCCTGGCCAGGCGGCCGAGCGTGGAGTACACCTGCCCGAAGGGCAGCGGCCTGCCCCGGCCGAAGAAGGCGTCGTAGTCGCGTTTCAGGTCGTATCCGTGGCTCGGCTCCCGTTCCAGCAGGCCGAGCAACGCGAGGGGAACGGTCATGGTCGCGACTATACATCGAGTGTATATACGGAGGTGATAATCGGTCATGGAAAAGCGAACGGCCGGTCCGTCGGGACCGGCCGTTCGCCATTGGGGTGAGTGATGGGACTTGAACCCACGACATCCAGGACCACAACCTGGCGCTCTGCCAGCTGAGCTACACCCACCATGTCCGCCGTTCGAGGCGTACGAAGAAAGTGTAGCGGTATTTCGGAGTCCTCCGCGCCCTCAATACCGCTCGCCCTCCGCCGTCAGGACCCGGAGACGGCCTCCGCGACCTCGCGGGCGGTGGCGGAGTCGGGGCCGGGCTGCGGCACGAACACCGCGGCGCGGTAGTAGCGCAGCTCCCGGATGCTCTCGGTGATGTCGGCCAGCGCGCGGTGCCCGCCCTGCTTCTCAGGGGAGGCGAAGTAGACCCGGGGATACCAGCGGCGGGCCAGCTCCTTGATCGACGAGACGTCGACCATCCGGTAGTGCAGGAACGTGTCCACCAGCGGCATGTCCCTGGCGATGAACGCGCGGTCGGTCGCGATGGAGTTGCCGCACAGCGGCGCCTTCTTGGCCTCGGGCACGTGGGAGCGGATGTAGTCGAGCACGACGGCCTCGGCCTCCGCCAGGGTCACCCCCGTCGCGAGCGCCCGCAGCAGTCCCGAGGCCGTGTGCATCTCCCGCACGACCTCGGACATCTGCTCCAGCGTCTCGGCGGGGGGCTTGATGACGACGTCCACGCCCTCATCCAGCTGGTTCAGCTCGCCGTCGGTGACGATACAGGCCACCTCGATGAGCGCGTCACGGCCGAGGTCGAGCCCGGTCATCTCACAGTCGATCCAGACCAGCGGGTCAGTCATGGCTCAAGAGTAATGCTGAAGGGTAATGGGGACGTCACTGAGATTGAAGCGAGTCCTCCAGGCGCTTGATGACCGACTGGTCCAGGTTGTCCGGCACCGAGACGTACAGCATCGCGGGACGGGCGTTCTGGCCTCGGTCCACGAGGATGATCGCGCCCTTCTCCTTCTTCCACTTCAGGTTGTTGGCCTCGGCGACCTTGGTGAAGTCCATCTCGAACTCGACGACCCAGCCCTGCTTGCCGCTCACGGTCAGCGCCTCGTTGCGCAGGATCTTGCGCTCGTGCTGGATGCCGTACCAGCCCTGGTCGTAGGTGAGCAGCAGCCCTTGCGCGAGCTGCCCGAAGCTCTGCGCGCCGCTGTAGGGGAAGATCTGGGGCACCTCGGCCGTGTAGACGCTGCCCACCCAGTCGCTGCCCCTGCCGTCGTAGTTCGACTGGGACGTCGCCTGGCAGCCGCTCGTCCACACCGGCCTCGTCGGATCGGCCGGGTTGTTGATGTCCTTCGACTCCGGCACCTGCCACTTGTCGCCCGGGTAGGCGTACGACAGGCCGGTGACCGGGTCCTTGATCCGGTCACCGGACGGCTGGGGGAGCTGGGGCAGCGGCGCGGTGGACTGCTGCGGCTCCTGCTCGGGCGGCACGGTCTGGTCGAGCTGTGGCGCCGTCGCGGTGGTGTCCGGCCGGGCGAGGGCCGTGCCGGCGCGATCGCGCAGGACGATGACCGCGCCGCCGATGACCAGCGCGAGCACCACCACCGCCGCGATGCCGCCCACGATCCACGGCCAGACCGGCGCCGTACGCCGCGGCGCGCCGAACTCGGGCATCGGAAGCTGCGCCGTCTGGTTCTGAGGCCCCCACTGGGGCTGTGTCCACTGTGGGGCCTGCTGAGCGGCCTGCTGCGGGGCCTGATGAGGGGCCTGATGGGAGGCCTGGGGCGGCGCCCCGGCCTCCTGCCCGGGAGCGTGGGTGGCGTCGGTCCACTGGGTGCCGTCCCACCAACGGAGGAGAGGGGAGCCGTACGGGTCCGGATACCAGCCGGCGGGGGTCGTCGTCATGCGCGCCACACTAATGAAATCAGCATTTGTAGGTGAAACTTGCCTTGTCCTGGATCGCCTTTCCGGTCGTCGTGGGCGACAGGACGCGCAGCGTGGCCGTGCCCTTGAACGATCCCGATCCGGTCACCTTCCAGTGCAGGGGGAGGTCCACCGACGTGTCTCCCGAGGAGATGCGCTGCTCCTCCTCCAGCGGCTCGCGGCCGTCGCTGCGGATCCAGAGGTAGCGGATCGTCCCGGCCTCGCCGTTGGTCGTGACGAGGCCGACGAAGTCGGCCTGGCCGTAGCAGCGCACCGTCTTCTTGGGCGCCTTGACGTCGACGTCGCTCACCGCGAGCGGCGCGCCGGGCGTCTGGCGCAGCCACAGGATCACCGCCGCGATCAGGATCGCCAGCAGCAACGTCCCCGCCCACGCCGTCGTGCGCTTGCGGCGCCGCCGGGGAGCCGGACCGCCGGCGTGGGTGGCCGTGATGGCGTCGGAGGTCCGCCCGGCCCGCCAGATCTGGGCGGCCGTGGTCTCGGTCGGGACCCCGGGCCCGAACCGCATCATCACGTCGCCGGGACCGTCCGCCGCGTTCGGCAGGTCGAGCAGGGTCACCGCCTCCCCGCCGGAAGCGCCGGCCGCCGCGCCGGCGGGGAGTCCGGGGGACACGGGCGCGGCGAGGCCGTGAGCCGCGTGGGCCAGCCGTTCCCTGCCCATGCCGGGGAACGCGCCGCGCTCGGCGAGCAGGGTGTCTCGCGCGGCGGCCAGCCCATGGGCCGCGGCGGCGGACGCGCGCCGCAGCGCCGCCGCGGCGGGTCCCTGACCGCAGTTCGCGGCCAGCGCGCCGGCGAGCGCGGCCCAGGCCGCCACATCCTGCTCCGTGGACGCGTGCTCGCCCCGCAGCGCCCGCAGCAGGCCGCGCTCGGCCAGCAGCGCCGAGCCGTTCTCCCCGATCACGATGGTCCCGGCATGCAGCGCGCCGTGGGCCAGCCCGGCGGCGTGCACGGCGAGCAGCGCCTGCGCGGTCTCCAGGAGCACGGTCGCCGCGCCGCCCGGGTCCAGGCGGCCGGCGGCCATCAGGTCGGCGACGGCCGGTGTCGCCCGTGCGGTGATCAGCCAGACCTCGTCACGCGCGGCCACCAGGTCGATCACGGGCAGCAGCCCGATCGGCCCGCCTCCGTGCAGGCGCACGTCGGCGCCGACCGCCTCGACGAGCCGTTCGCGTGCCTGGGCCGTCGCGACGGCCTGGGGATCGAACCGCAGCACACCGGACGGCCGCCCGTCGGGGGAGACGGCGTCCGCCCAGGTGCCGACCTCGCTGGGCCGGGTGCGGCCGGTGAGCCGGTGCCCCGCGACCGTCGCGCCTTCTCGCATCTACCGCCGCCTTCGGTGCCGTCCGCGTATGCGTCCCACGGCCAGTGTGGCGGGAACGAGGCCGGTCGTCACCAGGGCGGCGGTAAGCGCGCTCATCGGATCTCCGGCGGCGAACTGGACGAGAGCGTCAGCGTCGGCCGGTCATCGGGGGTGCTGGGCTGCGTCGTCGGCTGGGTCGGCTGGCTCGACGGCTGGGTGGAGGGCTGCGTCGTGGGCCGGGTGGTGGGCCGTGTCGTGGGCGGCCTGCTGGTCTGGATGGGGCTGGGCCGCGTGGTCGTCTGCGGGTTGCCGCGCGGGTCCACCGTGACCGAGTCGTCCGAGGGCACGGGCTTGGGCGAAGGCCTCGGCTTCGGGGTGCGCCTGATGGTCGGGGTGGGCTTCGGCTTCGCGGTCGCCGAGGGGCTGGGCCGGGGGGTCGCCTGGCGGGTCGCGCTGGGCCGCGCGGCCGGCGTCGGCGAGGCGCTCGGCTCGGGGCTGGCGGCCTCCGGGGTGGTGGCCGCAGGGGCGGGAGTGGCGTCCTCCGGCTCCTCGGTGGGGTCGTCGCCGGAGTCGTCCTCCACCTCGATGGACGAGGGATCGACCGCGGGCGGGCTCGACGTCTCGATCGTCGTCCCGGCCTGCAGGGTCGTGCCGCTGCTCACGGTCTGGACCAGCGCCACCGTTCCGCCGGCGATCACGACCATCCCGGCCAGGGTCAGGCCGATCTTCATGCGGGTCTGGCTCAGCAGCCCGCCGAGCTTCGTCTCGGCCAGCGCGGTGCCGGTCTCGGGGGCGTTCTCCTTCAGCGGGAAGAACGGCACGAGCAGCCCGGCGAGCGCCGCGAGCCGGCGCCGTCCGCGCTCCTCCCAGGCCGGGCCGTACGCGCCCGCCGCGACGGTCTCGAGCTCCCGCACGAACTCCTCGGCCGACGCGAACCGGTCCTCCGGCCGCTTGGCCATGCCCCGCTCCACGAGGTCGCGCAGCGGGGGCGGCACCTCGTCGACCGGAGGAGGGGTCGCCTGGTGCTGGCGGGCCAGCGCGGCCATGTTCTGCGCCCGGAACGGCCGTCCGCCGGTGAGGCACTCGAAGAAGACGACCGTGGCGGCGTAGACGTCGCTCGCCGGTCCGGCCTTCCCGCCCGACCACTGCTCCGGCGCCATGTACGGCGGGGTCCCGGCCGCCCTGACCCCCTCGCCGGTCTGCGCCGCGATGCCGAAGTCGACGAGCTTGCTGGTGCCGTCGGCCTCGACCATGACGTTCTCGGGCTTGTAGTCGCGGTGGACGACGCCGATGGAGTGCGCCGAGGCCAGACCGAGCAGCGAGCCCTTGAGCACGGTGAGCGCGGCCTCGGGACCGGTCGGGCCCTCGGAGCGGAGCATCGCGCGCAGCGAGACGCCGTCGATGAGCTCCATGACGATGGCGGCGCCGCGCGCGGTCTCGACGTACTCGTAGAAGCGCGCCGCGTGAGGGTTGGGGTCCATGGCGGCGAGCAGGCGCGCCTCGTGCCGGAACCGGGCGACGAAGTGCAGGTCCGCCATCATCTCGTCGGACAGGTACTTGATCGCCACCGGGATGTCGTCGGCGTCGTGCCGCGCGAGCATCACTCGCCCGGCGCCCCCCGTGCCGAGTTCACGAATCTCCGTATAGCCGGGGACGCGCCAGGCGCCCGTCTGGCCGTGCATAACGGTCTGTCTCCTCATCGCCTGGGGCCCCCGCCAAATGACGAGACCGTAGCTTAGTGACGACCTTGCGAGTGCGATGAAAAGTCACGACTTAGTCAGACTGAGTTGTCAGTGATTGTCGGGGTCATTTGACGCACGGGTCCGTCTGCCGGGTGATGGTGGAGGCGCCGCCCGCCGCGGCCGGGGAGGTCGACGCGGTCACGCCGTAGGAGTCGCAGGGCCGGCGGGAGTAGGTGTACGAGGCCGTGACGGTATAGCCGGTCTTGCCCGACAGGCTGAAGGTCCGGGTGGCGACCGTGGAGCCACCGGTCGTCCAGGCGAGGTCCAACCGCACCGCCGAGGTGTCGCCCGCGGTGACGGCGATGGTGGCCGTGGCCGTCGTCCCGCTTATGGCCAGCCTCTGCACGCGTACCTGGCCGACGGAGGCGGGGCAGGTCACCGCGACCGAACGCGACGCGGTGCCGCCCGGGGCCGCCGGATCGGTCGAGGCGCCGAACGTGACGCTCTCGCCGCAGGGGCGGCGCGAGAAGGTGTACGACAGCGTCCGCGTGTAGGTCCTCGCCCCGGACAGACGGACGGTCTTCGTTCCGCCGCCCGCGGAGGGCGCGGAGAACCGGCCGGTGAGGTCCACCGGGCCGGTGCCGTCGGTGGTCACCGTCACGGTGGCCGTCACGGTGGCCGTCGCGACCCCGGCCGAGGACACGACCGGTGTGCCGGCCTTCAGCCCGGTGACCGAGGTCAGGCACGGCGGCGCCTTCGCCGTGGCCTCGCGGGCGCCGCCCGGCGCGGCCGGGCCGGTGGTCACGCGCATGCCCCAGGTGCCCGAGCAGACGTTGCCGAGGTCGCCGGAGACGGTGCGGGTGTAGGACGTCGCGCCGCTGAGGGTGAGCGTGCGGGTGGCGGTCACGGCGCCGTTGGCGGTGAAGCGCACGGTCAGGGTCACCTTGCCCGGCCCGCTCGTCCTGACGGTGACCGTTCCGGCGCCGGTCGCGCCGTCCTTGCCGGCTCCGGCCTTGTACGACAGCCCGCCGACGTCCAGGCCGGCGACCTTGACCGGCGAGGGAGAGGACGACGGCTTCACCGAGGGCGTCGGAGACGGTCTCGGAGAAGGTTGGGGAGAAGACTTGGGAGAGGGCTTGACCGTGGGCGCCGGGGTGGGCGCCGGAGTGGGCGCCGGGGACGGGCTCCGCACGGGGTGCGGCGTCTCGTGCGGGGTTTCTTTCTGCGTCTCTTTCGGCGTCTCTTTCTGCGTCTCCTCGGGGACGACCGGCGACGCGGACGCCGTGGCAGGCACACCCGTGTTCCCCGCGCCTGTGTTCCCCGCCCCCGTGTTCCCCACGCTCGTGTCCTGCGACGCCGCGACGGTGCGCGTCCCGGCCGAGCCGAGGGCGTACGCGCCGATGCCGCCGCCCGCGACCACCATCAGCACGGCCCCGGCGGTGAGCAGGACACCCCTGCTCCTCAGCGATCGCAACGTCGTGGTGAACAGCGAGGTGCCGGCCTCGGGGGGACGTGTCCGGTTCAGCGGGAACGTCGCGGCCAGGGTGGCGGCGAGCACGGCCAGCCTGCGGCGGCCCCGCTCCTCCCATGCCGGGCCGTACGCCGCCACGGCGGCCCGCTCCAGCTCGGAGACGAACGCGGTCGCGCTCGCCGGCCGTAGCGCGGGGTCCTTCGCCATGCCGCGCGCGACCAGGTGCCGCAGTGGCTCGGGGACATCCTCGACCGGCACGGGCGCCGTCTGGTGCATGTGCCGGAGGACGGCGTGCTCGGTGGCCCGGTACGGCCGGTGCCCGGTCAGGCACTCGAAGAAGACCGCGGTCGCGGCGTACACGTCGGACGCCGGCGAGGCGGCCGTGCCCGTCCACTGCTCGGGGGCCATGTACGGCGGGGTGCCGGCCGGGGAGCCGAGGGCTCCTCCGGCTCGCACGGCGATGCCGAAGTCGGCGAGCTTACTCGTCCCGTCGGGGGTGACCAGCACGTTCTCGGGCTTGTAGTCGCGGTGGACGACGCCGGTCGCGTGCGCCGAGGCCAGGCCGAGCAGGGAGCCCTTGAGGACGGCGAGCGCGGCCTCGGCACCGGTGGGGCCCTGCTCGCGCAGCAGCGCCCGCAGGGTGGGGCCGTCGACCAGTTCCATGACGATCGCGGCGCCCCGCCCGGTCTCCAGGTATTCATAGAGCCGCACCACGTGCGGGTCGTCCAGCTCGACGAGCAGGCGGGCCTCCTGCCGGAAACGGGCGACGAACTCCTCGTCCCGGCGCAGGTCCTCCGACAGGTACTTGATCGCCACAGGGGCGCCGGACCACTCGTGGACGGCGAGGACGACGCGGCCGCCGCCTCCCGCGCCCAGCTCACGCGTCACCGTGTAACCGGGCACATTCCAGTGCTCGGCGGAACTCATGCGGCCTCCCTGGCTGATGTAAGGTCGGCCGCAGTGTCGGTGAAACCGCTTGCAATCCGCTTACAGTCGCGGCTGACGGTTCCTGACGTGCGGGGGAACCGGGATGCCGGGCGCGAGGCGCGGGTCGGGCTCGGGAGCGCCCCACGACACGGTGAGCGGCAGCACGCCCGCCCAGACGGGCAGGTCGTAGTCCTCCTCGTCGTCCTTCGGCGGCCCCTGCCGGACCTTCACCGACGCCTCCCCCAGGGACAGGGCGACCACGGCCGTGGCGGCCATCTCCTTGCGGTCCGGCAGGCGTACGGCGTCCCACTGCCCGGGGGCGAGCTGCTCGGTGATGGCCCGCAGGCCGGCCAGCCGTTCCTCGGGGTCGTCCACCATCCGGGCGAGGCCGTAGACCATGGCGGACCGGTAGTTCACGGAGTGGTGGAAGGCGGAGCGCGCCAGCACGACGCCGTCGAGGTGGGTCACGGTGACGCAGACCGGGGTGCCGAGCGCGGCCCGCAGCGAGGTCGCGCCGGTGGAGCCGTGCAGGTAGAGGGTGTCGCCGATCCGCCCATAGCCGGTGGGGATCACCATGGGGGACCCACCGGCCAGCACGCCGAGATGACAGATGAGGCCGGCGTCCAGGACCGCGTACAGGTCGGCGCGGTCGGTGCGGGCGCGGTCTTTCGACCGCCTAAGGGTTGTACGGGCGGTTGTGGAGAGCATGTCCGATACGTTAGGTCGAAGTGGACCGGCGGAATACGTCCACTTACGGCCCATACGGGGGGACCACTTTGCGTGTGACCATAGATCTGCCGCTGGCCGTGGACCGTGAGGCCCCGGTGCCGCTCGCCGTCCAGGTGGCCGGTCAACTGCGGGAGGCCATGCGCACCGGCCGGCTCAGGGCGGGGGAGCGGCTGCCGTCCACGCGGGCCCTCGCCGCCCTGCTGGGGGTCAGCAGGACGGTCGCGACCGACGCGTACCAGCAGTTGTACGCCGAGGGCTGGCTGGACGGGCGGCACGGCTCGGGCACCTACGTGGCCGACGACACGCTGCCGTACGAGAAGCCCGGCGCGCAGGCGATCGAAGCCCGCGGGGCCGTCCACCGCGAGCCGGCGCCCCCGGGATGGGTGGACCTGCGGCCGGGGCGGCCGTGGGTGTTCGGGTACGACACGGCGGCCTGGCGGCGGGCCTGGCGCTCTGCCGGCGAGCTGGCGCTGAACGCGTTCCCCGACCCCTACGGCCATCCGGAGCTGCGCGAGCTGCTGGCCGACCACCTGCGCAGGGCCAGGGCCGTGCCGGTGGGCGCCGGGAACGTCATGGTCACCAGGGGCACCGGCAACGGCCTCGACCTGATCGCCGCCACGCTGCTCGGGCCGGGGACCCGGGCCGGGGTGGAGGACCCCGGCTGGCGGGCCGCCCGCCGGATCTTCGCCTCCCGGGGCGCGGAGGTCGTGCCCTGCCCGGTGGACGAGCAGGGCGTGATCGTCGAGGCGCTCCCCGACGACCTGCGGGTGCTCTACACCACGCCCGCGCACCAGTTCCCGGTCGGCGGCAGGCTGCCGATCCCGCGCAGGGAGAAGCTGCTCGCCTGGGCGCGCAGGACCGGCGCGATCGTCGTCGAGGACGACTACGACGCCGAGTTCCGCTACGACGTCGCGCCGCTGCCCGCGCTGTACGGGCTCGACCCCGGGCGGGTGGTGCTGCTCGGCACGCTGTCGAAGTCGCTCGGTCCCGACGTCGGGCTCGGCTGGCTGGTCGCCCCCGCCGACCTGCTCGACGCCGTGGCCGAGCGCCGGATGCACCTCGCCGACCGCACGTCGGGGCCGGTCCAGCAGGCCGTGGCGACTCTGCTGGAACGCGGAGACCTCGACCGGCACCTGCGCAGGATGCGGCTGGAGTACGCCCGCCGGAGGGCGGCCATCGTCGAGGCGCTCGGGCCGTACGTGCGGGGCGACACGGCCGGGCTCCACGTCATGGTCACCCTGCCCGCCGGCGTGGCCCCCGGCCTCGTACGGCGGGCCGGGGAACGCGGCGTGCTCCTGGACACGACCGAAGCCCACCACCACGGGCCGCCTCGGGTGCACGGCCTCGTGCTGGGTTACGGCTCGGCCTCCCGGGCCGACGTGCGGCGCGGGTGCGCGGTGATCCGGGAGCTCATACCTCCTGAAGAAGCCTGAGCTCCCTTCCGGGCAGGGGGACCTCCAGGTTGAGCGCCTCCTCGCCGATGATGCGGGCGATGTCGATCGATCCCGGGTCGCCCTCCCTGGTGCCGGGCACCTGGGAGTGGCCGAAGTGGCCGCCTCGCGCCCAGAGGCGTTTGCTGCGCTCGGCGGCCAGGGAATGCGGATAGGGCAGCGGAGGGCCGGCCGGCCAGCGGCGCGGCACCTCCCAGGAGTCGAGCCAGGCCAGGATGTCGTCCAGACCGTCGAGTTTGGTGTCGGTGAACGGTTCCCTCGCCGAGCCGATGACTTGGATCTGCACGCAGACCCGTCCGTTCCTGCCGCGGTCCGCGGCGAGCCCGCCGCCCGCCCTGGTGGGCGAGAGCAACTGGACGATCTCCCCGGTCACCGGGTTCCACACCAGGTGGGAGGGCCGGCGGAGCTGGATCAGCCGCTGGGCGACGGACCTGGCCGAGACCCATTGGGGGTCGGCGGGCCAGATGAACCAGACGGTCCTCGGGGCTCCTCCGAGCATCGCTCCGGAGTCCCCGGGGGAGGGAAGTCGGCTTGCGCCGGGCAGCCATGCTTGGGCCACAATGCCCCCTCAAATCCTCGGTCGCGTCGTTTTTCCCCTTTCAAACTTCCGCTGACACCTCGCGAATCCTGATTGTTACTGGCGGGTGCCAATCTTCCAACGAGGGTGTAACAACTGGTGATTGTGTGACGAATGCGTCAGGCGGACGGAGTGGCGGCCGCTTCGCCCGCCGAAGTCGGGCCGTCGCCCGACTCGCCCGCGGGATCGGAGGAGGGGCCGGCCGTGGGGCGGGTCGTGGTGTCGGGGGTCGGGTCGGGCAGCGGGTCGGCGTCGCCGTTCCCCTCCTGGCCGTCCCATGTCACCCGGCACGAGGGCCGGCCGGCCGAGGACTCGAAGGTCACCACGCCCCTGCCCGCGACGCCGGGATCGGCGACGGCGAGCGTGACCCGGCCGCTCGCGCCCGCGCGGAGCCTGCCGTGCCGGGGCGAGACGGTGATCCCGCCCGAGGTGACGGCCGTCCACTCGATCACGGCGTTGCGCGCGGCCAGCGTGACCGAGGCGCCCGCGGCCCCGCCCAGATCTCCGGGGCACAGCGCCGTCAGAGCCGGCCTGGGCGCGGGTCGCGTACGGGTGGGAGACGGCCGCGACCGCCCCGAGGGTGCGGTGGTGTGGGGCGGGGCGGTCGCGGCCGATTGGGGGGAGCCGTCTGGTGGGGGTGTCTCGTCTCCGGACGCGGCGGGAGTCGCCGTGGGCAGGTCGCTCTCCTCCGGGCCCGGCTCAGAATCTCCGGGGACAGGATCTCCGGGGACAGGATCTCCGGGGGCAGGATCTGCGGGCGCCGCCGTCGGGGGTACGCGTATCGCCTCGAGCCGCTCGGCCGGATCCTGACCGGAGACCAGGGCGAGCCCGCCGGCCGCGCCGAACACGCAGACGGCGGCGAGCATGACGGGAGCGGCCCGCAGCGGGCGGGAGCGGACCCGTTTGCGCTCAGTTTGCCGGAGCCCTGTCCGCCCATGCTCTGTCCGGCCATGCTCTGTCCGCCCGTGCCCCGCCTGCCTGCCGGTGGTCGCGGGGAAACCGCGCCGGTCGAACTCGGCGGTGGCGACGGCGGTGGCGGCGTCACGCCGGTCGGCGTGGAGCGCGGACTCGATCACCCGGCGGCGCAGGGAGAGCGGGGGGAAGGCGACGGGGATCATGTCGAGCAGCCGCTCGGCCGACACGTGCCTGCCCCGGCCCTCGCGGCAGATCTCACAGGCCCCGATGTGCTTGCTCAACCGCTTGCGCACGGGAGGACCGAGGGGGCCGTCCTGCCAGGCGGCGCCCACGCCGTGGTCGACCAGGGCCGACAGCTCCGGGCAGTGGGCCCGGCCGACCCTGGCCAGCACGAGGGCCGCGGCGGCGTTCTCCAGGTGGTCGCGGGCCCGGGTGAGCCGCGCCGACACCTGCCGGGAGGCGAGCCCGAGGACCGATCCGATCTCGGCCGTCGTCAGGCCGTGCCTTACGGCAAGTTCGAGCACCTCGCGCTCGTGGTCGCCGAGTTCCCCCAGCGCCTCCCGCACCAGCGCGGCGAGCGGCGGGTCCGCGGACTCCTCCACCGCGATGACGGGTCCTGCGACCTCCTTCCCCGCTCGCGCGGCCCCTCTTCTGGTGGCGCTGTGGAACCGGGTCAGCGCGTACAGCCACGCCCGCAGCCGGGCCGGTTCCTTCAGCCGGTCGGCGCAGCAGGACGCGGCGACGAGCGCGTCGTGCACCGCACGCTCCGCCGCGTCGAGGTCGCGCACCAGCGCGTACGCGTAGTCGCTCAGCCGGTCGGCATAGGCGTCGTACAGCGCGGCCGGAGCCTGGGCGTCGGCGCCGCCCCCGCGGCGCAGCGCCTCCAGCAGTCGGTGGTCGTCGGCTCGCCCGACGCCGGGCCATTCGGGCAACGAACATTCCTCCCCGTGTGACGGAACCTGGTCTTGCCGGTCCCCACACGAGTGGGACGCCGTCCCCTCTGGCGTCGTTTACGGATCAGACGGTCCTGCCCGACAGTCATGCCCAACCGGCATGATCTGCGAAAACAGCGACTGCTGTTACTGGAGTCTGCGGGCGATGCCCTTGAGGAAGATGTTGCGGATCTCCAGGACCGTCTGCGGGAAGTAGGCGGCGCCGCCGGTCGCCTTGGCGATGGAGGTCATCTGCGTCCGGTCCTCGTCCTTCTGGGTGTTGAACGAGATGATCAGGATGCTCACCGGCCGCTTGGGGTCGTAGGCGTCCTTCAGCTTGCGCAGGATCTCGGTGTTGGAGATGCCGCCGTTCGGGTCGTCGTTGCCGACGCCGTCGGTGAACAGCAGGATCGTGTTGACCTTGTCGGGCTCGTACTCCTTGGTCATCTTCTGGTAGGCGGCCCACAGGGTGTCGTTCAGGCCGGTGTTGCCCGTGGGGATGGCCTTGGCCTGGCGCAGCGCCTGGGCGATCACCTCGCGGCGGGTCACCCCGTTGATCTGCTGGGCCAGCGGCCCGATCTGCACGACGGGCTTCCAGTCGACGCCCTGCCCGCGCAGGTTGTCGGAGAAGGCCCAGATGCCCAGCTCGGCCTTGTCCGGGAAGAGCTTCAGGCCCTCGACGGTGAGGTCGGTGATCGCGCGCATCCGGGTCACGCCGGTCTTGTCGGCGGGCAGCGCCATGGTCCCGGAGATGTCGATGAGGGAGAGCAGCCTGGTGCCGAGCTTGATCTGGTGCCACGCCTGCGAGAGACGGGTGACGGTCGCGGCGTCCGGCAGCGGGATCGCGGCCGGCTTCTTGGCGTTCACGCCGTTGTCGGGCTTCAGCAGGCTGCCGCCCTTGCCGTCGGGCGCGCGGAAGCCGTAGTCCTGGACGGTCTTCCTGCCGCTGGGCGAGGTCACCTCGGTCGCCAGGGCCTGCGCCGCCTTGCGTGTCGCGGCGTCCTTCGCCGTGACGATGATCGGGTAGTCGAGGCTGATCGTGCCCTCGGCCGGATAGAGCGCGACCGCCGGGTTCGAGGGGGTCGTCGTCGTGTTGTACGTCCACACGGCCTGCTCGGACGTCACGCCGACCGGGATGCGGGCCGCGGCCTTGGTCAGCGTGGCGAACATGCTGTCGGGGGTCGACACGGTGGACTCCGACAACTGGCGCAGCACGCCGACGAGCGTCTCCTCGCTGCCGCCTCCCTGCTTGAGCACGGCGGCCCCGGCGAGCAGCGCGCCGAGGCCGGCGGCGTTCTGCGTGGGATCGAGCGCGAGCACGCGCACCTTCCGCGCCAGGCCGTCGGGGTTGGCGGCGTTCGCCGCGCTCATCAGGCCGGTCCAACTGGGGCTGAAGGCCGACTGGAGCTTGTCCGCGCCGGTCTTGGACGCGGCGAGCACGACGGGGGTGCTCGCGGCGTTCCCGGTGGGCTCGGGCGCGTTCTTGACGCCGCTCAGCCACAGGCTGGAGTCGGGGATCCACAGGTCGGGGTCCAGCTTGCCGCTGGTGGGACCGGTGCCCGCCATCGCGTTGGCGACGTCGGCCGGCTCGGCGGCCTTGACCGTGACGGCGACGCACTTGCCGTCGACGGCCTTGCCCGACTTGCCGAACCTGGTGGCGATCTTCTGGACGGCGGGCTGGATGTCGGGCGCGGCGACGACCGAGAGCTTGACCTTCTCGCCGGCGCAGCCCGGGCTCTTGTTCACCACCACGTACGCGGCGACGCCGAGGAGCACGGCCAGGGCGACCGCTCCCGCCAGCGGGACGAACACCGTCCCCCGTCCGGCCCGCCGCCGCGGCGGCGGCGGGGGCTCGTACTGGGGGTCGAAGCCGCCATCGAGTTCGTCTGTGCGGTGCCGTCCGCCCACGGTGCTCTCTCCGATGTCGACTGGCCGTAACAGGTTTAGGGAACGATAGCGGCAAAAGGCGCAACTCGCGCCTGGTGTGCGGGAGTGTTCTACGCAGGCCGTACCCTTGGCCCGTGGTCATCCCGGTCGAGGACGCCGCAGATCCGCGCCTGTCGGACTACGTGCGGCTGCGCGACGTCGATCTGCGCAAGAGCGTCGAGAGCGAGCGCGGGCTGTTCGTCGCCGAGGGCGAGAAGGTCATCCGGCGGGCGATCGGCGCGGGCCATCCGGTGCGCTCGGTGCTGACCACGGCCAAGTGGCTCGACGCGCTGGCCGACGTCGTCGGGGAGGCCACCGTCTATGTGGTCTCCGACCGGGTGATGGAGGGGATCACCGGCTTCCAGGTGCACCGGGGCGCGCTCGCCGCGATGGAGCGCACCCCGCTTCCCCCGGTCGGCGGACTCCTCGCCGACGCGGGGTCGCGGATCCTCGTCCTGGAGGACCTGGTCGACCACGGCAACGTCGGGGCGATCTTCCGCTGCGCCGCGGCGCTCGGCGTCGGCGCGATCGTGCTGTCACCGCGCTGCGCCGACCCCCTCTATCGCAGGGCCGTCAAGGTGTCGATGGGGGCGGTGTTCGCGATCCCGTACGCCCGGATGACCGACTGGCACGGCGGCCTGGCGGAGATCAGGGCGGCCGGGTTCCGCCTGCTGGCGCTCACGCCCGACCAGTCGGCCGTGCCGCTGGACAAGGCCCCGCTGTCCGGCCGGGTCGCGCTGATGCTCGGCTCGGAGGGCGACGGGCTGTCGTCCCACTGGCTGCACGAGGCCGACCAGCCCGTCTGCATCCCGATGAGCCCGCGGGCGATGGACCTCGGCGTCGACTCCCTGAACGTGGTGGCCGCCGCGGCCGTCGCCTGTCACGGCCTGCTCAGGGGAGCGTGACCCCGGCCCCCGTCTCGGCGCTCTCGCCGGTGCCCTGGCCGGCCCAGTCGAGCAGCTTGCGTGCCGTGGCGAACCTCGCCTTGTCGCTGCGCTCGCCCAGCACGACCCCCACGTACGTGCGCCCGTCCCGGACGGCGGCGAACGACAGGCAGTAGCCGGCCTGGTTGGTGAAGCCGGTCTTCAGCCCCACCGCGCCGTCGTCCAGCAGGTCGTTGGTGTTGCGCCACACGTGCGCCCGGTGGAGGGCCGACTTCCCGACCACCCGCTTGGGCGTCTTGGCGATGGACGCGATCACGGGGTCGCGCAGCGCCGCCGCGGCCAGCGTCGCCTGGTCGCGGGCGGTGGAGTACCCCTTCGATGGCAGCCCGTCCGGGTTGGCGTAGCGGGTGTCGCGCAGGCCGAGAGCCCGCGCCGCTTCGTTCATCTTCGCGACGAACTTCGCCGTCCCCGGGCCGTACCGCTCGGCCAGGGCGTGGGCGGCGTCCGCTCCCGAGGGGAGCATGAGCCCGTAGAGCAGGTCGCGGACCTTGAGCCGCTCGCCCGCCCGCAGGCCCGCCGTCGTGGCCCCGCCGGCCGTCGCGTGCCTCACGTCGGCCTTGGCGATGGTCACCACGTCGTCCAGGCGGGCCTGCCGCCGGACCACGTAGGCGGTCATGACCTTGGTCAGGCTCGCGACCGGCACCCGGCGCGTCTCGCGCTTGGCGAACTGGACCGTTCCCTCCGTGGTGTCCACCAGGTAGGCCTCCCTGGCCGTGACCGAGGGCGCTTCAGCGGCCTGAGCGGGCGCGGCCGCGGTCCCTGCCGTGACGAGGGCGGCGGCCAGCGCGATGAGTACCCCGTTACGCATCCCGACATGATCGCACGGCTTCGGGTGCGGCGGGTGCGGCCCCGTTCCCGCCCCTCCTCCTGCGGCGCCGTACGAGGAGGGCGACGGCCAGGGCCACGACGGCGACGACGGCGGCGGCCAGCCCGGGGGACCGGGCCGCCAGCGACAGCCACGCCCACAGGAGCGAGTAGAGGCCGAAGGAGGCCACCGGCACCCAGGTCAGGCAGCCGAGCGCGCTGGCCACCACATACCAGCGGTAGTCCACCCGCAGCGCCCCCGCGACCCACGGCAGCGTGTGCCGCAGGCCCGGCACCCAGAAGCAGCCGTAGACGGCGAGCGCGCCCCACCGGCGCACCACGTTCTCCACGCGCTCGATCCGCTCCCGGCCGATCCCGCGGCCCATCCGCGAGCGGTAGAGCGCCTCGCCGAGCCTGCGGCCGACCCAGTAGTACACCTGGAACGCGCCGAACAGGGCGACCGCGCCGACCGCGACGACCAGCCACAGAGGAAGGCCGAACACGGAGGCGGCCGTAGGGTCAGGGATCCGCACGTGCTCTCACCGCCGGTCATCGGGGCAGTCATTAGGCAAGCCTCACCTTAGCGCCCCGCATCGCCCTGATTGCAAGCCGATGTCAACCGCTGGTCAATCCGTCCCTTGTACACCTGAGGGGACGAGAGGCGACGGGTTCGCGGTGCGACAGGGGCCTTCGCGAACTCCGCCTTCCTTCGCCTTCGGCAAACGTTGCCCCCCCGCCCCTTCTCACCTGTTCGCGAGCGCCCCGCGGGCCTCGGCGACCCAGCGGGGCACGCCCACCCGCTCGGCCACGGCCAGCGCCTTCTCGTAGTGGTCGCGGGCCGGCAGACCGAGCCGTACGGCGAGGTCGCCGAGCGTCTTCGCCACCGGCCACAGGGCGACCACGCCGGTGCCGGCCCCGGCGATGCGGTCGCGGAACGGCGCCAGCTTCTCGTACGCCTCCCGCATCCGGCCCTCGTCGTCCAGCAGCATCCCGGCGAGCGCCCGCCAGATGAGGGCGAGCTCGTAGAGGAAGTCGGTGCGGACCGGTTCCCGGCTCGTGGCCACCACCTGGGCGTCCCGCACGTGCCCGGCCGAGGCGAGCGCCACGGCGTAGGCGTCGAGGGTCCACTTCGCGCCGCGCTGGTGGGCCTCGCCCAGCGGCTCGGCCATCTCGGCGGCCCGCCCGTCCACCAGGTGCAGGCAGAACGTGGCGATCAGCGGCAGGTCCTGGCGGCCTTCGAGCATCCCGGCCCGCGCGGTCAGCCGCGCCGCGTTCCGGTAGGCCCGCTCGGCCCCCGCGTAGTCACCCGTGATCATCAACCGCTGTCCGGCGTACCACGCGCCGACGGCCGCAGGGGCGGGCAGGGCGTACTGCCGTCCGAGGCGTTCGGCCTGCGCGAGGTGCTCGTCGGCCTCGGTGAAGTCGCCGCGGGCCGCCGCGCACTCCAGCAGCACGAGGTGTGCCAGCGTCTGCACCGCGATCTGGCCCGACTCCGCCCCGACCCGCAGCAGCTCACGGCCGATGGTCTCGCGCTCGTCGACCTGCGTCAGCGTGTACGACTGCCGCAGCCGCCCGCTCAGCGCCATCGCCAGCAGCGCGGGGTCGCCGCTCGACCTGGCCAGCTCCTCGGCCTCCAGCGACGCCTGGTAGCCGCGCTCGGTGGCCGACCCCTCCAGCTCCAGGGCCAGCGTCGCGAGCAGGCTGGCCCGCAGCGACTGCTCGCCCTCCGGCAGCTCGACCAGCGCCTTCTCGGTGACGTCGACGATCTCCCAGGCCGTGCGCGTGAAGTCGCGGGCGATGCCCTTGTGCGGCACCGCGAGCGCCGCCGCGACCCGGGCGGTCAGCTCCAGATCGCCCAGGGGCAGTGCGACCGACATCGCCTCCCCCCGGTGCGCGCGGGCGGCGGTCATGTCCCCGCACAGCGCCAGCGCCCTGATCATCCGCAGCTGAAGCTCCAGCCGGTCGCGTACCGATCCCCGGCCTGTCTGAGCCCGGCCCGTGTGAGCCCGGCCCGTGTGAGCCCGGCCCGTGTGAGCACGGTCGAAGGCGGCGATGGCCTGCTGCCAGAGCGTCGCGGCCTCCCGGTGGGCGAACCTGCGCTCGGCCTGCTCGGCGGCCAGCCCGGCGTACCGCACGGCCTTCGCGGCGGTCTCCACCGTGCCCGCCGCGTCGTAGTGGTGGGCCAGCGCGGCCACGTCGTTCGGGCTGCGCTGCTCGATCACCGAGGCGACCGCGGCGTGCAGGCGCGAGCGGCGCAGCCGGGAGGCGTCCGAGTAGATCGTGTCCCTGACCAGGTCGTGGTCGAACCTGAGCAGGCCGGGGCCCGGCTCGGTCACCAGCCCGGCGAGCAGCGCCGCCTCGACCGCGTCCACCACGGCGTCCTCGTCGCCCGACACGTCGACCAGGACGTCCACGTCCACGTCGCGGCCGATCACGGCGGCCTGCAGCAACACCTGCTGGGCCCGCTCCGGCAGCCGGGCGATCCGCCGCCTCAGCACGTCGCGCACGCCCGAGGGCACCTCGGAGATGTCGGCCTCGGCCTCGAACAGCCGGGCCGTCTCCTTGACGAAGAACGGGTTGCCCCCAGCTCGCTCGACGATCGTGCTGACGACCTCGTCGTCCACCTCGTGCACGCAGGTCGCCCGGACGAGCTCCGCCACGGCGGCGTCGTCGAGGCCGCCGAGCCCCACGCGTACGGGGTCGAGCCGGGCCAGCGCGGCCAGCACGTCCTGCTGCTGGTCGTTCAGCTCGCCGTCGCGGCAGGTCACCACGACGAGCACGCGGCTTGCCGCGAGCAGGCTGGGCAGCGCGCGCAGCAGCGCGAGCGTCTGGTCGTCGGCCCAGTGCAGGTCCTCCAGGAGGATCAGCAGCGGGGCCTCGCGCGCCACGGCCGACAGGTAGCCGCCGACGGCCCGGTGCAGCCGGAAGCCGCCCGACGCCTCGTCGTCGGCGATGTCGGGAGCGGCGTCGTCGAGCAGCGGCGCCAGCAGCGCGGCGTACTCGCCCGCGCCCCTGCGGGAGACCAGGGCGCGCAGCACCTCGACCCAGGCCCAGCCGGGCGGGGTCGCCGTGCTGTCGGGGCAGCCACCGGTCGCCCCTATCCAGCCGTCGCCCTCCAGCCGCTCGAACAGCCGCCGCACCAGTGTGGTCTTCCCCGCGCCGGGATCGCCGCTGACCACGGTGACCGTGAACCGGCCCGCCTGGGCGCGGGGCGCGGCGGCGGCGAGCGCGGCCAGTTCGGCGTCGCGCCCGACGAACGGCTCGGGCTCCAGCGGCGGGGCGTCGCCGGTGGCGACCGGCCGGGGCGGCCAGGTCGCGGTGATCTCGGCGGGCCGCCGGGGCGCGGGGAGCACGAGGTCGAGCCCGGGGTCCTGGGCCAGGATGTCCGACTCCAGCTTCCGCAGCGCCGGACCGGGGTCGATGCCCAGCTCGTCGGACAGGATCGTGCGGGCCCGGCGCAGCGCGGCGAGCGCGTCGCCCTGCCGCCCGCACCGGTACAGCCCGAGCGCGAGCAGCCGCCAGCCCTCCTCGCGCAGGGCGTGCTCGGTGGTCAGCGCCTCCAGGTCGGGCACGGTCTCGGCGTGCAGGCCCATCCGCAGCCCGGCGTCGGCGTGCCGCTCCCTGGCCACCAGGCGCAGCTCGCTCAGCCGCGCCACCTCCGCCTCCGCCCAGGACTGGTCGGCGAAGTCCGAGTACGGCGTGCCCTGCCACAGCGCGAGCGCCGAATCCAGCCGGGCCCGGGCGGCCTGGGGGCTCTCCTCCAGCCGCTCCCCGGCCGAGCGGACCATGGCCTCGAAGCGCAGCGCGTCCACCTGTTCCGGGGCGGCGCGCAGGGCGTACCCCGACGCGACGGTCACGAGCAGGCGGTTGGGCCCGCCGCGCGGGCGGTTGGGCTCGAGCACGCGGCGCAGCCGGGAGATGTAGACCTGCAACCCCGACTGGGCGCCCTTGGCGGTGTCGTCGTCCCACAGGTCGAACAGCAGGGTGTCCACGGGCACGACCTGGCCGCGCGCCACGAGCAGGCGGGCCAGCACCGCGCGCTGCCGCAGCCCGCCGAGGTCGAGCTCGTCGGTGCCGTCGTGCGCCCCCACCGGCCCCAGGACCCGGAACGTCACCGGGCTCGTCGGGGGGCTCATCGGGCGCTCCTCCGCTGTCGTGCGCCGTGCCTTCCGGCCGCCGCTGGTCTTCCTATCTCAGGCGTCACCGTATGCGCGCCCGCGAAGGGGCACAAGGCATTCACCAACCCGGACACCCTCACCTTCTCGCCCCGCGAGTGTAGGAGATCGGCAGGGTGACCCGCAGTTGATCAGCGGACCCGGGTGCGGTGCGGGGAGGCGGCCGAGCCCGCCTCCGCGTTCGCGGCGCGGGTCTCCCGCCTGCGCAGCAGGGCCCATCCGCCGAGCGCGAGCCCGCCCCAGGGGATCTCGATGGTGTAGGTCCAGAAGCCGAACAGCACGGCGGCCGCGGTGGCCCCGCCGGCGGGCTGGCCGAACGCCCCGATCAGCAGCGTGGCGACGCCCCCCTCCATGATCCCCGCGCCACTGGGTGTGACGAGGGCGGTGGTGAGGACGCGGCTGAGCGCGAAGACGGCGACGGTCTCGGCCGGTCCCGGGTACGAGTCGGTGGCGACCAGGCAGGCGGCCATGATCAGGCACTGCAGGACGAGGAAGGCGACCATCCCGAGTGACAGGCCCGCCCACCGGCTGTGGATGATGTCGGCCGTGTCCCTGCGCAGCCGTTCGATCGCCGCCGACGCCGCGTGCTCGGCCGGGCGGAACCGCCGGGGCGCGAGCCGTACGAGCCCGTCGAGGACGCGGCCGAGGACGGCGGCCGCGCGGTCCCAGTACAGCGCCGTGGCGACGACGGCGACGAGGACGAGGATCGAGACCGCCCCGGCCCAGCCCGCCTTGGCGACCGTGGGATTGGTGGCCTTGCCCGCCATCAGCAGGCACACGATCCCCACGGCGGGCAGGATGAACCGGAACAGCGAGTTCCAGATGCCGGTGACCAGCGTGTAGACGACGATCGGCCGGTTGGCGAAGCCCCAGCCGCGGGTCATGCCGAACGTCAGGGCCACGCCCGCCGCCCCGCCGAACGGCAGCAGGTTGCTGACCGCGCTTCCCGCCGCGTTGAGCGTGAGCGCCTGCATGTGCGTGAGGCCGGGCAGCGCGGAGGTCATCACGAACGTGTACGCCCACAGGCTCGCCAGCCACAGGACGATCATCAGCGCGATCATCTGCCACCCGAGACCGCCGAACTGGTGGCCGATCTCCGTCCAGCTCACGGTGGCGCCGGTCAGCGTGTGCACGATCTCCGGGAGATAGAGCACCAGGGCCGCGGCCAGCCCGAGCGACACCACAGACAGCGCGATCTGCAGCCACTTCCTGTTCACCCGCGTACGCCCCCAGTCCGGTGTCGGTCCCCTCCAGTCTGCCGGGCCCCGGTGGTGGCGGAATCCTCCTGGCGGAGGATCACGACCCTTAGGGGGTGGCCTGCGGGCTGCCGTCGAAGGGATGCCGCAGGCGGGTGCCGCGGGGCAGGCCGCGGCGCACGTACCACTCGGTGCCGAAGACGAAGCGGTAGGCGAACCCGGGGATCTTCAGCATCGCGCCCAGCGTGCGGTCGCCGTCGCCGCCCGTGGCCTGGCTGGCGTGGGCCGCCATCGCCGCCCGCTTGGCCTTCGCGTACTTGCGCACGTTGACCCGGTGGGTGATCGCGTCCCGGGGCGAGTAGGCCCGTTCGAAGCTCCGCACGTCGATCGCCGGGTAGAACCGGGAGGCCAGCCGTACCCCTTTGAGCAGCAGGTCGCGGTCGACCGTCGCCTCCAGCACGATGGGCGTCCCGGCGATCTCGGCGGCCCGGCTTCCGACCCGGTAGACCTGCACGTGGTCGGGGTGGCCATAGCCGCCGGCCGGGTCGTAGATCGTGAGCAGGTCGGCGGTCTCCTCCTTGAGCACCGAGGCCAGCTGTTGCGCCGCCTCCTCGATGTCGGCGTCGATGAACGCGTTGTCCGGCCGGTCGTCGGCCACGCCGCCGTCGATGGCCAGGCCGGAGTCGCCGTAGCCGAGCAGCACGACCCGGGCGCAGCCCAGGGCCGCGGCCGAGCGGTGCAGCTCGTCCATGCGCGCTCTGCCCAGCTCCTCGCCGTGGGGGAGATCGGCGAGGCCGCGCTCGCCGGCCGTCGCGACGACGAGCACCACACGATGCCCCTCGTTGGCCAGCATGGCCATGGTCCCGGCGGTCAGCAGCGCCTCGTCGTCGGGATGGGCGTGGAAGAACACCGCCGTCCTCATCGCGCCCCACGGAACGTCGTCATCGCGTGCTCCACTCGTCTGCGCTGCCGGTTCCGCCCATGATCCCACGTGGCCCAGGCCGCCTGACGTCGCCCTCCCTGTGAGCAGTCCGAATAGGTGTGCGGTTTGATGGGCGTGGCGCGCTCTGCCAGGCTGACCCGGTGAGGATTCTTCACGTCAGCGACTGCTATCTGCCGCGCCTCGGAGGGATCGAGGTGCAGGTCGCCGACCTCGTCAGGGCCCAGCGGGAGGCGGGCCACACGGTCGAGGTGGTGACCGCGACGCCGGGGGAGCAGCTGCCCGGGGTGCACCGGGTGGTCGCGAACCTCCCGTTCGACCTGCCGGTCCATCCGCGCGGCACGGCCCACCTTCTCCGGATCATGGCGAGCGGGCGGTTCGACGTGGTGCACGTCCACACGGGGGCGGTCTCGCCCTTCGCGTGGATGGGAGTGCGCGCGGCGGTCCGGTCCGGGCTGCCGGTGGTCGCGACCGTCCACAGCATGTGGGATCCGGTCACCCGGGGCGTCTACCGGGCGCTGCAGGCGGCCTTCGAGTGGCGGCGCTGGGGCCTGGTCCTCACCGCCGTCAGCGAGGCCGCCGCGCGCCCCATCCGCGCCGTGGCCGGGCCCCGCGTGCCCGTACAGGTGGTGTCGAACGGCCTCGACGTGACCTCGTGGCGGCCCGAGCCCGGTTCCGTACGGGATGCCGGGGACGGGCCGGTGGACGACGTCGTCCATGTGGTGGCGGTCGGCAGACTGGCGCCCCGCAAGCAGCCGTTGCGGCTGCTCAAGCTGCTGGAGACGGTGCGCAACCGGGTGCCGAGGGACATCGCGATGCGCGCGACGATCGTGGGCGACGGCCCGGCCCGCGGGCGCATGGAGCGCTACCTGCGAGCGCGCCGGATGGGCTGGGTGTCGCTGCCGGGCAGGTACAGCCGGGAGCAGATCAAGGACCTGCTGGCCGTGGCCGACGTGTTCGTGGCCCCGGCTCCGCGTGAGTCGTTCGGCCTGGCCGCGCTGGAGGCCCGCGCGGCCGGCGTGCCGGTGGTGGCGCGGGCGCAGAGCGGCGTGGCCGACTTCGTCAGGCCGGGCAAGGAGGGCCTGCTGGGCCGCACGTTCGACGACCTCGTCGCCTCGGTCGCACGGCTGGCTCGCGACTCCGCCCTGCGTCAGTCGATCGCCGAGCACAACAGGGAGACGGAGCCGGTCCGGTGCTCCTGGCCCGCCGTCCTGGAGGGCTTCGCCCACTGCTACGAGCTGGCCAAGAGTTGATCCGGGGCACCGGGGTCTAGTAGGGGAGGACCCTTCCCGAGGGGGTGCGCAGGTCCATCGGAGCGGGAGTTCTCGGTGGCCGCGGTCGCGGCACGATCTGCACCTTCTTCATCGGGGCCCTCCTTTCGGCGGTGTCCGTCAGCTGGTGCCGTCATGATTCCCATGAATTGGCCGAAATTATCCTCCGCGCGTCAGTTCTTGTTCTTGTAACGTGCGCCCTTCGGTCATCCGCGCGTGGCCGGCGGCCCGTCGGGGCTACTCGCACGCCGAGGTCCTGTCCGCGCCGGGGCCGCCGTTGCAGTCGTCGGTTCCGGCCCCGCCGTTGAGGTCGTCGTCGCCGCCGTACACCACGGTGGGCAGGGGGACGTTGATGTCCGCCGCGATGACGGAACGGCGCGGCGGCAAAGGGAACGGTGCAAGTCGCGAGGCCGGACCGGGCCGGGATGTGAGCGTTCACTCTGGACGAGCGATCAAGATCTATCTGATAAGCGCGGCATGCTCGATTTGGCGCCGTTTAGCGAGCGCCCTCTCGATGTGCTGCTCCATGATCCGTGCGCGTTCGTGATCTCCCTGCCGGGCGCTGGCGGCGGCGAGATTACGGACCACCCGGAGTACGGCCCCCGCGACTTCCTGCAGATGCGTTTCCCGGTGCCAGGTGTCGCTGAGCGGATCGAGGCCGAGCACATTCAGCATGGCCCGGACCGATCGGCATTTCCCGGCCGCCCGCCGGCGGTCTCCGGACGCCAGTGCGGCGTTGCCTTCTGCCACCGCGCGGTGGACGGCCGCGAGGGCCTGGGGCACGTTCAGGTCGTTGTCCATGGCCTCGCTGAACTGCGGGGGAAGGGACGCGGCGGCGTCGGAGGCCACCCGCAGCACGAACCTCTCGACCCGCCGGTAGGCCGCCGCCGCCTCGTCCAGGGCGTCGGGGCTGAATTCCACCGGCGACCGGTAATGGGCCGCCGCCAGGTAATAGCGGAGTTCGGCCGGCCGTACGCGGTCGAGCAGGGCCGGGACGGCCAGCGGATTGCGGGGATGTTTGCGTATCTTCTCGCCCCGGTGCGTCACCGGGCCGTTGTGCAGCCAGAATCGTGCGAACGAATCCCCGGCGGCCCGCGACTGGGCCATCTCGTTCTCGTGGTGCGGGAATATGAGATTCGCCCCGCCGCCGTGGATGTCGAATTCAGCGCCCAAATATCTGCGGGCCATCGCGGAACATTCCAGATGCCACCCCGGGCGCCCCTCGCCCCAGGGGGAGTCCCACACCGGCTCGCCGGGTTTGGCGCTCTTCCACAGCGCGAAATCGCGCGGATCGCGCTTTCCGTGCTCGTTTTCCTCGGCTGCCCGCAGATGCCTGGCCTGCTGGCGGGAGAGGGACCCGTAATGCGGGTAGGAGCCGACCGAGAAATAGACGTCGCCGTCGGACTCGTAGGCGTGCCCGGACGCGACGAGCTGCTCCACCATCTCGATCATCTCCGGGATGTGTCCCGTCGCCCGCGGCTCCACGCTGGGCGGAAGGCATCCCAGGGCGGTGTACGTGCGGACGAAGGCGCGGTGGACGGGATCGGTGATCCGCCACCAGGGAACCCCCTCGGAAATGGCCCTGTGAATTATCTTGTCCTCGATGTCGGTGACGTTCCGGCACAGCAGGACCTCGTATCCGCTGCTTTTCAGCCAGCGGTGCAGGATGTCGAAATTCACCTGCGATCTGAGCTGTCCCAGATGTGGCGGGACGACGACGGTGGGACCGCAGAGATAAATCGACACCGTTCCGGGAATTCGGGGGGTGAAATCGCGGACGGCGCGGCGATGCGTATCGTGAAGGCGAAGACCCACCTAGCCGAGGGTAAGCGACTTATCCGCTCGCTGTCGATAGCGCGGGCCGACCCCGCCCCGCACACCGGGAAAAGGCGATTGTGAGGCCGGGGAATAAGGGCGATCCGCCCGCTGGTTGGCGCAGGCATGGAGCCGACGAAACGGGGCCGCGTCCGGGTGGAGACGACGGCCAAGCGCGTGCGTGCCTACGTCGAGGGCCGGGCGGTGGCCGACACCACCCGGGCCCTGCTGGTCTGGGAGCTTCCCTACTACCCGACGTACTACTTCCCGGCGGACGACGTCCGCCTGGAGGAGCTGAAGGCCACCGGGGAGACGCGCCACTCGCCCAGCAGGGGCGACGCGGTGGTCCACGACGTGGCCGGCCGGGCGGGCGCCGCCCTGGTGTACGGGGACGACGCGCCGCTGGAGCAGATCCGGGGCCACGTCCGGTTCGACTGGAACGCGATGGACAACTGGTTCGAGGAGGACGAGGAGGTCTTCGTCCACGCCCGCGACCCGTACACGCGGGTGGACATCCTCGCCAGCTCGCGCCACGTCCGCGTGGAGGTGGGCGGCGTGACCGTCGCCGACTCGCGCAGCCCGCGCGTCCTGTTCGAGACCGGCCTGCCGCCGCGCTACTACCTGCCGAAGACCGACGTGCGGCTGGACCTGCTGCGCCCGTCAGAGACCGTGACCCACTGCCCGTACAAGGGCCGCGCGGTGTACTGGTCGGTCGGCGAGGACGAGTCCGGCAAGGACCTCGTCTGGTCGTATCCCACGCCGCTCCCGGAGTCGCAGAAGATCGCCGGACTGGTCGCCTTCTACGACGAGAAGGTGGACGTGTACGTCGACGGCGTCCTCCAGGACCGCCCGAAGTCGAAGTTCGCCTGACCCTCGCTGAGAGTCCGGCCGACGTTCAGCGGCGGATGACGTGGAGGACGCTGGCGATGCGTTCTGCGGCGGTGACCACGTCGGAGGCGTGCCCGATCCGGCCGGCCCAGGACAGCCAGTACCACCACTCGCCGTCGCTGGCGTTGGACGCGAGCACATCCTCGGCCATCGTGGGCTCCATGGGGTTGATGACGCGCAGACGTGGATAGAGGCCGGCAGGCGCCGTCAGGCGTACCTGGAAGGAGTGGGCCTCGAGCTGCGCGGCGAGCCGCTCCAGGTGGTCCATCGCCTCGCTGCGGTCTACCGTCGTCATGGTCAGCCTCCGGAACGTCAGGACCTATCACCGGAAAGGGTGAACCCGCAACGACCCACCGGCAATCGTCCCGATTCCCCGAAACCGTGCAATAACCAGGGAACTCACCGGGATTCCGTGGAACACACGCGGGTTCACGAACACGAAGGCATAACAGTCCCGGGCGTTGTGTGCCTGCGCGTTTACCTTGGGGAAACAACCGTAAACGGGGACCGCTTCACCAGTGGAGGGCGTGCACATGGCCCGCGGAGAGCACTCACCCGCTTGCGCGCGTCGCTGGCGCGAACAGGCACAGGTGCGGCAGTGGACGCTCTGGCAGACCGTCCAGGCGATCCATGGGTGCTGCGGCGTCAGCCTGCTGAAGGCCCACAGGCTCGGCCGCGGGTGGTCGGCCCGGCAGGCGATCGAGGAGCTGGAGCACCTGTGCGAGCAGCAGAACCTCGGCCACCCCCGGGCGAGCATCGACCTGCTGAACGCCTGGGAGAACAACCGGGCCCGCCCGCGTCCCCAGACCATCGATCTGCTGGCCCGGCTCTACCGGGCCAACGCCGTACGGCTCGGTCTGGCCGCCGACTACTGCGAGGACCCGGGCGGGCAGAAGATCGTCGTGGTGGGGCCGGGCCAGACCGCCGAGCAGGCCCGGGCCGAGGACCCGGCCGCCGACGACTCGGAGCGCCGGGCGCTGTTCCACCAGGCGATGCTGATGGGCACGCCGAGCGGCCGCTTCTTCGCGGAGGTCGAGGGCCTGCGCCATGACCTCGACCGCACGCTGGCCGCGGGCACGGTGAGCGAGGACCAGCTCGACCGGCTGGACGAGCAGGTGCTGCGCTACCGCAGGGAGTACATGACGACCCCGCCGACGCCGATGCTCTGCCGGGTCATGCTGGAGATCTCCGACGTGCGCCGATTGAGCGCGGTCCGCCAGCCGTCGTCGGTGCAGCGCCGCCTTCTCACCGCGACCACGATGCTCTCCCTGCTCGCCGCCGACGCGCTGATGAAGCTGGGCGACACCCGCCAGGCCCACGCCTGGTACGGCACCGCCCGCGCCGCCTCCGACGACGTGGGCGACCTGCGGCTGCGGGCGCTCGTGCGGGCCCAGCAGACCATGCTCCTGTATTACTACGGCGACCTGAACGAGACCGTGCGACTGGCCCGCGAGGCGCGGATGCTGGCCGGCTCGGCCCCCAGCTCGCCGGCGGCGCTGGCGGCGGCGGCCGAGGCCCGCGCGCTGGCCAGAATGGGGGACGGCAAGGCCGCCAGGATCGCGCTCGCTGAGGCGGAGCAGATCTTCGCCCGCATGCGCGGCATCAGCCAGGACGACCTGGCCTTCGTCTTCACCGAGAAGCGGATGAAGTTCTACCGCACCGGCACGCTGATCGAGCTGGGGGACGCCCTGCAGGTGCAGGGCCTCGACGGGTTCCCCCCGGGTTTCCAGACCATCGACCCGGCGCTGATCCTGCTCGACCAGGCGAGCCACCTGGCCAGGCACGGCGACCACGAGGAGGCCTGCAGGATCGCCGCGGACGCGCTGCGGCAGGTGCCTGCGGAACACCGCACCTCGATCGTCGTCACCCGGGCCAGGGCCCTGCTGGCGGACGCCGACCCCGCGCTGCCCGCCGTACGGCGCCTGCGGCGGGTGCTGTCGGAGTCGTCGCCCACACTCGCCCTCAGCGGGCTGTTCCCCGCTGCGGACTTCCCCGTCGCCGAGAACGCCGAGAACGCCTGAAACCGCCATGAGGACGATGGAGCCGGCACCGCTGGCCGAGGAGGCGTTCGGGGTTCTGCGCGAGGTCTGCGCGAGGATCGGGGTGGACGCGCGGGGCGCGCGGCTCATGCGGTTGCGCAGCAACGCGGTCTTCAAACTGCGCGGGAGCATGGTGGGCGGGGACACGGCGGGCGGGGAGCTGGTGGTGCGGATCGCGACCGCGCCGGACGCGCTGACCCGGCTGCCGGTGGTCGTGGCGGTGGCCCGCTGGCTCGCCGACCGGGGCTTCCCGACCGTGCGGCCCGCCGACGAGATCGCCGACCAGCCGATCGTGCACGACGGCCGGGTGGTCACCTTCTGGCGGTACGTCCCCTCCCTCGGCCGCCCGACGACCCGGCAGCTCGGCCGGGTGCTGCGCAGCCTGCACCGCGAGCCGGTGCCGCCGGTGGGGCTGCGCACGCTCACCGACCCCCTCGCCGAGGTGCGGCACGCGGTGGAGCACCGGGCCGAGGTGCTCACCGCGACCCAGCGGTCCTGGCTGAGCGACCGCATCGAGGAGCTCACCGGGCGCTGGCGCGACCTGGACACCGGCTCGCCGGTGCTCCTGCACGGCGACGCGTGGATCGACAACCTGCTGCGCTGCCAGGACGGGCACGTGGTGCTGTGCGACTGGGACGGCGTGGCCGTCGGCCCGCGCGAGTGGGACCTGGTGCACACCTATCACGGGCAGCGCCGCTTCGGCCTGTCGACGGCCGACGTGGACGAGTTCGCCCGCGCCTACGGCTCGGACCTGCGGCTGTGGCCCGGCTACAGCACGCTGATGGAGGTGCGGGACATGTACGCCGTGGGCATTCATATCCGCAACGCCTCCGGCGACCCGTTCTCCCGCCAGGAGCTGCCCCGGCGGCTCGACTCGCTCACGCGCGGTGACGGGCACGCCCGGTGGTACATGGCGGCACCGGCATAGCCTCGGGTAATCGCGGGTACTCTCCGTACAGGCTGCGAGTGTCGCAGTAGACAATTCCTGAAAACATGGTTTGTAAAAAGCGCACCCGGGTTCGCCCCGGCGGCGGATATGCGCGCATTTCCAGCGTCTCACGCGGTCGCGCGATGATTCCGCTACGCAGCCTCATGCTTCCGACCTGGGAGCATGGCGTAGCTTCCAAGAAGGAGAAGCAGTTGTCTGAAGGCACTGTCAAGTGGTTCAACGCCGAAAAGGGCTTCGGGTTCATCGCTCCGGACGACGGCACCGCTGACGTGTTCGTTCATTATTCGGCGATCAATTCGAACGGTTACCGGACGCTGGACCAGAACCAGAGAGTCAGCTACGTGACCGTTCAGGGCAACAAGGGACCGCAGGCCGAACAGGTCACGCCGCTCTAGGACGTGACGCACGGTGACATCGCGGCCGTGACCGGCCGCGCCTGCGGTACCACGTCGGCCCGCGCCGCTCCGGCGGCGCGGGCCCGATGTTTTGCCGTTCCTTTGCCGGGCATCGGGAACGGTCATGAGACTCAGCATGACCTCCGATCTGTGGTGGAAGAACGCGGTCGTGTACTGCCTCGACATCGAGACCTTCGCCGACGGCAACGGCGACGGGATCGGTGACTTCAGAGGGGCGATCCAGCGCATCGACCATCTGGACCGGATGGGCGTGACGTGCATCTGGCTGATGCCGTTCTTCCCGACGCCGGACAAGGACGACGGCTACGACATCACCGACTTCTACAGCGTCGATCCGCGCCTGGGCACGCTCGGCGACTTCGTCGAGTTCATGCGGGTCGCCAGGGATCGCGGCATCAGGGTCATCGCCGATCTCGTGGTCAACCACACCTCCGACCAGCATCCCTGGTTCAAGGAGGCACGCTCCAGCCGGGACTCCCGCTATCGGGACTGGTACATCTGGTCCGACAAGCCGGAGCCCGACGATCCCAAGGGCATCGTGTTCCCCGACAAGGAGGACAGCCTCTGGGAGTACGACGAGAAGACCGAGCAGTACTACTTCCACCGGTTCTACCGGTTCCAGCCCGACCTGAACACCGCCAACCCCGAGGTGCAGGACGAGATCTCCCGGATCCTCGGGTTCTGGATGGAGCTGGGCCTTTCGGGCTTCCGGGTGGACGCCGTGCCGTTCCTCATCGAGCAGGTCACCGACAGCGGCGATCTGCCCGATCCGCACGAGTTCTTCGCCTGCCTGCGGGCCTTCCTCAGCCGCCGGGACGGCAGCGCCATCCTCCTCGGCGAGGTCAACCTGCCGTACGACGACCTGGTGCGATACTTCGGCAACGATCTCGGCGACGAGATCACCATGTGCTTCGACTTCATCACCATGCAGCGGACGTACCTGTCGCTGGCCCGCCAGAACTCCAGTCCGCTGGCCGCCGCCCTGCGGGAGCGCCCCAAGGCGCCCAAGGACTCCCAGTGGGCGACGTTCGTCCGCAACCACGACGAGCTCACGCTCGACAAGCTGAGCGACGCCGAGCGCGAGGAGGTCTTCGCGGCCTTCGGCCCGGACAAGAACATGCAGGTGTTCGGCCGGGGTCTGCGCCGGCGCCTGCCCACGATGCTGGGCGGCGACCTCGACCGGATCAAGATGGTCTACAGCCTGCTGTTCTCCCTGCCGGGCACCCCGGTGCTCTTCTACGGCGAGGAGATCGGCATGGGGGAGAACCTGGAGCTGGAGGGCCGCCAGGCCGTCCGGACACCCATGCAGTGGACCCCGCACCGCAACGGCGGCTTCAGCGACGCCGACCCCTCGAAGGTGCAGATCCCCATGCCCACCGGGGACTACGGCCCAGAGAAGGTCAACGTCAGCGCGCAGGAGCGCGACCCCGACTCGCTGCTGTCGTGGATCACCCGGCTGATCCGGCACTACCGCGACTGCCCGGAGTTCGCCTGGGGCGAGTACACCGTGCTCGACACCGGCGTGGACGCCGTGTTCGCCCACCGGGCCGACTGCGACGGCGAGACGGTCGTGGCCGTGCACAACCTCGGCGAGACCGAGGTCGAGGTGGAGGTCGCGCTGGACGGGCTCGACTCGTCCAAGGTGCTGACCGACCTGCTGGTGGACGGCACGGTCGAGATCTCCGACGACGGCCGGGCCCGCTTCCCCATGGGCAGGTACGGTTGCCGCTGGTTCCGCGCCTCCACCCCCGAGACGGCCCCGGCCGATTCCGCCGACGCCTCCTAGGGGTTCCCTCAGGGGCGGCTCGGGTGGATCTCCGATGGGCCGGCGCCCTTCCCACGGCCACAGTGAAGAGTCATGGGAATGGTCTTGGGATACGTGCTGGTCACGGCCGGCGCCGCCGCGATGCTCGCGCTGCACCTGGTGGGCGGGCTCGACCCGCTCACGGCGACGATCAGCCAGTATTTCTACGCGCCGCACGGCTGGCTGCTGCCGGTCTCGCTGACGTCGATCGCCGTGGGCTCGGCCGTGCTGGCCGTACGGCTGGACCGGTTGGACCGGCTGGACCGGCGTGCGGCGCTGTTAGTGGGCATGTGGAGCGCCTGCCTGCTGCTGGTGGCCGGGTTCCCGACCGACCCGCAGGGGCTGCCGCTGTCGCTCTCCGGCAACATTCACCGCTATGCGGCCTTCGTCGCCTTCGCCAGCCTGCCGCTGGCCGGGCTGCTCGTCGCCCGGGCCACCCGCTCCCGTCTGGTGCGCGTGCTGTGCGCCGTCGCGCTCGGCTCGCTGCTCCTCGTGGTCCTGCCGTACGCCTTCCGGGTGCTGCACCTCGACCCCGGGGCGGTGCCGGCCGGGCTCACCCAGCGCCTCACCGTCGTCTCCGAGGTGGCGGCGCTGGTGGCCATGTCCGTGTCGGCGGCGAGGTCAACCGCCGCAGCTCTGGTAGGTGAAGGTGCCGGCCCTGACCTTGTATCGGTCGCGCACCCGGGTCTTGCCCGTCTGCGTGTCGATCCTCAGGACGGTCACCACGTCGCGGGGGCCTCCCGACTCGCTGACGTGCACGGTCACTTCGTGCTCGCCGGTCCAGTCGATCATGTCGGGCGAAGTGTCCCCTGGCAGGGTGAAGCGGACCGAGCCCGTCGTCTGGTCGGTCTTGACGTCGTAGAAGCGCAGCGCCGCCTTCTTGCCGCTGCCGGTGACGAAGGCGACCGTGCGGTCGTCGGCGGACAGCGCCCAGGGGCCGTTGTTGGCCACGATCTGGGGCGGGACGGCGGCGGCCAGTTCGGCGCCGGTGTCGTCGTGGACGGCAAGCCCTATGGTGTTCGCGGTGGCGTCCCGCTGCAGGAGGACGGCCGAGCCGTCCCCGCTGAAGCCGGAGAACCCGCCCGATTTCGGGATCGTGCCGGTCACGCTCGCCCGTGCGACGTCGAACAGGCGGCCTCGCGTCGTGCCGTCGTCGTCCGTGTAGGCGAGGGCCAGGCGGCTGCCGTCCTGGGACATGTCCAGCCAGACCGAGTCCATGCCGATGCCGCGCGGGAGGGGCGTCTTCGGCATCACGTGGACCCCGCCGTGGAACTCGCGCACGACCAGGCGATGGTCTGACTTGCGGAAGTAGGCCACCGACTCGCCGTCGCCGCTGACGGTGAGGGGGGCGCTGGTGCTCTTGTCGACCTTGCCCTTGGCGTTGATCGGCCACAGCATGGCGTCCTTGAGCGCGACCCGCCTGCCGTCGAGCAGGTCCAGCCGCCAGGTGTGGCACGGCCTCTCGGTGCCGTCCTTGGCCGTGCAGGCGTCCACCGAGGCGTACCGGATCGAGTGGTGCGCGGTCGCCGAGGCGGGCACGGCCGCCGCGGAGATCGTGAGCGTGGACAGGGCGAGGCCGATCAGCCCCATCGAGATCGGACGCAGCGTGGTCGGGCGGGTGGGGTGCCGCATGACTTTCTCCTTCCTGGGAGGTCATGCATTGGACCCGCCCCGGCCGTCGCCGGTTCGTCACAACTCCGTTGCGTATGCCTGGCCGTCGAGCGTCTCGAGCGCGTCCTCGATGGCCCGGTGGAAGGTCGGATAGGCGTACATCATGTGCCGTAGCCGCGTCGTGGGGATCTCGTTCTGCACCGCCACCACCAGCGCGCCGAGCACCTCCCCGCCGGCCGGCCCGGCGCTCGTGGCGCCGACCAGCACACCGCGCCGCGCGTCCTCCACCAGCTTGACGAGGCCCTCGTGCCCGGCCCCGTGGATCCAGCCCCGGGCCGACTCGCTGACGGAGGCGAAACCGACCCGCACGTCGAGCCCGGCCTCCCGGGCCTCCCGCTCCGTCAGGCCGACCGAGGCCACCTCGGGGTCGGTGAACGTGACCCGGGGCACCGCACGGTAGTCGGCCGGTGGGCCGCCCTCGCCGAGGATGTCGCGGGCCGCGATCCTGCCCTGGTAGACGGCGACGTGCGTGTACGCCCCCCGGCCGGTGACGTCGCCCACCGCCCACACGCCGTCGGCGGCCCGCATCCGCCCGTCCACGGTGACGAACCGGGCGCTCTCGTCGAGGCCGGCGTCGCCGGCGCCGATCGCGGCCAGATCGGTCCTGCGCCCGGCGGCGACGAGCAGACGTACGGCGTGAAGGTTCCGGCCGTCCTCCAGGGTGAGCGTGAAGCCGCCCTCGTCGTGCTGCACCCGCTCGGCCCCGACGCCGGTGTGCGTCTCGAGGCCCTCGCCGGCGAACACCCGGGCCAGCAGCACGCCGGCCTCGGGCTCCTCCCGCGCCAGCAGGCGATCGGCGGCCTCCACGACCGTCACCCGCGTGCCGAAGCGGGCGAACACCTGGGCGAGCTCGCAGCCGACCGCCCCGCCGCCGAGCACGATCAGCGACTCGGGCACGTGCGGCGCCGTGACGGCGTCCCGGTTCGTCCAGTACGGCGTGTCCTCCAGGCCGTCGACCGGGGGGACGGCGGGGCTGGTCCCGGTGGCGAGGACGATCCCGCGCCGCGCCCGCAGCACCCGGCCGTCCACGGTCACCTCCCGCGGCCCGGTGATCCGGCCGCGGCCGCGGACGAGGTGGACGCCGGCGCTCTCGAAATGCTCCACCTTGGCGTCGTCGCTCCAGCCGTCGGTGGCCTCTTCGCTGATCCGGTCGACGACCGGGGCCCACTTGGGGGAGACCCGGACCGAGCCGGCCATGCCGGGCACCCGCCGCGCCTCGGCCAGCAGTCCCGCGGCGCGCACCATCATCTTGGAGGGGACGCAGCCCCAGTAGGCGCACTCGCCCCCGATCAGGCCGGCCTCCACGCCGGCGACGCTGAGGCCGGCCTCCGCGAGCCGTCCCGCGACGTCCTCCCCGCCGGGTCCCAGGCCGAGCACCACCACGTCGTACATCCCGTCCATGCCCGTCAACTGCCCAGGCAGATGGAGCCGTACCGCGCGGGAGAGCCCCGGACGACACGAGGGGCGGGCCCGTGCGGGCCCGCCCCTTCCGTGCGCGAATCGTCAGACGAGATCGTCAGATGAGACCGAGAGCCCGCACGGCGTCGCGCTCCTCGACCAGCTCGTTCACCGAGGCGTCGATCCGCTCGCGGGAGAACGCGTCGATCTCCAGACCCTGGACGATCTCCCAGCGGCCGTTCCTGGACACGACCGGGAACGACGAGATGAGGCCCTCCGGCACGCCGTAGGAGCCGTCGGACGGGATGGCGGCCGAGGTCCAGTCGCCCTCGGGCGTGCCGTTCACCCAGTCGTACACGTGGTCGATCGCCGCGTTGGCCGCGGACGCCGCCGAGGACGCGCCGCGCGCCTCGATGATGGCGGCGCCGCGCTTGGCGACGGTCGGGATGAAGGTGTCGCGCAGCCACTCCTGCTCGACCTGCTCGGCCGCGATCTTGCCGCCGACCTCGGCGTGGAAGAGGTCCGGGTACTGCGTGGCGGAGTGGTTGCCCCAGATCGTCATCTTCTTGATCTCGGCCACCGGCACGTTGAGCTTGGCCGCGAGCTGCGAGAGCGCGCGGTTGTGGTCGAGACGGGTCATCGCGGTGAACCGCTCGGCCGGCACGTCGGGAGCAGCGGACTGCGCGATGAGCGCGTTGGTGTTGGCAGGGTTGCCCACGACGAGCACGCGGATGTCGTCGGCCGCGTGCTCGTTGATGGCCCTGCCCTGCGGGCCGAAGATGCCGCCGTTGGCCTCGAGGAGGTCGCCGCGCTCCATGCCCTTGGTGCGCGGGCGGGCGCCGACGAGCAGCGCGACGTTGGTGCCGTCGAAGGCCTTGGCCGGGTCGTCGGAGATCTCGATGCCCCGCAGCAGCGGGAACGCGCAGTCGTCGAGCTCCATCGCGGTGCCCTCGGCCGCCTTGATGGCCTGTGGGATCTCCAGAAGGCTCAGCTTCACCGGGATGTCAGCCCCCAGGAGCTGGCCCGAGGCGACGCGGAAGAGCAGCGCGTAACCGATCTGGCCGGCCGCGCCGGTGACGGTCACTTTGACGGTCATGACGATCCCCATTCGCGATATGTGTGACTCACGGATGCTACCCGTCGGCCCCTATCCCCTTGTGAGCAGGTGGGGCATCCGGCTTCCGCGCGTCGGGAGCGGCTCTGGACGGGACATCCGGCCCCTGGCCACGCGTTTCGCCTGCGAAAGGGTGAAACTTTCACGAAACACGCAGGTGACTTCAGACGTAACGGCGTGACGGAATCCCTGCTCGGACGCGACGTGAACGCCGGGCCGGGACTTCGCCGTACGTCCGCCCTTGACGGGTCTCTGTACGGCGCCGGAGGTGGTGCCTATGGTTCGTGGGAGCGCTCCCAAGCGCAGTATTCATCGCCAGGAGGACCTTCCCAATGAGATCCACCCCCCGACCGGGAGCCGTGAGCTCCACGGTGCGCCGCGGCCTGGTCGCGGCGGCCGTGCTCGCGCTCGGTTCCACGGCGGCCGTCGCCACCGCCACATCGGCGAGTGCCGCGGTCTCCTGCAAAGTCAACTACTCCGCCAGTGAGTGGCAGGGCGGCATGTCCGCCAACCTGACCATTCAGAACCTGGGCGACGCCCTCAACGGCTGGACCCTCACGTTCAGCTTCCCGAACAGCAGCCAGAAGGTCAGCCAGGGCTGGTCGGGCAACTGGAGCCAGTCGGGCAGCAACGTGACCGTGACCGCCCTGGACTGGAACAAGTCCCTGTCCACCGGCGGCTCGACGAGCATCGGCTTCAACGGAACCTGGTCCGGAAGCAACCCGGCGCCGACCGACTTCAAGATCAACGGCGTGTCCTGCAACGGCACCCCGCAGTCGCCATCGCCGTCGCCGACGGTCTCCCCGTCGGTCTCTCCGTCGGCCTCGCCCTCTCCGAGGGTCTCCCCGTCGGCCTCGCCCTCTCCCAGGGTCTCCCCGTCGGCGTCCCCGTCGCCGTCCGCTTCACCGTCGTCCTCGCCGCCGCCGCCCGGGACCCACGTGGACAACCCGTACGTCGACGCGACGGGCTACGTGAACCCGGACTGGTCGGCCAGTGCGAAGTCCGAGCCGGGCGGTTCGCGGGTGGCCAACATCTCCACGGCGATCTGGCTGGACCGCATCGCGGCGATCAGCTCCGGCTCGGCCGGCAACAACAGCATGGGCCTGCGCGACCACCTCGACGAGGCGGTCAGGCAGGACGCGGCCAACGGCAGCGCGCCCCTCACAATCCAGGTCGTCATCTACGACCTGCCGAACCGCGACTGCTCGGCGCTCGCCTCCAACGGCGAGCTGAAGATCGCGCAGAACGGCCTCGCGCGGTACAAGAGCGAGTACATCGACGTGATCGCCGGGATCATGGCGGATCCGAAGTACTCGAACCTCCGCATCGTGACGGTCATCGAGCCCGACTCGCTGCCGAACCTGATCACCAACGTGAACGCGTTCCAGGCGTGCCAGGAGGCCCAGTCCTCGGGCGCCTACGTCCAGGGCGTGCAGTACGCGCTGAACAAGCTGCACGCGATCTCGAACGTGTACACCTACGTGGACGCGGCGCACCACGCCTGGCTCGGCTGGGACAGCAACTTCCAGCCGATGGTGAACCTCTTCTACCAGGTCGCCACCGGCACCACCGCGGGCGTGAAGAGCATTGACGGCTTCATCGTGAACACCGCCAACTTCTCCGCGACGGTTGAGCCGTACTTCAACATCAACACCACCGTGAACGGCCAGTCCGTGCGCCAGTCCAGGTGGGTCGACTGGAACTGGTACGTGGACGAGCAGTCCTTCGCGGTCGGTCTCCGCAACGCCCTGATTTCGAAGGGCTTCCCGAACACCGTCGGCATGCTGATCGACACCTCCCGCAACGGCTGGGGCGGCACGGCCCGGCCGACCAAGGCCAGCACCTCCACCGACGTCAACACCTTCGTCAACGAGTCGCGCGTCGACCGCCGTATCCACGCCGGCAACTGGTGCAACCAGTCCGGCGCCGGCATGGGCGAGCGGCCGAAGGCGAACCCCGCCGCCGGTCTCGACGCCTACGTCTGGATCAAGCCTCCGGGTGAGTCCGACGGCTCCAGCTCGGCGATCGACAACGACGAGGGCAAGGGCTTCGACCGGATGTGCGACCCGACCTACACCGGTAACAGCCTGAACGGCAACAACCCGAGCGGCGCCCTGGCGGGCGCCCCGGTTTCGGGCCACTGGTTCTCCGCGCAGTTCCAGCAGCTCATGCAGAACGCCTACCCGCCGCTCTCGTAACACGAGGCGTGCCAGGCGCACAAGAAAGCGGGCCCCGTCGCACTGCGGCGGGGCCCGCCCCTTTTTCCCGGCCACAGGGCCGGTCAGGTGTAGTGGTTCGACCGGCTGCTCCGGGTGAGCTTGAGCACGACCGACACGATCAGCGCGATCGCGCCGATGATCAGAACCCACTTCAGCGCCCCGAAGATGAGCCCGATGACGGAGCCGAGAAGGAAGAACCCGACGATTACGGCTGCGGCGATGAGGAGAATGCGTCCCATACCTTCACCGTACGGGCCGCCCTCCCGCCGTTCACAGGGCCGAAGGCCAAGTTCAGGGCAGACTCAGGGTCATCTCAGGGTGGGGGAGGGGGCCCGCTGGAGCGTCAGTCGTTGGCGTGCAGCGCGGCGTTGAGCTCGATGCCCCTGCTGTCGCGGGACACGGCCTCGACCGCCCCGGTCGTCGAGTTGCGGCGCAGCAGCAGGCCCGACTTGCCCGACAGCTCCCTCGCCTTCGCGACCGTTCCGTCCGGCAGCGTGACCTTGGTGCCCGCCGTGACGTACAGCCCGGCCTCCACCACGCAGTCGTCGCCGAGCGAGATGCCGATGCCGGAGTTGGCCCCGAGCAGGCAGCGCTCGCCGATCGAGATGACCTCCTTGCCGCCGCCGGACAGCGTCCCCATGATCGAGGCGCCGCCGCCCACGTCGGATCCGTCGCCCACGACGACCCCCGCCGAGATGCGGCCCTCCACCATGGAGGCACCGAGCGTGCCGGCGTTGTAGTTGACGAAGCCCTCGTGCATGACGGTGGTGCCGCTCGCCAGGTGGGCGCCGAGCCGTACGCGGTCGGCGTCGGCGATCCGCACTCCGGCCGGCAGCACGTAGTCGACCATCCGGGGGAACTTGTCCACGCCGTACACGGTCACCGGGCCCCGGGCCCGCAGGCGCAGCCGCACCTCCTCGAACCCCTCCACCTTGCACGGGCCGTGGTTGGTCCACACGACGTTGGCCAGCAGCCCGAAGATCCCGTCGAGGCTGAGCGCGCGCGGCCGGACCAGGCGGTGGGACAGCAGGTGCAGACGCAGGTACACGTCGTGCGCGTCGGCCGGCGGGGCCGACAGGTCGGCGATGCCGGTGCGCACGGCCACGACCTCGACGCCCCGGGCGGGGTCGGGGCCGACCAGTTCCGCCATGCCCTCGCCGAGGTCCTCGCCCGCGATCGGCTCGGTGCCCACGGCCGGGGGCTCGCCCAGCGCCGGGAAGGGGAACCAGGTGTCCAGCACGGTGCCGTCCGCGGCGATCGTGGCGAGGCCGATGCCGTACGCACCCGAGGTGGTGGAGTCGATAGCTGTCATGTGCACCAACGCTACCGGCTTACGACGAGGCATCACCGGGGCGGACGACGCCCGACTCGTAGGCGTAACGCACGGCCTGGGCGCGGTCGCGCAGACCGAGCTTGGCCAGCAGGCGGTTCATGTGCGTGCTCACCGTCGCCTCGCTGATCGACAGCGTGTCCGCGATCTCGCCGTTCGACAGCCCCCGCGCGACCAGGCGCAGCACCTGCTCCTCGCGCGCGGTGAGTCCCGTCTCGGGCGGCGGCGCGGCGGGCTGCGCGCGGCGGTAGGCGTCGGCGACCCGCCCCGTCACCACGGGCGGGTCGCCGGAGGCGACGTGTTCCGGGGACGCCTCCGCGATCAGCTGTCGAACTCGCCGTTCTTTACACCTGCGATGAAGGCGCTCCACTCGCTCGGGGTGAAGGCCAGGACCGGGCCTGAACGGTCCTTGCTGTCCCGTACGGCCACCAGCCCCGGCAAGTTCGTCGCCACCTCGACGCAGTTGTCGTTAGTGGCACCGGAATAGCTGGACTTGCGGAACTCAGCGCCGAACAGGTCGGGGAAGTCAGTCATGATCTCTCCTCGCTGCGGCGATGAGCGCCGCGGATTCGTCAGGGGGCAGGGCTATCTCGGCGAGGTGCTCGAATGTCAGCGTAAGCCCCCTTACCTGGTCGGCGGCTTCTACATACACGTCACCTCCGGGGCAACCGGTGTAGCCCACGTCTGGGTCGCCCTCGTCAAAGGACAGCACGGAGAAGCCCCCATCGAGCCCGACGTGCAAACCGGCCGTTAGCGGCACGACTTGGATCGTCACGTTAGGCCTGTCCGCAACGTCGATCAGGCTGTCCAGTTGCCGCCTCATCACACCTGGCGACGCGACCGGGCGGCGCAGGGCCCCCTCGTCCATCAACGCGTGCAGTGATGGCGCACTCGACGCAAGGAGCGTGATCTTACGCGCCATCCGGGCGTCAACTCGGCGTTTCAGCTCTACATCGTCTGGGGCGGGCCGGGCCGGACCGATGAGCGCGCGGGCGTACTCCTCGGTCTGGAGCAGGCCCGGGATCAGGGCCGGCTCCCAGGTGCGAATCGCCGTCGCTTCGGCTTCCAGAACCACGTAGGACCCGGCGAAGACGTCGCTGTAGGCCGTCCACCAGCCGCGCTGGCTGGCATCTCGGCAGAGCTGGATCAGCCCCGCCTTTGTCGCGGAGTCGGCCCCGTAGAGGTCGCAGGCATCGGCGACGTCGGCGACGCTTGGGCTGGTCCGCGCGTTCTCGATCCGGTTGACCTTCGGGCGGCTCCAGCCGAGCTGCTTCGCTGCCGCTTCAGGCATGAGGCCGGCCGCCTCACGTAGTCGTCGCAGCTCGCGGCCCAGTCGGCGATGCCGGACTGTCGGGCTCTTCATCGGCATGCGGTCAAGTCTGATGGGAAGTCAGTAAAACTTCTACGTGCACAGCTCTTGCCAACGTGCACAGTACACGCGACGATGATCCCGCATGAGTCGTTACAGCTTGTGATGAAGCAACAACAGGGAGAAGTGACTGCCTGGACAACGGCTCAGTTTTGCTAGTGAGAAGCGGACCCGCCCGACGCTGCCACGACCGGACGGGCCCTTGGACAGGAAGCGAGGTTCCTGACCCATGACCCAAGATAGGGCCACTGCACCCGGCACGGAGTTCGCCGGGTGGCGGATCATGAGGAGCGATGCCGGGCGCTTCTGGGCGAGCCGTGAGCGGCCGTTTCCGGCATCGGCCGAGCAGGCAGGCGCCTGCCGTACCGTCGACGCCGACGACCTGCGCGAGCTGTGTCAGACGATCGCCGAACAGGAGAGCCTGGCCGAGGTGGCGATCCCGCAGTGATCGGAAACCACATGACAGAGTCCGCGAGACGCGGTCCTGGCGGCGGACGGAACGGCGGGTCCATCTGGGGCATGCCTTTCATGCCGGGTCGCGCTAGGGGCGGGATCCCCCGTCGCTCGTGTCCGCCTTGGTGCATGGAGGCTCACATCGATGAGCACCCGGGGGAGCGCATCCACAATGCCTGGCTCCAGTCCATCGAGCTGAACGCGATTCCCCTGGCCGGGCAGCCGCAGCGGATGTGGATCGATCTCAGCCTCGGGCCGGGTGACGCCGAGCCCCGTGTCCACCTGCAGATCGAAGAGCGCCCCTTCGTGGAGCTGACGATCAGCGAGGCGCGGAGCATCGGTATGCATCTCGTCGGCCTGGCCGCCCTCGGGCTGATGGAGATCCCGCCGACGTCACCCGCCTGACGCTCGTACGCAACGAGCGTCACCGATGAGCTGTCCTGTCGGTCGTTGCCGGCCGCGACCGGCAGGGCCTGGGCGGTCTTCCGTAGACGCCTTCCCCGCTGAGGAAGACCGCCCCCGCCGAACGGCCGGCCTGCCGTACAGCCCCCGTTACGGCAGGCAGGCCTCATGCCCGGCCCCGAGGTCTGACAGCACGCGCCTCGGAGCCACGACCCTTTCCGCGCGGATGACCTCGGCTGGTATTTCAGGCGGCGTTCTCCTGGGGCACCGCCGTCGCCTGGATCGATGCGAGGACCTCGATAAGCGCGTCTACATCGGGATCGGGGAAGAGGTCTTCGGGGCCACCAGGAGCCAGCGACGTGAAGGGCGACTCGTAAAGCACGTCGACCTCCATGAAGCCGTTCTTCGCCAGGAAGTCGATCACCAGTGAGACGAAGTGGAGCTGGCTCGCGGTGAGGTTCTTGCCCATCTGGAACTGGTCGAACGCCTTCGCCGCGGCCTCTCGGTCGAGACCGGTGAGAGACCGGAGGAAGAGGCCGAGCCCGCCGTGCTCGGATTTGGCCCGCTCGATGTCGTCCGCCGTGCCGAATCCGTTCCTGAGGAAGATCAGCTCAAGCTGGTCGAGGTCGGCGGATGTGATCTGCCGGTTGCGGTGAAGCTTCTGGATCACAAGCTCGTTCTCGTGGCTGCGCAGGTACGTCCGGACCTTGGCTTCGAACTTGGATTTGTCCGTGCCCAGGGACACCCCGTTGATCTGCGTCACGCTCAGGTCGCCGAGCTCGTCTTCGAAGTCGGTGTAGACGATGCCGCGCTTCACCTTGGGGATGAGCTTGACCAGCCCGCGCAGCCGTTTGCGCATGTTCTCCAGCATCGGCAGCGTGACGTCCTCCCACCACTGATCAGTGATGAGGTCTTCGAGGAACTCCTGCTGCTGCCTGACGTTGGGGATCGTCAGCGTGGTCGGATCGAGCAGCGCTGAGGCGATCTCCTGCACCTGGTCACGTAGCTTGGAGTAGTCCGCGTCGGCTTGAATCAGGGCGAGTTGCAGTCGCAGCGCGAGCAGGTCGAAGCGCTTGGCCTCCTGGCTGTTGTCGTCGTCGCGGAACTCGGTGGGGAGGCCGGCCAGGGCCGAGGTGATCTCGGCGTGCTTGTCCAGCGTGATCCGCTGCCAATTCGCAGGTTCGCGGTACGTCTCAACCTCGCGCAGGTGACGGCGCACCTCGACGTTGGCCGTATTCATGTTGGCCACTTCGGCCTGAAGCCGACTGGCGAGGGACCAGCGCAGATCGACCTCGCTCTTCGTTCCGTCGGGCGTGCCGTCCGAAGGCGGAGGCAGGTCAGGATGCTGCTGGTCGAGCTTGAGCAGCAGGTCCATCCGCTGCTTGAACAGCCGCTCGCTGAGCGAGGGCTGCACCCTGCCCTCAGCAGTCGGGAAGTTCTGATTAAAGAACCCCACGTTCTGGAACAAGTCGAAAACGAGGAAGCCGGTCTTGTCCTGGTTGGGGCCGAACAGATCGGGGCAGAGCCGCGTGCCTCGCCCGATCATCTGCCAGAACTTCGTCTTGGATCGCACGAGCTTGGCGAACACCAGGTTGACGACCTCGGGCACGTCGATGCCGGTGTCGAGCATGTCGACCGAAATCGCGATATGCGGGGCCTTGTCTCGGTCGGAGAACTTGTCGATCAAGTCTTGGGCGAGCCGCTTCTGATAGGTGATGACCTGCGCGAACGTACCCTTGTATTCGGGGAAGAGTTCGTTGAAGCGCTGGGCGATGAACTCGGCGTGGTTGTTGTTCCGGGCGAAGACGATGGTCTTGCCCAATCGCTCCCCACCCTCGACCTTCGCGCCGTACGTCATCAGCGTGATGAGTGTCTTGTCGATCGTGTCCGCGTTGAACAGAAACTTGTTGATCTCGTCGGCGCTGATCTCGTCTGGAACGTCATCGTTCTCCGACCAGTCGAGCGCGTCCCACTTCTCCTTGTCCTCGTCGGAGAGGTCGTCGTACTTGATGCCGCCGCGCTGGAACTTCAGCGGCACGTCCACGGCGGTCGGGGCAACGAGATAGCCCTCGGCTACGGCCTCGTCGAGACCGTAGACATCGGTGGGCACACCGTCTTCCAGGTGGAAGAGCCGGTAGGTGTTGCGGTCGATCTCGTCCTTCGGAGTGGCGGTCAGCCCGACGAGCAGCGAGTCGAAGTAGTCGAAGATCGCGCCGTACTTCTGGTAAACGGACCGGTGCGCCTCGTCAATGATGACCAGGTCGAAGTAGCCGGGGCCGAACCTGCGCACCCCATCGGCGGTCTCGTTGATGAGGTTCATCATCGTCGGGTACGTCGAGACGTAGACCCGGCCCTCGTCGTTCTTCTCGTTCAGCAGGTTCACCGTGGGCACGCCCGGCAGGTGCTCCTTGAACGCGTTAGTGGCCTGGGTCACCAGCGCCTGGCGGTCGGCCAGGAACAGCACCCGCTTGACCCAGTTGGCCCGGATCAACTGGTCGACCAGAGCGATGATCGTGCGGGTCTTGCCGGAACCGGTCGCCATCACGAGCAGCGCGTGCCGCAGGCTGTCTTTGTCGAACGTCTCGTCAATGCGGCGGATGGCCCGGCTCTGATAGTGACGGCCGGCGATCTCCTCGTTAATCGGCTCCGTCGTCAGCGGCCGGCGGCTGCTGCGGCGATGGATGAGGGTGCGCAGTTCGTCCTTGGTGTAGAAGCCCTGGGCCTTCCGGGGCGGATAGTTCAGGTCGTCCCAGATGAAGGTGTCGTAGCCGTTGGTGTAGAAGATCACCGGCCGCTGGCCGTACATCTGCTCCAGGCAGTCGGCGTACGTCTTGGCCTGGTGCTGGCCGACGGCCGCGTCATGGCTGGTGCGCTTGGCCTCGACCAAGCCGAGGGGCTTGCCGTTGTCGTCCCACAACACGTAATCGACCTTGCCGGTCCCGGTCTGCGTGTTGGGCATGCCGGTGATCGGGAACTCCCGGTCGTCCTTCTTGTCGAGCGGCCAGCCCGCCTCCTTCAGCAGCAGGTCGATGAGGAGTTTCCGGGTTTCGGCTTCGTTGTAGTCGTGCGTGTCCTGAACAGTCGCGTTGGCCGCCTTGGCCTGCTTGATTTCGGCCCGGAGTTTCGCCAGCTCGGCGTCCAGGTCCTGGTTCTTCCGGAGCTGTTTGGCCAGCTCGGCCTGCTGCTTGGCGAACTCCTCGGCCATTTTCCGGAGTTCGTCCTGCTTCTTCTGCTTGAGCTCGGCTGGCATGGGCTTGGGAATCAGCGTCTGGTCAAAGGCCAAGCCGGCGGCTGGCAGCGCATTCTGGTTCCGGGCATACCGCCGGGCGATCCAGTACATGACATGGAACAGCTCGGCCACGGTCCGGATCGCGTCCCCGGGCGGAACCGGCCCGTGCCGATGCACGGCTGTGTTCCCTTGGCGCCGGATGAGGTCCATCTTGGTTCGGATCACCGGACCGACCAGATTGACCAGGGTCGGCTCGGTAATCAACGCCGCGAGGTCGTCGCGGTAGGGCATCGTCAGCGTGTCATCGGCCGTATAGAGCCAGGTGACCGCCAGCTCCAGCGTCCGCCGGGCATAGAAGCACGACACCCGTGGATCTGCGATCGCGAGCCGCTCCGCACGACTCGCTTCTTCGTATAAATCAGGCCATTCCGGACGAAGGAATGTGAAGTTGCCCAACGGACACCCTCCGGGGGAAGGATTCAGTTATCCTGATTGTCCCACAAGTCTCCCCGAAACGCCCGCTGTTGGAGCGAGGCAAAGAGAGTGTCCAGTTCGGCAGCATGGGCGATATGGCGAGTCTTTGCTTCATGAATGGCTCGGAGTTTTACGGCAAACTTCTGCTGCAGATCGAGCGGAGGAAGATGAATCGGGAGGCCCTTGATTATTGCCATATTGAGGCCGGACATGATGGCGCCTTTGGCTGTCTTTCGCAAGTATGATTGAGCCGACGGATGGCGAAGGAAATAGCTGTGTAGGAATTCCGGCAAACACTTACTTTGGTCGAGAGTGATGCAGCAGAGATGCTTTGTGTTGATTGCGATCGGAATGTCTTCCGGGACGATCGCGCAGCGGCCGCACGTCCCCATGATGGTGATTAGAACGTCGCCCGGATGTACGGTATAGCGTGATAGCTGCTTATATTTTTGTTCTGTAATGTACCTGCGTTCTCCCCAGCGAAACTCGTTCGTCACAGCGTTGTCGATGCCGAGAACGGCAATACCACTATTCACGAACTCCTCGTGGAGGAGTTGACTGCCAAATGGCCCCGTGCGAATCGATCCTCGGACGGGCGCTGCAACCTCTTCCACCGTGCGCAGCTCCCAGCCGTCTGTGGGGGTGCCGAACATGTCGAGGAAGACGGATTCGATGAGGTCATCGAGGAGGGCGATCGCCTCTTGGCGCTTGGCGCGTAGTTTATCGGCCTGATCCAGTGCTTCGACGATTCTGTCCTGCTCATACAGGGAGGGAACGGGCACTTCAAGCCTGGCGAGTTTTGCCTTATTGAGAGTTTTCCCCATCACTGCATCATCGGTTTCTACTGTCAATGGGATCGTTTGCAGTGCCCAGTAGAGGAAATTGCTCGTTATAAGCCGTGGATCTTTAATATGGAGCGCAGCAATAGCCTCGTTACTGTACATGGGAACCTTGGTAATGCCGACTTTCCCGATGCTCAATTTGAAACTGAGGACGACCGTTCCTGGAGGGATGGGTGCTCCCATCAAGCTCTCGGCGGCGAATTGACTAATCTGCTCCTTGGTTCGCATGAGTATGCGGCCTTGATTCATGTCGGCAATCGAAAGCCATGGCCATCCTTCGCCCCAGTAAGCTGGCTCGTTCCGGGCGGGAGTTCGCCCTATTTTTATCTCACATAGCTCGGCCAGTCTGCGTGTTTTCCAAGCCATTACTCCAGCATTCCCTTCAGCTCGGACATGCCCTGCTGGATTTCGGACTCGATCTGCTCCAGCTCTTCCAGGATTTCCATCGGTGGGCGGTGTTCGATCTCCTCGTGGACAATTTCCTTGTATCGGTTGAGGCTCAGGTCGTATTCCTGGGCGGCGACGTCGGCCTTGGGGACAAGGAAGCTCTGCTCCGTTCTGGCCCGCTGCTTCTCACTGCCGTTACGAAGCGCCCACCTTGCGAGAACATCGGGGAGGTTGTTCTTGGCATGCTCAGCCTCGTCGAGCTGAGCCGTCGGCGTGGGACCAAGCTTGTTCTCGCTCAACAGCGGAGTGCGCTTGTCGTCGAGGCTGAAGCCGTCGGCAGTGACCTCGTAGAACCAAACGTCGTCCGTACCACCGTTGTTGGTCTTGGTGAAGAACAGGATCGCCGTCGAGACTCCGGCGTACGGCTTGAAGACACCGCTCGGGAGCTTTACCACCGCGTCGAGCTTGTGGTCTTCGACCAGGATGCGGCGGAGTTCCTTATGAGCCCCTGTTGAACCGAAGAGCACACCCTCCGGGACGATGACGGCTGCACGGCCACCTGGCTTGAGCAGGCGGAGGAAAAGTGCCAGGAACAGCAGCTCGGTCTTCTTGGTCTTGACGACCTTGAGGAGATCCTTGGCGGTGGTCTCGTAGTCGAGGCTGCCCGCGAAGGGCGGATTGGCCAGGATCATCGTGTAGCGCTCGGCCTCGCTCGCGGTGTTCTCGGCCAATGAGTCGCGATAGCGGATGTCCGGGCTCTCGATCTCATGGAGCAGCATGTTCATGCTGGCGATCCGCAGCATCGTGCTGTCGAAGTCGAAGCCGTGGAACATGCTTTCGTTGAAGTGGCGCCGCTGCGCCAGGTCGAGGAGCGCGTCCTTGTGGGTCCGGTTGACATACTGAGCCGCTGCCACCAGGAAGCCGGCGGTGCCGCAGGCCGGGTCGCAGATCTCGTCCTGCGGGCCGGGGGCCATCATGTCCACGATGAGCTGGATGATGTGGCGGGGGGTGCGGAACTGCCCGTTCTGCCCAGCGGTAGCGATCTTGCTGAGCATGTACTCGTACAGATCGCCCTTGGTGTCCTGCTCGCCCAGGCGGATCTCGTCGAGCATGTCGACGACCTTGGTGAGCAGGTTCGCCGTCGGGACCGTGAACCGGGCGTCCTTCATGTGGTGGGAGTAGGTGGAGTCTTCCCCGCCCAGCTCGCGCAACCAGGGGAAGACCGCGTCCCGCACCACCTGATGCATGCTCTCCGGGTGCAGTTCGGTGAACTCCGACCAGCGAAGGGCGTTGGTCTCCTCGGTGTAGATCGGATTCTCGATCGGCTTCCCGCTACGGCTGGCCTTGCGCTCCTTCGCGGTCTGGATGTCCTCCAGCCGGCGGATGAACATCAGGTAGGTGATCTGCTCGATGACTTCCAAAGGGTTGGAGATCCCGCCCGACCAGAAGGCGTCCCAGATCCGGTCTATCTTGCTCTTCAGTTCACCCGTAATCACGATGCGTCAGCGTAGCGGAGCGGCCCCGATACTCCACCGGCTTCCGCCACAGATCGTGACCTACGGGCAAGGGCGGCATCTGCTTCCATACGCGCAGGATGACGGCATTCCCTCTTCGCGTGGCGGCATCAACATCTCACTTGCACTGCAAGCGTCCTATGAGGATCCGAGTTCGCGACCGGATCAACCATCACCGGCAACGTCGGCGGGGGATACGGGGAGTCCGGGAAATCAGCCTGGCGGGGGACGAAGGGTCAAGGGACGCTTTGACGACGGGGTGGGGGACCGCTCCGTACGGTCCTCCGCATGCTTACCAACGCGAACACCTTCCGCCGCGTCGCGGCGGGCACGAGCCTCATCCTTGCCCCGCTCTGCCTGCTCCTCGGCATCGCCGCCGACCCGTCCGAGCCCGGGGTCGACGACCCCCTCGCGTACGCGCACAACCCGGGCGCCGTGGGCGTCAGCGCGACGCTCCTCCACTACGCGTGGGCCCTGTGGGTGCCCGGCGTGATCGGCCTCGTCCACCTCGTACGCAAGAAGGGCGTGGTGCTCGCCAACATCGCGGGCGTGATCACGGTTCTCGGCCTCATCAACTTCTCGGCGCTGATGATCTCGGACTTCTTCTACATCGTGGCGTTCCAGATGCTGCCGGTGGACCAGGCGGAGAAACTCATGCAGGACGGGGCCCAGCCCGCGATGATCACCGCCTGGCAGATGCCCGGCATGATCGGATCGTTCCTCGGTCTCGTGCTCGTGGCCGTCGCCTACGCCTGGGGAGGCCGGGCCGGGTGGTGGTTCCCGGCCGGCGTGCTCGTCGGCATCCTCGTCTGGCTGTTCGGCGCGAGCGCGTGGAACCTCGTGCTCGGCCTCGGCGGCCCGGTCATCCTGCTCGTCGTCTTCGGAATCGTCGGCGTCTCGATGATCCGCATGCGCAACGAGGAATGGGCGACCTCCGCCGCGTGACCTGTGTTAACGCACTGTTTCGGTGGGTTTCAGGTTGAGAGGGGGGATTGCGGGGAAAGTTGACTCGGCACGACCGAGTCGCGTAAACATCGGCCCGATGGGGGGCGAATGACCGACGTGCAGAGGTACGCCCGGGACTGCTTCCGCGGAGTCACCTCCGACCGGTTGGGCGTCGAGCTGGAGTTCCTGGTCTTCGACGCGGACAACCCCGTGCTTCACGTCCCCATCGCCCGGATCGCGGGCGCGCTCCCCGCGCTCCCGGGCGGCAGCCGGGTGACGTTCGAGCCGGGCGGGCAGCTCGAACTGTCCGCCCCGCCGGACGTCCTGCCCGCCGCCCTCGCGAAGCTCGCCGCCGACGTCGCCGCCGTACGGCTCGCGCTCGCCCGGGCCGGGCTGCGGCTGGGCGGCCGCGGCCTCGACACCCTGCGCCCGCCCCTGCGGCAGTTACGAGAGCCCAGGTATGAGGCGATGGCCGCGGTCCTGGAGCGGCCGCACGGCCTGACGATGATGTGCTCGACGGCGTCGATCCAGGTCAACCTGGACTTCGGCGAGGATCACCGGGCCCGCTGGGAACGGGCCCACGTGCTCGGCCCGGTGCTGGTGGCGGCCTTCGCCAACTCGCCCGCCGACGGGTGGGCCTCCGGCCGCCAGGCCGTGTGGGGCAGGCTCGACCCGAGCAGGACCGCGCCGGTCGCACAGAACGGCGACCCGGCGGACGACTGGGCGCGCTACCTCCTCGACGCCCGCCTCATGCTGGTCCGGAGGGCCGGCGGTCTCCTGCCGGTCCTCGACGGCTCGGCGTTCCGCGACTTCGCCCGCGTGGCCGGGCGACCCCCCGGTCAGGCCGACCTCGCCTACCACGCCACCACGCTCTTCCCGCCCGTGCGGCCCCGGGGCTGGCTGGAGGTGCGCTACCTCGACGCGCAGGGGGCCGCCGAGTGGCCCGTGTGCGTGGCCGTCGTCCACGCGCTCGTCACCGACGACCGGGCCGCCGGGCTCGCCATGGAGGCGGCCCGGCCGGTCGCCCACCGGTGGGCGGACGCCGCCCGTCTCGGTCTCGCCGACCCCGATCTGCGCCGCTCCGCCTCGGTCTGCTTCGCCGCCGCCGCCGAGGCCCTGCCCCGTCTCGGGGCCGAGCCCTCGCTGGTCGCCCGGGTCCGCGCGTTCGCCTCTCGGCACATCGAATCCGGCCGATCGCCGGCCGCCGACCAGATGGAGGTGTTCGCGTGACCGATCTCGACGCCGTCCTGGGCAACGCCGGCCCGACCGGTCTGAAGGAGCGGATCGCGGCCGAGCTCGCCGCCGTACGCGAGCGGTCGCTCGCCTACACCGACGCCGACGACGACATGCTCGTGCGCCAGCACTCGCCCCTGATGTCGCCGCTGGTCTGGGACCTCGCCCACGTCGGCAACTACGAGGAGCTGTGGGTGCTGCGCGAGGTGGGCGGCATCGAGCCGCTGCGCCCGGAGATCGACCATCTCTACGACGCGTTCAAGTATCCGCGCAAGGACCGGCCGTCGCTCCCGCTGCTCGGCCCGGCCGAGGCCAGGAAGTACATCTCCGGTGTGCGCGGGCGGGTGCTCGACGTACTCGACCGGGTGGACCTGACCGGTCCCGATCCGCTGCGGTCCGGCGGCTACGTCTTCGGGCTGGTGCTGCAGCACGAGCACCAGCACGACGAGACCATGCTCGCCACGCTCCAGCTGTCCCGGCGGCCCGGCCTGGTCCGTGACGGGGAACTGCCGCCCGGCAGGCCCGCCGCCGAGCCCGAGGTGCACATCCCCGCCGGGGTCTTCACGATGGGCACCGACACCGTGGCCTGGGCGTACGACAACGAGCGGCCGGCCCACCGGCTGTACCTGCCGGGCTACTGGATCGACCGCCACCCCGTCACGAACGGGGCCTACCTCGAATTCGTCGAGGACGGCGGCTACCGCGACCCGCGCTGGTGGGTGCCGCAGGGCTGGGAGTGGGTCGAGCGGAACGGCGTGGAGGCCCCGCTGTTCTGGACGCGCGACGGCGACACCTGGTGGCGGGTCAGGTTCGGCCGGGAGGAGCCCGTGCCGCCGGACGAGCCGGTGCAGCACGTCTCGTGGTACGAGGCCGACGCGTACGCCCGGTGGGCGGGCAAGCGCCTGCCGACCGAGGCCGAGTGGGAGAAGGCGTGCGGCGGCCGCACGTACCCCTGGGGCGAGGCCGATCCCGGCCACCTCGGGCGCTGGGCCAACCTCGGCCACCGCGCGGCCCGGCCCGCGCCCGCCGGGGCGTTCCCGGACGGCGCGAGCCCCTACGGGGTGGAGCAGCTCATCGGGGACGTGTGGGAGTGGACCGACTCCTGGTTCCAGCCCTATCCCGGTTACCGGTGCTTCCCCTACGAGGAGTACAGCAAGGTCTTCTTCGGGGAGACCTACCGGGTGCTGCGCGGCGGGTCGTGGGCCACCCACCCCTCCGCCGTCCGCACGACCTTCCGCAACTGGGACTACCCGATCCGGCGGCAGATCTTCGCCGGGTTCCGCTGCGCCCGCTCGGAGGAGTGAGGGGATGTGCCGTCACGTGGCGTGGCTGGGCCCGGCGCGGTCCCTGATCACGCTCATCAGCGACCCAGAACACGGCCTGCTGCGTCAGTCGTACGCGCCGCGCCTGCAGAAGTACGGCACGGTGAACGCCGACGGGTTCGGCTTCGGCTGGTACGACGGGTCCCGGCCCGTGCGCTACCGCCGTACGGTGCCCATCTGGGCGGACGCCAACATGCCCGGCCTCGCCGCGGCGGCCCGCTCGACGTGCCTGATCGCGGCGGTGCGGTCGGCCACGGTCGGGATGCCGATCGAGGAGACGGCCACCGCGCCGTTCGCCGACGGGCCCTGGCTGCTCAGCCACAACGGCAGGGTCAGGCGTGAGGCCGTCCGGCCCCTCGCGGCCGACGCGGAGAGCGTGTGCGACTCGGCGTGGCTCGCCGCGGCCGTGTTCACCCGGCTGGGGGACGGCCTGCCGCTCGCCGACGTCCTGCCCGCCGTCGTCCGCGCGGCCGCCGAGGGCGACCCGGAGGCCCGGCTCAACCTGCTCGTCACGGGAGGTTCCCACCTGGCCGCCGTCGCGTGGGGCGACACGTTGTTCACGCACCTGGAGGAGGGGGTGCTCGTCGCGAGCGAGCCGCTGGACGACCGGCCGGGCTGGCGGGCCGTGCCCGACCGGAGCCTGCTGCTCGCGTCCCCCGACGGCGTTTCGGTGACACCCATCGATTGAGAGGCGACCATGGTTACCGATCATCTCGGCGGCGACTACCTGCGCCAGGCTCTGGAGAACGACGTACGCGCGGGGCTCACCTCGTCGCCCAAGTGGCTGCCCCCCAAGTGGTTCTACGACGCCGCGGGCAGCGAGCTGTTCTCCCGGATCACCCGGCTGGCGGAGTACTACCCCACCCGGCGCGAGCTGGAGATCCTGCGCCGCCGCGCCGTCGACGTCGCCGGCCTCAGCCGCGCCGACACTCTCGTCGAGCTGGGCTCGGGCACCAGCGAGAAGACCGTGCTGTTGCTCGACGCGCTGGCCAACGCGGGCACGCTGCGGGCCTACACGCCGGTCGACGTGGACGACGTCACGCTGGGGGCCGCGGCCGAGCGGCTCGCCGTACGCTATCCCGGACTCGACGTGCGGCCGGTGCGCGCCGACTTCGAGCAGCACCTCGCGCTGCTGCCGAGGACCGGCAGGCGGCTGGTGGCGTTCCTCGGCGGCACGATCGGCAACCTCCCGCCCGCCGCGCGGGAGGTGTTCCTCAAGGAACTGCGCGCCACGCTGCGGCCGGGCGACACCCTGCTGCTCGGCACCGACCTGGTGAAGGACAAGGGGCGGCTCGTCGCGGCGTACGACGACCCGGGAGGCGTGACGGCCGCCTTCAACCGCAACGTGCTGCACGTGCTCAACCGGGAGCTGGACGCCGGATTCGAGCCGGAGGCGTTCGAGCACGTCGCGCTGTGGGACGAGGACAACGACTGGATCGAGATGCGGCTGCGGGCGACCCGGCCCATGGAGGTCCCGATCAGGGCGCTCGGCCTCACGGTCGCCTTCGCCGAGGGCGAGGAGATGCGCACGGAGATCAGCGCCAAGTTCCGCAGGGAGGGCGTGCTCGACGAGCTGTCCCGGGCCGGGTTCGCGGTCTGCCGCTGGTACACCGACAGCGCCGCCGACTTCGCGCTGACCCTGGCCGCCGTCGGGAACGGCCGCCCGAGCGTCAGCGGCTGAGCGTCACCGGCTGATCTGGCGGGCGCCGCCCGCGGCCGCGGCGCCCGCGGGCAGCGGCAGGCGCAGGACGAAGCGGGCGCCGCGCGGGGAGTCCTCGACCCGCAGCGTCCCGTGGTGCGCGTCCGCCGTGATGCGGCACAGGGCGAGGCCCAGCCCGGTGCCCTTGGGGTCGCGGCGGCGCCCGTCCTTCAGGCGGACGAACGGCTCGAAGACCCGCTCGCGGTCTTCCGGCGCGATGCCGTCGCCGTCGTCGAGCACGGTGACGACCGCCTCGCCCCCGGCCCGCCCGACCGTGACATCGACCCTGCTGTACGCGTGGCGCTGGGCGTTGACCAGCAGGTTGGTCAGCACGCCGCACAGCTGGACCCGGTTGCCGAGTACGGTCACCTCGTCCTCGACCTCGACGTGCACGGGCACGCCGTCCGTGCGGGCGGCGGCCTCCTCCCGCGCGAGCGCCCCGAGGTCGACCGGCTCGGGTTCGGCCGTCGCGGCCGTGCGGACGCGGGCGACCGTGAGCATCTCGTCGATGATCGCCTGGCATCGTTCTGTGGTCAGCACCGCCGTACGGATCGCCTCGTACGGATCGGTCTCCTCACGGTAGAGCAGCGCCTCCTCCAGTTGCGTGCGCAGCCCGGCGAGCGGGGTCCGCAGCTCGTGGGAGACCATCGAGGCGAAGTGCCGCTGCTGGCGCACCGAGGTGTCGAGACGTTCGAGGAAGCTGTTGGAGGCCCGCGCGAGCTCGGCGATCTCGTCACGCCCGGGCGGCTGGGGGACGCGCAGGCTCAGGTCGCGCACGCTGATCTCGGTCACCATCTCGCGAATCTCCCTGACCGGACGCAGCGTGCGGCCCGCGGCGCGCCAGCTCGCCCAGGTCCATCCGGCGGTCATCAGCAGCACTCCGATCGCGATGAACAGCTCCAGCCGCCGCGTGGCCAGGAGGCCGGGCTCGGTCCTCCCCGCGTACACGGCGTGCGGCTCGCCGTTCCAGAACAGCCGGGACTGCACCGGCAGGACCCGTACGGCGGTGAGCACGACGCACCGGCCCTCGTCCGGGCACTCGATCCGGTACTGCAGCCGGTCCTGGCCCGTGGGGAAGGGGGCGGTCAGCGGGGCCCGGCCGCTCGCCGCCCGGCTGGCGGTGATCACCCGGTTGCGGGAGTCGACGAGCTGCACCAGGTCCTCGTGCGCGGCCGGCGGCTCCGGGATGCCGTTGGGGCCCATCGAGGCGATCCAGTCGGTGGCCACCCGCTGGGTGTCCATGAAGAGGTGGCTGTGGATCCGGTTGCGGACGGCGATGTCCAGGCCGAACCCGATCACCGTGAGGACGACGAGGGAGAGGACCGCGCTCATCAGGGCGGTCCGCGCCTGGATCGAGCGCGGGCGTAAAAGGGAAGGCACGTGCCAGCCCGCCATGACCCCTCCGTTCGTGTCCGTTATGCAATGCTCAGGAAAAAAATGTTAATAAGGGCCATCCGGAAACCGGGCCGTCTGAACACGTGGGATCGCAATACTTGCGATAACAAGGCGAAGGATCGACGGTTCCTTTGCCTGATCACGCAACTGCCCTGGTACGCGGCCTGGATGAGGTCTTTCCTGAAGTGAAAGGTGTTTTTCCTGGGAAAGTGCTCGCTCCGGCCGCGAGGACGAGACAGGCGGCGACGACGGCCGCGACCGTGGGCCAGGGGACGACCAGCGGAACGGCCGCGCCGGACTTCTGCGCCAGCCCGGCGCGCATTCCGAGCAGCGCCGGAACGGCCACGGCGAGGCCGAGCACGGTGCCGATCCCGGTGACGAGTGCCGCCTCGGCCGCGGCCGAGGCGGTCACCTGCCGCCGCGTCGCGCCCGACAGGCGCAGGACCGCGAACTCGCGTGCGCGTGCCGACGCCGCCATGACCTGCGTGTTGACGATCGCCAGGCCCGAGTAACCGGCCGAGACCCCGACCAGCAGGAGCGTGAACAGCCAGACGAGCCGGTCCTCCTCCGCCTGGTCGCCGGCCGCGCGGTCGGCGACGCTCACCGTCCTCGCCCCCGGGAAGACCATCCCGGCCGGCCGGGACACGTACGCCTCGGGGGTCAGCGCCGACGGGTCGTGCGCCCGGACCGTGTCCCTGGAGACCAGCACCTCCGCCGGCGCGCCGGGCAGGACCGCCGCGATCCGCAGGCGCACGGCCCTGCCGTCCTCGAAGGTGAGCGGCACGACGTCGCCCTTCCGCCAGCCGTGGTCCCGGGCCACCCACTCCGCGACCGCCGACTCGCCGGTCGTGAGGTGATCGTCGCCCAGCGCGGAGAGCGGCCGGTCGCTGTACACGGTGGTGGGCAGCGGCACCGCTGGGGCCGAGGCCGCCGCGAGCGCCGCGTCCGACAGGCCGGGGGCGCCGTCGGGCACGAGCACCGCCGCCGCGGGGGTGCCGGTCGCCCGCCCCACCGTGTAGGCCGCGGCGGTCGTGCGCACCATGCCGGTGACGAGCACGGCGAAGCCCACCGTCAGCAGGACGGGGGCCGCCGTGGCGGCGGTGCGCCGCACGGCCGTCATCGCGCTCCGCCCGGCCAGCATGCCCACGGCCGTCCGGGAGACCGGCCATGCGAGGACGCGGACGAGCGACGGCAGGACGACAGGGGCGAGCAGGGTGAGCCCGGCGATCAGCGCCATCGCGGCGAGCAGGACGTCGTTCACCAGGGCGTCCTCGCCGGCGGAACCGCTCGCCACCGCCAGGGCCAGGCCGCCGGCGACCGACACGATGCCCGCGATCCACCGCACGCGGGTCATCGGCGTGCCGCCCGCCGCGTGGTCGCGAAGGGCCTCGAGCGGGCGGACCCGGGCTGCCCTGCCCGAGGCGGACCACGCGCCGAGCAGGCCCGCCGCGATCCCGGCCGCGACCGCTCCGGCCACGGGCAGCGGGGCGAACCGCACGCCGAACGACTCGGGCTCGAAGCCCGCCGCGACGAGCACCCCGCCCACGGCGGGCGCGACGGCCGCGCCCAGCAGCGCCCCCGCCGCGGCGGCGACGGCTCCCACGGCGAGCGCCTCGCCGTACACGATCAGCCGCACCTGGCGCGGGGTCGCGCCGACCGCCCGCAGCAGGCCGAACTCCCGGCGCCGCTGGGTGACCCGGAACGCGAACGTGGAGGCCACCACGAACACCGACACGAACCCGCCGAGCAGCGCCATCGCGGTCAGCACCTGCATGCCGATCCAGCGGGTCCGCGCGTCGGCCGCGGGCTCGGCCGCCGCCCGGTCCGGCCCGGCGAGCACCTGCCCGGACCCCCCGACGACACCATGCACGACACCCCGCACGGCACGCCGTACGGCGGAGGGTTCGGTCCCGGGCCGGGTGAGCAGTCCGATGACGCGGACCCCGCCCCCGAGGCGCGCGGCCTCGCCGTCCGAGACGTACGGTCCGGGGCCGTCGGTGAGCCCGCTGACCGTGTAGGGCGCGGGTCCCCTGGCGGTCAGCAGCGTGACCGGCGATCCCGGCGCGATCCCGAGCGCGCGGCCGAGCACCACTTCTCCGGCGCGGACCGGCGGACTGCCCGCCACCAGCCGGTGCGGCGCCAGCGCCGCGGTGCTCCAGCCTCGTGCCTCGTCTCCGCCGGACGGCCTGCCCCGGACGACGGCCTGGGCGTAGAAGGCGCGGTCGGGGACGGCCGCCGCGACGCCGGGCACCGACGACAGCGCGCGGACCAGCGCCTCCACCGTCTCCGGAGACCAGGGCCGGTTCTCGGCGAAGGCGTTGTCGTCCCCGGGCACGCCGGGGGTGCGTACGAGCAGGGGCGCGGCGGCGTACCGCGCGGGCACCCGCGGGCCCGCGGACGTCAGCAGCAGCGCGCTCGCGGCGAGGACCGCGGCGCCGAGGCAGAGGGCGACGAAGGTGCCCGCGAGCCCGGTCCACCGGCCACGGAGGAGCGAGAGGCTCAACATGCCTCCTCCAGCAGGGCCATGCGCGCGGCGATCTCGGCGGCGCCCGACCGGCCCAGTTCCCCGGCGAGCCGGCCGTCGGCCAGCAGCACGACCCGGTCCGCGTACGCCGCCGCGGCGGGGTCGTGCGTGACCATGACGACGGTCTGCCCGTGGGCGTCGACGAGCGCGCGCAGGAGTTCCATGACCATGCGGGACGCGGCGCGGTCGAGCGCGCCGGTCGGCTCGTCGGCGAAGAGCACGGCGGGCGCGGTGCCTCTCGACCGCGTGATGAGCGTGCGGGCGATCGCCACCCGCTGCCGCTCGCCGCCGGAGAGCTCGGCGGGCCGGTGCCCGGCCCGCCGGTCCAGGCCGACCTCGGCGAGCGCGTCGCGCACCTCGTCAGGACCGGGGCGGCGCCCGGCCAGACGGAGGGGGAGCGCCACGTTCTCCTCGGCGGTGAGCGCGTCGACCAGGTTGTACTCCTGGAAGACGAAGCCGATTCGTTCCCTGCGCAGCAGGGTGAGCGCCTTCTCGTCGAGGGGGCCGAGGTCGGTGCCGCCGATCAGCACGGTCCCTGACGTCGGCCGGTCGAGCCCGGCGGCGCAGTGCAGCAGCGTGGACTTGCCGGAGCCCGAGGGCCCCATCACGGCGGTGAAGGTCCCCTGGCCGAAGCCGAGGGTCACGCCGTCGAGAGCGGTCACCGCGCCAGGCCCGGTGCCGTACACCACGCGGACCGAGTCGATCAGGACCGCTTGCCCGGTTGTCTGTGTCATGTCGCTCAGCCAACCGGCGGCGGGCCCGCGAGGCACTGACACTGGGGCGAGACCCAGGGGTATCCCCAGCACTACCGACACCGGCGCGCTCAGCGGTTAGCGTCGGTGCCGTGGCCACCCCGTTCCTCGTCCCCGCCCCTGTGACCCTTGTGCCCCGGACCGCGCTGGACGCGCTCAGCGGACCGCCCCAGCGCTTCCTGGCCTCGGCCTGGCCGTGGAGGTCTCTGGCGTACCTGCTGGCCGGGGCCGTCCCCGGTCTCGCGTTCGCCGTCGTCCTGGTGCCGGTCCGTGCGGTGGGCGGCCTGCTCGCCGCGCCGCTGTCCCTCGTGGTGGCCGCCGTGCTGCTGATGCCCCTGTCCCGGTTCGAGCGGTGGCGGCTGCGCCTCGCGGACCGGCAGCCGGTGCGCGGACTGCCGGACGGCTGGTGGCCGGGGTGGCGGGAGGCGGGGCACACCCTCGTGGCGGTGGTCGCGCTCTGGTGGGTCGACCTGCTGGTGGTGGCGGCCGCGATCGCCGGGCCGGTGGTGCTGATCCTCTCGCCGGTCGTGCAGCCGATCGCTCCCGAGGGCGAGGCCACGCTGGGGCAGACCTTCGTCGGCTCGGCCGTCGGGCTGCTGCTGGTGCCCGTCGCGGCGTACACGATCGCCGCCTGGGCGGGCGCCAGGGCGGCGATGGCGCGGGCGATGCTCGTCCCGCAGGAGGCCGAGATGCGGGAGATCGCGCGGTCGCGGGCGCGACTGGTGGACGCCTTCGAGGCCGAGCGCCGCCGCATCGAGCGCGACCTGCACGACGGCGCGCAGCAGCGGCTCGTCGCGCTGTCGATGAAGCTCGGCCTGGCCGGGCTCGACCTTCCGCCGGGCTCGCCCGCGGCCGTGCGGCTCGACGAGGCGCGCGAGCTGGCCGGGCAGGCGCTCGCGGAGCTGCGCGAGCTGATTCGCGGTGTCCATCCGCAGGTGCTCGCCGACCGCGGGCTGCCCGCCGCCGTACGCGATGTGGCCGGTAGGTCGCCGGTGCCCGCGCGGGTGGACGTCGAGCTCGACCGGCGGCCGCCCGAGCGGGCGGAGGCGGCGGCCTACTACGTCGCGTGTGAGGCGTTGGCGAACGTGGCCAAGCACAGCGGGGCCGGCTCCTGCGCGGTGCGCGGCCGGCTGCGCCGGGGCCGGCTCGTGCTGGAGATCGCCGACGACGGGCGAGGGGGAGCGGACCCGGCGCGCGGCACCGGCCTGACCGGGCTCGCCGACCGGGTGGCGGCCGTCGGCGGCACACTGACCGTCGAGAGCCCGTACGGCGGCCCGACCACGGTGAGGGCGGAGATCCCGTGCGAGTGGTGATCGCCGAAGACTCGGTGCTGCTCCGGGAGGGCCTCGCCGGCCTGCTGGAACGGTTCGGGCACAGCGTCGTCGCGGCCGTCGGCGACGCCCCCGCGCTGATCGCGGCGGTCGCCGAGCAGGACCCGGACGTCGTCGTCGCCGACGTGCGCATGCCGCCCGGCTACAGCGACGAGGGGCTTCGGGCCGTGCTGGAGCTGCGGGCGGCGCGGCCGTCCCTCGCGGTGCTGGTGCTCAGCCAGTACGTCGAGCAGACCTACGCCGCCGAACTGCTCGACCAGACCCGGTCCTCGGGCGGGGGCGGCGTCGGCTACCTGCTGAAGGACCGGATCGGCGACGTCACGCAGTTCGCCGGCGCGGTGACGACGGTCGCGGGCGGCGGCACGGTGATCGACGCCGAGGTCGTCCGGCAGTTGCTGCGCGGGCGCCGCGACCCGCTGGCCCGGCTCACGCCACGCGAGCGCGAGGTGCTCGCCCTCGTCGCGGAAGGACGGTCGAACGCCGCGATCGCCCGCGCGTTGTTCGTCTCCGAGGCGGCCGTCGCCAAGCACATCGCGAGCATCCTGGCCAAGCTCGACCTGCCTCCGGACGCCGACGACCACCGCCGGGTGCTCGCCGTGCTCGCCTACCTACGTGCCGCCGTGTGAACGGGTCAGCGGCCGGCGCTGGAGATGACCTTCTCGGGAGCGATGCGCACGGTGATGCGCTGCTCTCCCGGCTGGCGGTAGGGGTAGGCGTCCACCCCGAGGTACTTCTTCGCCAGGCCGTCGATGACCGCGTCCGCGCCTTCGAGCTCCAGCTCGGCGGTGCCCGAGACGCTGACGAAGCGGAAGGCGTTCTCCGGGTCGAGCACGCTGACAGACACCCGGGGGTTGTCACGCAGGTGCCGCTCCTTCGCCCGCCCCACGGCGGTGTTGAAGATCACTTCGTCGCCGTCGACGTCCACCCACACCACGGTGTTGTGCAGCGACCCGTCCGGCCGGATGGTCGTCACCCAGGCGTGGACCGGTTCCTTCAGCAGCGCTACGGCGTTCTCATCGAGCTTGCTCATCTGACTCCTCCTTGATTCGTTGACGCTGACGCGAGAACGGGGACATGATCCGAGCCTCGTGCTCCCATGTTCCCAGCCGGCGCGAGGGCAGATCACCGGAGAGGGTCAGGCGGAGGTGCGCGCGGGAAGACGTTCCGGGGCGAGCCGGGTGGCGCGTCGTTTCCTGAGCCATCTCACCAGCTCGGCGATCGCGGCGATCGACAGCGCGATGCCGAGGCCGAGGAACAGGCCCTTGATCGGGTCGTTCTCGAACGCCATGCCGCCGAAGAAGCCGATCAGCCCGGAGTACACCGCCCACGAGCCCGCCGCGATCGCGTCGAAGAACGTGAACGAGCGCAGCGGATGCCGTACGGCGCCCATGGTGAGCGTGGTCGCGGTGCGTCCACCGGGGATGTATCTGGCCACGACCAGGACGAGACCGCCCCGCTCGGCCAGCGCGTTCCGCGCCCAGACGAACGGCCTCTTCTCCCGCAGCCTGCCCGCCGACCTGCTGCCGATCAGGTAGGAGATGTGGTCACCCGCGCATGCGCCGAGAGCCGCGACCACGATGACCAGGGCCAGGTTGGTCTCGCCCGACGCGGCGAACACCGCGGCGGTGATCACCGAGGTCTCGGCCGGCACGATCGGGAAGAACCCGTCGAGCAGCGCCAGGGCGAACAGCGCCACGTATAACCAGGGCGATGACATCACCTGCTGGACCAGGTCGAGGATGGCGTGCGACATCAGTGTGACTCCGATCATTAGGACACGGGTCCACCATGTCGGCCGAAGAGCATCCGGGACATCCGGGAGATCCCGGAACGGACGCGGGCCCATCCCCCACAGGGGTCAGGGCCGACACGCCATCAAGCTGGACACTCGGCAGGTCACGGCGCATCGGACGATCGGCGGGCGTCACCCCCTGCTTTCGTATGCGCTGGCGAACGTCACCGCGCCGGGACGGGTTCGGGGGTGGGCATGACACGCCGGACCTGCTCGCGAACGCGGGGCGCGAGTTCGGCGGTCAGCGGCGCCTTCTCGGTCCGCAGCCGGTTGAGCGCGAGGGCGAGCGCCGTGCCCCACACCAGGTGTCCCGCCAGCAGTGCGGCCTGGCGTCCCGCGCGGTCCTTGGGGATGGGCGGGTACGCGCCGATGCTCGGCGCGAGGCCCTGGTAGCCGAAGTACCACACCAGCAACCCGTACGCCGTGCCGATCGGAACGGGCACCCGCTGTCCGGCCGACAGCAGGCCGAGCACCGAGCCACAGGAGGAGCCGAACGCGAAGTGCGCGATCGTGCCCAGCACGTTCTCGCCCCTCATGGGCTTGTCCCGCCCGGAAAGGGTCAGCCGCACGAACCGCCGCGGCGGCGGCTCCTCCAGCAGGCCGGCCCTGTCCGCCGCCATCAGCACCGCGCTGTACACGGCCGTCGCGAGCGCGCCGCCGACGGCGCCGTTCACCAGGTTGCGCATCATGAGGAGCCTTTTCCCACCTGGGCCGGATCACGTGCCCTCGCGGTGCCCCGTTCTCGGTAAACAATCAAGGTCCCGCCTCGCCGGCACGGACGCGGCGGCGGTCACCGGCCGCTGAGTCTGCGGAGAAGCCGGCGGACGGATCCGGACCGCGACTCGGCGGCAGGCAGGGGCTCGGCCTCCCGATCAGGGGTGGCCGTGTGGACGGGGGCGGCCGCGGAGCCGGGCTCGGTCTGTGCGAGCCGGCAGCCCAACGACATGTAAGCACGCAACTGGTCGTAGTAGATGCGCCCGCTGGCGAACCTGCCGTCTTCCACCGTCCACATCCCGCACCCCGTCCATGAGACGGGGCGGCCGGTGCCGGGGATCTCGGTGCCGTCCGGGAGCAGCATCACTCCCGCCTGGCTCCCCGACGTGACCCATTCGACGGCGATGGTGTCACCGCGGACCCGCATCGTGGTGACCTCGGTCGTCAGGTCGGGCACGGTGGAGAAGAACTGGCCGAAATACCACTCGATCTGTTCGTGCCCCTCGACCATCCCGACGGGGGTCACGATGACGGCGTCCAGGTGGAAACAGTCCAGAAGACGCCTCTTGTCGTGCGTGCAGAGTGCCTCCGCGAAAGCGTCATGGATCTCCCGGGAATCGGGCATGGCTCCCCCCTGCCGCCCCGCAAGATGTTCCCGCAGGGAGAACCTGCCGGTCTCAACGAGGGGTAAGGCCTTCCCCACGTAGACATCAGCAGCGCGACCCGAAGGACATCGCAGGCTGCCCGCGCGCTGAACGTCGCTGTCACCTTTTACAGCCCTCCAGGACGTTCGGAGCGCGCCAGGCGCCACCGTCTCCTCCGGATGCTGCCTGAGCTGTCCGCACGGCAGGTGGACACGGTCGTCTTCGAATCCCGGCGGGAGCAGGACACCGGCGATAGAGCGATCTTGACACACCTCCGTAGATCTGGGCAGGTTGCCGCTGACATGGCTGTTGTTTGGTCGCGAGCGAGTTCCGATGCGGCGCTGTGGACGGCAGACGTGATCGCGGGAATCGTCGCCGGATGGCTGGACGGAGAAGACCGCTGGTTGGCGCTCTTCGGGGAGCGCATCACGTTTTTGGAAGCCGAAGGAATCTGATCCCGAATAGCGCGAGCGCCGGGCTCCCGATTCCATCGGGGGGTTCCCGGCGCCACTTCCGCACTCCAGGGAGTGCGACACAGTCAGTATCCATATGCTGCCGGTCTGTCGTCAAGCCGGGTCTCAGGGCTCGCACATGGCCCGCAGGCGAGAGCCACCGAGGCGACCGAACCAGGTCGTCGCGGTGGCTCAGGCTGAACAGGTCATCCCTGGGCGATCGAGGCGAGCAGCTTGTCCCAGTCGGCGAGGAAGCGGTCGAGGTTGTAGCGGGCCAGCGCGGCCGAGCGGGCGGCCTTGCCCGCCTGTACGGCGAGCTCGGGCTCGTTGGCATACCGGTCGAGGGCCCGCAGCAGCGTCGGCAGCTTGGTCGAGACGACCCCCGCCTCCGGCGGCACGGCCTCCACGGCCTCGGTGGTGGCGAGCGCGACGACCGGCATGCCGATCATCATGGCCTCGATCAGCGACAGTCCCAGCGAGGTCCAGCGGTAGGGGTGCAGGTAGACCCGGCGCCGGGCCAGCTCGGCGTGCATGGCGGCCTGCGGCAGGTCCTCGAACGTCTCCATCTCCTCGGAGAGGCCGAGCTTGGACGGCAGGTTCGTCACCTTCATGCCGAACACGTCGAGCGGGGCCGTCGCGGCGAACGTGGGCAGCAGGTCGGTGCCCGCCACCCGCCAGCGCCTGATCGGCTCGTTGACGACCACGCCGGCACGGGCCAGCTCGCCCGTGTAGAGGTAGCCGGGGTCGACGACCCCGTGCTCGATCACATGGGTGGGGGCGCGGCCGGAGTCCCAGAACAGGTCGTTGAAGTGGGTGACGTGGACGATCGGGACGTCGTCGCGGTCGGCCAGGGGATGACGGGTCTTGGGCACGTCCCCCGCGGGCGTGTTGTGCTCGACGTAGACGCCGGGCACGTCGCGCCCCAGCCATTCGCGGGCCAGGTCGAGCTCGTGCGGCCGCTGGTAGACGACCACGTCGACGTCCTCGCCGGCCAGCCGGTCGTACGGGACCTCCCGCGCGGTGTCGGGCCAGGGATAGGTGTCGGCCCGGCCCCGCCCGTCGGGACCGCGGTCGGGGGTGAGCGGCACCAGATAGTTGTGCCGCCCATGCACGAAAGAGGTGGTCCACGAACCGTGGACATGCCAGACCATGATCTTCATCGCTTCGCTCCCCGTCCGTCGTACTGCCGACCTCGGAACACCGTGCCCTCCGCCCGCGGGCGCCTCACCCACCTGCCCTGGTCATGCCCTCTTCATCCTCAGCTGTGAGCTGAACTCCCCGAGGACCAGATCGACCGCCGCGGCGAGGTCGGACGCCACCTCGGGGGCGGCCGCCACCTCCTCCGGCAGCGTCACCGGGGTCGGCACGAGGATGCCCCGGGCGCCGGCGGCGCGGGCCGCCTCCACGTCCCGGCCGATGTCGCCGATCACCACGCAGTCCTCCGGGCGGACGCCGAGCCGGCGGGCCGCGCGCAGCACGAGACCGGGCGCGGGCTTGCGGCAGTCGCAGCGGTCGCCGTCGTCGTGCCGGCAGATCTCCCACACGTCGAAGGGGCCGAGCAGGGCGTCCACCCGGTCGTTCACGGCGCGCAGGGCCTCCGGGACGATCAGGCCCTTGGCGACCCCCGACTGGTTGGTCACGATCCCGATGGGGATGCCCTCCGCGCGCAGCCGGTCGAGCGCCTCCCGAGCCCCGGCGACGGGCTCCACGCGCTCGGGATCACTGTTGTAAGGAACGTCCTGAATCAGCGTTCCGTCACGGTCGAAAAGCACCGCGGCGGGCGGACGGGCGGCCTGTGGCACGAGCAACCTCCTGCACGAATCGCCCGCCGGGCTACCCGGGGGACAGGTCGGCAAACACCGCCGCAACTCTGCCCGTGACTACGCAGAGTAGTAGTTATTGAGTGCATCCCCCACTCACGTCGACTTCTCTACAAAGGAGTGTTTAGGAGCGCTTCTCTCGGTAACCAGACCTCCACTGCGCCACGGAGGGAAACCGATGCGGTTCTTGGGGATAAACGCGATTTTTCATGATCCAGCCGCTGCGCTGGTCGTGGATGGTGAGGTGGTCGCCGCAGCAGAGGAAGAGCGCTTCAGCCGCCGCAAGCACGGCAAGCGCCCCGTCCCGTTCTCCGCCTGGGAGCTGCCGGAGCTGGCCGCCGCGTGGTGCCTCGAACAGGCCGGGCTGCGGCCCGAGGACCTCGACGGCGTCGCCTACTCCTACGACCCCGAGCTCGTGGTGCCCGGAGGGCCAGGGCAGGACGAGCGCTGGGAGGACCTGCGCACCACCTACGCACGCCGCGCCCCCAGCTTCCTGGCCACCGCGCTGCCCGGGCTCGACGCCGCCCAGGTGCGGTTCGTCCCCCACCACATCGCGCACGCCGCGTCGGCAGGGCTGGCCGCGCCCTACCGCGAGTCGGCGGTGCTGGTCTGCGACGGCCGCGGCGAGGCCGTCTCGCACCTGGCCGGGCACTACCGGGACGGCGAGCTGACCGTCCTGGCGAGCCAGGCGCTGCCGCACTCCCTCGGGCTGATGTACGAGGACCTCACCCAGCACCTCGGCTTCCTCCGGTCGAGCGACGAGTACAAGGTGATGGCCCTCGCCTCCTACGGCGAGCCGCGCTTCCTGCGCGAGATGCGCGAGCTCATCTACCCCACGGGCGACGGCGGGTTCCGGGTCGAGCCGATCGACTGGAGCGTCTACGCCAAGGCGCTCGGCAAGGGCGAGAAGTGGACGGCCGACCACGCCGACCTCGCCGCGAGCGTGCAGATCCGCCTTGAGGAGGTGCTGCTCGACCTCGCCACGTGGCTGCACGAGCGGACCGGGGCGCGCTACCTCACGATGGCCGGGGGAGTGGCGCTCAACTGCGTGGCCAACACCCGCCTGTTCGCCGAGGGCCCGTTCGAGGAGGTGTGGGTGCAGCCCGCGGCGGGCGACTCGGGCACCGCGCTCGGAGGCGCGCTGCACCTCGCGCAGGCGAACGGCGACCACGTCACGCCCATGCCCGGCGCCGACCTCGGGCGGGGCTGGACCGACGAGGAGCTGGGCGCCTGGCTCGACGTCGCGCGGGTGCCGTACGAGCGCCCCGCCGACCTCGCCGCGACCGTCGCCGCCGAGCTCGCGGCCGACCGCGTGATCGCCTGGTTCCAGGGACGCGCCGAGTACGGCCCCCGCGCGCTCGGCCGCCGTTCCCTCCTCGCCCACCCCGGCAACCCCCGCAACACCGAGCGGCTCAACGACGTGAAGGGCCGCGAGCAGTTCCGCCCCATCGCCCCGATGGTGCTGGCGGAACGCGCTCCCACGATCTTCGGCAGGGGCCCGATGTCGAGCCCGTACATGCTGTTCGTCCACGACGTGCGGCCGGAGTGGCGCGACCGCATCCCCGCGGTGGTGCACGTCGACGGCACGGCCAGGATCCAGACCGTCGAGCGCGGCCGCGACCCGCTGCTGGCCCGGCTGCTCGAGGAGTTCGAGGCGCGCACCGGGCTGCCGGTGGTGGTCAACACGAGCCTCAACACGGCCGGCCGCCCGATGGTGGACGACCCCCGCGACGCTCTGGAGTGCTTCGGCTCGGCCCCGGTGGACGTGCTCGTCCTCGGTCCGTACGTCGTGCGCAGGGGGGCGGTGTTCGCCGGATGACGACTGAGATGACCCGGGAGACGAACTCGGCTTCCACCGGGGAGCCGCACCAAGAAACGGGACCGGCGGTCACGGTCGTCATCCCGACGATCGGGCGGCCCAGCCTGGCCGCCACGCTCGCCGCCGTCGGCTCCAGCTCAGGTTCAGGTTCCGGTCCCGAGATCCTCGTGGTGGACGACCGGCCGGGGGAGAGCCCGGAGCCGCTGCCGGTGCCCGACCGTGTACGCGTGCTCAGGTCGGGCGGGCGCGGCCCGGCCGCCGCGCGCAACGCCGGATGGCGGGCCGCGACGACACCGTGGGTGGTGTTCCTCGACGACGACGTGGTGCCGGGCCCGGGCTGGGTCCGCGCGCTGACGGCGGACCTCGCCCGCCTGCCCGAGAACGTCGGCGGGAGCCAGGGACGGCTGGAGGTGCCGCTGCCGGCCGGCCGCCGCCCGACCGACGCCGAGCGCAACACCGCCGGGCTGGCCGGCGCCGACTGGATCACCGCCGACATGGCCTACCGCAGGACGGCACTGGAGGCGACCGGCGGATTCGACGAGCGCTTCCCCGGGGCCTACCGGGAGGACGCCGACCTCGCGCTGCGGGTCGAGCAGGCGGGGTTCGCCCTGGTGAAGGGCGAACGCCTGACCCGCCACCCGGTGCGCGACGACGGCTTCTGGTCCAGCGTGCGCTTCCAGCGCGGCAACGCGTCCGACGCGCTCATGCGGCACGTGCACGGCCGCGACTGGCGGGCGGCCATCGGCGGCCACCCGGGCAGGCTCAAGCGGCACGCGCTCACCACCGGCGTGGGCCTGCTCGCGCTCACGCTCGCCGCCACCGGGGGGCGGCGGAGGCGGCTGGCCGCCGCCGCGGGACTGGCCTGGCTCGGCCTGACCGCCGAGTTCGCCTGGGCGCGCATCGCCCCGGGCCCGCGTACGCCGGAGGAGATCGCGCGCATGGCCGCGACCAGCGTGGTCATCCCACCGGTGGCCTGCGCGCACCGGATCAGAGGCGAGGTGAAGGTGCGGACGGGGAAGACGGGGAGGCGCTCGTGATCGGGACCGCTCTGGTGGTGCGGCCCGACAACGCGGGCGACGTGCTGCTCGCGGGGCCCGCCGTGCGCGCCGTCGCCGCCTGGGCGCGGGAGGTCGTGATGCTCGCAGGCCCGCACGGCAGGGCCGCGGCCGAACTGCTGCCCGGCGTCGACCGTGTCCTGGAATGGCGCGCCCCGTGGATCGACCCCGACCGGATGCCGATGACCTCCGAGCACGCGGCCCGCCTGGTGGAGCAGGTCCGCGCCGTCGGCCCGGACGTGGCCGTGATCTTCACGTCCTTCCACCAGTCGGCGCTGCCGACGGCCCTGCTGCTGCGGCTGGCGGGAGTGCCGCGGATCGCCGCGATCAGCGAGGACTACCCCGGGTCCCTGCTCGACGTGCGTCACGTCGTGGACGAGAGCGTGGACGTCCCCGAGCCGGAGCGCATGCTCGGCCTCGCCCGCGCCGCCGGCTTCGACCTCCCGCCGGGCGACGACGGGCGGCTCGCCGTGCGTGGTCCGCTGCCGGACGTGGAGCACCTCACCGGCCCGCCCGGCTACGTGGTGGTGCATCCCGGCACGACCGCGCCGGCCAGGGCGTGGCCCGCCGAGCGCTGGGCGGAGGCGGTCGAGGCGCTGCTGGCCGCGGGCGAGCGGGTCGTCGTCACCGGCAGCCCGGGCGAGCGGGCGCTGACCGCGCTCGTCTCCGGTCCCGCGCTCGATCTGGGCGGGGCGACCACGTTCGCCGAGCTCGCCGCCGTGCTCGCCGGGGCGTCGGCGGTGGTCGCCGCCAACACCGGCCCCGCCCACCTCGCGGCCGCCGTCGGCACGCCCGTGGTCAGCCTGTTCGCCCCGGTCGTGCCGGCCGCCCGCTGGGCGCCGTACGGCGTGCCCACGGTGGTCCTCGGCGACCAGGACGCCCCCTGCCGGGGGAGCAGGGCGAGGATCTGTCCCGTACCCGGTCATCCGTGCCTGACTTCGGTCGGCGGTGAGCAGGTGGTCGACGCGGTGCGCCGCCTCATACCGGCCGAGGAGGCGGTGAAGGAGAGGGTGCCATGAGGATCGCCCTGGTGTCGGAGCACGCCAGCCCGCTGGCGACCCTCGGCGGTGTGGACGCCGGCGGGCAGAACGTGCACGTCGCGGCGCTGGCCCTGGCCCTGTCCGAACGGGGCCACGAGGTCGTCGTGCACACGCGGCGAACCTCACCCGACCAGCCGGACGCCGTGCCCATGGCGCCCGGCGTCACCGTCGAGCACGTGCCGGCCGGACCGGCGGAGCCGCTGCCCAAGGACGAGCTGCTGCCGCACATGCCCGAGTTCGGGGAGCACCTGGCCCGCAGGTGGAAGGCCGAGCCGCCCGACGTGGCGCACGCGCACTTCTGGATGAGCGGGCTGGCCACGCTGACGGCGGCGGAGCCCCTTGAGATACCGGTCGTGCAGACCTACCACGCGCTCGGCTCCGTGAAACGGCGCTGGCAGGGCGAGGCCGACACCAGCCCGCCGAGCCGGCTCGCGATCGAGCGCGACATCGGCCGCCGGGCGGTCGCGGTCATCGCGACCTGCTCCGACGAGGTGCGCGAACTCGTCGCGATGGGCGTGCCGCGCGACCGGATCGCGGTCGTGCCGTGCGGCGTCGACCTCGGCCTGTTCCGCGTGGACGGCCCGGCCGCCCCGCGCGGCGACCGGCCCCGGGTGCTGAGCATCGGCCGCATGGTGCCGCGTAAGGGGGTGGACACCGTCGTCCGCGCGATGCGGCAGGTGCCCGGCGCCGAGCTCGTGATCGCGGGCGGCGACCCGGGTGACGAGGAGAGCACACGGCTGCGCACGCTGGCCGACGGCCTCGGCCTCGGCGACCGGGTCCGGCTGATCGGCAGCGTGAGCCGGGCCGAGGTGCCGGCCCTCATGCGCTCCGCGGACGTCCTGGTGACCGTCCCGTGGTACGAGCCGTTCGGCATGGTGCCCCTGGAGGCCCTGGCCTGCGGGGTGCCGGTGGTCGCCTCGGCGGTCGGCGGCCACCTCGACACCGTCGCCGGATGCGGCGTGCTCGTGCCGCCTCGGCGGCCGCGTGCGCTGTCCCGCGCGCTCTGCGATCTGCTGACCCGGCCCGGCCTGCGGGCGGCGCTGTCGGCCGCCGGAGCCCGGCGGGCCCGCGCCCGCTACGGCTGGCCCAGGATCGCCGAGCAGACCGAGTCCGTGTACCGAAATCTGGCCGGCGGGTGCCTGGGCACCCTCGCCGCCGCGGGAGGCTGAGCGATGCATCCTCATCTGGCCCGGCTGAGCACCGCGCTGACGGCGGTGGACCCGGAGACGCCCAAGATCCACGCCTGGGGCTACAAGCTCGCGGCCGTGCTGAGCGGCGGCGGACGGCTGCTCGCCTGCGGCAACGGCGGATCCGCCGCCGAGGCGCAGCACCTGACCGCGGAACTGGTCGGGCGCTACCGCGCCGACCGGCGGCCGTACGCCGCGATCCCGCTGCACGGCGACACCTCGTCCCTGACCGCCATCGGCAACGACTTCGGCATGGCCGAGCTGTACGCGCGGCAGGTGCGGGCGCACGGCCGGCCCGGCGACGTGCTGATGTGCCTGTCGACCAGCGGGACGAGCCGCAACGTGACCGAGGCGGCCGAGGCCGGCCGCGAGTGCGGCCTGACGACCTGGGCGCTGACCGGCCCCGGGCCCAATCCGCTCGCCGAGCTGTGCGACGAGGCCCTGACCGTGCCCGCGGACGACACCGCGACCATCCAGGAGGTGCATCTCACGGTGATCCACATGCTCTGTGACGTGATCGAGAAGGCTGTCGCGTGAGCGGACCACTTGTCATCGTCGGAGACTCCCTGCTCGACGTCGACGTCGAGGGCACCGCCGACCGGCTGGCCCCCGACGCGCCCGTTCCCGTGGTGGAGGGGCAGGCGGAGCACCACCGGCCGGGCGGCGCGGGGCTCGCGGCGCTGCTGGCCGCCCGCGACGGCACGCGGGTGGTGCTGATCAGCGCCATGGGGGACGACCCCTCCGGCCGCTGCCTGGAGGGGCTGCTGTCGCCCACCGTCGAGATCGTGCGGCTGCCGCTGCGCGGCACGACCGTACGCAAGACGCGGGTCCGCGCCCGTGGGCAGACGCTGGTCAGGATCGACACCGGTGACGGGCGGGCGATGGGCCGGCCCGGCCAGGTGGCCTCCGCCTCCGCGTTCGCCCGCGCGGCCGAGGCCCTCGCCGCGGCGAGCGCGGTCCTGGTCGCCGACTACGGGCGCGGCGTGGCCGACCTGCTGCGCGAGCCGCTGCGCGGCCTCGACGTGCCGCTGGTCTGGGACCCCCATCCCCGGGGGTCGCTGCCCGTGCCGGGATGCGCGCTGGTCACGCCCAGCGAGGCCGAGGCCCGCGGCATGTGCGAGGAGCCGTACGTCTCGCCGGAGCGCACCGCCCGCAGGCTGGTGCGCGATCTCGACGCCGAGGCCGTCGCGATCACACTGGGGGAGCGCGGCGCGATGCTGGCCCGCCGCGGCGGCAGGTTCGGGCCGGTCCCCGTCCCGCACGTCGCGTCCGGCACGGACGCCTGCGGCGCCGGCGACCGCTTCGCCGCGGCGGCGGCGCTCGCACTGGCGGACGGCGCGTCCACCGAGGACGCCGTCGCCCGCGCGGTCGGCGAGGCCACCAGGTTCGTGGAGGAGGGCGGGGCCGCCGCGCTGCGCCTGCCGCGCCCTGCCGCCGAGTCGCCGGTGCCGTTCCCGCCCGGCGCGTCCGCCTTCGAGGTGGCCGCCGCCGTACGCGCCGCGGGGGGCCGCCTGATCGCGACCGGCGGGTGTTTCGACCTGCTGCACGCCGGGCATGTGAGCCTGCTGCGGCGGGCGCGGGCGTTAGGCGACGCCCTGGTGGTCTGCGTGAACTCCGACGACTCGATCCGGCGGCTCAAGGGCCCGAGCAGGCCGCTGGTGAGCGAGCGCGACCGGGTCGAGGTGCTGCGCGCGCTCGGCTGCGTGGACGCGGTGACGGTCTTCGACGAGGACACGCCGTCGTGGGTCATCGAGCGCCTGTGCCCGGACGTGTGGGTGAAGGGCGGCGACTACGACGAGCGGTCGATGCCGGAGGCCGAGGCCGTACGCCGGGCCGGAGGGGAGGTCGTCATCCTGCCGACCGTGCCCGGATACTCCACCACCGGCCTGATCGCCGCCGCCCGAGCCGCTTCGTGACATCGGCCGCCTATCGAAAGGGATCGACCTCAATGGTGGGAAACGTATTGATCACCGGTGGCGCGTCCGGCCTGGGCCGGGCCACCGCCATGGCGGTCGCCAAGGCCGGCGGGCGGCCGCTGGTCGTGGACGTGAACGAGCCGGACGGCGGTTTCGACCACGTGCGGGCCGACCTGGCCGACCGGGAGCAGGCCGAGCGGGCCGTGCGCGAGCTCGCCGACCGGGCGGGCGGGCTCGACGGCGTCGTGACGGCGGCGGGCACCGACGCCTGCGGACGGCTTGAGGACGTGGACGCCGATCAGTGGGAACGGGTGATCGGGGTCAACCTGCTCGGGACGGCCGCGGTGGTCCGGGCGGCCCTGCCGTATCTGCGCCGGTCGGGAGGCAAGGTCGTCACCGTCGCCTCCACGCTCGGGGTGCGCGCGCTCAGCGACGCGACGGCCTACTGCGCCTCGAAGTTCGGCGTCGTGGGCTTCACCCGGGCGCTGGCGGCCGAGCTGGCCGGTCAGGTGGGAGTGACCCTGCTGATCCCCGGCGGCATGCAGACGAACTTCTTCAACGACCGCCCCGACCAGTACAAGCCCGGCCCCGACGCCCGGCTGAACCAGCCGGAGGACGTCGCCTCGGCGATCCTGTTCGCGCTCGGCCAGCCGCAGGGCTGCGAGGTCAGGGAGCTGGTCGTGTGCGCCTCCACGGAGACGTCATGGCCCTAGAAGATCCGCAAAGACCGGTCCTGCTCGCCCTGCGGGGGCTCGGGCTCGGCGACCTGCTGACCTCGGTGCCCGCGCTGCGGGCGCTGCGGCGGGCGCACCCGGGGCACCACTTCGTGCTGGCCACCCCGGCCTACCTCGGCGGGCTGCTGCCGCTGATCGGCGGCGTCGACGAGCTGCTCGACGTGTCCGGCCCGGGGCCGGTGCCGTACGAGTCGCCGGACGTCGCGGTCAACCTGCACGGCAGCGGCCCGGAGAGCATCCAGGCGCTGCGCCGCACACGGCCGGGCCGCCTGCTCACGCACGCCCACGACCTGGTGCCGGGCCCGGACGGGCCGTCCTGGGAGCCGGAGACGCACGAGAGGCGCCGGTGGTGCTCCCTGCTGGAGTGGTACGGCATCCCGGCCGACCCGGAGGACCTCGCGCTGGGCGACCCGGGGCCGAGCCCGCTCGCCGGCGGCGAGATGATCATCCACCCGGGCGCGGCGTTCCGGGCGCGGCAGTGGCCGCCGGACCGCTTCGCCCAGGTGGCGGCCGAACTGGCCGGTCAGGGCCACCGGGTCGTCGTCACCGGCGGCGTGACCGAGATCGCGCTTGCCCGGCACGTCGCCCAACTCGCCGGTCTGCCGGAGGAGTCCGTGCTGGCCGGCCGTACGAACCTGCCCGAGCTGGCCGCGCTGACGGCGCACGCGGCGCTCGTCGTCTGCGGCGACACGGGCATGTCGCACCTGGCCACCGCCGTCGGCACGCCCTCGGTCATCCTGTACGGCCCGGTGCCGCCCGCGCTGTGGGGGCCGCCGCCGGGCCGTCCGCACATCGCGTTGTGGGCCGGGCGCAGGGGCGACCCGCACGGTGACCGGCCGTCGGAGGGGCTGCTCGAGATCGGGGTGCCCGAGGTGCTCGACGCCGTCAGAAGGTTGCGAGGAGTGGGAGTGCGGTGAAGGGATCCCGTGTCGTGGTCACCGGGGGAGCCGGGTTCCTCGGTTCCTACCTGTGCGAACGGTTGGTGGAGCGCGGTGCGGCGGTCGTCTGCCTGGACAACTTCCTGACCGGGTCGCCGCGCAACGTGGAGCATCTGATCGGGCGGCCGGCGTTCCGGCTCGTGGAGTGCGACCTCACCGGGTTCGTCCACGTGCCGGGCCAGGTCGACCTGGTGCTGCACTTCGCCTCGGCCGCGTCCCCCGCCGACTACCTGCGCCATCCGATCGAGACGCTGAAGGTCGGCAGCATGGGGACGCTGCACGCCCTCGGGCTCGCCACCGAGAAGGGCGCGCGGTTCGTCCTCGCCTCCACCAGCGAGGTGTACGGCGACCCGCTGGAACACCCGCAGAAGGAGACGTACTGGGGCAATGTCAACCCGGTCGGGCCGCGTAGCGTGTACGACGAGGCCAAGCGGTTCGCCGAGTCGCTGACCACGGCCTACCGCAACTCGCGGGGCGCAGACACGGGGATCGTGCGGATCTTCAACACGTACGGCCCGCGGATGCGGCCCCACGACGGCCGGGCGATCCCCACGTTCATCCGTCAGGCGCTGCTGGGCGAGCCGATCACCGTGTCCGGCGACGGCAGCCAGACGCGGTCGATCTGCTACGTCGACGACACGATCGACGGCGTGCTCGCGCTCGCGGAGAGCGACTTCGCCGGGCCGGTGAACATCGGCAACCCGGCGGAGATGTCGATGGCGGAGCTGGCGGAGACGATCCGCGACCTGGTGGGCTCGTCCTCCCCGATCCGGTTCGTCGAGCGGCCGGTGGACGACCCCGCCGTCCGGCGTCCCGACACCTCGCTCGCGGAGGAGCGGCTCGGCTGGCGTCCGCGCGTCGACCCCGTCATCGGCCTGCGCCGCACCATCGACTGGTTCGAGAAGGAGCTCACCTCCTACTCCGTCGCCTCCTGACGCCCGCCGTCCATCGGGCCCGCCCGCGGCTTCCGCCACGCCGCCGGCGGGTCCCTCGGTTCCTTTCCGCATACTTGGCCGTCGCTTGGCCGCTCGACTCGGGTAGCGCACTCTGCCAGGGGTAACGCGCACGTGTGAGCTTCGCGGAGTACCAGGACGAGCTGTACGCCCAGGGACAGACCGGCCATCAGCCGCCGTATCCCATGACCTTCGCGGAGCTGGAAGAAAGGGCGTCGGCCGCGATGCGGCCGAAGGTCTGGGGGTACGTGGCCGGCGGCGCCGGTGACGAGCACACTCAGCGGGCCAACTGCGAGGCGTTCACGCACTGGGGCCTGTATCCGCGCATGCTGGTCGCTCCCGCCGAGCGCGACATGTCCATCGAGTTGTGCGGGACAAGGCTGCCCTCGCCGGTGTTCATGGCGCCCATCGGGGTGATCGGGGTGTGCGCCCAGGACGACCACGGCGACCTCGCGTGCGCGCGGGCCTCCGCCCGGACGCACGTTCCGTTCTTCGCGGGGACCCTTTCCGCGGATCCGATGGAGGACGTGGCCGCGGCGCTCGGCGACACACCCGGCTTCTTCCAGCTCTACACGCCGCCCGATCGAGACCTGGCCGCGAGCCTGGTGCACCGCGCCGAGGCGGTGGGTTTCAAGGGCATCGCCGTCACCCTGGACACCTGGGTCACCGGCTGGCGGCCCCGGGACCTGAGCGGCTCGAACTATCCGCAGGTGCCCAGCGGATGCCTGAGCAACTACACCAGCGACCCGGTGTTCCTGAAGGGACTGCGACCCGGCGAGGACGCCACCGAGGCGTTCCTGCGCAGACTGCCGATCTTCGGTGGACCGTTCAGGTGGGACGACCTCGACTGGCTGCGGTCGCAGACCAGGCTGCCGCTGATGCTCAAGGGCATCTGCCATCCCGAGGACGTCCGCCGCGCCAAGGACCACGGCGCGGACGCCGTCTACTGTTCCAACCACGGGGGACGGCAGGCCAACGGAGGACTGCCCGCCCTGGAGTGCCTGCCCGGCGTGATCGAGGCCGCCGACGGGCTGCCGGTCCTGTTCGACTCGGGTGTGCGCAGCGGCGCCGACGTCGTCAAGGCGCTGGCGTTGGGCGCCACCGCGGTGGGAATCGGCCGTCCGTACGCGTACGCGCTGGCGCTCGGCGGCGTCGACGGTGTCGTGCACGTGCTGCGCTCCATACTGGCCGAAGCGGACCTCATCATGGCCGTCGACGGGTATCCCACCCTCAAGGACCTCACGCCCGAGGCGCTGCGCCGCGTCGGAGGCGGCGTCACGGCGTCGTGAGGAGAGGGCGTTCGTCGAACGGTACGAGCCGCAGCGCCGCCGTCGGCGACAGGCGCTCCCCGTGAGCGTGGGCGCCGTCGAAGGCCCCTGCGCCCAGGATCCGTACGAGGGTGTGGCGCAGCTCCCGGTCGGGCGGCTGCGGGGGGCGCATGTGCGCGCCGGCCGCCTCGCGCACGCTGTGCGCCGTGCCGAGAAGCACGGCCGCGCTGCGGGGGCGCTGCTGTGCGGCGTACACGGCCGCCAGGGCCTCGAGCGCCGACACGAGCACGAACGACTGACCGGCGAGCGCGATGGCCTCGACACTGGCGCGTAACAGCTCTTCGGCCCGGGCCGGCTCCCGCTTCTCGTAGGCCCGCTGACCGAGCATGTGCAGCGCGCGGCCCGTGCAGCGGCGGTCGCCGAGCCGGCGCAGGGTGGGCAGGCACTCGCTCATGAGCTCGGCGGCCCGGTCGTGGTCGCCGCGCAGCCACGCCAACTGCCCGAAGCCGACCGTCGCGTGCGCCATGTCCGCCTCGCTTCCGGCGGCCTCGGCCAGCGCGCGGCTCTCGGTGAGCCATCCGTGCACCTCGTCGTCGGCGATGCCCGCGGCTATCGACCGTTGCGCCATGAGGTACAAGGTGTTGGCCGCGCATATCTGATCGCCCGCCCTGCGGAAGAACGCCGCGCTGTCTCGCCCCCATTGGAGCGCCCGGCTCAGGTCGGCGGTGGTGATCGCGAGGGCCTGCATCGTCAGCGCGCTGTCCCACGGATGCTCGTCGCCGAACCCGGCAAGCGCCTCCTGCAACGCCGGGGCGACCAGCTCCGGCCGGATCCAGGTCGCGCTCATTCCGACCGCGCGTGCCGCCCTGGCGCGAGTGAGATCGTCGAGACCGGCGGCCAGCCTGGCCGCCCTGCGGGCCAGGTCGAACGCGGCGCGCGCGTCCCGGGAGTCCAGGACCAGGCAGGCCTCGGTGAGTCCGGCGACGACGGCGGGCGTGGCGGGCGGGTCGGCGACGGCCAGCGCCTGCCGGATCCACTTGTGGGCTTCGCGGCGCCGGCCGGTGACGTCCCAGAACCGCTGCAGCGCGGCGATCATCCGCCACGCGGACTCGACGTCGCCGGTGCTGATGCCGTGTGCCAGCGCGGCGTGCAGATTCGGCTGCTCCGTGGTCATGCGGTCGAGCCAGACGCGCTGGTCCGAGGTGCGTAACCGCTCGGCAGCCTGTTCCGCGAAGGCGAGGTAGTGGGCGGCGTGACGGCGCCTGGCGGCCGGCTCACCACCCGAGCCGGCCAGCCGCTGGGTGGCGTACGCCCGGATCGTCTCGAGCAGCCGGTAGCGCCGGGTGCCGCGCCCCACAGTGGAGACGAGCGATTTGTCCACCAGCCTGGGCAGCAGCGTGATCACGGCTTCGCCACCGAGATCCTCGCCCTCGCATGTCGACACGATGGCCGCCAGGTCGAAGTCGGCGGGGAACACGCCGAGCCGATCGAACAAGGTTCGCTCGCCGTCGTCCAGCAGTTGGTAGCTCCAGTCGATGGTGCTGCGCAGGGCGCGGTGCCGCGGCGGGGCCGTACGGGCTCCGGCGGACAGCAGCTCGAAGCGCTGGTCGAGGTGCTCCACGAGCTCGACCGGCCCGAAGGTGCGCAGCCGCGACGCGGCCAGTTCGATGGCCAGCGGCAGCCCGTCGAGGCGCCGGCACAGCGCCGCGACGGCCGGGGCGACGGCGTCGGTGAGGGCGAAGCCGGGCGATGCGGCCGTCGCGCGGTCGACGAACAGGCGTACGGCGTCGTAGGGCGCGATGCTCTCGGCTCGCTCGGACGCGTACGGAGCGGGCAGGTGCAGCGGCCGCACCTGGTAGGCCACCTCGCCGGGGATGCCGAGCGGTTCGCGGCTGGTGGCGAGCACCCGCAGCGCGCCGCCGGCGCCGAGCAGGTCGGCGACGATCTCGGCGGCCTCCGCGACGACGTGCTCGCAGTTGTCGGCGAGCAGCAGACAGCTCGAACCCGCGGCGACCTCCCGCAGGATGTCGCGGAGCGGCCATCCCGGCTCCGGCACGACGCCCAGCGCCCGGGCGAAGGTGTCGCCGGCCGACTCCGGCTCCACCGGAGCGAGATCGGCCAGCCGGACGCCGCCGGGGAATCGGTCGGTTGCGGATTCGGCCACGTGCAGCGCGAGCCGCGTCTTGCCCACGCCGCCCGGGCCGACGAGCGTGACGAGACGATGGGCGCCGAGCAGCGCGACGAGTTCGCTCGTCTCGTCCGCCCGGCCGACGAGGCGGGTCAGGGGCGCGGGCAGAGCGGTGCCGGCGCGGGCGGTACGTCGCAGTCGCGCACCCGTCTCGGCCAGTGCCGCCCGGTCCGCGGCGCCGAGCTTGCGCAGCAGGGCGGCGATGTGGCTCTCCACGGTGCGCACCGAGACGTGCAGCCGTTCGGCGATCTCGCGGTTACGCAGCCGTTCGGCGACCGCCCAGAGAATCTCGGCCTCGCGTCCGGTGACCCCGGCGCGAGCCAGCCGATCGGGCAGGCCGCCCTCGTGGTGCCTCATGCACGCATTGTCCTTCGGCACGGGCGCCCAGCGATACGAAGCCGGCGGCACGGAGACCGCGTCCGTATGGGAATCCGTGCATCGCACGGTTGAACCGAGGTGGGCGAACGGCGACGCTGGCGATGCAAGCGAGGCGGCGACCCGTGAAAAAGAGGCCATGGACAGAATCGGTTTTCTCGGCGTCCCCGACGTCACCGCCGAGGCTCGGCAGCTTTTCGACGAGGACGTCGCCGAGGTGGGTTACGTGATGAGCGTCTCACGCCTGTGGGCCTATCAGCCGGCGACGGTGACCGGGCTGTTCGCCCTGCTGCGGCAGGTGAACAGCGGGGACCGCCTCAGCCCGCGTCAGCGCTCCGTCCTCGTCACCGCGTGCGCGTCGGCGTTCGGCGATTCCTACTGCTCGCTCATGTGGGGAAGCAGGCTGGCGCAGGCGGCCGACGCGGAGACCGCCGCGGGAGTGCTGAAGGGCGTCGACGACGGCCTGGACGACAGCGAGCGGGCCATGGCCGCGTGGGCCAGGAAGGTGGCGCGCGACCCCAACGGCACCACCGCGGCGGATGTGCAGGAGCTGCGCGACGCCGGATTCGACGATTCGCAGATCTTCACGATCACCGCGTTCGTGGCGCTCCGTGTGGCGTTCTCGACGGTCAACGACGCGCTCGGCCTGCGCCCCGACGCGCCTCTTCGCTCCACCGTGCCCGGTGTCGTCCGCGACGCGGTCACGTTCGGCCGTCCGATCGACGACGTCGGCGACGAGGCGTAGCCGCGGACGGTGACGTTCAGGCGTCGGACAGGATCTCGCGGATGGCCTCGCGGACCGCCGGCCAGTCGGCGCCCAGGGCCAGACCGGCGTGATGGTAGGCGTCGAACACCATCGGAATGTCGGCGACCGTCAGGGCGGTGCCTTCCGGTCCGCGTGCGGCGATCTGCAGGGCGATCCCCGCCTGCATCCGCTGCCACGCCGGGTTCTCCTCGAACGACACGCCGTCCAAGCCGTCCACGTCGTCATCGTCATCGTCATCGCGGTCGGTTTCGTGGAACCGCTGCGCCAACGGCATCACGAGCTGTTCCCGCAGCTCCACGATTCGCTGCTCCCCGGCCCGCCGCCCGGCCGCGAGGTCGGCCTGGACGTCCCGTACGACGGGAAACTCGCCGAGCCGGAACCGCGTGGCGAGCAGTTCCGCCACATGCGCGAGAGCGGCGAACTGTCGCGACTGCGACGCCGCCTCCACTGCGACCCTCAGCTTCATCTCCGGGTCGTTCCGGTATTCGGCGAGTTCCTCCGGTGAGGGCGGCTCCGTCGCCAGGGGCCACTGGAAGGTGAGGTAAGGATGCGTCCCGGCGAGCCATTCGCCGGTGAGCCGCACCCCCGTCACCAGCTCGACGACGGTCATCGCGGCGGCCTGCCAGTCGTCCTCGTCCCCGGAGAGCAGTTCGGTCATGGCACGCAACTCGGGTTCGAGCACCGCGAAGTCGTCGCCGGTCCACTCATCCCAGAACATCGCGTCGAGGCGGACCAGCACCCGTCCGCCGGCCGCGTAGCTCAGCCTGTTGTTGCCGTCGACGTCCCAGTAGACACCGCACACCCGGCCGTCACGGCTGAGCCGCCGCAGGACTTCGGGCAGGCTGCCCAGGAACCCGTTGTTCTCGAACAGCATCACGGCCGGGCCCGCGGGCGCCGCCGACATCGGGTGGACCCCGTCGTAGTAGGGGAGCGCCTCCAGCGGGGCGGCCTCGTGCACCCCGTGCGGGGTTCCGCCGCTCACCCGGGCTCCCACATCGGCGACGGAGATCGGCCGATGGTCGTGCGGGACGACGACCGTCCAGCAGACGGCCGTCTCCAGCCATGGTTCCTTCTGCAGCAGCTCCCGGTAGTGGGAGAAGACGTCAACGAAGGCTGAGCGGCTTTGATCCATGGAGGACACTCCGGAGCGCGAGAGGACATGTCGGCGTGATCGTGCCAGAAGGTGCCGACAGTTGTTCCGTCACTGGTCGCAATGGGCTCTCAGCGCGTCGGCGAACCAGGTGAGGGCCGGGGCCAGCGGGTCCGGGGGCGGCCAGCCGTTGACCACCGCGAGCAGCCGGAAGTACGACTCCCTGCGCGGGTCGTTCGCGGTCTCCAGCAGGGTGAGCAGCCGGCGCCGAAGGGCGGTGTCGTCCGGACGGCCGACGAGGCCGGCGTATTGAGCGGTCACGGCGGCGACGATCGCGCCGGCCTGAGGTGAGGCGCTGCCTACGCCCGCGGCGAGTGCGGGGGCGACATGGTCGCGGATCATCGCCACCGCGTCCGGGCGCGGGCCTTCTCCCCGGACGCGGTCGGCCAGGTGCTGCTCGGCGACGCGCCGCATGAGCGCCCCGAACTCTGGGTCGGCGGCCAGCCCGGCCAGCTCGATCCACGCCTCGACCTGCTCGTCCTCGGGGTCGTCGGGCAACTCCGGGGTCATCGTGCGCCTGATTCCCGTCAGGTCGGTGTCCAGGCCGCCGAAGGCGGCGTCGAGGAAGCCGTCGACCAGGCGCCGGCGCTCGTCCTCGGAAAGCCTGGCAAGTCTGTGCATGAGATCCATCTCCTCGGGGGTGGAGCCGCGCCGTGCCACCGCCGTCGCCACCGCGCGCCGCAGGCGCAGCACCCGGATCTGCGTCGCCAGCGCCTCGGCGTGCGCCGCCGCGACCTGAGCGAGCGTGGTCTCCCGGTCCAGGACTCTGCGGATCGTGGGAAGGTCGATCCCCAGGTCGCGCAGCGTACGTACGAGCTCCAGCCGGGCGACGGCGTCGTTGTCGTAGAGGCGGTAGCCGGCCGGATTGCGGCCGGTGGGCGGCACGATCCCGCAGTCGGAGTAGAACCGGATGGCCTTGACCGTCAATCCGGTCCGCCGGGCCAGCTCACCGATCGAGTAGAGCGTGTCGCCGTCCATGCCCCCACCCTCGCGCCTCCCCCTACTGGAGACTCAACCCTGCCGCGTGGAGGGCGCGGTCGACGACGGCGGCCAGGTCGCCGCCGTGGGCGCCGTGCCAGTAGATCCGGCCGCAGGCGAGGCAACGGGCGAACTCGTCGTAGCTGCGCCGGGTCCCGGGCTCCAGTGCGTCCTCCACCTCCTCCTTGCCGACCGGCGCGAGCCGCCCGTTGCAGGCCGTGCAGCGGGTCCACGGGGCCAGCGGCGGCCGGAAACGGCCGAGCACGTCGAGGAACTGGTCGTCCGGCCGGGCGCCGCGCACGTACGCGCCGAGCCGCAGCGACCGGCGCCGCAGGATGCCCCGGTCCTGCGTGAGCAGCACCCGGCCCTCGGCGTTGGCCTGCTCGATCAGGGCGTCGTCGTCCATGTCGTTGCGGTACGCGGTGTCCAGGCCGACCAGGCGCAGCCGCCGCGCCAGCGTCCCCAGGTGGACGTCGAGGACGAACCGGCAGTCCGGCACGGCCTGCGGCCTGGGCACGGCCGGCACCTCCACCACCTCGTCCGGGCCCGGCCGATGGGACCGGTCGACCGGGCGGCCTCCGGCGACCGGCTCGCCGATCTCGGTCAGCGGAACGCCCGCCGACTCGATCAGGTGGCCGAGCGAGGACGTCCCGTCGTACGGCAGGAGCACCTCGGGCCGCCGGTTGCGCGGCGCGAGGAAGATCCACAGCTCGGGTGAGAAGCGTACGGACACCTCCATGCCCCCAGCATGCCCCCTGCCGCAGGGGCGCGGCCGCCGGTCATGGGCCTTCCGTCGTCAACGCGTCCAGTGCCGTCAGGAGGAAGAGCCGCACCGCGGCGAGGTGCCGCTCGTCGAACCCGGACAGCACCCCGATCGTCCTGTCGATGAGCGGGCCGAAGTAGCTCCAGCCCAGTTCCTTGGCGCGGTCCTCGACTCTCAGCAGGACCCGGCGCCGGTCCTTGACGTCGCGGACCCGGCTGACCAGGCCGAGCCGTTCGAGCCGGTCGACGACCCCCGTGGTGCCCGCCGAGTTGAGGCCCAGCCCGGCGCCGAGGAAACCGGCGGTGGCGTCGACTCCGGCCCGCTCCGCGTCCAGCAGGCAGATGAGCGCCCGCACGTCGGTGACGTGCATGCCGTGCTCGGCCGCGAATTCCGCCTGCCGCAGGCCGTACTCCACCGTGACCGCCCGCAGCAGATGGAAGATCTCCATCTCCGGGCCCTCGCGCTCGCGTGCCACCCCTGACGCCATGGCAGCCCCTCCTCGGCCTATTATCTCGCTCAACAAGATTATCGCTCAACGAGACATTGCGAGGCGTCTTGACGACCATCGACGACGCGTTTCTCACGGCCTACGACGCCGTCCTGGCGGCGCGCTGGCCCGCCTCCACCGAGTCGGCCGAGATCCGCACGCCCTACGGCACGACCCACGTCAACTCCGTCGGCCCCGCGGACGCGCCGCCGGTCGTGCTCCTCCACGGCGGCGGGACCACCTCGACCGTCTGGTCCGACACGGCGAGGTCGCTGGGCACGGCCTACCGGGTGCACGCGGTCGACACCGTCGGCGAGGCGGGACGCAGCGTCGCCGGCGAGCGGGCGATTCGGACGCTGGGCGACCAGATGGCCTGGCTCGACGCCGTGCTCGACGCCGTGCTCGACGGATCGGGCGCCTCAACGGTGTCCCTGTGCGGCCATTCCTACGGGGCGTGGAGCGCCCTGCACTACGCGGCGCACGCTCCCGGCAGGGTGAGGGCGCTGGTCCTGGTCGACCCGACGAACTGCTTCGCCGGCTTCTCCCGCCGCTACCTGCTGCGCGCCCTGCCGATGCTGCTCCGCCCGACCGTACGGCGACGCCGCGCGTTCCTCGAATGGGAGACCCGGCACGCGGACCTGGACGAGACGTGGCTGCGCCTCTACGACCGCGCCGCCGCCTTCCCCGCCGCCCGGCCCCTGACCGGTCCGCGTCCCGGCCCGGAGGCGCTGCGTGCGCTGCGGCCTCCGGTGCTGCTCCTCCTGGCCGAGCGCAGCCGGGCGCACGACATCGGCCGGGTGGCCGCCTCAGCCGCGGCGCTCCTGCCTCGCGTGGAGACGGCCGTGCTGCCCGGAGCCACCCATCACAGCCTTCCCCTCGCGGCACCGGCCGAGATGGACGCGCGCATCGAGGAGTTCCTCGCCGCGTACGGGCGGGACGACTGATTCAGGGGCGGAACCAGTGCTGGGGGCGGGGATCGGTGTTCTGCCAGATGTGCTTGATCTCGCGGTATTCGTTCAGGCCGGTCGGGCCGAGCTCCCGGCCGACGCCGGACTGCTTGAACCCGCCCCACTCCGCCTGCGGCACATACGGGTGGTAGTCGTTGATCCACACCGTGCCGTGCCGCAGCCGCCCGGCCACCCGCTGCGCCTTGCCCGCGTCCGTCGTCCACACGGCTCCGGCCAGCCCGTAGTCGGTGTCGTTGCCCAACGCGACGGCCTCGTCCTCACCCGAGAACCGCTCCACCGTCAGCACCGGCCCGAACGACTCCTCCCGGACGACCCGCATGTCGCGGTGGCAGCCGTCCAGCACCGTCGGCGGGAAGAAGTACCCCTTCCCCTCCAGGCGCCGCCCGCCGCAGCGCAGGTTCGCGCCCTCGGCGATCCCCGCCTCGACGTACGCCTCGACCTTGGCCAGGTGCTCGGCCGAGATCAGCGGCCCGGTCTCGGCCTCGGGGTCGAACGGGCCGCCCAGCCTGATCCGCTCGGCCCGGCGCACCACCGCGTCCACGAACTTCTCGTGGATGGAGTCCTCCACCAGCAGCCGGGCGCCGGCCGAGCAGACCTGTCCCGAGTGCAGGAAGACGGCGGTCACGGCGAAGTCGACCGCGGCGTCGAAGTCCGCGTCGGCGAACACGATGTTGGGGTTCTTGCCGCCCAGTTCCAGGGCGACGCGCTTGACCGTCCGCGCTGCCGAGGCCATGATCCGCCGCCCGGTCGCCAGCCCGCCCGTGAACGAGACCATGTCGACGTCCGGGTGCTCGGCCAGCGGCGCGCCCGCCTCCGTGCCGGCCCCGAGCACCAGGTTGCCCACCCCCGGCGGCAGGCCCGCCTCCTCCAGCAGCCGCATCAGCACAATCGCGGTGGACGGGGTCAGCTCGCTCGGCTTGAGCACGAAGGTGTTGCCTGCCGCCAGCGCGGGCGCCACCTTCCAGGAGGTCTGCAGCAGCGGGTAGTTCCACGGCGTGATCAGGCCGCAGACCCCGACCGGCTCGTACACCACCCGGCTGATCGCATCGGCGCGGCCGGTGTCGACCACCCGCCCGGCGTCGGTGCCCGCGATCCCGCCGAAGTAGCGGAAACTCGCGATCACGTCGTCGACGTCGTACTCGCTTTCCACCAGGCGTTTGCCGGTGTCCAGCGACTCCGCTCGCGCGATCTCGGCCTTGTCGCGCTCCAGCAGACCGGCCACCCGCAGCAGCAACGCCCCGCGCTCCCGCTCCGGCGTGCGCGGCCACGGGCCCTCGTCGAACGCCTGCCGGGCCGCCGCGATCGCGGCCTCCGTGTCGGCGCGGCCGGCCTCCGCGACGGTGGCCACGTGCTGTCCGTCGGCCGGACAGTGGATCTCGCGCCGGCCGCCCCCGGCCGCGTCGCGCCACTGCCCGCCGATGTACAGGTCCTTCATGTCAGGCGTCCTTCCTGTGCCGGTAGAACTCCACCGGCTCGGGGGCCAGGGGAGTGTTACCGAGGATCAGGTCGGCCGCCTTCTCCGCGACCATCATCACCGGCGCGTAGATGTTGCCGTTCGTGACGTACGGCATGACCGAGGCGTCCACGACCCGCAGGCCCTCCAGACCGTGCACCCCCATGGTCAGCGGGTCGACCACGGACATCTCGTCGACGCCCATCTTCGCCGTGCAGGAGGGATGCAGGGCGGTCTCGCCGTCCTTCGCCACCCAGTCGAGGATCTGCTCGTCGGTCTCGACCTCCAGACCGGGGGACAGCTCGCCGCCGTTGAACCCGTCCATGGCGGGCTGGTTCAGGATGTCACGGGCCACCCGTACGGCCTCGACCCACTCGCGGCGGTCCTGGTCGGTGGACAGGTAGTTGAACCGCAGCGCGGGCTTCACACGGGGGTCGGCGCTCTTGATCTTCACCGAGCCGCGGGCGTCGGAGTACATCGGCCCGATGTGCACCTGGTAGCCGTGCCCGCCGGCCGGGGCCGAGCCGTCGTACCGCACGGCGACGGGCAGGAAGTGGAACATCAGGTTGGGGTAGTCGACGTCCTCGTTGCCGCGCACGAAGCCGCCGGCCTCGAAGTGGTTGGTCGCGCCGGGGCCCTTGCGCAGGAACAGCCACTGGGCGCCGACCATCGGCCGGTTGATCCACTTCATCGCGGGCTGCATCGAGACCGGCTGCTTGCAGGCGTACTGGATGTAGACCTCCAGGTGGTCCTGGAGGTTCTCGCCGACACCGGGCAGGTCGTGGACCACGTCGACGCCGTGCGCCTTCAGATGGTCGGCGTCGCCCACGCCGGACAGCTGCAGGAGCTGCGGGGAGTTGATCGCGCCGCCGCAGAGGATGACCTCCCCGGCCCGCACCCGCTTGCCGTCGAACTCGACGCCGACCGCGCGCTTGCCCTCGAACAGGATCTTCGTGACGAACGCCCGGGTCTTGACCGTGAGGTTCGGGCGGTCCATCACGGGGTGGAGGTAGGCGCGCGCGGCCGACAGGCGGCGCCCGCGGCGCAGGTTGCGATCGAACGGCGCGAAGCCCTCCTGGCGGTAGCCGTTCACGTCGTCGGTCAGCGGGTAGCCTGCCTGCTGCGCGGCCTCGAAGAAGGCCTTGAACAGCGGATTCCTGGCCGGGCCGCGCTCCAGCACCAGCGGCCCTTCGTGCCCGCGCATCGGATCCGACGCGTCGGCGGCCAGGCAGTTCTCCATGCGCTTGAAGTACGGCAGGCAGTGCGCGAAGTCCCAGGTCTCCATGCCCGGGTCGGCGCCCCAGCGCTCGTAGTCCATGGGGTTGCCGCGCTGGAAGATCATGCCGTTGATGCTGCTCGACCCGCCGAGCACCTTCCCCCGGGCGTGGTAGATGCGCCGGCCGTTCATGTGCGGCTCGGGCTCGGACTCGTACTTCCAGTCGTAGAACCGGCTGCCGATGGGGAACATCAGTGCGGCGGGCATGTGGATGAACACGTCCCACAGGTAGTCGGGACGGCCCGCCTCCAGCACGAGCACGCGGTTCGAGGGGTCGGCCGACAGCCGGTTCGCGAGAGCGCTCCCCGCTGATCCACCACCGACGATGACAAAGTCATACATGTCCGCCTCCCGGGCAGGATGATATTGATATGCGCAATAGAGTGCAGCATTCGCAACGTCACGCGCCGGACCCCGATCTCGTGGGGACCGACGAGGCCGCCGTGCGGTCCGAGGGGAGCGGCGGCGTCCAGTCGGTGGACCGGGCCGTGACGATCCTGGAAATCCTCTCCCAGCGCGGCGAGGCGGGCGTGAGCGAGGTCGCCGCGGAGATCGGCGTCCACAAGTCCACCGCGTTCCGGCTCCTCGGCGCCCTCGAGGCCCGCGGCCTGGCGGAGCAGGCCGAGGACCGCGGCAAATATCGCCTCGGCTTCGGCATCGTCCGGCTCGCCGCCGGGGTGGCCGCGCGCCTCGACCTCGTCCAGCAGAGCCGCCCGGTGTGCCGGCGGCTCGCCGAGGAGATCGGCGAGACCGTCAACATCGCCGTCGCGCGGTCCCACTACGCCATCAACCTCGACCAGGTGCGCGGCCAGGCGGCCGTGACCGCCCACAACTGGGTCGGCCAGCCCACCCCCCTGCACGCCACGTCGAGCGGCAAGGTCCTGCTCGCCCACCTCGACGAGCGGCGCCGCGAACGGCTCATCGCCGCCGCCGGGCTTGAGCGCTTCACCCCGGCCACGGTGACCGACGAGGCCGAACTGCGGCGGCAGCTCGACGAGGCGCTGCGGCGGGGCTACGCGGTCACCGTGGAGGAGTACGAGATCGGGCTGAACGCCATCGCCGCGCCCATCCACTCCCACGAGGGCGAGGTGGTGGCGGCCGTCAGCGCCTCCGGACCGGCCTACCGGTTCAGCGAGGAGCGTATGCGTGAGCTCGCGCCCGTGCTCGTCGCGGGCGCCGCCGACATCAGCCACCGTCTCGGCCACGCGGGGTGACCGGGGTCGCCGCACGCCGGCAGGCGCCGGAGAAACGTCCGAGACGGGACGCGACGGCGCTCATCGCGCCCCGGCGGGCTCGTTCACGCGACGCCGCCACCGGGTGAACGAGCGCGGCTGGTCGACGCCGAGCACCGCGACCGTGCGGCCCTCCCGCCGGTAGACGGCGAGGAAGCGGCGGGACGCGAGATCGCCCTCCTCGACGCTCACCTCGTCTCCCGGCAGCGTGTGCCCGGCGAACTGCACGCGCATGCCGTACTGGTCGGACCACAGGTAGGGCGGCGCGAGGGCGTCCGGAACGGCGGCGCCGCCGGACAGCAGCGTCTGCGCGGCCGTCGCGGGACGCCGCGCCGCGCCGGTCCAGTGCTCCACGCGCAGGTGGGCGCCGAGAGCGGGGTCGAACCAGGCGGCGCAGTCGCCGACCGCGACGACTCCCGGCACGCTCGTCGCGCCGCCGGTGTCGCAGACGACGCCGTCGCCGACCTTCACCCCGCTGCCGTCGAGCCAGTCCACCGCCGGTCGCGCGCCGATGCCGACGAGCACCACGTCGGCGTCCAGGCGGCGCCCGTCCTCCAGCAGCACGCCGTCGACGCGGCCCTCGCCCGTCAGGGTCCGTACGGCGGCGCCGCAGATCAGGCGCACCCCGTGCGCCTCGTGCAGCCCGGCGAGCGCGGTGCCCATCTCGGGCCCGAGCGCGCGGGCGAACGGCGCGGGCGCCGCCTCGACGATCGTCACGTCGAGCCCCAGCGTGCGGGCGACGCAGGCGACCTCGGCGCCGATGAAGCCTGCCCCGATCACCACGAGCCGCCGGGCGGCGTCGAGATCGGCCCGCAAGGCCGCCGCGTCCTCGATGGTGCGCAGCGTGTGCACGCCGGCGAGATCGCCCCCGAGAGTGCGGGCGACCGCGCCGGTGGCGATCACCACGCCGTCGGCCTCGACCGCGGAGCCGTCGTCGAGCGCGATCCGCAGCGACCGGCCCTGTTCCAGCCCGGTCGCGGCGACACCCAGGCGCCACTCGGCGTCGAGGTCCTCGCCGTCGCCCTCCAGGGCGAGGTCCGTCGTCGTCATCTGGCCGGCGAGGAACTCCTTGGACAGCGGGGGCCGGTCGTAGGGGCGGTGCGCCTCGGCCCCGACGATCGTCAGGCGCCCGCCGAAGCCCTGGGCGCGCAGCGCGCGGGCCGCCGACAGCCCGGCGAGAGACGCGCCGACGATAGCGACGGATTTCACGGCACCCTCACGGCGTCTCAGGCCGAACCGGTGCGGACGCCGGGCGGGAGGTTCGGCGGCAGGTCCGACGGGACGACGTAGACGGTCTCGTCCCGGACCACCACCTGGTGGGTGCGCACCGGCAGCTTCGCGGGAGGGGCGTCCACCTGGCCCGTGCGCAGGTCGAAGCGCGACGCGTGCAGGGGGCACTCCACCTCGCATCCTTCCAGCCACCCGTCCGCCAGCGACGCGTCCTGGTGCGTACAGGTGTCGTCCACCGCGTACAGTTCACCGTCCTCGGTGTGAAAGACGGCGATCGGGGGATCTGTCTCGACTCGGAGGGCCTCACCCCTGGGCAGGGCGGCGAGGGGGCACGCAGGAATCATGCGGAGGTTTCCAGTTTCGTAAGGTGGAACAGGAAGCGCTATACGCAACAGATTGAGCGGAGATCGCGCCAAAGTCAAGGGGCGACATATCGCCTATGGGGTGATAAGCGCGACTCTGGTCCCGGCGCAGGTGAGGCCCCTGTTTACCGCTCCTGCCGACCGCGAGAACCGGAAAGGCCGGAAAGGCGTACGGCCCCGCCGCCGGTCGCCGGAGGGGCGACAGGTGGCGGGGCCGTACGCGAGGTGGGGCGGGTTGGGGAGTCAGGCGGCGACGGTCGTGCGGCCGCGCACCTGCAGGACGGTCAGCAGGCCGACGACGACGGTGACCGCACCGGTGATCCAGGCGGTCCACGCCGAGGCGGAGTCGCCGTCGAAGCCGAACGCCCAGGGGGAGACGAACAGCAGGGCGCCGAACGCCGCGGTCACCCAGGAGCTGGCGCCGCCCGCGCCCAGGATGGACCACAGGGCGGAGACGACGAGCAGGGCGCCGAGAACGAGCAGTGGCTGCGTGGCCGCCTGGGCGTCGGCCCAGAAGAACGGTGCGAGCACCGCGACCAGCCCGGCGACGAGGGCGACGATGTCGGACAACGATCTCGTGAGATCCATCCGTGCCTCCGTACGGGGGAGAGGTGACCTATGACCCGACGGTCTGCCTGATTGACCGCCCGGTCAACAATCCGCTACGTCAGGATTTCCTAACCCTGTGTCACCTCGTCCTGAACCATCCCCGACACAAGCGACGGTGGCCGCCGGCCGGGGAACTCCCCGGCCGGCGGCCACCGTGAATCCTCGTGGCGTGAACCGCGGTCACCGCTGGTGCGGTCAGCGGCAGCCGGCCGCGGTGTAGGCGGCGTCGTGGGACGAGGTGACCTGCTTGCCGTCGATCGTGGCGGTCGCCTTCACGGTGACCGTGCCGGCGTCGATCTGGGCGGCGCGGGTGTTGAAGGACTGGTAGGCCTGCTTGCCCGGGGCCACGTCGGCGACGGTCTTGGACCCGTACGGGGTGGTCAGCGTCACCGTCGCCGGTGCGCCTGAGCCGTTGACGGCCGTCACCGCCACGTACGCAGAAGTGCCGATGCAGCGGGACGAGGCGGTCACGGTCAGCGGGACCACCGGGGCCTTGTCGACCGTGACGGTCTCCGCGTTGTAGTTCTTGCCGTTGCCGTCCGGCTTGTAGTTCTTCTCGACGTTGCCCGCGAGGTCCATGGCGAACCAGTGCACCTCGGTGGTCTTGTCGATCGAGATCTTCGCGGCGCCCTCACGCATGCCCGAAGAGGTCAGCTTGGGCGAGCTCAGCGTCGGCCGGCTGCCGTCGAGGGTGTAGTAGACGTTCGCCGGCTCGTCCACGGTGAAGGTGAACGTCGCCGAGCCGTCGGCCCTGTCGGTCACCACGAGCTTCGACTCGGGCTTCTGCTTGTCCTTCTGGTACGTGCGGGCGACCTCGAGGATGCCGATCTGGCCGTTGGAGAACTCCATCGCCTCCTCGTGGCCCTCCTCGAACGGCGGCTGGAAGCCGACCGCGAGGTACTGCTTGGTCGCCTGGTCGTACACGTCGGCGCCGACCTCGAAGTCCCAGCCGATGATGCCCTTGTTGTACCAGAACTCGTCGGCGCTGTTGCCGGCCGCAGAGTACAGCACGTCGATCACCGGGCCGGTGCGTCCCGGCCAGATGGCCGTGCCGCGCCAGCCCTGGACGGCGGACAGGATGTGGGTGGAGGCGTTCCAGAAGTACTCCTCCGTGCCGAGGTCCGGCCGCGGCAGCGTCTCCCGTCCTGCGGTCTTGTACGCCCCCGGAGGCCACATGAAGTAGCCGCCGTAGGAGTGGGTGTTCATCGCGAACTTGATGTTCGGGAACTTCTCGGTGAGCCACACCTCGTTGCGCGTCTCCGGCTCCGACAGTTCGGACGGCCCGGCGAAGGTGTCGCTGGTGCAGGTGGTCGAGCCGCCGGTGTATCCGTCGCGGACGCTTCCCACCGAGAAGTTGCGGTTGAGGTCGACTCCCCAGGAGTTGCGGCGCCCCGGGTCCGCCGCGTCGGCGGCGCAGTAGTTGACCATGTTCCTGCGCTGCATGTTGTAGTCGTACATCGAGTAGTGGGCGCCGTCGGGGTTGATCGTCGGCACGATGAAGATGTCGAGATCGTCCACCAGCTTCTTGGTGTCCGCGTCCTGCGTGTAGTTGCGCAGCAGCCGCTCGGCGGTCTCCACACAGGTGATCGGGGTCACCCACTCGCGGGCGTGCTCCTGGCAGTAGAGGAACACACCGGTCTTCGAGCCGTCCCGGCTCTTGCCGATGCGCAGCGCCTTCATCTGGAACGGCTGACGCGAAACGCTCGCCGGCGCCTTCAGGCTGTCGGTCAGCCTGGTCGCCGCGGCCGCCGCCACCACACCGGTGCCCGTGCTGGTCCGGTAGAGGCTCGCGGTCAGCAGCGCGGAAGCGGCGGAGCTGCCGTTCAGCGCGGCGACGACCTGGGAGGCCGTGCTGGTGACCGCGCCGGAGGCGTCCGTGGCCAGGTTGACCACGACGTCCTTGCCGTTGACGGCGACGGACAGCGGGGCGGAAGCGGTCCCGGGGTTCACCAGCGCGACGCCGACGTCGTTGCCGCCCTCGCTGCCGTACGCCTTGGACGTCACGTAGAACGTGCTCGCCAGCGCGCTCCCCGAGCCCGCGCCGAACTGCGCCTGCGCCTGGCGACGGTAGCCGTTCGTCTTGTACGGGAGGTCGACGATCTCCGAGATGTTCGGGAACTGCTTGGACAGCTTCACGATCCGGCCGGTGACCTCGGTGGGGTCCATGTAGTGGTCGACGAAGTCCTGCACGTAGTGCTTGCTCGGCGCCTTGCGCGGCTCGCCCAGCCACTTGCTCACCGGCACGGTGATCGAGCCGCCCCGGTTGCTGGTGATCGTGACCTGGGTGGGGGTTTCCGTGATCGGCAGCGGCGAGTTGAACCGGTGGTACATGTACTGCCCGGCGTCGGTGAAGCGGGACATCGTCGCCGACCCGCCGGAGTCGGGGGCGGTGCCGGGGCCGCTGTCCCAGGTGGCGGTGAGCACGGTCTGGGCGTCCGTCGCGCTCGTCTTCACCTCGACCGACAGGAAACGCTGGTTGTCGAGGCTGGTGAACCACTCGGCGCGCAGCGGTGTGAGCGTGTCGGTCGCGGCCGCGTCGGCCGATGCGGAGGCCAGAGCCTGGCGCCGCTCGGCCAGGTTCGCGGCGTAGTCGCTCTGGTCGGAGATGGCGTCACGGACGTCGAAGCCCTGGTCGCGCAGGCTCCGCGCCTCGTCGGGGCTGAGCACCGCGTGCACCTCGATGCCGCCGTCGACCGGCTTGCTGTACTCGGCCAGGTCGACGCCCAGGGCGACCAGCCTGTCCACACCCGCCTGGTCGGCCACGACGACGCGCATCAGCGCGACGCCGTTCTGCGCGGTGCTGGACGCCCGGTCGGGCGGGACCGGATCGGGAGAGGGATCGGCGAGCGCCGGGAGGGCGTTCAGGGTGATCGCCAGGGGGAGTGCGAGTGCGGCGGCGTAGCGCCGCGCCCTGCGGGGAGAGCTCCTCATCGACTTTCCTCCATCTGGCGTGCCTTCCGGGAAGGGGGGTCAGCCCGGAGTGGATCACGCGAGGTCGAGGGAAGTCTTTGCCACCCCGAAAAAGTCGTCAAGGTACACGAACCCCCCAAATCTGGGATTTTTCCGCAACGAGATGGCTTAGTGCCCAATTGGGTATTCGGTGCCTCTTGTTATGCGGGGCCGATATGTGGGTGGCCCTTATCCGTCACCGCATCAGCACGAGGCGTACGGCCTCGGCGACTGGCACGCCTCCGCCGATGAGTTCGAGGACGCGGTGCCGCGTCTCGGGGGCGTCGATCAGCGCGGCGATCACGGCGGCGACGTCGTCGCGCGGCACCGCCCCGGAGGGAAGCGGCGGATCGGCCAGCGTCACCAGGCCCGTCCCCGGCCCGTCGGTGAGCCGACCCGGCCGCAGGATCGTCCAGTCGAGCGGGCGGGCGCGCAGGTCCTCCTCCGCGGCCGTCTTCGCGGTGATGTAGGCCGCCCAGACCTCGTCGCTCCCCGGCGCGGGCGGCGATCCCGCGCCCATCGAGGAGATCTGGATGAAGCGGGACACGCCGGCCCGTTCGGCCGCGTCGGCGAGCAGCACCGAGGCGCCCTGGTCCACCGTGAACTTGCGCGCGGCGCCGCTGCCGGGCCCCGCCCCGGCGGCGAAGACGACGGCTCCGGCTCCCAGCAGGATCTCGGCCACCTTCTCCGGCGTGGTCCGCTCCAGGTCGCACAGCACCGCCTCGGCGCCGGCCGCCTCCACGTCGGCGACCTGATCCGGGTTGCGGATCAGCCCCACCGGCGCGTCGCCCCGCCCGCTCAGCAGGCGTGCCAGCCGAAGGGCGATCTTCCCGTGTCCGCCCGCGATCACCACGCGCATGCGCTCACCTCCGCGCCGATCCTGCCACGACCCATCCCGGCCGCCGGGGCAGGCCGCGCCGTGACTTGCCCGTCTTCGCTGGTCGGCGGTTACTTCTTGTGATAGTCATGTCACTACAAGTAATCAGCAAAGTGTCTGTGGAGATGACATGCTCATGGGCGTACTCGCGGTCGCGGCGGCCGTCGGGCTGGTGGCCGTGGCGGCCCTTCTGTTCCGCGCGCTGGGCCGGGGCACCGACGATCGCGATCCCGGCGGTGCGTCCGCCGGTCACGCCGGTTCGATGCTCTCCTCGCTGTTCCTGCTCGTGTTCGCCATCGCGATCGTCGTGCCGTGGACCTCGGCCGACTCGGCGCGGCAGAACACCTACTCGGAGACCCAGGCGCTCGTGGAGGCCTACTGGGCCGCCGCGCCGCTCCCCGCCCCCGACGCCGCCCAGGTGCGCGAGGGACTGCGCGAGTACGCGAGATACGTCCTCGAGGACGAGTGGCCGCAGATGGCGGCGGGAAACCTCGGCACCGAGGGGACGGCGCGACTGGAGTCGCTGCGCGCCCGCGTGACCGAACTGCCGGTCACGACCGACGAGGCGCGCGACGCCAAGGACGCGGTGCTGGAGCGGATGGCCGACCTGTTCGCCGCCCGACGGCAGCGCGCCGCCGACGTGGGCACCGCGCTGCCTCCCGGCGTCATGCTGCTGACGGTCCTCACTGGCGTCCTCGTCGTCGTCTTCCCGTTCCTGGCCGGGGCCCGTCCCCGGGGGCTCACGCTCGTGCCGGTGACGGCGATGGCGGTCCTGCTCGGCGTCGGCGTCTATCTCGCCTGGAACATCTCCCACCCCTTCAGCGGCGGCCTGGCGGTGAAGCCCGACGCGTTCGTGAGCGCCCTGCACGAGTTCCAGCGGATCCCCGAGGGCCGCTGACATGGGCAGGACGGCGGGCCCGCGCGTGGCCGTCGCGCTCGTCCGCGCCGGTGCCGCGCTGACCTGTGCCGCATTGATCTGTGCCGCATTGATCTGGGCCACACCGGCCTGGGCCACACCGGCCTGGGCCACGTCGGCCGCCGCGCTGCCCGCGCCGGTGCGAGCAGCCGCCGGCGCGTCTCTCACGGCCGACGATCCGGGTGGGCCGGGCCTGCGGGTCGGCGTCTGCGTCGACGTCGACGTGATCGTCGACCTGCACGCCGAGGTCGGCATCGGAGGGCCCGCCTGCACGCCGCCGACGCCCATGCCACCGCCGGCACCCTCTCCGGAGCCGCCGCCCGCGCCCTCCCCGGAGCCTCCGGCGCCGGCTCCGGAGAAGCCCGCACCGGCGCCCCGGCACTCTCCGCATCGGGTGGTGGTCGCGCCCCGGCCGCCCGTGGCGGCGCCGTCGCCCCGCCCTCGTGCGACGCCGCGGCCCACCCCGTCGCCGTCGAGGTCACCGGTTGCCCGCGTGCCGGCCATGCGCGCGATCGCGCCCGTACGGCACCGCAACCCCCTGGGGACGCTCACGGTCGTCGTGGTCCTGTCGGTGGCGATCGCCGCCGCCGGTGCCGCCGCCTTCCGCCGGTAGGAGGACACGGGCGGCGGCGCCCGACACGCCGTGGATTGGGCTCACATCGCCGACGAGGAGACTGCTCTGGCTGTGCGAGAGTGGGCCGCAAGCGCTGACGCGGCAGGCGGAGCCGGCGCGGCGCCCGAAGGCGGCACCGGCTCCGCCGCTTCAATTCAGGACCCGTTCGCCCGGGCCACGACCTCCTCGCTCGTCAGGGGGCTGCTCGGGTGGTGGCTCAGGCACATAGGCGTACGGACCTTCGTGAACGACCCGCCCTCGAACGCCGCGTAGAACTGGCCGGACCGCAGCCGCGCCACGTCGGGGACGTCGCCGCCCTTGGCCCTGGCCAGCTCCCGCGCCGCCGTGATCTGAGCCGGCGCGTTGAGCAGGCCGAAGAACTGGGTGGCGGCGTTGCCCGTGATCCGGTTGTGCAGGCCCTTCGGCGCCTGGGTGGCGAACACCAGCCCGAGGCCGTACTTGCGGGCCTGCGCGGCGAGGGCGAGCGTGCTCTGGGTGCACACGGTCGCCGTCCCCGACGGTGCGAACATCTGGGCCTCGTCCATCACGAACAGCCCGCCGAGCGGCCGGTCTCCGGCGGGATGCCGCTTGATCCAGGAGAACAGCGCCATCTGCAGCTGGTTGACGAAGCCCTGCCGCTGAGCGTCGGAGGCCATGCCGGTGAGGCTGATCACCGAGACGCGGGCCCGCTTGCCCTCGGGCGGCGTCAGCAGGACGCCCGGATCGACAGGCGTCCCGGTCCCCGCGAACAGGGGATCGCTGATCGTCTCCGCCCTCAGGTGCTGGGCCATCTCGGTCGCGAGCCTGGGCGCGCCTTCGAGACTGCTCACGCCGTCAGGAAGGTCGTCGAGCAGGGCGATCAGGCCGCCCAGCCCCGTGCCGCCGCGCCGTCCGTAGTGGGCGACGGCCTCGCGGAGCACCGCCTGGCCGAGATGGGCCCTGGCCGTCCTGGCCTCCAGCTTCGCCCGGGGCACGAGCGCGGCGAGAGCGGCGTCCACCGCCTCGCCGAACTCGTCCGGGTCGTCGGCGACGCTGCCGAAGTCGGGCAGCGGCTGGAAGCTCAGCGGGCGTCCCGACTCCTTGCGCGGCGTCCAGACGACCACGTCGGCGTTCGCCAGGTAGTCGTCGGCCCTGGCCGCGTCGCCCTCGCCCCACTCCTCCGGTGGCTCCGGCCACCGGTCGCCGAGCCGCGCGAGGTCGTTGTTCGCGTCGAGGACGATCGCCGAGACTCCCTGAAGGGCGCACTCCTCCACGAGGCGGCGGATCAGCACCGTCTTGCCGGAGCCCGAGCCGGCGAAGATCGCCGTGTGCTTGCGCAGGGTCTCCAGCGGGATCCGCACCGGCCGGTCGTCCGAGGTCGCCGCCCCGATCGTCAGGTACGGAGCGGTCGGGGCCTCGTCCGCCGGCAGCGGCCCGCCCGGGCGAGGAACGGCCGCCGCCTCCGCTGCGGGCATCTCCGCAAAGGGCGCCTCGACCGGCGTCTCCGCGACCGGTACCTCCGCGACCGGCGTCTCCACGGCCGGCGCTTCGACCGACGATGCCTCGGAGGAGGGCAGAGGCGGCCAGACCTGCAGATCGGGAACGGCCGGGCCGACGCCCAGGCCGCCGGGAAACGTGACGCTCGTATCGGCATGTTCCGGCACATCGCTGGAGGCCGGTGACGGCGCGGTGCCGGGGGCTGCGGAAGGCGTATCGCCGAAGGCGGGTGACGCCGCATCGCCGGGGGCCGGTGATGGCGCGGTGTCGGGGGCCGGGGACGGCGCAGCGACCACCGGCAGCGGCTTGAGACCCGGCACCGCCTCCTGACGGAGCAGACGCCGGTCGGGATTGGCGGTGCGGCGGGGACGGTCCGGCGACCGGGACGGCCGCGGAGACCTTTCGCTCCCGGCGCCGGACACGCGGGGGACGGCCGCGTCGCTCAGCGCCTCGGCGAACAGTTTCACCTCGCTCGTCGGCTTGCGGGAGACGAGCCATGCCTGGAGGTCCGCCGGGTTTTCGACCAGCAGGGTGCGAAGAGCCGAGAAGATCCTGAGGTCGTCCTCCTCGACCTGGAGGACGCGGCCGCCCGCCTGCTCGAAGGCGGCCAGGGTCTCTTGGGTGACCGGTCCCTTGGCCCAGCTCTGGTTCCTGAGCACGAACAGCTTGCGCGCGGGTATCCGCTCGTCGAGCCCGGCCGCTGTGGACGCGGCCTTCAGCCGGTTGAGCGCGGCGATGTGATGGGACGCGGAGATGGCCCGGAAGCACCAGTGGGCCTCGTTCTCCGTCGCCTCGTCCAGGGTCCGCCGCAGGCGGGCGTGCAGGGGCGGCTTGGTGCTCGGAGGCGGGTCCTGAGTGAACAGACGTCCGTCCTCGCCCTGCTCGGCGATCCAGGCGGACAGCCCGGCCGACAGCAGTCCCGGCATCACGGCGTCCTCCGTGATCGGGTCCAGCGCCTCCACCACGTCCGCCCGCTGCCGCAACTCCGCGAACCGCCTGTCGAGCTCACCGAAGTCGGGCTCCCGCTTCAGCGGCTTGGGTTTGGGAACGACATGGACGGGTTGGGAGCCGGTCAGCCGTTCCAGCTCCGCGACCTGCCCGCTCGCCAGGCACGACCGCACATGCGTGTCGATCCGGATGAGCAGCTGGCGAGGGGTGTACTGGTACGCCTCCTCGAACGCCTCCGGCTTCACCGGCCACGTCGGATACGGCGGCGTGAATCCAACCGCGCCGTACTGCGCGCTGAACCGCTTCTCGATCAACGCCCGGCCCGTCTTCGCGTCCGGAATCGTTCGCAGCGGCATGGTCGTCCGGAAGCGGTCCTGGACCGTGTCCGTGGCATTCTTTTCGATCAACGTCCATGTGACGGGAATGCAGGACAGCACCGTCAGCGTGCGGCGGGTCACCTCGCGAAGGGTCATCAGACCACCCGCGACACGTTCGATCATCCTCCGGTGCTCCGGATCCTCCACCGATCCACCCCCGGTTAGGGTCGCGGACTGGGCGATCAGCGTGTCGACCTGGTCCACGGCGATGACGGAGGGACCGGTCAGCGCGAGAAGCCTGGACAGGTCGTGGACGATCTCCTGCGGTGTCTTCTCGACGGTCCGGAACCCCCATTCCGCGCGCTCGCCGGGCTCTCCCTGCGGCGCCGAGATGAGGTAGGCGTCACCGATGTCCTGCGCCGCCAGGTCATGCGAGGCCCGCAGCGTGAGGGCCCGTGCGGTGTCCTGCACGTCACGGCCGACGTGCGGGTCGTACCGGCGCAGGGCGTTGATGAAGGCATCCAGGTCGGCACGGGACAAGGGGACGTCGCCGATGATGGGGCCGCGAGCCGACTGCGGCACCTCGGCGAGCACGCAGAGGCGCCACAGGAGTTCCCTCAGCTGACTGCCGTCCCCGGCCATCGGCCGGGAGAGGCTGTCGAGCATGGAGAGCAGCACGCTCTCCCAGAAGTCCTTCGCGTCGAGCAGGCTGACGAGGAAGAAGTAGGCGTCCTCCTCATGCACCTTCTCGCGCACCCAGCCGAGCAGGTGCGTCTTGCCCGTTCCCCGCTGGCCCTGTATCGCGACGCCGATGGGGCTCGCGGCGACGCTCTCCTCCGCCTCCAGCAGGCCGTTGAGGATGACCTGCGCGGCGTCCCGATGCAGCCCCTCGACATGAAACGGCAACGGGCGCCACACGTCGTCGGCGACCCGCGTGTAGTTGAACCGCAGAGCCCGAAGGGCGTCGAGTTCGTCGCTCGTCATCATGCTCCGATCAGGATGAGGTGCTTGGCCTGGTCCCCGATCACTACAGCCGCGTTCCTGTCCTCGTCGGTGAGCATCTTCTGGTTGCTCTCGGGCACCAGACGCACGTCCGGCAGGCCGATCATCCGGCGGAGGGTGGCGTCGACCTCGGCCCTGGGGGCGTCGCCGAGCAGTGGACGCAGCAGGGTCAGACTGACCCAGGCGTTCGGCTTGTCGGCGAGCTGCGCGTACGCCTTGCGGATCATCGTCTCGATGTCGTCGGACGGGCGCTCGGGCTCTCTCGCAGCCGACGTCTTCATGATCGCTATCGGCGCTGCCGTCGGCTCGGCGGCGGGCGGTTCCGCGCCCCGTTCTTCGGTGTTCGCTGGGACGAGGTCCTCCTCCCGCCCGAAGATCTCGGCGAGGCTGTTCTCGCTCCGGACGACGTGCCGCTGGAGGTTGCCGACGAGGGCCTTGACCGCCGCCGCGGCGAAACCGGTGCCCGGCGTGCTGATGCCGTCCCGGACGAGCTCCGACGCGTGGTGCCAGCCCTTGTCGGTCAGCACATGGCTGAAAGAGCGCCCCGTTCTCCGGCTGGTGACGAATCTGCCCTCGTTGAGAGTGGTCCGCTCCTTGCCCGTGATGGTGACGCCGTACTTTTCCTTGAGCTCGGGATTGGACATCTCCCGGTCCTCGGCCATCAGGATCAGGAGGGCGCAGGTCGCGGAGAAGGACAAGGGTTTGTCAGGCATGGAGTGACCCTTCGAGCGTTCCATGGCGGCACTGGTGGAGGAAACGCTCCAACTCGGCGAGCACGGTGCCGAGGCGTTCCAGCACCTGCTCGTTCGTGAAGCGGCGGACGGCGTAGCCGTCCCGGCGGAGGCGCAGGTCGCGCTGTCTGTCCGCGGCGAGGCGGAGCGGCCTGAGATGCTCCGGGCCGTCGATCTCGACCACGCATCGTTCGGCACGCCAGAGCAGGTCGACGCGGATCGGGTTGCTGAGTGGTCCTGAGGCGTGGAGCTGGTTCCACTCGCGGCCCGCCGCCCAGGCGCACGGCGACAGTGCCGCCTCCAACCGCCGCTCGGCGGTGCTGGCCGGGTGCGGTGATCCGGCGAGAGGAGGGAAGGCGAGCGCCGGCAGCGCGGACTCCTCGGCGCCGCCGGATGCGATCTCGCGGGCGAGCGCCGCCACCTCTTCGGGGATCGGGGCGGCCATGGTCTCGATCCGGTCGACGGAGCGCGGCGGCGGCCCGATGAGCCAGACGCCGAACCCGCCGTGATGGGCCAGCCATTCGCACGCCGCGACCAGCACCTCCTCGGCGGCAGGCGTGAGCCCGGAGGGAACCCGCACGAGGATCGCGGCCTCCGGCCGCCGGTAGCCCGAACAGAGCACCCGGGCCAGCCCGGCGGCACGGATCTCGGGCGGGAAGCCTCCACGGGCCTCGCCGCGCAGGGCGCGTTCCGCCAGGTGGGCGAGGAAGGGCGCGAAATGCCTCGTGGCGGAGCCCGTACGCAGGGCGAGGGCCCGAACGGCGGGGACGGCCGCGCCGCCGGATGCGGTGATGCCGTCCGCATCGGGCAGCCAGGCGGGGAACATCGCCAGCGCGGCGGACTCCAGTTCGCCCAGTACGTCGGCGACCACGTCCGCTGGGGTTCCGGCCGGGCGGGGTGTGTAGGTGACCAGCGCGGGCGCGTCATCGGGCAGGGGCTCGACCGCCAGCGCGACGGCGTCCGGGTCGCCGTGCAGGTGCACGTCCCCGCCCGCGTGCAGGTGCACGACCCGGCCCGTGGGAAGATCCCTCCACGAGCGTGCCACGCCGTCCCCGCCTGTCGTTGAAGATCCAACAATCTCGACCCGGCAGAGGGTATCGGGCAGTGGCAGGACCGTCCACAAAATCGGGATTATCCGGTCTCGGATCTGATCAGGCGGAGGAACGCCTTGATTCCCGACAGGACCTCCTGGTTGTCGGTGAGACGGCTGAGGGAGTCCTCGAACTTCCTGCCCATGGCGTCGAGCCGGCGGTCGAGGTCGTCCGCGCGCGCCGTGGCCGCGTGGAACCCGGCGCGGGTCTCCGAGGTGAGGGCGTCGAGACGCTCGGCCAGTTCGGTGGCCCGGGCCTCGGACTCCTCGGCCCGCCCCTCAAGCGCGGTGACTCGCTCGACGAGCGTGACGACGTCCTCCCGGGGATACCGGACCTCCTCCAGCATCGTGGTCATGCGGTTGCGCAGGTGGGAGAACCAGGCACCGGCCGGCCTGAAGAACGTGGCGATCAGGTAGAAGACGGCGAAGTAGTAGCCGACGGTCTCGCCGGAGAAGTAGGTGACGGTCGCGAGCAGGGCGGCCGACAGCAGGTGGGCGGCGACGGCCGCCCGGCGCATGCGCACCGCGATGCGCAGGGCCTCCGCCTCGCGCTCCGGCGAGACCTCCACCCCGCGCTCGCGGCTGACCCGTATCTCGTGGATCAGGGCATGAGCCTGGAAGTACAGGTTCCACGGCACCGTCAGGAGCACGATCAGCCAGAGCAGGCACAGCGCTCCGAAGCCCAGCGAGACGACCACCGGCAGCGGCACGTCCACCACGTAGACCAGGACGATCCCCGCGATCGTGGAGACGATCGCGAGAAGGACGATCCCGCTTCTGCTCACGGCCACCCTTTCCCTCGGCGTTCTGACACGTCAGTGTCGCCGCCGGACGGGTGGGCGGGCATGAGCGAGATCACCCGGATCGACTGAGTACGACCGCTCAAGAGAAAAAGGGGGTGGCCCAGGATCCCGGACCACCCCCACTCGTCACTTCTCGAAGACGGGGACCCCGTCGCGGACGAGCTTCCAGTTCGCCTCGGCGAACGTCGCCGGGTCGATGGTGCCGCTCGCCGCGGCGTACTCGATCAGCGCCTGGCGGATCTCCACCTGGGCGTTGTAGACCACCGGGGCGGTCGAGACGTGCGGGAAGCCGCCGCCGCCCGACTGGCGGTAGTTGTTGATGGCCACCACGAACTGCTGGTCGGCGGTGACGGGCTTGCCCTGGTAGGACAGGCCGACGATGCGCTGGCCGACCGGCTTGGAGATGTCGATGTCGTACGTCACGCCGGAGAGCTGGTCGTAGTTGTAGTCGGGCGTGCCGCCGGCGTTGGTGAGCGTGGCGAGGTCGATCGGCGCGCCCGGGGCGACCTGGGCGAAGTACTTCGCCGAGTACTCCAGGAAGTCCTTGATCTGGGCGCCGTTCAGCTTGATGCCGAGCAGCGTGTTGTCGTAGACGTACAGCCCGGCCATGTCGCGGACGCTGACCGGCCCGGCCGGGAACACGGCGGTGCGGCTGAACGGCGCGGCGATCGACAGCACGGGCAGCGAGGCGTCGGCGGTGCCGGCGATGGCCTTGCTGACGAGGTCGGTCTGGACCTTCTGGATGTAGTCGAGGATCGGCGTGTCCTTGTACGGCGACTCGGCCGCCGACAACTGCTGCGTGGACTGCGCGATGACCTTGTTGACGTAGCCGACGGTCTTGTCGTGCTGCTCCTTCATGAGCGCGACGATCTTCGGGTCCTCGGCCACCGTGTTGGTGTTGAGCGTGGCCGACGACTTGCCGGTCACCGTCCACTTCCCGCGCTCCTTGGCGAGCGTGAAGTCGACGACGCTGAGGCGCTGGCCCCACTTGCTGGGCTCGGTCAGCAGCACCTGCTGCCCGGTGACCTTGTTGGTGACGAAGCGCTGCGGCACGTCGTTGTGCGCGTGGCCGAACAGGACGGCGTCGACGCCGGGCACCTGCTCGGCGACCATGGCGGCGGCGTTCTCCACCGGCAGGTCGGAGCCGTAGGACGACATGCCGTCGTCGCCCGCGTGGGCGGTGACCAGGACCACGTCGGCGCCGAGGCCGCGGATGACCGGCACCCACTTCTTGGCGGTCTCGACAAGGTCGAGGAACCTCAGCTTGCCGTCGACGTTCGCCTTGTCCCAGATCGCGACGCCGGGGTTGGTGAGGCCGAGCACACCCACCTTGATCGGCTTTTCGCCCTTCACCTTCATGGTCTTGATGACGTACGGCTGGTAGGCCGGCAGGCCGGTCTTGGCGGAGACGGCGTTCGCGCCGAGCACCGGCGCCTTCATCTGCGTGACCCACGCGCCGAGCAGCGGCAGGCCGTAGTTGAACTCATGGTTGCCCAGCGTCACGGCGTCGTACCCGATGGCGTTCATGGCCTTCGCCATCGGGTGGACCTGGCCGGTCGAGGTGATCGGCTCGATCTTGGCGTAGTAGTAGTCCAGCGGCGTGCCCTGCAGGGTGTCACCGGAGTCGAACAGCAGGGTGTGGTCGGCGCCGCGGTCGGCCCTGATCTTCGACACCATCGTCGAGATCTTCGCCAGGCCCACGTCGTTGTGCGCGCTGTCGTCGTACTCCGCGTTCTTGTAGTAGTCCCAGTTGAGCGCGTTTCCGTGGATGTCGGAGCTGGCCATGACGGTGATCTTGACCGTGTGGCTCGGGGCCGCTGTGGCGGGGGTGCCGGGCAGGAGGAGACCGAGGGCCACGACGCCGGCGCCCGCGGTCAGCCTGATCGCTGAACTCATGCTGGGTGACGATAGTGATTCCTAATTACCAAGTGGTCACGAAGTCCTTAACCGGACATGTCGCTACAAGGTGACACGCCTGTCACCCACGGGGAGTCACGTCGTGGGTAGAACCAGTGAGATGGCGGACAAACTCGAGACCTACCGGGCCAAGCGCGACGCGACGCGCACCAGCGAGCCGGTCCCCGCCGAAGGGCCGCTGCCGCGGGGCGAGGACGACACGTTCGTCATCCAGGAGCACCACGCCCGGTCCCTGCACTGGGACCTGCGCCTGGAGCGTGGCGGGGTGCTGGTCTCCTGGGCGATCCCCAAGGGCCTGCCGCCCGACCCCGCGACCAACCACCTCGCCGTCCACACCGAGGACCACCCCATGGAGTACGCCCGGTTCGAGGGCGAGATCCCCAAGGGCGAGTACGGCGGCGGCACGATGACGATCTGGGACCGCGGCCACTACGCGACCGAGAAGTGGAGCGACCACGAGGTCAAGATCGTGCTGAGCGGCTCCCGGGTCGCGGGCCGCTACGTGCTGTTCCAGACCCGGGGCCGCAACTGGATGATCCACCGGATGGACCCGCCCAGCGGGCGGTGGCAGCCTCCGCCCGCCTCGCTCGCGCCGATGACGCCGGTGACCCGCGCCCGCGTGCCGCGCGACCCGGAGGCGTACGCCTGGGAGTTCTGGTGGGACGGTGCGCGGGCGCTCGCGTACGCGGAGGGCGGCAGGCTCACCCTGCGCGACGGGGCCGGCGCGGACGTCACCGGGGAGCACCGCTGGCTGCGCCCGCTGGCCGAGTCGTTCGGCAGCAGGGCCGCCGTGCTCGACGGCGAGGTCGTCGCGTTCGCGGGCACCCCCGTCTACGTCGTCTACGACCTGCTCTACGACGACGGCCGGTCGTTGCTTGACGAGCCGTTCGAGCGCCGCCGTACGGGGCTGGAGGACCTCGCGGTCAACGGGCCGCGCTGGCAGACGGCGCCGTCCTGGCCCGGGGAGGTGGACGCGGTGAGGCGGGCGGCGGCCGAGCAGGGCCTGCCCGGTGTGGTGGGCAAGCGCCTCGGCTCCGCGTACGCGCCGGGGGAGGAGTCCCCCGCCTGGGTGCGGCTGCCCGGGAAGGCCTCAGGGTAAGGCCGGTGGCGCGGGGTAGGGAGGACGAGGGGGAGGTGTCGAGATGTCCGAGCAGCACCACCCGGTCACCGGCGAGCACAAGTACGAGCAGGAGATCTCCTCCGCGCAGGAGCACGAGGAGCGCCCGGGACGCAGCCTGATCACGACCGACCACGAGGTGATCAGGCACTGGGCCGAGGAACGGGACGCCAGACCCGCCACGGTCCCCGGCACCGAGCACGAGGGCCGGCCCGGGGTCCTCCGGTTCGACTTCCCGGGCTACGGCGGGGGCGATTTGCAGGAGATCTCCTGGGACGAGTGGTTCACGACGTTCGAGGAGCGCAAGCTCAACTTCATCTACCAGGAGCACCGCAAGGACGGCAGCCCGAGCAACTTCTTCCGGCTGGAGAACCCCGAGCGCGAGGACGCCTGAGCCCCTTCGCCTAGGCTTTCCCGCCGTCCCGGGTTCTCTCGCCGTCGCGCGCGGCGGCGCTCGCCGACCGGAGCAGGCCGAGTTCGGCGGCGTAGTCCTCCAGCTTGGCCCGCAGTTGCCGGCGTCCCCGGTGCAGCCGTGACATGACCGTGCCGATGGGGACGTCCATGATCTGCGCGATCTCCTTGTAGGCGAAGCCCTCCACGTCGGCGAGGTAGACCGCCAGGCGGAAGTCCTCGGGCAGCTCCTGCAGCGCCTGCTTCACCCGGGAGTCGGGCAGCCCCTCCAAGGCCTCGACCTCGGCCGACTTGAGCCCCGACGAGGTGTGCGAGGCCGCCTCGGCGAGCTGCCAGTCCTCCACGTCCTCGGTCGCGGACCGCTGCGGCTGCCGCTGCTGCCTCCGGTAGGTGTTGATGTAGGTGTTGGTCAGGATGCGGTACAGCCAGGCCCGCAGGTTCGTGCCCTCGCGGAACTGGTGGAAGTTGCTGAAGGCCCGCATGTAGACGTCCTGCACCAGGTCTTCGGCGTCGGCGGGGTTTCGGGCGAGCCGTAGGGCGCCGGCGTAGATCTGGTCGATGTACGGCAGTGCGTCCCGCTCGAACCGCAGCCGCCGTTGTTCGACCGCCGTGTCGTCGACGATCGTCATATCCCCACCTCCTTGAGAGCCTGCCTCTATCAGTTACGACCGCTTTGTCCGGTCCGGTCGCACCGTCCGCCTACCCCTGGTCTCCCTTTCAACACGGCTCGCGCGTCTGTTTTCGGCTACCGCGGCCTGCCCTGCGGCCCGACCGAATGCCCGCGCCGCCCGAGGGTACGCGAAGACGGAGAGGCAGCGGCCCGAGGAGGATGCCATGCCGAAGGACAACGCGGGGCCGGAGAACATGATCCCTGACCGGCTGCCGCCGCTGGCGGAGTCACCCGACGTGGAGCCCTGCGCGGACCTGGACGGCGGCGCGTCCGGCGACTGGCACGCCCCCGGCGCCGACTCGCCCGACGACGTCGAGGAACCCGCCGACGAATGACCCGGGCCGAACGACGCGGGGTTCAGGCGGCGTCGCGGCGACCGGCCGGCGGGACCGTGCCTCCGGGAGCGGGGCCTCCGGGAGCGGGGCCTCCGGGAGCGGGGCCTCCGGGAGCGGGGCCTCCAGGGGTGGGGCTGCCGGAAGAGGGTCCTCCGGGGGCGGGTCCTCGGGGGGTGCGGTCTCCGGGAGGGGGCGGGGCGAGGTCGGCGCCGCGCGGCGTCCGGTACGGCTCGCGCGCCCGCAGGTCCACCGTCTGGATGGTCCGGCTGATGTCGGTGGGGGTGACCAGGCCGACCAGGTGCCCGTCGTCGTCGAGCACCACGGCCCGGCCGTCCGTGCACCCGCTCATCCGCTGGAGCAACTCCGTGAGCTGGTCGCCGGGGTGGGCGGTGGGCACGTCCGACGGTGGGCACGCGATCTCCCGCAACCTGGTGGTCGCGCGGTCGTCGGGTGGCACGCGCCGGATGTGGCGCAGCGTCACCAGTCCCGCGAACCGGCCGTCGTCGTCCCGCAGCGGATAGGTGGACAGGTGATGGCGCAGCACGAGCCGGTCGACCAGGCCGGCCACGGTCTCGTCGGGATGGGCGACGACCGGGTCACGCGACATCACCTCACCCACCGTGATCCCGTGCAGCGCGGCGTCGATCTGCGTCTGCTGCTCCTCCGCGGTGGCCGCGTTCACCAGGAACAGGCCGATCAGGGCCAGCCAGAACCCCTGGAGGCTGAGGCCGGAGACGAGGTTGAGGAAGCCGATCGCGATCAGGACGTAGCCGAAGACCCGGCCGGCCCGGGCGGCGGCCACGGCGGCCCGCAGGCGGTCGTGCCAGCGCGCCCACAGGAAGGCGCGCAGCACCCGGCCGCCGTCCAGCGGTGCGGCGGGCACGAGGTTGAACACGGCCAGCAGCACGTTCACCGCGGCCAGGTAGCCGAACATCCCGCTGATCAGCGGCGGCGCGCCGACGGCGGAAACCCCCCAGGACGCGAGGGCGAAGACGCCGCCGAGCACGACACTGGTCAGCGGCCCCACCCCGGCGATCTTGAGGTCGGCCCCGGGGGAACGGGGCTCCCCGCGCAGTTCGGCCACCCCGCCGAGCAGCCAGAGCGTGATGCCGTTGACCTCCAGCCCGTGCCGCTTGGCGACGATCGCGTGGGCCACTTCGTGCGCGAGCAACGAGGCCAGGAAGAGCAGGGCCGACACCACCGCGGCCAGCACGTACGCCGCCGTCGGGAGGCCGGGGAAGGCGATGGGGAAGCGGCCGAAGGCCAGCCCGATCACCAGGATCACGACGATCACGATGACGCTGATGTTGAGCCCGACCGGGACCCCGCCCACGCGGCCGAGACTGATCGATGATCGCATCCTGCCACCCCCATGGCCCTCCGCTGTGACTGGCCTACCCACAAAGGCGCAGGTCACGCGGCGGACGGGGACCCGGAGACGTCGATGCCCAGCCGGCGGGACGCCGCCGGAACCGCTGTGCGGAAAGCGCGTAACCATGTGAGAACCGGAACCCGCTTGTGGTGCTGCGGCGACGTAACCGTGGGCAGCGCCTGACCGGCCTCTGGCTAAAGTTGCTGGCCAGCGTTACATACCGACCGTCGAGGGACTGTCGTCATGTCCGATCCATGGGCTGTGAAACGCCGGCTGGCCGACGCGCTCAACGAACACGATGTGGAGGGCGTGCTCGAGATCTTCAGTCCGGACGCCGTCCTCGTCTCGCCCTTCGGTGTGGCGGAGGGACATGAGCAGATCGGGTGGATGTACGAGCAGGTCTTCAAGAGCTTTCCCGACTTCCAGCTGGTCGTGTGGTACGAAGCCGTCACCTGCGAGGCGCCCCTGATGGTGGAGTGGACGGCCACGGGCACGCACCTCGGGCCTCTCCTGCTGCCGAACGGGCGCGAACTGCAGGGGACGGGCCGTCCGGTCACCTTCCGCGGCACCTGCGCGTCCTTCGTCGAGGACGGCAAGATCAAGACCCACCGGGAGTACTTCGACCAGTTGGAGCTGTACACCCAGCTCGGTCTGTGCCTCACGGAGGCCCCGGGCTGAGCGCTCCGGGCGTGCCCGGCGCCGGTGGCGGCCGCGGACCTCGCCAGGTATGTCCGCGGCCGCCGCCGGGGTATCACCTCAGATAGATGTTCGGCCTGGTGGGCGTCGCCATGCCGTCCCCGAGGAAGAAGCCCGTGTGGGGCGGCTGGTTGTAGGCGGTGTTCTGCCAGGCGACCGCCTCCCGGTATACCGGGTCGTGCATCAGCGTGTAGATCTGGCGGCTCGCCGCCGTGGTCGTGCTGTAGATCCGCAGGGCGGTGTTGTCGCTCGTCGGCCAGACGACCTCCTCGCGCCAGTCGCCGAACAGATCGGCCGACAGGGACGGGGTGGACTTGGTGCCGTTGTTGGAGTGCACCCCGCTCGCGGTCAGCAGCCGGGTGTCGGAGCCGGTGCCGTACTTGTCGATGTGGGTGCCGTCGAGCAGCTCGCGGACGGGGTCGGCGTCCCACCACGCGAGGAAGTTCGCCGAGCCCGGCTTGCGCCCGACGTTCTGCCCCTTGGTGTTGTAGATGCCGCTGACGGCGGACGACCACGACTCGGCGCCCGGGCTGCCGGACCAGACGTCGTCGGAGACGCCGCGGCCGTTGTCGCAGCCGCAGGAGGCGTTGCTCCAGATGATCGAGCCGGTGCGGGCGTCGGCCATCCACGCCGCGGGCTTGCTGGTGTCCTCGTCCACCTTGAACACCTCCAGCCCGGCGCGCGACGGGTCGAGGTCGCCGACGTGCAGGGCGTCGCCGTGGCCGTTGCGGGTGTTCCACAGCGCCGAGCCGTTGTCGTTGATCGCCATCGCGCCGAAGACGATCTCGTCCTTGCCGTCGGCGTCCACGTCGGCGACGGCGAGGTTGTGGTTGCCCTGCCCCGTGTACTGGCTGCCGGCCGAGTTGGAGTCGAACGTCCACCGCTTGGTCAGTGAGCCGTTGCGGAAGTCCCAGGCCGCGATGACCGTACGCGTGTAGTAGCCGCGCGACATGATCAGCGACGGGCGGGTGCCGTCGAGGTAGGCGGTGGCGGCGAGGAAACGGTCCACGCGGTTGCCGTAGGAGTCGCCCCACGAGGAGACCGTCCCGCGCGGCGGGTCGTAGTCCACGGTGGACATGGCCGCACCGGTCTGGCCGTTGAACATGGTCAGGTATTCGGGACCGGACAGGACGTAACCGGAGGAGTTGCGGTAGTCGGCCGAGGAGCTGCCGATGACCTTCCCGGCGCCGTCCTTGGTGCCGTCGGCGGTCTTCATCGCCACCTCGGCCCTGCCGTCGCCGTCGTAGTCGTACACCTGGAACTGCGTGTAGTGGGCGCCGGCGCGGATGTTGCGGCCGAGGTCGATCCGCCACATGCGGGTGCCGTTCAGCCTGTACGCGTCGACGAACACGTTGCCGGTGTAGCCGGACTGGGAGTTGTCCTTGGAGTTGGACGGGTCCCACTTCAGCACGATCTCGTACTGCCCGTCGCCGTCGAGGTCGCCCACGCTCGTGTCGTTGGCGCTGTAGGTGTAGGCCACCCCGTCGGGTGTGGTGCCGCCGGACGGCGGCTGGATGGGCACGTCGAGGTGGTCGCCGCCGGTGAAGCGCAGCGACGTCTCCGACGCCGCCTGCTCCGCGCCGTTCACCACGGCCCGCACCGTGTACGTGGCGTCGGCGGCGGCCCCGGAGTCGAGGTAGTTCGTGGAGTTGGTGATCGGCGAGGAGTTCAGCTTCGTCGAGCCCCGGTAGACGTTGAACCCGGTGCCGATGCTCTCGGTGCCGAGCAGGCGCCAGGAGACCAGGTTGCCGCTGCCCGACCGCACGCTGATCAGGCCGCGGTTGAGGTCCTCCATCTGCCGCGCGCCCGCCGGGATGCTCGTGGGGCTTGCGGAAGGGCTCGGCGTGGGGCTCGCTGAGGGCGACGGGGTCGGGCTCGCGCTGGGACTCGCGCTGGGACTCGCGCTGGGACTCGCGGTGGGGCTGCTCGTGACCCCGCCGGTGCAGGTGGTGCCGTTGAGCGCGAAGCTCGCGGGCACGGGGTTGGACGAGTTGTTCCACGAGCCGTTGAAGCCGAACGAGGCCGTGCCGCCGGTGGGGATCGAGGCGTTGTAACCGGCGTCCTTGGCGCTGACCTGCGCGCCGCTCTGTGTGACCGTGGCGTTCCACGCCTGCGTGACGGTCTGGCCGGCGGTGTACGACCAGGTGAGCGTCCAGCCGCCGATCGCGTCGCCGAGATTGGTGATGGTGACGGCTGCGCCGAACCCGTCCTGCCACTGGTTGGTCACCTGGTAGTCCACCCGGCAGCCCGCCGCAGCCGAGGCGGGCAGGGCCGGCAGGACTCCGGCCCCCGCGAGCGCGGCGGCCGAGGCCACGGCGGCGACCAGAGCGGATCTTCGTCGTGTGGTCATCTGGAACTCCATGAGGGGGTGCCGATGGGGGTGCGGCGTTCGGCCGTGAGGGCGGCGGAAGCGCGGGCGTGATCGGGGTTCTCCGAGGCGGGACCTCCCGGGTCGGACCTGCCCCGGCGGGTACGGCGTGACGGGATGCGCCGGGGTGCGTCATCACAACGCGAGACCGGCGGTGGGGTCAACCAGCTCCGATTCACCAATGTGAACGCAATCATCCGACGCGTCCGGGCATGTCGATCTCGGCTGGTAGAAGCCGCCTCAGGGGTGTCACCTGCACCTCGGCATCGCACGCCGGTCATTGAAATTTTCAGGTCCGCATGCCGTGCCGATCTGTGAACGATCACAGATCTGACCTCTCAACCAACCCCCCGCGCGCTCGTGCGGAGCCCCTGCATCCGCCCCGGCATGCCGGTTCGAAGTCCCTGAAGGGAGCCGTCGTGCGTGCGGCCGATCAGGGAGGAGATCCGCTCATGCCACAGCCCGCCACGGTGATCGTCGTCGGCGCGGGGCTCGCGGGCCTCGCCTGCGCCTGGCACCTGCGTCAGGAAGGCGTGCCGGTCCGCGTCCTGGAGGCGTCCGACGGCGTGGGCGGCCGGATCCGCACCGACCTCGTGGACGGTTTCCGGCTCGACCGGGGGTTCCAGGTCTTCAACACCAGCTACCCCGAGGCCGGCCGGGTCCTCGACATCGGCGCCCTGGACCTGCGGCGGTTCACCAACGGAGCGATGATCTTCCGGGACGGCCGGCGCGAGCTGGTCGCGCTGCCCTGGCGGCACCCTCGGCACGCGCTCAGCGGCCTGCTCGCCCCGCTGGGCACGCCGTTCGACAAGGCGGTGCTCGCCGCGGTGACCGCCCGCGACCTGCTGCTGCCCGACTTCCTCGTACGGCGGCGCGGCGGCGCCGACCGCACCACCCTGGCCGAGCTGCGGCGCTGGGGCGCGTCTCCCGAGATCGTCGAGAACCTGTTCCGCCCCCTCCTCGCGGGAGTCGTGCTGGAGCGGGAGCTGGAGACCTCCAGCAGGATCTTCCACCTCCTGTGGCGGTCGTTCTCCCGCGGCAGGATCGGCGTGCCGGCCCTCGGCATGGAGCGGATCCCCGCTCAGCTCGCCGCCCGCCTGCCGGAGGACGCGATCTCGCTGGAGACGCCGGTCGTCGCGCTGACCCCCGACGGCGTGGCCCTCGCGAGCGGGGGAGAGATCGCGGGCGCCGCCGTGGTGGTGGCGGTGGACCCGCCCACCGCGGGACGGCTGGTGCCCGGTCTGCCGGTGCCCGCGATGCGGCCGGTCACGACCTTCTACCACGCCGCCCCTGCCTCGCCCCTCGGCGAGCCCACGCTGGTCGTGGACGCCAAGGGAGTGATCACCGACACCATCGTGATCACCGACGCCGCGCCCGAGTATTCCGCCGACGGCCGCGCCCTGATCTCCACCTCGGTCCTCGGCGTCCACACGGACCGGGACGAGCCCCGGGTGCGGGCCCGGCTGACCGAGATCTACGGCGACACCTCGTCGTGGGAGCACGTCGCCACCTACGCGATCGAGGCGGCCCTGCCCGCCATGCCGCCGCCGATGCCGCTGCGCCGCCCGGTGCGTCTCGAGGCCGTGGGGCTGGGCGCCGGGCGCTACGTGTGCGGCGACCACCGGGACACCGGCTCCCACCAGGGCGCGCTGGTCTCCGGACGGCGGGCCGCCCGGGCGGTGCTCGAGGACCTGCGCAGGGCGGCGCGGGTCCGGGGCCGTCGCACCGCCCCGGCCTCGGGCCCGGCCCCGACCCGTCAGCTCTAGGCGGCGCCTACCTGTCGCCGTTGCCGGGCAGGTCCAGCCAGCGCTGCATGCAGACGATGAGCTCCTCGGCGTCCACCGGCTTGGTGACGTAGTCGCTCGCGCCCGACGACAGCGTCTTCTCCCGGTCGCCGTGCATGGCCTTGGCGGTGACGGCGATGATCGGCAGCTGGGCGAAGCGCGGCATGGACCGGATGGCGGCGGTGGCGGCGTAGCCGTCCATCTCCGGCATCATGATGTCCATCAGCACCAGGTCCACGTCGTCGTTGCGCATCAGCACGTCGATGCCCTTGCGGCCGTCCTCCGCGTACAGCACCTGCATGCCGTGCAGTTCGAGGATCGTGGTGAGCGCGAAGACGTTGCGCACGTCGTCGTCCACGACCAGCACCTTGCGGCCCACGAGCGCGCTGTCGAACTTCCCGAGCTCCTGCGCGCCCTCCTCCGAGGCCGGCTGCACGAGCGGCAGTACGCTGCCGGGCTCCTCGGCGGACAGGTGCAGGGTGATCCGCTCGCGCAGCTCGTCGAGGCTGGGCAGGCGCTCCAGCGGCTGGTTGCGGGAGCGCACCTGCAGCAGGTCCTCCTGGGGGCGCGACAGCTTGCGCGAGTGGTGCGCGAGCACCGGCAGCGCCCGCAGCGCGGGATCGGAGTCGAGCCCCTTGAGGAAGTCGGCCGCGGTGTCGTGCGGCATGCCGAGGTCGAGCACGACGCAGTGGACGCTCTCCTGCCGCAGCATCGACAGCGCGGAGTGGGCGTCGCTCGCGGTCGACACCTGGACCGGCCCGTGGGTGTCGTGCAGGTCGGCCGCGACGCTCTGGGCCAGCATGGACAGCAGGCCGCCGGGCCTGGCCTCGACGACCAGCAGACGGCGCCCCGCCCTGCCGTCGTCCCGGCCGACCGAGGTCTGCGCCGCCACGGGCGCGGGGTGCGGGACGATCAGCGGCAGCTCCTCCTCGCGCGCCCCGGGTGCCTCCGTCTGCGCGCCGTCGACGTGGGCCAGCGGGAGGTAGAGCGTGAACGTGCTGCCCTCGCCCAGCGTGCTGGTCGCGCGGATCTCGCCGCCGAGCAGGGTCGCGATCTCCCGGCTGATCGACAGGCCGAGGCCGGTGCCGCCGTACTTGCGGCTGGTCGTGCCGTCGGCCTGCTGGAAGGCGTCGAAGATCTGCGAGAGGTTCTCCGCGGCGATGCCGATGCCGGTGTCCACCACGTGGAAGGCCAGGATCTCCTGGCCGGCGGTGTTCGGCAGGTTCACGTCGGCCGCCCGTTCGATGCGCAGCTCGACCGAGCCCGCCTCGGTGAACTTGACCGCGTTCGACAGCAGGTTGCGCAGCACCTGCCGCAGCCGCTGCTCGTCGGTGAGCAGCCGGGCCGGCACGTCGGAGGCCACCGTCACCCCGAACCGCAGCCCCTTCTGGGTGGTCAGCGGGCGGAAGTTGGCGTCCACGTAGTCGAGGAGCTGACGCAGGCTGACCGGCTCCGGCGTGATGTCCATCTTGCCGGCCTCGATCTTGGACAGGTCGAGGATGTCGTTGATGAGCTGGAGCAGGTCGGTGCCGGCCGAGTGGATGACGTTGGCGTACTCCACCTGCTTGGGCGTGAGGTTGCGGGTGGGGTTCTGGGAGAGGAGCTGCGCCAGGATGAGCAGCGAGTTGAGCGGGGTGCGCAGCTCGTGGCTCATGTTGGCGAGGAACTCGCTCTTGTACTTGGACGCCAGCGCGAGCTGCTGGGCCCGGTCCTCCAGCTCCTGGCGGGCCTGCTCGATCTCGGTGTTCTTGGTCTCGATGTCGCGGTTCTGCTGGGCCAGCAGCTCCGCCTTCTCCTCCAGCTCGGCGTTCGAGCGCTGCAGCTCCTCCTGCCGCACCTGGAGCTCGGTGGCGAGCCGCTGCGACTCGGCCAGCAGCGCGTCGGTGCGGGCGTTGGCCACGATCGTGTTGACGTTGGCGCCGATCGTCTCGACGAGCTGCTCCAGGAAGTCCCTGTGGATGCTGGCGAAGCGCCCGAGGCTGGCCAGCTCGATCACGCCGAGCACCTGGTCCTCGACCACGATCGGCAGCATGATGAGGTTGACGGGCCCGGCCTCGCCGAGACTGGACGACACGGTCAGGTAGCCCGGTGGGATGTCCTCCACCAGGATCGTCCGCCGGGCCTGCGCGGCCTGGCCGACCAGCGACTCGCCGAACGCGTAGCGGCGCGAGGCGTCGCGGTGACCGTAGCAGCCGACCACCCGCAGCTCCGCGCCCGCAGCGGTCTCCTCGGCCAGCAGGAAGGTGCCGTGCTGCGCGTTGACCAGCGGGGCCAGCTCGTTCATGACCAGTTCGGCGACCGCCGACAGGTCGCGGTGACCCTGCATGAGCCCGGAGATGCGGGCGAGGTTGGTCTTGAGCCAGTCCTGTTCCTGGTTGGCCCTGGTCGATTCGCGCAGGGACTCCACCATGGAGTTGACGTTGTCCTTGAGGTCGGCCAGCTCGCCCTCGGCGTCCACGGTGATCGACCGGGTCAGGTCGCCGGAGGTGACCGCGCTGGTCACCTCGGCGATCGCGCGCACCTGGCGGGTGAGGTTGCCGGCCAGCTCGTTGACGTTCTCGGTCAGCCGCTTCCAGGTGCCGGACACGCCCTCGACCTCGGCCTGGCCGCCCAGCCGTCCCTCGCTGCCCACCTCGCGGGCCACGCGGGTGACCTCGGCGGCGAACGAGGACAGCTGGTCGACCATCGTGTTGATGGTCGTCTTCAGCGCGAGGATCTCACCGCGGGCGACGACGTCGATCTTCTTGGTCAGGTCGCCCTGGGCGACGGCCGTGGTGACCTGGGCGATCGAGCGCACCTGGTTGGTGAGGTTGTCGGCCATCGAGTTGACGTTGTCGGTGAGGTCCTTCCAGGTGCCCGCCACGTTGGGCACCCGGGCCTGGCCGCCGAGCTGGCCCTCCGTACCCACCTCGCGGGCGACGCGGGTGACCTCGTCGGCGAACGCGCTCAGCGTGTCGACCATGGTGTTGATGGTCTGGGCGAGCGCGGCGACCTCGCCCTTGGCCTCGACGGTGATCTTCTGGGAGAGGTCGCCCTTGGCGACCGCCGTGGCGACCTGGGCGATCGAGCGGACCTGGCTGGTGAGGTTGGACGCCATCACGTTGACGGAGTCGGTGAGGTCCTTCCAGGTGCCCGACACGCCGCGTACGGTGGCCTGGCCGCCCAGCCGTCCCTCGGTGCCGACCTCGCGGGCGACGCGGGTGACCTCGTCGGCGAACGAGGACAGCTGGTCGACCATCGTGTTGATGGTCTCCTTCAGCTCCAGGATCTCGCCGCGGGCGTCGACGCGGATCTTCTGCGACAGGTCGCCCTTGGCGACCGCCGTGGTCACCTCGGCGATGCTGCGCACCTGGTCGGTGAGGTTGTCGGCCATGACGTTCACCGACTCGGTCAGCGCCTTCCACGTGCCGGAGACGCCCTTGACGTCGGCCTGGCCGCCCAGCCGTCCCTCGGTGCCGACCTCGCGGGCGACGCGGGTGACCTCGTCGGCGAACGCGCTCAGCGTGTCGACCATGGTGTTGATGGTCTGGGCGAGCGCGGCGACCTCGCCCTTGGCCTCGACGGTGATCTTCTGGGAGAGGTCGCCCTTGGCGACCGCCGTGGCGACCTGGGAGATGTTGCGGACCTGGCTGGTGAGGTTGCCGGCCATGAAGTTCACCGAGTCGGTGAGGTCGCGCCAGGTGCCCGACACGCCCTTGACGTCGGCCTGGCCGCCCAGCTGGCCCTCGGTGCCGACTTCGCGGGCGACGCGGGTGACCTCGTCGGCGAACGAGGAGAGCTGGTCGACCATGGTGTTAACGGTGTTCTTGAGTTCGAGGATCTCGCCGCGGGCGTCGACGGTGATCTTCTGGGAGAGGTCGCCGCGGGCCACGGCCGTGGTCACCTGGGCGATGGAGCGGACCTGGCTGGTGAGGTTGCCGGCCATGAAGTTGACGGAGTCGGTGAGGTCGCGCCAGGTTCCGGCGACGCCGGGCACCTGTGCCTGCCCGCCCAGCCGCCCCTCGGTGCCGACTTCGCGGGCGACGCGGGTGACCTCGTCGGCGAACGAGGAGAGCTGGTCGACCATGGTGTTGACGGTGTTCTTGAGTTCGAGGATCTCGCCGCGGGCGTCGACGGTGATCTTCTGGGAGAGGTCGCCCTTGGCGACGGCGGTGGTGACCTCGGCGATGGAGCGGACCTGGCTGGTGAGGTTGCCGGCCATGAAGTTGACGGAGTCGGTGAGGTCGCGCCAGGTTCCGGCGACGCCGGGCACCTGTGCCTGCCCGCCGAGCTGCCCCTCGGTGCCGACTTCGCGGGCGACGCGGGTGACCTCGTCGGCGAACGAGGAGAGCTGGTCGACCATGGTGTTGACGGTGTTCTTGAGTTCGAGGATCTCGCCGCGGGCGTCGACGGTGATCTTCTGGGAGAGGTCGCCCTTGGCGACGGCGGTGGTGACCTCGGCGATGGAGCGGACCTGGCTGGTGAGGTTGCCCGCCATCGCGTTCACCGAGTCGGTCAGGTCCTTCCAGGTGCCCGACACCCCCGGCACCTCGGCCTGGCCGCCGAGCTGGCCCTCGGTGCCCACCTCCCGCGCCACCCGCGTCACCTCGGAGGTGAACAGGGAGAGCTGGTCGACCATCCCGTTGAAGACCGTCGCGATCTCCGTCAGCAGGCCGTCCCCGTCCTCGGGGAGCCGGGTGCCGAAATCGCCGTCCCGCACGGCGGTGAGGCCGGCCAGGAGCTGCCGCAGATCCAGTTCGGGATCACCGCCGGCGGCGCGCGCTGATCGCGCCCGCTTCATGGTGCCAGCCCTCTCGACCATGTCCACCCTCGCGATCACCGTCATGAACAGGAGAAAGAAAGCATATAAAGCACTGCCGAACGCATCGGCCCCTGTGACCGCGGCCGCGGACGCAGCGGACACACCGGCCTGCAAGGCTACCGGGCGGACGATCTCCGCGGACCGCCCTCACAGGCGACGTGTCAGTGTCGATCAGGACTTCGGGGTACATCCGCAGCGTGCACTCGGCACGGTGCTGATCGAGGTCATGCACGCGGGCAACCGGATCGTGGCCACCCCGGTCGGCGGGATCCCCGGCCTGATCGAGGGCGGCGTCACCGGGCTGCTCGTCCCGCCCGGGCGGCCCGAGGCACGGGCCTGAGTTTCATCCGGTGGAGTCGCGGCCGGCGTCGAACACCTTCTCGTAGTGCTCGCGCGCCTGCTCGACCACGGAGTCGTCGAGCCACGCGACCGGCTCGACCTGGTCGATGAGCGGCTCGTGGTCGGGGCCTCGGGCCACCACACGACCGGTCAGCACCCACGCGTGCCGCTCCTCGTCCTTCTCGGCCAGGTGGGTGTACTTGCAGATCTGACGGGCCAGCCAGTCACGCAGCGGGAGGGTCCACCAGCGCTCGGCGTCGAGCACGGTCACCGACAGGCCGGGCAGCTCCAGACGGCTCTCGTAGTCGACGCTCGGCTTGCCGGCGTCGGCGTCGGGGCCCTTGGAATAGCGCAGGTACAGCCCGGGCCGGTGCTCGACGAGCTCGGTCAGCTCGTCCAGGCTCTTGATCGTCGGTATCCCGCTCACCTCACCCCTCTACGGTCACGCCCGTCGCGCCGTACGGGACGACGACTGCACCGGAAACGGGCGGCCGAAAACGGCCCGTACGCGGTGCTGTCCTCCCCTCCCCATCCGCCAACAGGGCAAACCCCCGTCCTGTGAGGACGGGAGCGGACATCACGCACCGTGACGTCCGTCCAGGCGCCCGGCCCAAGCTGCTAATGCGCATTATTACCGCTATTACACCGTTGACGAGAGGACAGGCGAGCCCGCAGTATGTCGTCTCAGCGCGACTAATGCGCATTAGCACCGCAGAGGTGACTACATGCGGTGATGGCGCTCGCGCTCACCCTGCCCCGGATCCCTCGCCCCTGAGGAGTCGCCCCCCATGAACCAGGACACCGAGAAGGACCGTAACCCCGCCCTGCCCGTGATCGGCCGCCGTGGCCTGCTGGCCGCCGCCGGCGGAGCGATGCTCCTCGCCGCCCTGCCCGCCCGGGCCCGGCGGGCGGCCGCCGCGACGACGGGCCCGCTGCCGGACCTGGCCGCGCTGCCCGCCGGGGCTCCGGACCGCCGGCTGTTCGCCCCCACCGAGCAGCGCTACGCGCCCTATCTGATGATCCTCGCGCCGATGGTGAACGACATCGAGGACGCCGACCCGGCCACCTACGGCTTCTTCAAAGGGGGCTGGTGGCGCACCCCCTCGGCGCCGTACAACGCCCGGGTCCAGGAGCACGTCTACACGCTGGCCTGGTTCCACGCGAACGCCCGCCCCTGGAACCCGTACGCAGGCGACCCGGCGCTGCTCGCCGCGCTCGACGCGGCGCTGGGCCACTACCTCGGCCTGCAGCACGACGACGGCTCGTGGCCGGAGTACGACATCGACGAGCGGGGCATGGCGCCCACCGGCTTCGCCATGGGCTACCTGAGCAAGACCCTGGACATCCTCCGGCGGTCCGGTGCGCTGCCGGAGCGGCAGGACCAGATCAAGGCCGCTCTTCACCGGGGGATGACCTGGTTCCTCGATCCGGCGACGACCAAGGTGTGGCAGAAGAAGCCGCTGGCCTTCGCCAACCAGACCACCTCGGGCCTCGCCGGGGCCTCACTCGCCCTGAACCTCGATCCCGATCCCGCGCTGCGCCGGCGCCTCGCCGAGGGCGTCGCCAGGCTCGCCGCGGACGGCCAGAGCCCCGCCGGGTTCTTCTACGAGCAGCGCGGCATGGACATGAACTACAACTTCGAGGTCATGCTGCCGGAGATGGCCGACGCCTACCACCAGACGGGCGACCGGACGCTCGTCGCGATGGCCGGGCGGTTCGCCGACTGGCTGGGCTACAACCTGGTCCGCGAGCCGGACGGCAGCGGCTACATCAGCAACATCGCGCCGTCGACGCGCACCAGCAGCCGGTTCTACGACGACGTGCGGCCCGATCCCGACCGGACCGCGCTCAACTCGCTGTTCGTGCCCGAGGTGCCCGCGCTGGCGGCGTTCATGAGCGCCCGCGAGGACCTGGCCGCCGCGCGTGCCGCCTGGGCGGCCGACAGCGCCCCCGTGACCCCGGCCCAGAAGCAGGACACCTCGCCGCGCATCCTCACCCACGCGATCTACGGCGAACGCTTCCCCACCAGGAAGGCGAAGGACAAGGCGGTCAGGAGCCTGCCGTACCTGAAGTGGAAGCACTTCGTGGAGATCCGCAGCGACCTGGGGCAGGACTTCGTGTTCGTCCGCCGTCCCGGCCTCTACCTCGGCGGCTACTTCGGCACGCGCGGGACGGCGTACGGCAGGACCGGCCTGACGTTCCTGTGGCACCCGGACGCCGGGACGATCGTGCACTCCCTGAACAACAACAACCAGGGCTGCTGGGGCACCGTGAGGGCGAACGGCGTGCCGGACAACGCGGGAGACCAGCCGGCCGAGTACTTCGCCGGCGAGCCGGGCACCGCCCCGTGGACCGGCGAGCACTCCAGAGGCGAGGGAACGTTCGGCATCCGCCACGGCGCCGCCGACGGGTCGATCCGCACGGAGGTGACCGTCACGCGTGACACCGTCCGCCGCGCCGTCCGCGCGTCCGCGGCGGCGACCGAGCAGATCCCGCTCGTCCTGCTGCCGACCGACACCCTCGTCTTCACCGACGGCACGCCCGCGCCGTATCACGCGAACACCACCGCGACGGCCGACGGGATCGACGTGCGCAGGGGAGCGGCGCTGATCCGGATCCGCTGGGGGACGGCTCGCGCGGCCTCGCTGCGCTTCGGCTCCTCCACCTACTTCCGCGACGCCAGGCGGCTCATCCATGTGCTGCGCGTCCCGCACGACGGCAGCATCGACGTCGTCATCACGTGTGACTAATGCGCATTAGTTCAGGATGAACACGTCTTGACGCGGGCACGCGCGGCTTCCAGAATGATGTTCTCTCTCTCGCTAATACGCATTATCAGACAGGACCCCACGTGGTGACCAACCGCCGCCTCACCCAGCAGGACATCGCCCGCATGGCCGGTGTCAGCCAGACCACGGTCTCGCTGGTGCTGAACAACCGGTCCGACGCGGACGTGCGCATCGCGCCAGAGACCCGCGAGCGCGTGCTGCGGGTGATCCGCGAGACCGGGTACGTCGCCGACCCGGTCGCCCGGCGGCTCGCCGAGCGCCGCAACCGCATCCTCGGCGTGTTCACCTACGAGGCGGTCTTCCCGACGGCGAGCGCCGACTTCTACCACCCGTTCCTCGTCGGCATCGAGGAGTGCGCCGAGGAGATCGGCTGCGACCTGCTGCTGTTCACCAGCGCCAAGGCGTCGGGGGAGCGGCGGCGGATCTTCAACGCCGACAGCCGCATCCGGCTGGCCGACGGATGCGTGCTGCTCGGCCGCACGGTCGATCGCGACGACCTGGCCCGCCTGCTGACCGAGAACATCCCCTTCGTCTCGGTCGGCCGCCGCGACGACGCGGGCGGGCCGGTGCCGTACGTCGGGGCCGACTACCCGCCGGCCGTACGCGCGCTGGTCGAGCGCGCGTACGGCCTCGGCCATCGGCGGCTGGCCTACGTCGGCGCGGGGACGGGCGCGGAGTCCCCGGCCGATCGCATGCGCGGCTTCCGCGAGGCGGTCGCCGCCGTCGGGACGGAGTGGATCCACGTGCCTGTGGCCGACCGCGGGCCGGGGGACGTCCTCGACGACCTGGCCGCGGCGGGCGTGACCGCCGCGTTCGTGGAGGAGTCCGCGGACGGCGTCGCGATCGTGCAGGCCGCCCGGGAGCGCGGCGTGGACGTGCCCGGCGAGCTGTCGATCCTCGCGCTCGGCGCCCCTACGCGGCCGGTCCGCGTCGAGATCGACTTCACCGGGTTCCGCATCCCTCGGCGCGAGATGGGCCGCAGGGCCGTGGAACTGCTCGCCCAGGTGCTCGAACGCGGCGGAACGCCCCAGGAACTGCTGCCGTGCGAGTTCGTGGAGGGATCGACCCTCGCCCCCGCACGGCTCGAGGAAGGAAGGTAATCGCACGTGAGCGAGACAACGGCGGACGCGCTGGTCGTCGGCGGAGGGCTCGGCGGCGTCGCCGCCGCTCTGGCCCTGCTGCGGGCCGGCCGCACCGTGGTCCTCACCGAGGAGTACGACTGGCTGGGCGGCCAGCTCACCAGCCAGGCGGTGCCGCCGGACGAGCACTCGTGGGTCGAGCGGTTCGGTGTGACGGCGAGCTACCGGGCGTTGCGCGACGGGATCCGGCGCTACTACCGGGACCACTATCCGCTGACCGGGCGGTCCAGGTCCTGGCGCGAGCTGAACCCCGGCGCCGGGCACGTGAGCCGCCTGTGCCACGAGCCGAGGGTCGCGGTCGCCGTGATCGAGGCGATGCTGGCGCCCTACCGGGGGTCCGGACGGCTGCGGGTGCTGCAGCCGTACCGGCCGGTGGCCGCGGAGGTGGACGGCGACCGGGTGACGAGCGTGACGGTGGAGCACCGCGACGGCGGCGGCCGGATCACGGTCACGGCGCCGTACGTGCTCGACGCCACCGAGACCGGCGAACTGCTGCCGATGACCGGCACCGAGTACGTCACCGGGTTCGAGTCGCAGGCCGAGACCGGGGAGCCGAGCGCGCCCGCCGAGGCGCAGCCGCTCAACATGCAGGCGGTCTCGGTGTGCTTCGCGATCGACCACGTCGACGGCGACCACACCATTGACAGGCCCGCCTCCTACGGGTTCTGGCGGGAGTATCAGCCGTCCTTCTGGGGCGACCGGCTGCTGTCGTGGCGCTGCCCGCACCCCCGCACGCTGGAGATCGTCGAGCGGTCGTTCACCCCCAACCCCGACGACGACCCGCTGTCGGTGGTGGCCGACCAGCGGCTCAGCCCCGGCGACGCCAACCTGTGGACCTTCCGCAGGATCGCCGCCCGGCGCAACTTCGTCCCCGGGGCGTACGACAGCGACATCACGCTCGTCAACTGGCCCATGATCGACTATCTGGAGGGGCCGGTCATCGACGTCCCCGACGCGGGCAGGCACCTCGCCGCCGCCCGCGAGCTGTCGCTGTCGGTCCTCTACTGGCTGCAGACCGAGGCGCCCCGGCCGGACGGCGGCACCGGCTACCCCGGCCTGCGGCTGCGCGGCGACGTCACCGGCGGCGCCGACGGTCTCGCCCAGGCCGCCTACATCCGGGAGTCGCGGCGCATCAGGGCCCTCTACACGGTGGTCGAGCAGGACCTGTCCCTCGCCGTCCGCGGCGACAAGGGCGCGGTCCGGTACGCCGACTCCGTGGGCGTGGGGATGTACCGCATCGACCTCCACCCGAGCACGGGCGGCGACAACTACATCGACGTGGGCTGCTCGCCGTTCGAGATCCCCCTCGGAGCGCTCATCCCCCGGCGGACGACCAACCTGCTGCCCGCAGGCAAGAACATCGGGACCACGCACATCACCAACGGGGCCTACCGGCTGCATCCGGTCGAGTGGAACATCGGCGAGGCGGCGGGCGCGCTGGCCGCCTTCTGCCTCGACCGCGGCACGACCCCGCACGCCGTACGCGAGGGCGACACCCTCCTCGACGACTTCCAGCGCCGTCTGACGGACGACGGCGTCGAGCTTCGCTGGCCGCAGGTCGCCGGCTACTGAAAAACACGAACTTCGGGGGACGCACGGTAAGGAGACCGGACGATGAAACCACTCGGGAGGCTGGCGGCCCTCGCGACGGCCGCGCTGCTCGCGACGGCGTGCGGCGGCGGGAACGCCGCCGCACCGGCGGCGAGCGGCCCGCAGCCGCTCCGCATGACGATCTGGACCTCCAACGAGGCCCACCTGAAGCTGTTCAACGAGATCGCGGCCGAGTACCGGAAGTCGCACCCGGACGTCGGAGAGATCAAGTTCGACCCCATCCCGTTCGAGAGCTACACCACCACGCTCACCACCCAGATCGCCGGTGGAAAGGCCCCCGACCTCGCCTGGATCCTGGAGGGCTCGGCGCCCGACTTCGTCTCCTCCGGGGCGCTCGTGCCGCTGAAGGGCGTGCTCGGCAAGGCGCAGGGCTACGACCTGGCCGACCTGACGCCCGCGGCGACGAAGCTGTGGGAGAAGGACGGCGAGTTGTACGCCTATCCGTTCTCGACCTCGCCCTTCGGCGTGTTCGTCAACGAGGACCTGCTCAAGGCGGCCGGGCAGAAGACCCCCGAGGAACTGATCAAGGCCGGGAAGTGGACCTGGGACGAGGCCCTGGCCATGAACGCCGCCGTGGCGAAGAAGGAGGGCAAGGCGGGTCTGATCATCCGCGACTTCGACTACAAGAACTGGGACAACCTGGCCTCGTTCTGGGGTGGCTGGGGCGCCAGGGCGTGGAGCGACGACGGCAGGACCTGCCAGTTCAACAGCCCCGAGATGGTCGAGGCGATGACGGCCCTGCACAAGGCGATCTTCACTGACAAGGCCCTGCCCGGTCCCGGGACCAGCGTGGACTTCTTCGCCGGCGAGGCCGCCATGACGATCACCCAGATCTCCCGGGCGTCGCTGCTGCAGGACGCGAAGTTCAGGTGGGACCTGGTGCCGCTGCCTGCCGGGCCCAAGGGGGAGTACGCCGTGTTCGGGCAGGCCGGCATCGGCGTGCTGAAGAACTCCCCGCACGCCGATCTCGCGGCCGACTTCCTCGCCTTCTTCACCGACCCGGCCAACTCCGCCAAGCTCGCGGCGTACTTCCCGCCGCCGCGGGCCGCCCAGCTCACCTCCGAGACGCTGGCCAAGAGCAACCCGCTGCTCAAGCCCGAGCAGTTGCAGCGCGTGGTGATCGACGGCATCGCCAAGGGCGTGGTCAAGCCCAACCACGCGGGCCAGGCGGAGCTGGCGCAGACCGTCCGGGCGGCGCTCGACCCGCTGTGGCAGCCCGGCGCCGACGTCAAGACCGTGCTGGACGGCGTCTGCGCGAAGATCCAGCCGATGCTGGGCGCGTGACGTGGCGGTGACGGAGATCGACTCGCGGGTGGCGGCGCGGACCGTCACCCGCGGGGCCCCCTTCTGGAACACCCGCCGCCGGGACGTGCTCGCGGGCTACCTGTTCATCGCCCCCCAGCTCGCAGGAAGCGTGCTGTTCGTGCTGCTGCCGCTGGCGCTCGTCGGGTGGTACAGCCTGCACGAGTGGAACGTGCTGGCCGGCACCTTCCAGTTCACCGGCGGCGACAACTACGCCAAGCTCCTCGGCGACGCCAACCTGCGCTCGGTGCTGTGGGCGACCGCGCTGTTCTCCGTGGGCCTGGTGGCGCTCAACCTCAGCCTGGCCCTGCTGCTGGCGGTGCTGCTCAACCAGCGGCTGCGCGGCACCACGTTCTTCCGGGCGCTGTTCTTCTCGCCGGTCGTGGTGTCGCTGGTCGCCTGGACGATCGTCTGGCAGTTCCTGCTCCAGTCGAACGGCGGGATCAACGGCGTGCTCGGCGCGTTCGGCGTCACCGGGCCGAACTGGCTGCGCGGTGAGGCCACCGCGATGGTCTCGGTGATCGTCGTGCAGGTGCTGAAGAACGTGGGCCTCAACATGGTGCTGTTCCTGGCCGCCCTGCAGGGCGTGCCCAAGCAGCTCTACGAGGCCGCCCAGCTCGACGGCGCGGGCGCGTGGACCAGGTTCCGGCGGATCACGATCCCGCTGATCAGCCCCACGATCCTGCTCACGTCGATCATCACGGTGGTCGGGTCGCTCCAGGTGTTCGCCCAGATCGCGGTGCTCACCCAGGGCGGCCCCGGCATGTCGACCACCGTGCTCGTCTACTACCTGTACCAGCAGGCGTTCCAGTTCCACCACTTCGGGTACGGCGCGACCCTGTCGGTCGTGCTGTTCGCGATCGTCGCGGCCCTCACCCTCGTGCAGTGGCGGATGCGCCGGAAGTGGGTCTTCAATGAGTCGTAGGGCCAAGACCGCGGTGTACGGGCTGCTGTGCGTGCTCTGCGTGCCGTTCGTCTTCCCCACGTGGTGGATGGTCACCTCGTCGTTCAAGCCGGTGAGCGACATCTTCGCGTTCCCGCCGTCGCTGCTGCCCGGCCGGTGGGACGTCTCGGCCTACCGGCAGGTGTTCCAGCTCCAGCCGTTCGCGCAGCAGTACTGGAACAGCCTCTCCATCGCGCTGGTGGTGACCGCCGGCACGATGGCGGTCGCGGCGCTGGCCGGATACGCCTTCGCGCGCATCCGCTTCCCCGGGCAGAACGTGCTGTTCTTCGTCGTGCTGCTCGGCCTGCTCATCCCGAGCGAGGTCACGATCGTGCCGCTGTTCCAGATGTTCAACGGGTGGGGGCTGACCGACACCCACTGGCCCCTGATCCTGGTGCCGATCTTCGGTGCGCCGAGCGTGCTGGCCACGTTCATCATGCGGCAGTTCTTCATCAGCCTGCCGGGTGAACTGGAGGAGGCGGCCCGGGTGGACGGTCTCGGGCGGTTCGGCACGTTCGCCCGGGTGGCGTTGCCGCTGGCCCGGCCCGCCCTCGGCGCGGTGGCCGTCTTCACCTTCCTCCATTCCTGGAACCTCTACCTCGAACCGATCGTGTACCTGTCGTCCCCGGAGAAGTTCACGTTGCCGCAGGTGCTCACGCAGTTCGTCGACGCGTACGGCGGCCCGATGTGGAACGTGCAGCTCGCCGCGGCCTCGATGACGGCGATCCCGGTGCTGGTCGTGTTCGTCGTGGCGCAGCGGCAGTTCATCGAGGGGCTGGCTCACACGGGACTGAAAGGCTGAGGATGCACCCCCACCTCGACCCCGAGTTGAGGGCGGCCGTCGAGCGGGAGCCGCCCGCGACCGCGAACCTCTCGGGCGCGACGTACGAGGACCTCCTGGCGCTGCGGGCCCGGCGGGCCGCCGCCCTGGCCGTTGCGGCGCAGCCGGTGGGCGAGGGAGTCCGCGTGGAGGACGTGGTCGTCCCCGGCCCCGGCGGCGACCTGCGGCTGCGCGTCTACCGGCCGGCCGCCCAGGACGGCCCGCTGCCGGGGGTGTACTGGATCCACGGCGGCGGCATGGTGCTCGGCAGCCCCGAGGCGGACGACGCCCGTGCCGGGTCATACGTGCGTCGCGTCGGCTGCGTAGTGGTGTCGGTGGACTACCGGCTCGCGCCCGAGCACCCTCATCCCGCGCCCGTGGAGGACTGTTACGCCGGTCTCGCCTGGACCGCCGCCCACGCGGGCGATCTCGGCGTCGACGCGGGCCGGCTGGCGGTGGGCGGAGTGAGCGCCGGCGGCGGGCTCGCCGCGGGGACCGCGCTGCTCGCCCGCGACCGCGGCGGGCCCGCGCTCGTCTTCCAGCTCCTGCTGTGCCCGATGCTCGACGACCGTGAGATCACCACCTCCGGTCGCTCCTTCGAGGACGCCGTGACGTGGAACCGCGGCTCCAACCGGTTCGGCTGGGCGGCCCTGCTCGGCGACGCCGCCGGAGGCGAGGACGTGCCGGTCTACGCCGCCCCCGCGCGGGCCGCCGACCTGTCCGGCCTCCCTCCGGCGTACGTGGACGTGGGCGAGCTGGAGGTCTTCCGCGACGAGTGCGCCGACTACGCGCTGCGGCTGACCAGGGCCGGGGTGTCGGTCGAGTTCCATCTCTGGCCGGGGGCCTTCCACGGCTTCGACACCGTCGTGCCCGGTGCGGCACTCAGCCGCAGGGCCCGGGCCGAGCGCGTCGCCGCCCTCACCCGTGCCCTGCGTTGAGGGGCTAGCCGCAGTACATCCACTTGCCCGCAGGGGTGCCCCCGCGGACGAGCGGCTTGGAGCCGGTCCTGACCGCCCCGGTGAACTGGACGCACCGGTGGTCGACGCCGTAGATGTGCACCGGGCCCGCGAACCACTTGTACTTCTCGCTGCCGCTGGCGGCCGCCTTGTCCGGGGCGTCGTACTTCTTGTTCCGGTTCTTGTCCACGAAGAGCTCGACGTACATGTAGCTCGTCTTGCCGATGAGGGAGGGCGCCACCCGGGTGATGGCGCATTTCGCGTGCGCGGTGGGGCTCTGGTACAGCGTGACGGTGCCGTACGACTTCCCGTCCTTGGCCCCTTGCGTCAGCTGATAGCTGGCCACCTTGTGGTACGACTGCCCGCACGAGCCCTTGGGATAGGCCTGCGCCGGCCCGGCGGACACCAGAGTGAGGGCGGTGGCGGTGGCGAAGGTCATGCCGCCCGCGACCCAGCGAGTGATCTTCGTAGGCTTCCGGCGGATCATCGATCACCCCTTATTTGTGGATATGGGCATGATCACGCTAGCAGCCGGGGCGCTCCGCGCGGACGTGGTAGAGCAGAGAAGGCAGGTCGCCTTCCGCGCCACCGTGACCCCGGCGCGCACGCCACCCTGGCTCGAAAATGAAAGGCGGGTGCCGGCCTGCTTCCTATTGCACGGGTCAATCCTGATCCAGGTGATAGGAAAGATTTCCGCTATCGCTGAAAGTGAGTGGGCTATTGGCGGAGATCTACATGTACGCCGACGAAACCGGAGATATGGGAGTGCCAGGTATATCCGGAGTGAGTCGGTACTTCGGATGTGGCACTGCGGTGTTTCGAGGGGAGCACGGGGAACGCATTTGGCAGGGGCTAAGGCTTCGCTGTGATTTGGAGCGGCGCGGCGTCAGCCTGCCGAAGGGGCGGCATGCCAAGGATGACTCACAGTCCACGCGAGACGAGGTCTTCGACGTCATAAAGGACCAGCGTCCGCGGATTGACGCGACATTCCTGTACAAGGGGAACGCGCATCCCTCTGTCCGGGAGCGTCAGCAGTGGCTGTACAAGCTTGCCTGGTTTTCTCATTTCAGGCAAATCGTCTCTCAGGTGAGTGGACCGGGGGACACGTTGTACGTAATCGCCGCAAGTTTGACGACGAGTCGCAAGGTTATGAACGCCCGAGAGGCCCTGCGAGATGTGTGTGGTCAGTTTGATGCCGACCGGGAGATAGTTCTCTGCGTTTGGGACGCGCAGAGCACTTGGGGGATACAAGTCGCCGACTACAGCCTATGGGCCGTACAGCGGCACCTCGAGAATCGGCCGTGCAAGTGGTTCGAGAGTCACGTCAAACCGAATGTGCGATCATTGCTCACACCATGGGGTCGACATGAATGAGGTCGGCTATCCCGGTCGCCCGGGAAGAGGTCCCCTGGACCCCTTGTCACCGACCGTGACTATTACATGTCGCGACGTGACACATCGTCAAGCGGTTTGGTGAAACTGCCGAGAGGGTGTCCGATCTCGGGCTCTTGCGGCGGTCTCAGGGGCGCTGCTCGCGTTCGGCGAGGAGGCGGGCGGTCTCGTCGGAGACCTGACTCGCGAGGACCGCCGAGACCACGTCGATCAGATGGCTGGTGAACAGGCGGTCGTCCCGGGCCGGGGGGCCGCTCGCCCGGCGGGCCAGCTCGACGTACGTCATGCGGATCGCCATGAAGCGCTGGTGCAGGCGTACGGCGGCCTCGGGGAGCAGGGGGGCGACCAGTTCACGCCAGCGGTCGATGCTGCCGCCGCCGTCCTCGGGGAGGCTGGGCGGCACGCGATGGACCAGCTGCTCCATGACGCGCAGGTAGTCCCGCCCGCCGTCGGGGTCGGCCAGCTTGGCGGCGGCCGGGCGGACGAGCGCGGCGGCGAGCGAACGCAGGGCGTCGGCCTGGGGCAGTGGGCCGCGTGCCTCGTACTCGTCCAGAAGCTGGTGGCGTCGTGCCTCGATCTCCGGCCGGTGCTTGGCGAGCACCGCCTTCAGCAGCCCGGCGCGGTCGCCGAAGTGGTACTGCAGCGCGGTGGAGTTGCGCTGCCCGGCGGCGGCGTTGATCTCGCGCAGCGACACCGCGTCGATGCCGCGCTCGGCGAACAGGCGTTCCGCGGCGTCCACGAGCCTCCGGACCGTGGTCTCCGCCGGCATCGCGCCTCCCTTGTCGCTCGTACGGCTGAAGGATACGGTATTTCAGTCGATCGCATTATTTGACGTATCAGTCGCATTATCGTGCCCGAGGGAGGGCCATGGCCATCGACTTCACGCTCGCTCCCGAGCACGAGGAGATACGCGCGCGGGTTCGGACGTTCATTCAGGAGACGGTGATCCCGGCGGTGAAGCCGTTCGAGGACTCCGAGGAGAAGGTCCTCACCCGCGAGGAGTACCTGCGCACGATCTTCGACCTGCGCCGCAGGGCCAAGCGGGAGGGGCTCTGGCTGCCGCACATGCCCAAGGAGTGGGGCGGCATGGGCCTCGGCCACGTCGAGCTGGCCATGGTGCAGGCCGAGGCGGCCAAGACCAGGCTCGGTCCGTGGGTGCTCAACTGCGCGGCCCCCGACGAGGGCAACATGCACACGCTGCTGCACTGGGGCACCGACGAGCAGAAGGAGCGCTACCTGCGGCCGCTGCTCGACGGCGTGAAGATGTCCTGCTTCGCGATGACCGAGCCCGAGGTGGCGGGCTCCGACCCGACCCTCATCCGTACGAGCGCCGTGAAGGACGGCGACGAGTGGGTGATCAACGGGCACAAGTGGTTCATCTCCAACGCCCGCAGGGCGAGCTTCGCCATCCTGATCGCCAAGACCGAGTTCGACCTGCCGGAGGGCGCACGGGGCGCCAACACGGCCTTCCTCGTGGACCTGCCCGCCGACGGCTGGAACGACGTACGCGAGATCGAGACCATGCACGGCTCGACCGGCCACAGCGAGATCGTCATCACCGACCTGCGCCTGCCGGACTCCGCCGTGCTCGGCGGGCGGGGCAACGGCCACCGGCTGGGCCAGTACCGCCTCGGCCCGGCCAGGCTGGCGCACTGCATGCGATGGATATCGCAGGCGGAGACGGCCCTGGACATGATGGTGGGCAGGGCGCTGGACAGGTTCAGCCACGGATCGCTGCTCGCCGACAAGCAGGGCGTGCAGTGGATGATCGCCGACTCGGCCATGGAGCTCTACCAGTGCAAGCTCATGGTCCTGCACGCCGCCTCGAAGATCGACAAGGGTGAGGACTTCCGCACCGAGGTCTCGATGGCCAAGCACTTCGTGGCGAACAGCCTCAACCGGATCGTCGACCGGGCCATCCAGGTCCACGGGGCGCTCGGCTATTCGACCGACACTCCGCTGGCGCACATGTTCCAGCACGCGCGATGGGCGCGGTTCGCGGACGGCGCCGACGAGATCCACCAGATGCGTATCGCCGAACGCACCATCGAGGCGTATCGGGCCACCGGCTCGACCAGGGCCGCAACGGGAGGGCTGCCGGTGTGAACACCGACGACATCTATGGCAAGGTCGCGCTCGTCACCGGGGGCGCGGGCGGCATCGGCGCGGGTGTCGCCCGCCGCCTGGCCGCGTACGGCGCGCAGGTCGTGCTGGCCGACGTCGACGCCGAGGCCGGCGCGCGCACCGCCGAGGAGATCGGCGCCGCGTTCGTGCGGACCGACGTGTCGCGGCTGGAGGACAACCAGGCGGCGGTCGCGCTCGCGATCGAGCGGCACGGGCGGCTCGACCTCGCCTTCCTCAACGCGGGCGTCGCCTCGGGATTCGGGCTCGGCGAGGACTTCGACCTCGCCCGCTACCGGCGCGCGATGGGGGTCAACCTCGACGGTGTCGTCTTCGGCGTGCACGCCGCGCTGCCTGCGATGCGGGCCGGGGGCGTGATCGTGGCCACCGCGAGCATGGCGGGGATCGTGGGCATCCCCTCCGATCCCGTCTACGCGGCCAACAAGCACGCGGTCGTCGGGCTCGTCCGCTCGCTCGGCCCGCAGCTGGAGCCCCTCGGCGTCCGGGTGCAGGGGCTGTGCCCGTCGTTCGCGGACACGGCGATCCTCGACGCCGAGGCCAAGGCGCTGCTGGACGAGCTGAAGTTCCCGATCCTCGACGTCGAGACGGTCGTCGACGCGTTCTTCTCGCTGCTGGCGAGCGAGGGCACCGGCGAGTGCTGGTTCGTGGTGCCGGGCCGCGAGAGCCAGCCCTTCGCCTTCCGCCGCGCCCCCGGCCCCCGCTGATCGCCGTCCCCGGCCGGAGGCCTGACCCGGCCGGGGACCGCGGTGCTGCTCCCGCTCAGTGGACGCGGTGATGTGTATCGGTGATAACGATCGCCCCGGCGGCTTCCCCTTCGTGGACACCAGCGCCGGCGTCGCCCGTTCCTTCCTGGAGAACGCCCCCTTCAGCGACGAGCAGAAGGCCGACATCGCCCACCGCAACGGGGAACGCCTCACGTCTCGCGCCGCAAACCCCCACCTGGCGCGCGGGGCCCGCTGATCGGTTCCCGATAATGTGTTCGCCGGAAGCCGCCGGGGCACGGCCGGATGGAAGCGGAGCGAGGGCGAGCGCGATGAGCTGGGCGGACTTCCAGTACGAGATCTATCTCAACGGCATGACCGGGGCCGTGCCCCGGCTGCCGACCGACCTGACCCGGCTCGAGGAGATGGCCGAGGGGCGGCTCGGGCCGGGTCCGGTCGGCTACGTCGCCGGCAGCGCGGGCAGCGGGCGCACCGAGCGCGCCAACCGCGAGGCGCTCGACCGCTGGCGAATCGTGCCGAGGATGCTGCGCGACGTGCGTGAACGCGACCTGTCGGTGACCGTGCTGGGCAGGCGGCTGCCCGCGCCGCTGGCGCTGGCGCCGATCGGCGTGCTGTCGATCATGCATCCGGAGGCCGAGCGGGCCGCCGCCCGCGCGGCCGCCGCGAGGGGCGTACCCTTCATCCTGTCGTCGGCCTCCAGCACGCCGATGGAGGACGTCGCGGCGGCCATGGGGGACGGCGAGCGGTGGTTCCAGCTCTACTGGGGCAAGGATCGCGAGGTCACCCTCAGCTTCCTCGCCCGGGCCAAGGCGGCGGGATTCACCGTGCTCGTCGTCACCCTCGACACGCCGCTGCTGGCCTGGCGGCCCCGCGACCTCGACCAGGCCTACCTGCCGTTCCTGCGCGGCGTCGGCACCGCGAACTACTTCACCGACCCGGCGTTCCAGGCCGGGCTCGCCCGGCCCGTGCACGAGGACCCGAACGCCGCCGTCCTGCACTTCGTGGGGATGTTCGGCGACCCGGGCAAGACGTGGCCGGACCTCGCGCTGCTGCGCGAGCACTGGGACGGCCCGATCGTGCTGAAGGGCGTCCTGCACCCCGATGACGCCAGACTGGCCGCCGACGCCGGGATGGACGGCGTCGTCGTCTCCAACCACGGCGGACGCCAGGTCAACGGCTCGATCGGGGCGGCCGACGCCCTGCCGGCCGTCGCCGACGCCGTGGCCGACCGGCTGACCGTGCTGTTCGACGGCGGTATCCGCACCGGGGACGACGTCGTCAAGGCGCTCGCGCTCGGTGCGAGGACCGTGCTGCTCGGCCGTCCGTACGCGTACGGACTGGGTCTGGACGGCCAGGCGGGGGTGGAGCACGTGATCCGCTGCGTGCTGGCGGAGACCGATCTCACCCTGGCCCTGTCCGGCTGCGCCGGGGTCGCCGCGCTCACCCCGGACCTGCTTACGCGGATCTGACCCGGCCCTCGCGTGGTCGATCCCGAGGTTGCTCGGAAATTCCGCTGCCGCGGGGGCCTCCGCTCAGCATGACGGCGTCATGGTGCGGGCATGGCCAGACCGAGCCACTCGGAGCCGTGCGCAGCCGAGAGGTGGTGAGGCGCGTGGCGGTCAGGGATGCGAGTGGAGGCAACGGACGGGGCCGGCCGTCGGCGGCGTACACCGGACACGCCGCTGATGACGAGCTCGCGGTCAAGCTGAGCGATCTCGCGCGGACACTGCAGGACGAGGACACCGCCCAGGAGACGCTGGACGCCATCGTCGGCGCGGCCGTCGACACGGTCCCCGGCGCGCAGGACGCGGGGCTGATGGTCGTCATCCGCCGCCGCGAGGTCGAGACCCAGGCCGCGACCGGCGACGTGGTGCGGCAGGTGGACAAGGCGCAGTACGAGACCGGCGAGGGACCGTGCCTCGACGCCACCTACAAGCACAGGACGGTGCGGCTGTCGGACATGACGCAGGAGGAGCGATGGCCGGAGTTCAGCCGGCGCGCCCTCGATCTCGGCGTGAAGAGCATGCTCTCCTTCCAGCTGTACGTCCACAAGGGCAACCTGGGCGCCCTCAACCTGTACTCGCGAGAGAGGAACGCCTTCGACGACGAGTCCGAGCATGTCGGCCTGCTGTTCGCGGCCCACGCGGCGGTGGCGATGTCGGGAGCGCGGCAACAGGAGCAGATGAGGCACGCGCTCGCCGTCCGCGATCTCATCGGTCAGGCGAAGGGCGTACTCATGGAGCGCCACAAGCTGACCGCGGACCAGGCGTTCTCGCTGCTCGTACGCGCCAGCCAGCAGACCAACACCAAACTGGTCGACGTCGCCGAGTATCTGGTGGACACCGGGGAGCTGCGCACCCGTGGAGACCGTTGACCGGGCGGCGCGGGATCAGTCGTGGGGTCGCCGCGGACATGGCAAGGGCGGCGGGAGTGCGGCCAGATCGAAGGTCTCGAGCAGGCCGACGATCTCCAGGATCCTCCGGGCCATGCGGCTCGGCTTGATCAGCGTGAGGCGGCATCCCGCCTCGGCCGCGGCGGTCCGGCTCATGAGCAACGCACGTACGCCGGACGCGTCGAGAAAGGTGACCCCCGCGAGGTCGACCTCGATGCGGCTCGGCCGCTGCCGCCGCAGGACATCGAGGACGTCCCTGTACAGTTGCCCGGACGTGCTTATGTCGATCTCGCCGCACGCGATGATCCGCGTCATCCCCGCCCACGCCCGCGCTGCGGGTGGTTCATGCGCGGGAGGAGAAGCGGAGGGGACTTCGGGGCCCATTCGGTACTCCCGTGGTCGCGGTCGGCCGCATCCCCTCACCTCTGAAGGCCACGACCAGCCGATACATGAGTAACCACACCCGGGCAGGCCAAATCATTCCCGCACCTACAGCAAAAGCTCGGGCAAGTCGCACGGGCCGCGCCGGGGGCCGCCGCGCCACGGCCCCCGGCGGCGCGTCGATCAGGTGGCCGAGCCGAGGTCCTCGGCCAGGGCCTCCTCCTCCAGTTCCTCCCGCCGCGCGGCGGCCGGGTCGGCGGCGGCCGCCTCGGCCGCCTGGGCGCGCTCGGCCTCGCCGAGCTGCCGGTGCGCGGTGGTGAGGACGACCGCGCCGAGGAGCACCGCCGCGGCCCCCATGTAGAACGGGGCGTGCCGGCTGTCGAAGTGCTCGGCGAGCTTGCCCGCGACGAAGGGCGCGAGGCCGCCGCCGATGAAGCGGATGAAACCGTACGACGCGGAGGCGATGGGCCGCTCCACGGGCGAGATGGTCATGACCGCCTGGGTCGTGACCGTGTTGTTGACGCCGATGAAGACGCCGGCCACGATCACGCCACAGATCACGGCGACCCGGTTGTCGGTGAACAGCGCGATCACCAGGATGTCGAGGCTGAACAGCACGAGGTTGGCGTACAGCGTGCGGGCGATGCCGAAGCGGGCCTGCAGTCGCGGGGCGCCGAAGACCGAGAAGATCGCGACGAGGATTCCCCAGCCGGTGAACACGAGGCCGAGCTGGTGCTCATTGAGCTCCATCGGGTAGGGCGCGTAGCCCAGCACGGTGAAGAAGCCCCAGTTGTAGCAGAGCGCGGTCAGGCCCAGGATGAGCAGGCCGCGGTGACGCAGGGCCTTGATCGGCGCCGCGATGCCGGTCTTCTTCACCGGCGTGGGCGTGGGCCGCACCAGGGTGACGGTGGCGATCAGCGCGATCGCCATCAGGACCGCGACGCCGTAGAACGGCCCGCGCCAGCTGATGCCGCCGAGCACGCCGCCCAGCAGGGGGCCGACCGCGATGCCGACGCCGAGCGCGGTCTCGTAGAGGATGATCGCTCCGGCGAAGCCGCCGCTGCTCGACGCGACGATGACGGCGAGCGAGGTGGCGATGAACAGGGCGTTGCCGAGGCCCCAGCCGGCGCGGAAGCCGACGATGCCGCCGATGCTGCCGGACGTCCCGGCGAGGGCGGCGAACACCACGATCAGGGCGAGGCCCACGATGAGGGTGCGCTTGGCGCCGATCCGGCTGGAGACCCACCCGGTGACCAGCATCGCCACGGCGGTGACGACCAGGTAGCTCGTGAACAGCAGCGACACCTGGCTGGGCGTGGCGTGCAGCTTCGTGCTGAGGGCGGGCAGGATCGGGTCCACCAGCCCGATCCCCATGAAGGAGATCACGCAGGCGAAGGCGACGGCCCAGACCGCCTTCGGCTGCTTGAAGGGGTTGGAGACAGGGGCATGAGCAGAGCTCACCGGACCTCCTGGGAATAAGCGAGGGGGAGCGCCCTGATCCCTACTCGTCCGCCGTGCCCTGGAGCAGGCGCCGGAGCAGGGGGAGGAACTCGCCGGCGACCCGCGTCAGCTCACGCAGCTCGCCGGGGGACAGCGTGCCGAGCATCTCGGTGAGCCGCTCTCTGCGCCGCCGGCGCCGCTCGGCCAGCAGCGCCCGGCCGGCGTCGGTGACGCTGACCCGCACCGCGCGGCCGTCGAGGTCGTCGACCGCCCGGCATACCAGACCTTCGCGCTCCAGTCGCTGCACGAGCTGGGTCATCGACGGCTGGGTGACGGCCTGCCGCGCGGCCAGGACGCTCAGCCGCTCCGGGCCGTTGCGGTCCAGGTACGACAGGGTCGTCGCGGCCGTGAGGCTCAGGTCGCTCTGCGCGGACAGCCGCCGTACGGCGAGCACCGCGAGGTCGTCCAGGACGGCCGCGACCGCGTGGGACTCCTCGGGGGGATCGGCGCTCGGGGTGACGGACACAGGTGTTCCTCCGGACGGGAACCGAATTTACATAGGAAGCCTATACAACTCTCCGGAGTGCGCCACATCGCCCCCCTCACGGCGGTGTGGCGCTCAGCGGGCGAGCGGGTACGACGGCGCCGGGACGTCGGAGACGGGCACCCCGCCGCGGACGTTCCCGTAGGCGAACAGGCCGATCGGGCCGGGGCCGCCGGAGACGCGCTCGGCGGCGGTCACGGCGAGGGCGTTGAGGTAGACCACCACCCGGGCGGCCGCCGGGATGCCGCCGCCGAAGCGCGGGCCGGCGGACACGTCCTGGCCCTCGGGCAGGTCGAGCCGGAAGCCGGTGCGATGCCAGGTCGCGCCGGGCAACGTCAACGGTCTCGCCGGGGCGGAGTCCTTCTCGCCGAGGTCGCGACAGCGGTCGCGGAGCCGGTCAGCCGCGCCGGGCGGGTGGCCAGCCGTGGCCCCAGCCGCCCTGTGCCATCGTCTGGAACGCCCACCCGTCCTCGGTGCGCACCAGCAGGTCGCCGTAGTGCATGCTCTCTCGGCGGCCCTCGATCGTCATCGTCGCCGTGGTCTCCACGAACACGAGGTTGGGGCTGAGGAAGTGTGGCGTTCGCACCGACTCCAGGTCGAGCCCCGCCGTTCCGCCGCCCATGGCCTCCCGCATCGCCTCGACGTACTCCTCGCGCGTCCACTGCCGTACGGCCGCGTAGCCGCCCGGCACGTCGGTGGCCAGGTTCATCGGGAAGACCGCGAGGTCGGCCAGCCGCTCGATCGCCCCCTGCTCGGCGAGCGTGTCGTACTGGGCGAACCAGTCCTCGACGCTCTTCAGTTCCTCGTCGCTCGGCTCGTACACGAAATACGCCCCTTTCTGTCGTACGCTGTACCGTACAGCATACGGGACGCTTTGCGTACCGAGCCGGACACGGACCGGGTATGAGACGCCGATCATCGGGTAGCCGTGGGCCCCGTACGTCGTGGAAGCTCTCAACAGGAGGACCCATGGCCGCTCCGGTCGACTGGGGAAGAGGAGTGGCCGACGCCTGGTCGTCGGTCGCCACGTTCGTCCCCAAATTCCTCGCATTCGTCGTCGTCCTCGCGGTGGGCTGGCTGGTCGCCAAGGCACTGCGGAAGGTTGTGGACGCCGTACTCGAACGCGTCGGGTTCGACCGGTGGGTCGAACGCGGGGCCGTGGGACGGACGCTGGCGCGCAGCAAGTACGACGCGTCCGGCCTGCTCGCGAAACTCGTCTACTACGCGATCCTGCTGATCACACTGCAGATCGCCTTCTCCGTCTTCGGGCCCAACCCCGTCAGCGACCTGCTCGCCGGAGTGGTGGCGTGGCTGCCCAAGGCCGCCGTGGCGATCGTCATCATCGTGGTCGCCACCGCCATCGCCAGGGCCGTCAAGGACATCGTCACCGCCGCTCTGGGCTCCCTGTCGTACGGCCGGGCGCTGGCCACGATCGCGTCGGTGTTCATCATCGGCCTCGGCGTCATCGCCGCGCTCAACCAGATCGAGGTCGCGACCACGGTCACGACGCCCGTGCTGATCGCGATCCTGGCCACCATGGCCGGCATCCTCATCGTCGGTGTCGGCGGCGGCCTGGTCCGGCCGATGCAGCAGCGCTGGGAGCACTGGCTGAACCGGGCGGAGGCCGAGACCGAGACCATCCGCGCCCAGGCCGCGGCCTACAGCCGGGGCCGCGCCGACGCGATGGAGACCGCCGCCATGCCGCGGGCCGAGCAGCCGCGGCAGCGGGTGGGGGCCTTCGCCCAGCCCGCCTCCACCGCGTACCCGCAGAGCACCGCGTCCCGGGAGAACATCGCGCAGCCGCAGGGCACCGCGCAGCCGGGGAACATCGCGCAGCCGGGGAACATCGCGCAGCCGGAGAGCGTGCGGTCGGAGAGCGTGCAGTTGGAAGGCGCCGTGCGGCCGCAGAACGTGGGCGGGAACATCCCGGGCGCGCAGGGCGCAGGGGACGCACCGGTGAGCCGGCCCGCGCACCCCGAGAGCACCCCGCCCGTCGCTCCGGGCGCGCCGACGACTCCCATCCCCCCGGCGGGCGCGGTCCCTCCGAGTGCCCCCGGAACCCCGGGCGCCCCGATGCCGCAGGACGCGCCGGGTGAGGTGACGCGACCCACCTCCTCCCGGCCGAATCCCCCGGAGGAGCCGCCGTCGCCGCGACGGTGAGCCCGTCAGTCGCGCGGGGCGTCCCTCATGGGGAGGGGCGCCCCGCCGCTGTGCCGGAAGCGGTGGGGAGTCAGGCGGGTTCGGCCGCGGTGTCGAGCATCAGGCAGACCGCGGTCATGCGGAGGGTGGCGAAGTCGAGCGGCTGGTCCGGTCCCGGCGCCCGCCAGCCCTTCTCCCGCGCGCCGTCCCAGTAGCCGATCAGATAGGCGAGCAGGGAGGCCGTCCCGACCAGCTCGCCCAGCTCCGCGATGGCGTGCTTGACGGCGGTCATGTGCTGGTCCAGCGAGGCGAGGATCCCGGGATGCTGATGCCGCAGGTCCAGCACGCGCTGCGCGAACTCGGCACGGATGCGGACAGGCCAGGACTGCTCGGACACAGAAGTCCCCCGGAGGGTCAAGGGTGATGAGTGCCTCATCACGATAAGCGCCTCCGGGAGCACAACGATCCAGAACGCTCAGAGAGGGCGAAACCTCGAGCGGGAGCACCCGTCCGTGCCCGGCGCGGCCCGGGCCGGGCACGGATGTCCGGCCCCAGGCGGGCGGAGAGGCTCAGAGCGGGAGCGTGCTGGAGCCGCGCACGACGAGTGTCGTCGGCAGGATCCGGGGCGGCGGGGCGTCCGCACCGTTGATCATGGAGACGACCGCCTCCGCGGCGGCGGTGCCGAACCCGGCCTTGTCCTGCGCGACGGTCGTCAGGCCCGGCGGCACGAGCGCGGCCACCTCGATGTCGTCGAACCCGACCAGGGCGATGTCCTCGGGCACCTTCAGACCGGCCTCGCCGATCGCGCGCAGCGCGCCGACGGCCATCTCGTCGCCCGCGACGAACACGGCGTCGGGCCGCTCGTCCGCCTCCAGCAGGCGGCGCATCGCGGCGTGGCCGCCCGACAGGTAGAAGTCGCCCTCGACTACGAACTCGGGCCGGCGCGGCAGCCCCAGCCGGGACATCTCGTCCTGGTAGCCCCGCAGGCGCTCGGCGCCCGGACGCGTGTGCGCCGGGCCGGTGATCGTGGCGATGGCTCGCCGTCCCCGCTCGTGCAGGTGCCGTACGGCGAGGCGGGCGCCGCCCGCGTTGTCCGAGGTCACGTACGTGGCGCGGGAACCCTCGACGGGGCGGTCGAGGCTGACGCAGGGGACGCCCGATTCGGACAGCCGCTGCAGTGAGGGATCCCAGGTGCCGCTGTCTATCATCACGACGCCGTCGAGGTTGTGCCTGCGCACGGCGCGCACGTAGGCGTCTTCCGTCCTCCCCCCGCTCGTGTCCCCGCTGGTGGCGAGCATGAGGAGGTGATATCCGCGCCCGCTGAGCGCCGTCTTCAGGCCGATGAGGATTTCCTGGAAGAACGGGTGCCGCCAGCCGGGCCGGCGGTGGTCGGTATCCCACACCAGGCCGACCATGAAGGACTTCTTGGTGGCCAGGGTGCGGGCGGACTCGTTGGGCAGGTAGCCGATTTGGCGGGCCGTCCGCAGGACCTGCTCCCTGGTCTTCGCGTTCACCACCTCGGGGTTGTTGAACACGCGGGAGACGGTCGCCGGAGACACGCCGCACAGGCGCGCCAGCTCTCTGATCGTTGCCACGGACCAAACGCTATCGCATCTCGCTGTAACCGGTTTCATGCAACCGGTTTCCCCAAAATAGGCAACTGCGGGTAAGCCCGTCAACCAGTAATCGGAATTTCCTTCCGTCACGTTTTCGTGACTTGACAACTTCCCCTCCCCTTATGTGTGATGGCGGGCATCGGCCGGCGCTTTCTCGTTGCCACGGGCTCGGCCGCTGTCGTGTCTCGCAGCCGCTTCCCTTTCTCCTATGAGGGAGTTCAGGTGTCCGCTGCGGAACTCCGTCTGCCCGCGTATGTGCCCGCCGTACGGCTCGGCGGGTCCCGCGGCCTTCGGGGGAACGGTTCCATCGCCCGCACGGCCGCTCGCCGTGTCCGGGCTGGTCACCAGAGCGGGCACGGAACCTGGAGCGAACAGGGAATGACGGCGACCGACGAACGCCTCGCCATGCGGCGGACCTTTCCCGCCGGCTTCGTGTGGGGCACGGCCACCGCGGCGTACCAAATCGAGGGGGCCGTCGACACCGACGGCCGGGGGCCCTCCATATGGGACACCTTCTGCCGGGTGCCCGGCACGGTGGCACGGGGTGAGTCGGGTGAGTCCGCCTGCGATCACTATCACCGCTGGCAAGAGGATGTCGATCTCATGAAAGATCTGGGGGCGGGGGCCTACCGATTCTCTGTGGCCTGGCCGCGGGTGCTGCCCGACGGCCGCGGACCGGTGAACCGGCGCGGGCTCGACTTCTACCGGCGGCTCGTGGACGCCCTGCGCGAGGGCGACATCGAGCCGTACGTGACCCTCTACCACTGGGACCTGCCGCAGGCGCTGGAGGACCGCGGGGGCTGGCGGGTCCGCGACACCGCCGAGCGGTTCGCCGACTACGCCGAGGTGATGTACGACGCCCTCGGCGACTCGGTCGCGAACTGGATCACGCTGAACGAGCCGTACTGCTCGGCCATCGTCGGCTACGGCGAGGGCCGGCACGCGCCGGGCGCCAAGGAGGGGCACGGCGCCCTGGCCGCGGCCCACCACCTGCTGCTCGGCCACGGCCTGGCCGTCGCGCGCCTGCGGGAGATGGCCAAACCCGGTCAGCAGATCGGGGTGACGCTCAACATGTCCCCGACTGTGCCGGTGACCTCCTCGCCGCAGGACGTCCGGGCCGCGCGGCGGATGGACCTGCTGGTCAACCGGCAGTTCACCGAACCGCTCTTCGGCGGCGCCTACGCCGCCGACATGGCCGAGACGTTCGGCCGGATCACCGACTTCTCCTTCCGGCGGGACGGCGATCTGGACGTCATCGGGACGCCGGTGGACTTCCTCGGGGTGAACTACTACTACCGCCTGCACGTGGAGGCCGCGCCGTACGAGGAGGCCGACCCCGCCCGGCGCTCGGCGTTCGACCTGGGCGCGCGCACCGTCACGCCGGAGGACGCGCGCACCAGCGGCCTGGGCTGGGTGGTGGAGCCCGAGGGGCTGTACGAGACCCTCGTCGGGCTGACCTCCCGCTATCCGGACCTGCCGCCCGTCTACATCACGGAGAACGGGTACGGCGACGACGGCGTGCTCGAGGACAGCGGGCGCATCGACTACCTGCGCGACCACCTGGCCGCGACCCGCGACGCGATGACGGCGGGCGCGGACGTGCGGGGGTACTTCTGCTGGTCGCTGATGGACAACTTCGAGTGGGCCCGGGGCTACTCCGCCAGGTTCGGCCTGGTGCACGTGGACTACGACACCCAGGTGCGCACACCCAAGGCCAGCTTCCACTGGATGCGCGACTTCATCACCGACCCGGTCGTCACCGGTCCTGTCACGACGGGCCCGGTCGACATCCTGGTCGCCGGCACGCCGGGGGGTGAGCGCCCGGCGGGGGACTGAGGAGCCCGCGGGGCTCCGGGTCGACCGGCCGCGCCGTGGCGCGTGCCGGTCAATCCCCCCTTTGATGCGCCGAATCCTGATTAATCAGCTACGTTTTGATCAACGTACGAGCGCATCAGGGGCAGGACGGATGAAGATGGAGCAGGGTCCGCCGGGAATCGACGTGACGGTCCCCAGCGTCGCCCGGATCTACGACTACCTCCTCGGCGGCAAGGACAACTTCGCCGTCGACCGGGCGGCGGCCGAAAAGCTCATCGAGCTGACCCCGAACGCGCGTGAGGGCGTGCAGACCAACAGGCGGTTCATCCGCCGGGCCGTGACCCTCATGGCCCGGGAGGGCATCCGCCAGTTCCTCGACATCGGCGCCGGCCTGCCGACGCAGGAGAACGTCCACCAGGTCGCGCTCGGCGAAGCCCCCAACTCGCGGGTGGTCTACGTCGACAACGACCCGATCGTGCTCGCCCACGGCCGGGCCCTGCTGGCCGACAACAGCCAGACGATCGTCGTGGACGGCGACCTGCGCGAGCCCGAGGCCATCCTCGACGATCCCCGGATCAACGAGCACATCGACTTCGGCAAGCCGGTGGGCCTGCTCATGGTGGCCGTGCTGCACTTCATCCCCGGCACCGAGGACGCCGAGCGCGTCGTCGCCACTCTGCGCGACCGGCTCGCCCCCGGCAGCGCGATGGCCATCAGCCACCTGTCGTACGGCGACCTCGACGAGGAGAAGATCCGCGAGGGACGCGAGCTGTACAAGAACACCTCCGCCGGGGCGGTCACCCCGCGCACCCACGCCGAACTGCTGCGGTTCTTCGACGGGTTCGACCTGGTGGATCCGGGTCTGGTCGTGCCCGAGGAGTGGCGGCCCGAGCCCGACGAGCCCAAGCTGCCGAGGATTCCCGGCGTGGACGGCTACGCAGGCGTCGGCCTGCTGCGCTGACGGAAGCGTCACGCCGACCGGCTCTTCACGCCGGCCGGATCCCGGCACTGACGGGGTTGTCGACGGGCCGGCCCGCCGCGGACGCTCCACCAGCGCGGTCGCGAACGCGGCGATCGAGCCCGCCAGCGCCACGCGCTGCTCACCGTTGGCCTGGTCGCCGCGGTTGAACAGGTCGCGCGGCAGCTCCGGGTTGCCGGCGAAAGCACTCCGATTTGGGGGTGCTCCGTACGCGGGCCGAAGTTTGTCGGTGGGCGGTTCTAGGGTGGGGCGGCACAGGATCCGCGACGAGAACGGGAACCCCATGACGACCCTGGCTGATCGCCCGAACACCGCTCTGCTGGTCATCGACGTCCAGAACGGAGTGGTGGCAGGCGCCCCCGCTCGCGACACGGTCATCGCGAACATCGACAGCCTGGTCGGCAAGGCGCGCGCGGAGGACGTGCCGGTGATCTGGGTGCAGCACTCCGACGACCACGATCTCCAGCGGGGCAGTGAGAACTGGCAGTACGTTCCCGAGCTGGTCCGCCGCGACGCCGAGCCGCTCGTCCACAAGAGGTACGGCGACTCGTTCGAGGACACCGACCTGGAGGCGCTGCTCGCCGAGCGCGGGGTGGGCCGTCTCGTCGTCACGGGCGCCCAGACCGACGTGTGCATCCGCTCGACCCTCCACGGGGCCTTCGTCCGGGGGTACGACGTGACGCTGGTCGGCGACGCGCACACCACCGAGGACCTCACCGCCTATGGCGCGCCGGCCCCGGAGCAGGTGATCGCGCACACGAACCTCTACTGGCAGTGGCAGAGCGCCCCCGGCCGCCGCGCGGGGACCGTCGATACGGCGGAGGTGACCTTCGCCGCCGACGCGGGCTGAGGTTCCCGCGCGGCTGAGGGGGCATCACCGAGGTGAGCGGGCCGCACTGGGGGACGGCGCCGCTCACCGTCTGAACGCGAGCGTGGTGGACGTGACCGCAGCCGCCTGTCCCGAAGACCTCGTCCGGGCCGTCCGGGCGGTGGGCGTGCGTGACGAGCGACTGCTCCAGGCCGTGCGCTCGACCCCGAGAGCCGGTTTCGTCCCCACCGAGCACATCGCCCAGGCGTACGAGGACGTGCCGATCCCCATCGCGCACGGGCAGGTGACCACCCAGCCGTCGCTGTCGGCCACGATGATCGAAGGGCTGGGACTCACCGGCCGGGAGCATGTGCTGGAGGTCGGCAGCGGTCTCGGATACCAGACCGCGCTGCTCGCCCGCATGGCCGCCGACGTGGTCGGCGTCGAACTGTGGCCCGACCTCGTGCGCGGGGCGCGGCGCAACCTCGCCCGGCAGGGCATCCGCAACGCGGAGGTGCTCGTCGGCGACGGCGGCCAGGGGGTGCCCGAGCACGCCCCTTACGACGCCGTCATCGTCTCGGCGGCCTTTCCCACGGTCCCCGCGCCGCTGGTCGAACAGTTGCGGCTCGGCGGTCGCCTGGTGCAGCCCATCGGCACCGGCGGCCGGGAGGAGGTCGTGTTGTTCGAGCGCTCCGTCATCGGCCTGGAACCGCGCCAGGTCCTCACGCTGGCCCGCTTCGTCCGCCTCCACGGCCGCTACGGCTACCCCTCCTGACGTCCCGGAGTCCGCACGCCGGGGATGCGGTCGGCGAGGGCGGCGTGGCGGTCCCGGAGCTCGCGCTTGAGGATCTTGCCGCTCGGGTTCTTCGGCAGCGCGTCCACGAACGCGATGGCCTTGGGCACCTTGAACGCGGCGAGCCGCGCCCGGACATGGGTCCGCAGCTCCTCCTCGGTGACGGTCACGCCCGGCTTGGTCACCACGATCGCGACGACGGCCTCGATCCAGCTCGGATGGCGGACCCCGACGACGGCCACCTCCGCGACCGCCGGGTGCTCGTAGACGACCTCCTCGACCTCGCGGCTGGCGACGTTCTCCCCACCGGTCTTGATCATGTCCTTGATCCGGTCGACCACGGTGAGATAGCCCTCCTCGTCCATCACCCCGAGGTCGCCCGAGTGGAACCAGCCGCCGCGGAACGCCTCGGCCGTCTTCTCGGGGTCGTCCAGGTAGCCGAGGATCGCGTGCGGGCTGCGGTGCACGATCTCCCCGATCTCCCCGGGAGGGACGTCGTTCCCGTCGGCGTCCACGACCCGGGTCTCGACGTTCAGGGCGGCCTGGCCGGCCGAGCCCGCCTTGCGGATCTGGTCCTCGGGCTGGAGCATCACCGCGACCGGCGCCATCTCGGTCTGGCCGTAGAAGTTCCACAGGCGCACGTCCGGCAGCCGCTCGCCGATCTCCCGCAGCACCTCGACCGGCATGATCGCCGCGCCGTAGTAGCCCTTGCGCAGCGAGGACAGGTCGCGCCGGTCGAAGTCCGGGTGGCGCAGGAGCGAGATCCACACCGTGGGCGGGGCGAAGAACTTGGTCACGCCGTGGCGCTCGATCGCCTGCAGCACCGCGGCCGGGTCGGCCCCCGGGAGGATGTGGCTGGAGGCGCCGAGCTGGATGTCCGGCACCAGGAAGCAGTGCTGCTGGGCGCAGTGGAACAGCGGCATCGCGTGCAGTTCGACGTCGTCGCGGGTCATGCCGCCGTCGATGACGCAGCTCGCGTACTGCGCGATCAGCGCCGCGTGGGACAGCACGGCGCCCTTCGGGCGTGACTCCGTGCCCGAGGTGTAGAGGATCTGCGCGGGGTCGTCGGGACCGATCGGCACGACCGGCTCGGCCACGGCCTCCTGGAGCAGGGAGTCGAACGGCTCCCAGCCCTCCTCGGGCGCCGGGCCGTACACCATGCGCAGCCGCAGCCCGTCGGCCTGCTTGGCCGCGTCCCGCGCCACCGGCAGCAGGGCGTCCTGCGCGATCAGCGCGACCGCGCCGGAGTGGGACAGGACGTAGGCGATCTCGTCGGCGCCGAGCATGAAGTTGACCGGCACGAGGACGGCCCCGGCGCGGGCCACTCCGAAGATCGTCCGCACGTAGTCCACGCTGTTGCGCGACAGCACCGCCACACGGTCGCCGGGACGCACGCCCCGGGCGATCAGCGCGCCCGCCACCCGCGTCACGTCCTCGTCGAGCTCCGCGTACGTGCAGGATCGGGCCGCGTCCGCCACGGCGAGACGGCCGGGGTGCCGCCGGGCGGAGCGCCGGAGCAGGTCCGCGAGCGACTGGCGGCGGGCGAGGGCGACATCCGGCGAGGCGGGGGACATGAGCGGCTCCAACACCTGAACAGAGGAAACTTCTGGATCAGCCTAGTGAGAACCGATCGCCTTGGGGAGAGGGCCGCCACCCGCCCTCCCCGCGACGGCCGGAAGCGCTGCGGCAGGGAGCGCTGCGGCACGAGCAGGGAGCGCTGCGGCACGAAAAGCGGCCGCACCCGCGCATCCCGGCGGTGCCGACCGGCGCCGCCGGGGTCGTGATAGTCCTGTTCTCGTGTCGATCACAGACGAGGAACTGGCCCTGACGGCGGCGCAAGCCGGAGCCGCCGTCGTGCACGCCATGTACGGGACGTCGCTGACGCGCTTCGCGAAATCCGCGGACGACTTCGCCACGGCCGCGGACATCGAGGCGGAGAAGGCCATCCTCGACGTCATCCGCACGGCTCGTCCGGACGACGCCGTGACGGGCGAGGAGAGCGGCCGCACCGGGCGGGACGGCGTGGAGCGCATGTGGCTGGTCGATCCCCTGTGCGGCACGCTGAACTACGCCGCGCGCACCATGCTCGTCGCGGTGAACGTCGCGCTGCGTGCGGGCTCCGCCGTCACGGCGGCGGCCTGCGCCGATCCCTTCGCCGGTGAGGCGTTCTGGACGGACGGCGCTCACGCCTACGTCCGCCGTGGCGCTGTGGACGAGCGGCTCACGCCGTCGGCCGAGTCGCGGCTGGTGGACGTCAACCTCGATCCGCCGTTCCCGAACGCACCGGCCTTCCTTGCCGCCGGGCTCCTCGCCGACCCGGGCTTCGCCGAGCGCTTCCGCCCACGGGTCGTCTCCACCACCCTGGCGGTGGCGTGGGTCGCCGCCGGTCGGCGCGCCGCGTACGTCACCGACGGCCATCTGCGCGACAGCGTGCACTTCGCGAGCGGGATCGCGCTGTGCCAGGCCGCCGGATGCGTGGTGACCGGCATCCACGGCGAGCCGTTGCACACCGGCGCGGGCGGGCTCGTCGTGGCGGCCGATCGGGAGACGCACACCGCGTTGCTGGAGATCATCGCCCGCGCCGATCGGTGAGCACGGTCAGGCGGCCGCTGACGGAGTGGTCGTGGGGGTGAGGTCGAAGACCGTGACGCCGTCCACGGTCCGCGGCTCGAAGGTCTCCTGCACCCACGCGGCGATCCGGGTGGCCTCGTCACTGCCGCTCGTCCCGCCGCGGCCCATGCCCATGCCCGTGCCGATGAAGTAGTGGATCCGGCCCTCGGCGACGTACTGCTGGAACCGCGCCAGCGTGGGTGCGGGATCGGTGCCGTTGAAGCCGCCGACGGCCATGACGGGTTCCTCCGTGGCCAGCTGATATCCGGCGGCGTTGTTGGAGCCGACGGTCGCCGCCACCCAGGTGTAGCGCTCCGTGTCCGCGGACAGCAGCGCGGTGAGCTCGGCGCCGGGCGTCGCCGCGTTCAGCAGACCGCCACCGCCCGGGCCGCCGCCTCCGGGGCCGCCCATGCCGCGCCCGCCGGGGTGTCCGCCCTGACCGGGCCGTCCGGGGAACGCGCCGCGCGGACCGCCGTTGAAGCCGCCCCGCCCGAAGGCCCCGCGCGCGCCGAAGCCGCCGGGTCCGCCGAAGGCGCTCGGGCCCGCCGACGGGATGGCGCCCGTGTGCGGGGTGGCCGCCGTCTCCACGGCGTACGCCGCCGGGCCGGTAAGGCAGGCCACGAGTCCGGCGACGGCGGCCGTGGCGAACAGCCGCACGCGCGCCCGCCGCAGGGCGAGGATCGCCACGGCGGCGACCGCGCCGGCGGCCGGGACCGCCAGTGCCAGCCAGGGGAGCCGGCCGGAGGCGCGCGACAGCAGCACCGACGCCCACCAGGCGGTCACCACCACGGTCGCCGCGAGCGTGACGACGGCGGCGGGGCGGTGCCTGCGCTCCCACAGCAGGGCCGCGCCCATGCCCACGAGCGCGGCGACGGGCGGGGCCAGCGCGACCGTGTAGTACGCGTGGAAGATCCCCTGCATCAGGCTGAAGATCAGGCCGGTCACCAGCAGCCAGCCGCCCCACACGCCGAGCGCGGCGCGGGCCGGGTCGGTACGCGGGGCCCGGCGCAGCAGCCACAGCCCGGCCACCAGCAGGAGGAGCGCGGCGGGCAGCAGCCAGGAGATCTGCCCGCCCGCTTCGGTGTCGAACAGGCGCAGCAGCCCGGCCTGCTGGTTGGTGTTGCCGAGCCCGCCGGCCTCGTCGCCGCTGAGCCGGCCGAGGCCGTTGTAGCCGAGCGCGAGCTCGAGCACGCTGTCGTCCTGCGACCCTCCGATGTACGGCCGGGAGCCGGCGGGGATCGCCGCGACGATCGCCGGCCACCATCCGGCCGACACGAGGACGGCCAGGCCCGCGAGGGCGAGCTGGCCGAGCCGCCGGCGCAGGCTCGCCGGAGCCGCGACCAGGTAGACGAGCGCGAAGCCCGGCAGCACGAGGAACGCCTGGAGCATCTTGGCGAGGAATCCGGTGCCGACGCAGAGCGCGGCGAGGACCAGCCAGCGGGTCTCCGCCTTCTCCTGCGCCCGCACCAGGCAGTACGCCGCCAGCGTGAGCAGCAGCACCAGCAGCGCGTCGGGGTTGTTGAACCGGAACATCAGCACGGCCACCGGGGTCAGCGCCATGACCGCGCCCGCCAGCAGCGCCGCCCAGACGGGGAAGCGGCGGCGGACGGTGGCGTACAGCACGCCCACGGCGGCCGTCCCCATCAGCGCCTGGGGGACCAGGATGCTCCAGGAGTTCAGCCCGAAGATCCGCACGCTGAGGGCCATCGGCCACAACGCGGCCGGCGTCTTGTCCACGGTGATGGCGCCCGCCGCGTCGGAGGCGCCGAAGAAGAACGCCTGCCAGCTCGCGCTGCCCGCCTGGACGGCCGCCGAGTAGAAGGAGTTGGCCCAGCCGGAGGCGCCCAGCCCCCAGACGTACAGCACCGCCGTGGCGGCGAGCAGCAGGGCGGGGGCGAGCCGGGCGGGCACCCGGCGGGGTGCGGTTCCCACGGCCGGCCGGGGTGGGCGGAGTGTGTCAACGGTCACCGGGATCGTCCTTCGCGTCGTGTCGTCGTCTCACGACGCTAGGAAGCGCGTCTCGGCCTCCGCTGAGATCCGCATGAGGATCCGATGAAGGACGCCCTCGGGATCCCGGTGGCTCAGATGCTCTCGGGCTCGCCCTCGTCCACCTGGTAGGTCGTCTCCCACGAGGCGCCGCAGTGGCAACTGCTCCGCTCCAGCAGCTGTCCGTCCTCGGTGACGGCGTAACCGTCGTTGAGGCGGACGTGGACGTGCACGCTCATAGGAGTCGCCTTCGTGGTCGTCGGCTGTTCGGGCGGCCCTGGGGCCGAACCCCGAAGCCTTATGAGGTGTTTTATACCAACTTGGGCGATTTTTGACTAGAAGCTATCGGGTACCACGGTGGATCTCGTCCAGCAACGCGGCCGCCGCGGCGCCGCCGGGCGCCCCGCTCACCGCCACGGTCTCCCACATCGGAGCCGGGTCCGCGAGCTCCAGGAAGCGCACGCGAGCGGTCTTCGCCGAGAACGACCGGGGGACCAGGGCGACGCCGAGGCCGTTCCCCACGAGATCGAGCAGGGAGTGGACGTCGGTGACCTCCAGGGCCACGTGCCGGTCGACACCGGCGGCGGCGAGGGCCTCGTCGGCCCGCGTCCGGGTGCCCCAGTCCGGCGGGAAGTCCACGAAGCGCTCGCCCCGCAGCGCCTCCAGCCCCACTCGCCCCAGCACGGCCAGCGGGTGCCCCGGCGCGCAGGCCAGCACGAGCGGCTCGGCCGCGAGAGGGGCCACCACGACGTCGTCGGGCTCGCGCGCCGGGCGGGACACCAGGGCGAGGTCGAGGCGGCCCTCGCGCACCTGCTCGACCAGTTCGCCCGAGCCGCCGTGACGCAGCCGGATGTCGAGGCCGGGATGGGCCGCCACGAACCCGGCGAGCACCGCCGGCAGGTCCACCGCGTGCAGGCACTGCAGCGAGCCGATGGACAGCGATCCGCGCAGCAGGCCCTGGACGGCGGCCACGGCGTCACGGGCCGCGTCGCTCGCCGCGAGCGCCCGCCGGGCCTCCACCAGCAGCGCCCGGCCCTCGGGCGTGAGCCGCACCTGCCGGGTGTTGCGCCGGAACAGGTCGGCGCCCAGCTCGCGTTCGAGCGCGCGGATGGACGCCGACAGGCCGGACTGAGCGATGCGCAGGCGCTCGGCCGCCCGGGTGAAGTGGTTCTCCTCGGCGACCGCCACGAAGTACCTGAGCTGCCGCAGCTCCACCGTTCATCACCCACGCTGCTCAATGCGATCGAAATCTTCTGTTGGACGGCTTAATGCCGGATTCGCAGGATAGGACACAGAACTCTGATCTGTGTCCTTCGAAAGGGGATCTTCTTATGCGGACTCGCCGCATCGGCGACGTGCAGGTCGGCGCGATCGGTCTCGGGGGCATGCCGATGTCCATCGAGGGGCGGCCCGACGAGCAGCGCTCCATCGCGACCATCCACGCCGCACTGGACGCCGGGGTGACGCTCATCGACACCGCCGACGCCTACCACCTGCACGCGGACGAGGTGGGCCACAACGAGCTGCTGATCGCCAAGGCTCTGGCGAGCTACGACGGGGACACCTCGGACGTGCTGGTCGCCACCAAGGGTGGACACCTGCGCCCGGGTGACGGCTCGTGGACGCTCAACGGCTCACCCGACTACCTGAAGCAGGCGTGCGACGCCTCGCTCAAGCGGCTGGGCGTCGACGCGATCGGCCTCTACCAGTTCCATCGGCCCGACCCGCGGGTGCCGTACGAGGAGTCGGTCGGGGCGATCCGCGACCTGCTGGACGCGGGCAAGATCCGCTATGCCGGCATCTCCAATGCGAACCCCGAGCAGATCCGCCAGGCCGACGAGATCCTCGGCGGCCGTCTGGTCAGCGTGCAGAACCAGTTCTCCCCGGCCTTCCGCTCCAGCGAGCCGGAGCTGGAGCTGTGCGCGGAGCTGGACATCGCGTTCCTGCCCTGGAGCCCGCTCGGCGGCAGCTCCAGAGCGGGCGAGCTGGGCTCTCGCTTCGCGCCGTTCGCGGAGGTGGCGCGGGCCCACAACGTGAGCCCGCAGCAGGTGTGCCTGGCCTGGATGCTGGCCAAGGCGCCGGTGGTGATCCCGATCCCCGGCTCGTCGCGGCCGGAGACCATCCTCGACTCGGTGAAGGCGGTGGACCTGGAGCTGTCACCCGAGGAGCTCGGCCGGCTCGACGCGGCGGGCTGAGCACTCGTCCGGGAATCACCTCACTCGTCCGCCCACTGACGGTGCCGGGCCGCCGCGGCCAGCGCGGCGGCCCGCGCCGTCTCGGTCGGCGTGAACGGCAGGTCCGGCCGCCGCGCCACCAGCACGCCGCCGGCGGGCAGGGGAACGGCCATCACGGTCGGTCCTTCCTCGGGAGCCGGCTCGCCGGGGCCACGCCTGCTGATGTCCGCCGTGCGCAGCAGCTCGGTCATGGCCGCGACCAGCTCGCCGGGGTCGTCGCGCACGCGCCGGCCCAGCAGCAGCGCCTGGATGCCGGGGTCGATGAGGTCCCTGACCTGGGCGGGGACGATGACGGCCTCTGCCCCGCCGGCCCGGTCGACGGCGCGCCACAGGTCGAGGGGCGTCAGCGAGGCCGGGGCCTCGACGATGAACTCGTCCAGGGCGTCGCAGCCTCCCGGCATCATCGACGCACTCCCGGCGGGCGCGATCTGCAGGGCGAGGATGTTGCAGCGCAGCCGGGCGAACGCCCCGGCGAGCGCGGCGAGGCGGCCGGGTCGCTCGGCGACCCTGGCCCGCACCCGCCACAGGCTCGTGGGCTGCTCCGCCCTGACGCGGGCGCGCGGCCGTACGCCTTCCGAGGCCGACAGCCGGCGGTGCACGGCCGAGCCGAGGATCAGTGCCAGGCCGAGGCCGACGAGGACCACCGGACCGGGGTCCCGGTGGCCGAGCAGGGTGGTGAGCAGGTGGGCGAGGCCGACGGCGAGGAAGAGCGCGGCCAGCTCCACGACCTCCCGCCGCCAGGACCGGACGCCGTGGTGCGGGTGCGGGTGCTGCGGGTGCGGGTGATGCGGCCCGGGAGACGCGTGTCCGCCCCCGCCGGCGGCATTTCTCGGTTCGCTCATACCCCGGAAGTCTGACCGGGCGTTGTTACATGGTCACGGTCCGTGGAATGTCGCCCGCATTAATCCGCTTTCACACGTCCGTCGTCCCCGCCGCCAGATCATCAGGGTGCCGGTCAGTCCGTCCTGACCCAGAGACAGAACGGGTGCCCGGCCGGATCGAGGTAGACCCGCACGTCGTCCTGCGGCTGGTGGCCGGCGAGGGTCGCGCCCGCCTCGACGGCGTGGGCCCCGGCGGTTTCGAGGTCGTCCACCTCGATGTCGAGGTGGAGCATCATCTGCTGCTCCCCGGGCGCCGCGGGCCATACGGGCCGCTCGTACAGCTTCTCGGTCTGGAACGACAGGCCCGTCCCGCCGCCGGGCACGCGCAACGTCACCCATTCGGGCTCGTCGTGATCGATCGGCCAGCCCAGCAGCCGCTGGTAGAAGGCCGCCAGTTCGCGTGCGTCGGGTGCGTTGAGCACCGCCGCCGTCAGGGTCATGCGTGGCGTCATGCGTCCTCCTGAGATCGTCATCGTGCCGCTGCCCCATTGCCCGCGGGTGAATCTCAGGGGATGATCTTCGGGATCATGGAATCCGTGGGAGCGATCCCATCGGCGAGGAGCGGACGCATGGACGAGTTCGGACAGGCACCGGCGGGCATCGATCCCACCGTCCCCAGCGTCGCCCGGATGTACGACTACTACCTGGGCGGCAAGGACAACTTCCCGGCCGACCGGGAGGCCGCCGAGAAGATGCTCGCCATCGGCCGCCAGATGGGCAACGACGGGCGGGAGATCGCCAGGGAGAACCGCGGCTTCCTCGGCCGCGCCGTACGGCACCTGGCCGAGTCGGGCGTCACCCAGTTCGTCGACATCGGCGCCGGGCTGCCCACGCAGGAGAACGTCCACCAGGTCGCGCAGCGGCACGCCCCCGGATCGCGGGTCGTGTACGTGGACAACGACCCCGTCGTCCTCGTCCACGCGCGGGCGCTGCTGGCCGACAATCCGGACACGATGGTCATGAGCGGTGACCTGCGCGATCCCGGCGCCATCTTCGACGACCCGGCGGTGCGGGCCCACATCGACTTCACCCGGCCGTTCGCCGTCCTCCTGGTCTCGGTGCTGCACTTCGTGACCGAGGACGAGACCGCCGCCCGCATCGTGGCGGAGATACGGGAACGGCTGGTCCCGGGCGGCCACCTGGTGCTGTCGCACATCTACAAGGGCGACATCCAGGAGGAGGTCGTCGAGGCGAGCAAGCAGGTCTACTCGGCGACCGCCTCCGGCGGGCTGGCGGGCCGGTCGCTGGCGCGGATCACGTCCTACTTCGACGGGCTGGAGATCCTGGAGCCCGGCCTGGTCCCCGTGCAGGCGTGGCGGCCCGACGTCCCTTGGGAGGTGCCGACGGACCCGGGCGACTCCGGCATTTTGGGAGCCGTCGCCCGCAAGCCCTGACCGGGCCACAGGAGTCCCCGATCGACGGCGCGGGTGGTCAGGCGCTGACCGCCTTCTTGTAGAGGCGGGTCGCCAGCGGGATGAACACGACCAGGATGACGGCGATCCAGAGCAGCGATGCCGGGATGGCGTGCTGGAGGGGCCAGGCGTCCGGGGTCCTCATCGCGGTGCTGGTGTTGCCGAAGAGTTCGCGGGCGGCCTGGGTGATGGTGGAGACGGGGTTCCACTCGGCGACGACGCGGAGCGGCGTGGGCAGTTCGGAGCTGTCGAGGAAGGCGTTGGAGACGAACATCAGCGGGAAGGAGAGCGTGGTGGCGATGTTGTTGAAGCTCTCCGGGGTGCGCAGGGCCAGCGCGACGGCCGCGGTGAACCAGGAGAACGCGTAGGCGAACAGCAGCAGCAGCCCGAAGCCGAGGAGGGCCTCGTAGGGCGAGGTGTGCACCCGCCAGCCGACGATCAGTCCCATCACCGCCATGACGACCAGGCTGGCGAGGTTCATCAGCAGGTCGCTGACGGTCTGTCCGATCAGCACCCCGGACGGGGCCATGGGCAGCGAGCGGAACCGGTCGAAGATGCCCTTCTGCAGGTCCAGGGTCAGCGTGTAGCCGGTGATCTGCGCGCTCATGAGCACGGCTTGGACGAAGATGCCGGGGAGCAGGAACTCCCGATAGGACATCCCCGGGATGTCGATGACGCTGCCGAAGACGTAGGCGAACATCAGCACGAACACGATCGGGAACATGATCGCGGAGCCGAGCAGGTCCGGCGACCGCCTGATCTTCAGGGTGTTGCGCCTGGCGATGGTCCAGCCGTCGGCGATGGGCATGGTGAGCGCGTTCATCGGGTGGCCTCCCGGGCCTGGGGGTCGGTGCCGGACGCCTGGTGCCCGGTCAGGGTGAGGTAGACGTCGTCGAGGGTGGGCCGCCGCAGGCCGGCGTCGCGCACCCGGACTCCGGCGTCGGCGAGCAGGCCGAGGAGCTGGCGGAGCGACTCGGGGCCGTCGGTGACCGGGGCGGTGATCTGAAGTGATTCCGGCGCCGTCCGTACGGCGCCCACGGCGAACCGGGCGAGGGTCTGCCGGGCGGTCTCCAGCTCGGCGGCGTCGGTCACGGTCAGTTCGATGCGGTTGCCGCCGATCTGGTCCTTGAGCTCGTCGGCGGTGCCGCGGGCGATGGCGCGGCCATGGTCGACCACCATGATCTGGTCGGCGAGATGGTCGGCCTCCTCCATGTACTGGGTGGTGAGCAGCAGCGTGCTGCCGGCCGCGACGAGTTCCGAGATGGTGTCCCACAGCGCGGCGCGGGCGCGGGGGTCCAGGCCTGTGGTGGGTTCGTCCAGGAACAGCACCGGAGGGTCGGCGACCAGGGCGCCGGCGAGGTCGATGCGGCGGCGCATGCCGCCGGAGTAGCCCTTCACCGGACGGTCCGCGGCGTCGGTGAGGTCGAAGCGTTCGAGCAGCTCACGGGCGCGGGCCTTGCTGCGCCTCGCGCCCAGGTGGTACAGCCGCCCGATCATCTCCAGGTTCTCGGCGCCGGTGAGGTGCTCGTCGACGGCGGCGTACTGGCCGGACAGCCCGATGGACGAGCGCAGCCGCCGGGCGTCGCCGACGACGTCGCATCCGGCGACGGTGGCGCGGCCGCCGTCGGGGCGCAGCAGCGTGGTCAGCACCCGCACCGTCGTGGTCTTGCCGGCGCCGTTCGGGCCGAGCAGGGCGAGCACCGTTCCTTGTGGGACGGCGAAGCTCAGCCCGTCGAGAGCGGTCACCTCGCCGTATCTCTTGACCAGTCCTTCGGCGGTGATCGCGTCGCTCATGGGGGTCTCCTTGCTGGTGTCGGGAGGTCAGGACCGGTGGATGTCGACGTCGCCCCAGTTGGTGTTCACGTGCACCTCGACGACCGTGTCGGTGGTCTCGGGGCCTTCGGCGGCGTCGAGGGCGTTGCGCACCACGCCGTTCTTGGAGTGCAGGTCCAGCCAGGCGGCCGTGCCCTCGGCGATGCCGACGCCGACCTTGCCGTAGCCGGTCTCCAGATGCATGGTGCCGCTCACCGCCGCGTCGATCCGGATCCCGCCGTGCGCGGTCTTGGCGGTGAGGTCGGCCAGCACGCGGCCGACGGTGATGTCACCGTGGGCGGTCTTCAATTGCAGGTCGCCGGTCGCTTCGCCGAGGGTGATGGCGCCGGTGGAGGTCTTCAGCGTGCCGGGGCCGTCGATGGTTCCGATCCGGATCGCCCCGGTGGAGGTGGTCACCTCGGCGGGGCCGGCCACCCGGTCGACGGAGATGTCGCCGTTCGACGCCTTGACCTCCAGGGGGCCGGTCTCCTCCAGGCGCTGGTCGCCGTACGAGCTGTGCAGGACGACCTGGCCGAGCGGGCCGGTGGCGATGAGGTCCGCGGCGCCTTGGGTCTCGACGCGGGAACCGGCAGGCAGTTCGACGGTCACGTCGATGGAGCCGCGCCAGGGCAGCAGGTACCTCAGGGCCTTCGGCTTGGGATCCTTGACCAGCAGCCGTCCGCCGGAGAACTCGACGATCGTCCGCTCGGCGGCCTGCACGCTCGCCTCGCTGGACGGGTCGCTGGGGCGCACCTCCACCACGGTGTCGGCACGGTCGCTCGCGTGGACGCGGACCTGGCCGAGGTAGATCTGGATGTCGGCGGTGATCGGGTCGGGGGTGTCGAAAGCAGGCATGGCGGAGCCCTCCTCACGGGTCCGGTGGAACATCCCGGCCTCGGGGCCGGGCGAAGAGTGGTGACGGGTGACGAGACCGGGCGGGCGCCGCTAGCGCACCCAGCCGGTGTAGCTGCGCCCGCTGCGGGGCTGCTGCGGCCGGTCGGCGGGACCACTCCCCGCGCCCGGCTCGAACGCGGCGGAGACGGCGCGGACCAGCCAGGCGTTGACCGAGATCCCCTGCCGGGCGGCCGCCTCTTCCACGCGTACCTTCAGGTGTTCCGGCAGCCGCAGGGTCACCCGCGCCGTGCCGCCCTCCTCGCCGAACGGCGGCCCGGCGGGCGGCACGGCCTCCGGCGCGGCCGGCGGCGCGGTCTCCGCCCCGCCGGCCGTGCCCCCCGAAGACGGACCCGATTGCGGTGGCGTCACCACGAACGCCGGGTCGCCGCCGCGCAGCCGCACGTCGACCGAGCCCGGTGCGAGATCACGGGTGATCTCGTCCGCCGCCGCCGACAGCGCCTCCAGCAGGGTGAGCCTGGTGGCCGATTCGAGGGCGCCGGTCAGGCGCTCGGCCAGCGCGCGGGCGTCCGGGCCGCCCGCCTCGGCGGCGACGGCGAGCTGACGGCGGAGGTTCTCGACATACGGCATCAGGTCCATGACTCAACTATGACGCCACTATGACGTCACGTCAATCGGCTCTGACGTCACGTCGCATCGAGATGATGTCATGCACAGCACGGCGTAGGAAGGAGCGCAGGAAACAGCCAGGAAAACAGCGCAGGACGGCGAGCCGACCGGCGACGCCGCCGTTGTGCGCCGGGCCGGTGCCCGCGTCCCCCGGACGACAGGGATCAGCCCGTGGAGATCAGCGCAAAGCGCGGGTGAGCACGTCGAGGGTGATCTCGATGATGTCGTCCGCGTCCGCGTTCGCGGCGGCGGGCTCCGGGTCGGGTGCCGCCGCGTCGGGCATGAGGCGGCGGGCCCCGGCCCGCAGCACCCCCCACGCCAGCTCGGCCCGCAGCGCCGGATGGTCGGCCCCGGCCTCGCGCAGCGCGTCGGCGAGCGGTGCGATCAGCGCGCCGTGCAGCTCGTCCACCCGCACCCGGCACTCGCCCGGCAGCCCGATCGCCTGCAGCGCCGGGATCAGCGCGTAGTCGGGGCTGCCGACGAAGTCGAGCGCGGCCCTGCCGTACGCGCGGATCCTGCCGGGCAGCGAGCTGTCCGGGCCGGTGGGGGCGATGGCGGCGCGCAGCCGGGCCGACCAGCGGGGAAAGGCGTCCTCCACGAGCTGCGCCAGGATGTCGGCGGTGGAGGCGAAATAGCGGTAGACGCTGGAGCGGGCCAGGCCGATCCGGGCGCCGACGGCCGCCGGGGTGAGCGCGTGCACGCCCTCGGCGGCCAGGATCTCCCGCGCCGCCTCCAGCAGGGCGGCGTGCTGGTTGGCCCGGTGATCCGCGACGGTCGCCGCGCTGATCCTCGGCATTACCCCCTCCAGGGTCGCTACATGTCCAGGTCGCGACCTCCAGTATCCGGCCCGCCCGCCGCGACCCGCTCCGGCGACTCGTCCTGCACGACCGGTGTGCGGGGGAGCAGGAGGGTGACCCCGACCCCGGCCAGCAGCGCCAGCGCCGTGATGAACGTGACCCTGCGGGTCGCCTCGGCGGCGGCCTCGACCGCCGTCGCGTGGATCACGGGGTCGCGGAGCGCGGGGATGGCGGCGCCGGCGCTCTCCTCGACCGCGCGCGCCGCACTCGTGCGCACCTGCTCGGGCCGGTCGGCGAGCCCGCGCTCGACGGCCGAGCCGAGCCCGGCCACCAGCACTCCGCCCAGGATGGCGACTCCCAGCGCCGCGCCGAGCTGGCGGACCGTGCTCTGGAGCGCGGACGCGCCGCCGGACAGGCGCGCCGGCACGTCGGCCATGAGGACGCCGGTGAGCTGCGCCGTGGCGAAGCCGATGCCCGCGCCGTAGAGGAGCAGCCACGGCACGGGCCGCCAGGCGCCCATGTCCGGCGCGAGGGACAGGCCGATGCCGGCCGCGCCGACGGCCTCCATGCCCAGGCCGATCCGCACGATGGTCCGCGGGGACAACGTCCTCGACAGCGGGGGGACCAGCCCGCCCGCGAGGAAGGTGCCGACGGCCAGCGCGGCGATGACGAGACCGGCACGGAAGGCGGTGTAGCCGAGCGCGGACTGCAGGAAGAGCGGCAGCACGAGGATCATGCCGAACTCGCCGAGCGCCACGATCACCGCCGCCATCGCGCCGTAGCGGAAACTCGGCAGCTCGAACAGCGTCAGGTCGACGAGCACGGGCCGGCCGGCGCGCTCGCGCCGCCGTTCGCGGACGACGAGGGCGACCAGCGCGAGGACGCCGATGCCGAAGGCGAACGGCACGGGGGAGACGCTCTCGAACCGCAGGCCGAACAGGTCCGCGGTCCGCCGCGGCTCCAGCCAGCCGTACTTCTGGCCCTCGATGAGCGCGAAGACGACGCCGGTCGTGCCGAGCACGGCGAGGACGAGCCCGGCCAGGTCGCCGCCCGCCGCGTGGCCGTCCCGCGACTCGGGCACCCGCAGCGAGCCGAGCAGGAGCAGCGCGCCGATGGGCAGGTTGATCCAGAACGCCGCCCGCCAGCCGTGCTCGGTGACGAGCCAGCCCCCCGCCAGCGGGCCGACGGCGGCCATGCCGCCGATGATGGAGCCCCAGACCGCGAAGGCGATCACCCGCTGACGGCCCACGTAGACGCGGTTGATGATCGCGAGAGTCATCGGCACGGCCATCGCCGCCCCCACGCCCTGCACGGCTCGTACGCCGATGAGCATGGGCCCGTTCACCGACGCCGCCGCCAGCACGCTCGCCAGCAGGAAGACCGCGACGCCCAGGGCGAACAGGCGGCGCCTGCCGTACCGGTCGCCGGCCCGGCCGAACGGGATAAGCAGCGCCGCGAACATCAGCGAGTAGATCGAGTTGACCCATTCCACGTCGGTGGCGCCGAGGCCCAGGTCGGCGATGATCGCGGGCACCGCCACGTTCACGATCGTGGCGTCGATGACGACCATCGACACGCCCGTCGCGAGCACGACGAGGGGGATCCAGCTTTGGCGCGCTGTTGGCGACGACATGTCGCGAACTATAGCAACATCATGTCGCCAACTTGCTCACGAAGGGGCGCGGCGGGCACGGGCGCGGCGCTTGCCCTCGTGCATGGCCTGGACGCGGGCGACCGGGATCGTGTGGCCTTCCTCGATCAGGTCGCGGGGCAGCCGCTGGGGCTCCGGCATGAGCGCGGCCCAGGGATCGCCGTCCCGCAGCAGTCCTGCCGCCGTGTGGACGGTGAAGTCGCCGGGGGTGATCCGGTCCAGGTCGTCCCAGGCCACCGGGAACGACACGGGGACGCCGGGCCGTACGCGCGGGCTGTAGGCCGCCACCACGGTCGCCCCGCCCGACCGGGTCGAGTCGATGAACACTCTGTCGCCGCGGTCCTCCCGGATGAACGCCGTCGTGGCGAGGGCGGGGTCGAGGCGCTCGGCGCGTACGCCGAGCGCGCGGGTGGCCGCGGCGACGTCCTCCGTCGTGTGCGCCTCCAGCGGCACGAACACGTGCAGGCCCTTGGCGCCGCTGGTCTTCACCGCCCCCGACAGGCCGGCGTCGGCCAGCGCCCGGCCGACCAGCCGGGCGGCGGCGACGGCCTGCGGGAACGCCTCGGCCGACGGCGGGTCGATGTCGAGCACGAGATGGGTCGGACGGTCCCAGTCGCCGGCGTGGACGAGGGCGGGGTGATACTCCACCGCCCTCTGGTTGGCGAACCACAGCAGCGTGCGCCGGTCGTCGCACAGGGCGTACGACACCCGCCGCTGTGACGACTCGGCCCACAGGGTGACCGTCCGCACGAAGCCCGGGGCGTAGGAGGGCACGTTCTTCTGCATGAACGGCGCCTGGCCCTGCCGCACCCGCACCACGGACAGCGGCCGCTCGCGCAGCACCGGGATGACGCGGTCGCGGACCGCGTCCAGGTAGTCGACCAGGTCGCGCTTGGTCGCGCCCGCGTCGTCGAACAGGGGCTGGTCGAGGTTGGTCAGCGTGACTCCGTCGCGCACCTCATCGCTGGTCATCCGATCACCATGCCCGCGCCCGGGCCGGGGAATCAACCGTCCAGCGGGGCGAGGTAGCCGCGCAGGACCTTCTTCAGCTCGCGCACCTCGGCCTCCCGCTCATCCTCGGGGGCAGCGACCACCACCGGCGTCATCGCCTGGAAGATCTGCACGAGCACCCGCGCGCTGCGGGTCCGCTCCGGCGCGGACAGGCCGGGCGCCCGTACGGCGAGGATCGCCTCGACCCGGCCGAGCAGCGCCGACTGGATCGGCCCGGCCGCCGTGGCGAGGCCCGGCGGCATGTCCGGCCGGGCGAACAGCGCCTTGAACCCCGGGTTGGCGACATTGAACGCCACCAGCGGATCGACGACCCGGTCGAGCAGCTCGTCCAGGTCCATGGCGGCGAGGTCGGCCGGGGCGAACGCCTCGCCGTGCGCGGCGCGCATCTGGACGGTGAACCGGTCGGCGAGCGCCTGCGCGACGGCCTCCTTGCTGCGGAAAAACTGGTAGAGCGACCCGGGGGAGATCCCGGCCGCCGCCGCGATGGCGTTCGTCGTCGTCCTCTCGTAACCCTGCTCGGCGAACACCGCCGCCGCGGCGTCGAGGATCTCGCTCATCCGCCGCTCGCCGCGCGCCTGCCGCCGCCGGGGCCGCGCCTCCTCGCTCTCCATGGCACCCCTCATTGCAAATACGAGTAATTGCTCGTATTCTCTCGCCTCAAACACGAATGATCGCTCGTAAAACTATCAGGGGGGTTCGTGCCGGCCGGAATCGTCGTACGCAGAGCGGGGTGGGTCGTCGTGGTGAGCGTGTTGATCGCGCTCGTCGCCGGGGTCGTCGGCGCCGGAACCATCGGCGCGCTGTCCCTCAACAGGTTCGAGGCGCCGGGCTCGGAGTCGGCGCGGGCGCGCGACGACCTCGCCCGGCTGTTCCGCACCGGGAGCCCCAACGTCGCGCTGCTGGTCACCGCCCGCCGGGGGACGGTCGACAGCGACCCGGTCGAGGCCGCCGGACGGGCGCTGACCCGGGAGCTCGCGGCCTATCCCGGCGTCGGCGACGCCTGGTCGTACTGGACGCGTCAGGGCGTGGCCACGCTGCGCTCCGGCGACGGGCGGCAGGCGATGGTGCTCGCCTGGGTGCCCGGGGACGCCGACAGGGTGCGCCGTGACGTGTTGCCTGCCCTGACCCCGCGCTTCACCCGGAGCGACGCCGTGATCGACGTCCGGGCCGGAGGCTCCGACGAGGTCTTCCGCACGGTCATGGAACAGGCCAGGCGGGACTTCGTCCGGGCCGAGATGGTCGTGCTGCCGATGGTCCTGCTGCTGTTGTGGCTGGTCTACCGGCGGCTCGCGGCGGCACTGGTCACCCTCGGCGTCGGGATCTTCGCCGTGGCCGGGTCGCTGGCGCTGCTGCGCGGTGTCGTGCTTCTCACCGAGGTCTCGACGTTCGCCTCGAACATCGCCCTGGTCATGGGCGTCGGGCTCGGGGTCGACTACGGGCTGTTCGTGATCTTCCGGTTCCGCGAGGAGCTGCGGCGCGGCGTGCCGGTGCCGGAGGCGGTGACGCGGACCGTCCGCACCGCCGGGCGCACGGTGCTGTTCAGCGGGGTCACCGTCGCCGCCTCGCTGTCGGTGCTGTTCGCCTTCCCCTTCCCGTTCCTGCGCTCGTTCGCGTACGCGGGGATCGCGGTCGTGGTCGCCGCGGTGACCGGCGCGACCGTCGTGCTCCCGGCCGCGCTGGCCCTGCTGGGTCACAGAGTCGCGCGTGCCGGCTCCGCCCGAGTCGAGCGCCACGGGTTCTGGCACGGTCTCGCCCTGCGCGTCGTGCGCCGTCCGCTGGCGTTCGGCGGGGCGGCGCTGGCGGTCGTGCTGCTGCTCGGGTCGCCCTTCCTCGGCGTCCGCTTCGGGCTGCCCGACGACCGGGTGCTGCCGTCCTCGGCGCCCGTACGGCAGATGTACGACCAGATCCGGGCGGGCTTCTCCCAGGAGGAGGCCGACGCGGTCCACGTGGTCGCGCCGGAGGGCGACGCCGCCCAGGCGGGGCCGTACGCCGCCGCGCTGTCGCGGATCGACGGCGTGGTGCGGGTGGACTCGGCCGCCGGGTCCTACGCGGACGGCCGGCCGGTCCCGGGGCCGGTGGATACGCGGTTCGCCGCCGCGCGCGGCACATGGCTGTCGGTGGTGGTGACGAGCGACCGTCTCGACGCCGATGCGCCCGGGCTGGTGCGCCGGGTGCGGGCCGTTCCGGCGCCCTTCGCGGTGGAGGTGGGCGGCTACCCGGCCGAGCTGACCGACTACCGGGACGGTGTGACCGCACGCCTGCCGTTGATCGGCCTGCTGATCGTGCTGGTGACGTTCGCGGTGCTGTTCGTCATGACCGGCAGCGTCGTGGCGCCGCTCAAGGCGTCGGCGCTCAACCTGCTGAGCCTGTCGGTGATGTTCGGCGCGCTGGTGTTCGTCTTCCAGGACGGCCACCTGTCCGGGCTGCTCGGCTTCACGCCGACCGGGTCCATCGAGCCGAGCATCCCGATCCTGATGTTCTGCGTGGCCTACGGGCTGTCGATGGACTACGAGGTCTTCCTGCTCGCGCGCATCAAAGAGGAGTACGACCGGACGGGCGACGCCGTGGCATCCGTGCCCGCGGGCATCGCCCGCAGCGCGCCGCTGGTCACCGCGGCCGCGGCCATCCTGGCCGCCTCGTTCGCGGCCTATGCCACGGGACGGGTGGTGTTCCTGCAGCAGCTCGGCGTCGGCATGGCGCTCACGGTCGCCGTCGACGCCACGCTGATCCGCGGCGTGCTCGTCTCGGCGCTGATGCGGCTGGCGGGCCCGGCCAACTGGTGGGCCCCGGCGCTGCTGCGCCGCCTGCACCGCCGTCTATTTGTCTCATATAGCGAAACATAATTGCTCGAATCGCGAGACACGTGGAATCGTAACCGGCATGGCAAACGAAACGGCCGTGTACACCCACGGCTTTCACGAGTCCGTCCTGCGCTCCCACCGCTGGCGCACGGCCGCCAACTCGGCGGCGTACCTGCTGGGCGCGCTGAAGCCCCACATGCGGATCCTGGACGTCGGCTGCGGTCCGGGCACGATCACGGCCGACCTGGCCGAACTGGTGCCGCAGGGCGAGGTGATCGGCCTCGACACCGGGCCCGGCATCCTGGAGCAGGCGCGCCGCGAGGCGGAGGGGCGCGGTCTGGGCAACGTGAGCTTCACGACCGGCGACGTGCACGCGCTCGACTATCCCGACGCCTCCTTCTGCGTGGTGCACGCCCACCAGGTGCTCCAGCACGTCGGCGACCCGGTGGGCGCGCTGCGCGAGATGCGGCGGGTGACCAAGCCGGGCGGGATCGTCGCGGTGCGCGACTCCGACTACGCCGGCTTCGTGTGGTATCCGCAGGTCCCGGCCCTGGACGACTGGCTGGACCTCTACCGGCGGGTGGCCCGCGCCAACGGCGGCGACCCCGACGCCGGGCGCCGCCTGCGCGCCTGGGCCAGGGAGGCCGGGTTCACCGACGTCACCTCGTCGTCGTCCACCTGGTGCTACGCCACCCCGGAGGAGCGGGAATGGTGGGGCGGGCTGTGGGCCGACCGCACGGTGCAGTCCTCCTACGCCGACCGCGCGGTCGAGGCAGGCCACGCCACGCAGGACGACCTGCGGCGGATCGCCGACGGCTGGCGGGAGTGGGCCGCGAGCGAGGACGGCTGGTTCAGCGTCCTGCACGGCGAGATCCTCTGCCGCGTGCCCTGAGTTGCGCACACCGGGGGGCGACCCCCGGACCCCCGCCGCGCTTGCCTCCGGCGCCTACGGGGGACGGTGCCGGTGAGGCGCTTGAGGGGGGAACGGCGATGACCTTGCGGATCGTGGCCGGGACGGCCAACCGCCCGCTCGCCGCCGCCGTCGCGGCCGCGCTGGACCAGGAGCCGTCCGTCCCGGTGGTCGAGCGGTTCCCCGACGGCGAGTCGCGGCCGGTCGTCACCGGTGTCAGGGGCGCGGACGTCTACCTCGTCCAGCCCACCGGGCCGCCCGTCGGCGAGCACGTCATGGAGGCGCTGCTGCTCGCCGACGCCTGCCGGCGGGGCGGCGCGGCCAGGCTGACGGCGGTCGTGCCCTACGTGGGGTACGCCCGGCAGGACCGGCGCCGCCGCGAGGGAGAGGCGATCGGGCTGCGGGTGGTGGTGGCCGCGCTCGCCTCGGCCGGGGTCGAGCGCCTGATCGCGGTCGACCCGCACACGTCCGCGCTGGAGGCGGTGTGCCCGATGCCGGTGGAGACGCTGACGGCCGTGCCCGCTCTCGCCCGCACCGCCGGGCGCGGACTGCCGGAGGACGCGGTGGTGGTCGCGCCCGACCTCGGCGCGGTCAAACTGGCCCGCCACTACGCCCGCCTGCTTGCGCTGCCCGTCGCGCTGGTGCGCAAGACGCGGCTGACCGGGGCGGACGTGCGGGCCGAGCAGGTCTTCGGCGACGTCACGGGCCGCCCGGCGCTGGTCGTGGACGACATGATCAGCACGGGCGCGACGATCGAGGCGGCCGTCGAGGCCCTGCTCGCACAGGGAGCGGCGCCGCCGTTCGCCGTCGCCGCGACGCACGGCCTGTTCGCCGGGGACGCGCGGGAGCGGCTGTGCCGTACGGAGATCCGGAGCCTGATCCGGAGCCTGGTCGTCACCGACACCCTGCCGCAGGACGAGGCGGCCCTGCCGTCGCTGGAGGTGTGCCCGGTCGCCCCGCTGCTGGCCGACGCGATAGGCCGCCTCCACCGAAACGAGGGGGTGGACGACCTGCTGTCCGGCGCCTGACGTCGCCCGGTGACGACGGGCGGCCAGGGGGGAGGATGGAGGTGTGACGTCCAGGACGCGGAGCCGTACGGCGGCGGACAGGGACCTGACCCGCCCGCCGGACCGCGCGTGCCGTCTCGTCGAGGCCCTGGGCGGGAGGTTCTCCCGGGAGATGGGCATCGACGTCGACCGGGGGGATCGCGAGGTCGAGCGGTGGCTGCTCGCGGCGACGCTGTTCGGCGCCCGGATCTCCGCCGCGATCGCCGTACGCACCTACCGGGCCATGGCCGCGGCGGGGGTGCGCGGGATCTCCGACGTCGAGGGCCGCACGTGGGAGGAACTGGTCGAGATCCTCGACCGCGGCGGCTACGCCCGCTACGACTACCGCACGGCCACCCGGCTGCTCCGCCTCGCCGAGGCCGTGGGCGGCGAGGTCGGCGCGCTGCGCGGGGGCGGCCTGGACGAGACCCGCGCCGCGCTCGGCGCGCTGCCCGGCTGGGGCCCGGTGACGGTCGCGCTGTTCCTGCGCGAGCTGCGCGGTGTCTGGCCGGGGGTGGACCCGCCGCCGGACGACCGGGCATCGGAAGCAGGGCGGCACGCCGGGCTGCTCGGCGCGGGACACCACCCCCTCGATCGGCTGCGGGAGATCGCCGGCGAGGCGGGGCTGGACGTGCGCGACCTCGAAGCCGCCCTCGTCCGTCTGTGGCTGGCCCACCACAAGGACTTCCCCCACTGTCCGGGCGGCGCCCGCTGCGCGATAGTGACGGGGGAGGGGTGAGATGCGGTCGGCGGCGGAGGATCCGGTGACGCTGTTCCTGTGCGGCGACGTCATGCTGGGCCGGGGCGTCGACCAGATCCTCCCGCACCCCGGCGATCCCGCGCTTGAGGAGCCGTGCGTCCGGGACGCCCGCGCGTACGTCGAACTGGCGGAGGAGGCGAACGGCCCGATCCCGCGGCCGGTCGGCTACTCCTGGCCCTGGGGCGACGCCCTGGAGGTGCTGGACGAGGCGGCCCCCGACGTACGCGTGCTGAACCTGGAGACGAGCATCACCCGCAGCCGCGACTTCGCGCCGGGCAAGCAAGTGCACTACCGGATGAACCCGGCCAACCTCCCCGCCCTGGCCGTGGCCCGGCCCGACGTGTGCGTGCTGGCCAACAACCACGTGCTCGACTTCGGCGTACGCGGGCTCACCGAGACACTGGACGCGCTGGCGGGGGCGGGACTCGACCAGGCGGGCGCGGGACGGGACGAGGACGAGGCGCGGCGGCCCGCGGTCGTGGCGCTCCCCGGCGGTGGGCGGGTCCTGGTGTTCGCGGTCGCGATGCCGTCCAGCGGCGTCCCCGGCGAGTGGGCGGCGGCCCGCGACCGGCCCGGGGTGGCCTTCCTGTCAGGGGCGTCCCGCGACGCCGCGGCGGAGACGGTCCACCGCGTCCGGCAGGCCAAGCGGCCTGGGGACATCGCGGTCGTCTCCATCCATTGGGGTTCCAACTGGGGCTACGAGGTCGAGGACGACCAGGTCGAGTTCGCGCACGCGCTGGTCGAGGGCGGCGTCGATCTCGTCCACGGTCACTCCTCCCACCATCCCCGCCCGGCCGAGGTGTACCGGGACCGGCTGATCCTCTACGGCTGCGGGGACTTCGTCGACGACTACGAGGGCATCGCCGGTTACGAGGAGTACCGCGACGACCTGCGGCTGCTGTACCTCGTCACCGTCGAGGCGACGGCCGAGGCGGGATCGGGGCGGCTGCTTGAGCTGCGGATGGCGCCGATGCGGGCCGTACGGATGCGGCTGCGGCACGCCTGCGGCGAGGACCGCGAGTGGCTGCGGGCGACGCTCGACCGGATCAGCCGGGAGTTCGGGGCACGGGTCGCACCGGCGCCCGGTGGCACGCTCGCCCTCGCACCGGCCGCGTAGGAGGTGGTCACGATGCTGGTCCGCGAGATCATGACGACGCCGGTGGTGACGGTCCGGCGCACGGCGACGATCAAGCAGGCCGTCCGCCTGCTGTACGAGCAGGACATCACGGCCGCACCGGTGGTGGACGCGGCCGGGCGGATGATCGGCATCGTCAGCGAGATGGACCTGCTGCGCGGCGAGTTCGGGGCCAATCCCCGGGCCTTCCTGCGCCCCGAGGCCCTGCCCACCGGCAGGCCGCCCGCGCTCGTCGAGGAGGTCATGACGCCGCGCGTCGCCACCGTCGGGGACGGCGCCGACACCATGGACCTGGTCGAACTGATGATCACGACCGGGGTGAAGAGCGTTCCCGTCCTGCACGACGACGAGCTCGTGGGGATCGTCAGCCGCCGCGACCTGATGGGCCTGCTGGCCCAGGGGGACGAGCGGATCCGCGAGGACGTGCTCGCGGCGCTGCGCGACTGCGCCGACACGTCGTCCTTCGGCGCGGCCGTGCGGGACGGCGTCGTCGAACTGTACGGCCCCGGCGACGAACGGTCGGCCCGCATCGCCGAGCTGGTCGCCAGGACCGTCCCCGGCGTGGCCGACGTCGTCTTCCCCGAGGGACTGGTCAGTTAATCGAGCTGGTCGAGGACGTCCGCGGCGAGTCGTTCGAGCGCGGCGACCTGTTCGCGGGTGAGGCCGTCGAAGAACAGGTGGCGCACGGTCTCCACGTGTCCGGGGGCCGCGGCGGTGATGGCCCGGCGGCCCTCCTCTGTGATCACGACGTACGCGCCGCGGCCGTCGTCCGCGCACTCCTCCCGCCTGACGAGCCCCCGGCGCTGCATCCGGGTCAGGTGGTGGGACAGCCGGCTCTGCTCCCACTGGAGGTCGCGCTGCAGCTCGAACGGCCGCAGCCGCCCTTCCTCCCGGTCGGTGAGGTGCACGAGGACCTCGTAGTCCGCCAGGGACAGACCCGAGTCCGCCTGCAGCTGCCGGTTGAGCCGGGCCGTCAGGCGGCCCTGCATGCGCAGGTAGGCCCGCCAGGCGCGCTGCTCGTCCGCGTCGAGCCACCGAGGGCTGTTCATGGTCCCCAGGCTAGCCGGAATCAATGACTCGTCATGTATGTTGAGGGCACCAGTAGATGACGCATCATCTACATGGCGACGAGGAAAGGGCACTCATGACCACGACCAGGCTGACCCCTCGTGTGGACATCCGCCGGGCGGCCGAGCGTGCCGCCACCCGCATCTCCTGGCTGGATTCCAAGCACTCGTTCTCGTTCGGCGGCCACTACGACCCCGACAACACCCACCACGGGCTGCTGCTGGTCAACAACGACGACGTCGTCCACCCCGGCACCGGCTTCGAGACGCACCCGCACCGCGACATGGAGATCGTCACCTGGGTGCTCCAGGGCTCGCTGGTCCACCAGGACTCCGAGGGCCACTCCGGTGTCATCTATCCGGGTCTGGCTCAGCGCATGAGCGCCGGCACCGGCATCCTGCACTCGGAGAAGAACGATTCCTGGCGGCTGACCGGCGGCGACAGCCACGACGAGCCCGTGCACTTCGTCCAGATGTGGGTGGTCCCCGACGAGCCGGGCATCACCCCCGGGTACGAGCAGCTGGAGATCGAGAACGACCTGCTGGCCGGCGGCCTGGTGCCGGTCGCCAGCGGGATGGACAAGCACGACGGCGAGGCGGCCATCCGCATCAAGAACCGGTACGCCGCGCTGTACGCCGCCCGTCTCCAGCCGGGCCAGAGCGTGGAGCTGCCCGAGGCGCCGTTCCTGCACCTGTTCGTACCCCGGGGGACCGTCGCCTTGGAGGGTGCGGGCACCCTGGAGACCGGCGACGCCGTGCGGTTCACCGCCACCGGCGGGCAGAAGGTCACCGCGACGGAGCCCGCCGAGATCCTCGTGTGGGAGATGCACGCGACGATCGCCGCCTGACGACAATCCTGGAAGGAATCCCGATGCAGCAGTCAGAACCGCAGGTCGCCGACAACCCGGAGGCGAGCCGCTTCGAGATCACCGTGGACGGCGCGCTCGCCGGCTTCGCCGACTATCGGCTGAACGGGCCGAGGATCTCCTTCACCCACACCGAGATCGACCCGGCCTTCGAGGGCCGGGGCCTCGGCTCGACGCTGGTCCGGGCGGCGCTCGACGCCGCCAGGGACGCCGGGCTGTCGGTCCTGCCGTTCTGCCCGTTCGTGCAGCGGTACATCAAGCGGCACCCGGACGACTACCTCGACCTGGTGCCCGCCGACCAGCGGGCCAGGTTCTCCCTCGACGGCGGGGAGGCATCGGAGTGAGCCCCGGGGAACCCGCGGTTTACGGCTGCACCGTTGCGGCCGAGGCGGAGCCGGAGAGCGTGCTCCTGCCCGGCCACGACGTGCCGCTCGGCCGCTACACGACCGTGCGCCGGCTGCTCCCGCAGCGTCCGCGCCGGATGGTCGGCGCATGGTGCTTCGTCGACCACTTCGGGCCCGACGACGTGAGCGGCCGGCCGGGCATGCAGGTGCCGCCGCATCCGCACACCGGCCTGCAGACGGTCACCTGGCTCGCCGAGGGCGAGATCCTCCACCGCGACAGCCTCGGCAACGTCCAGGCGATCGTGCCCGGGCAGCTCAACCTGATGACGGCCGCCCACGGGATCGCCCATTCCGAGCAGTCGCCACCGGATCACCCGCCGGGCATGCACGGGCTGCAGCTGTGGGTCGCGCTGCCGGAGGAGGCGCGGCACGGCGAGGCGCGGTTCGAGCACCACGCGGCGCTGCCCGTGCTGCGCGACGGGGACGTCACGGTGACGGTCGTGGTGGGCGAGGCCGGACCGCTGCGCTCGCCGGCCCTCGTGCACACCCCGCTGCTCGGGGCCGAGGTGCTGTTCACCGGCCCGGGAGAGCACCGGCTGCCGGTCGATCCGGCGTTCGAGACGGCGGTGCTGGTCATGTCGGGCACGGCCGACGTGGCCGGGGTCGCGCTGGCCCCCGGCTCGCTGCTCTATCTCGGGCAGGGCCGTACGGCGGTGCCGATGGAGGCGGCCGGTCCGGCCCGGCTGTTCGTGCTCGGCGGCACGCCGTTCGAGGAGCCCCTGGTGATGTGGTGGAACTTCGTCGGCCGTTCGCACGAGGAGATCGCGCGGGCGCGCGACGACTGGATGCGGGGCGGCCGCTTCGGCGTCGTCCCGGGCGGGCAGAACGCCCTTCCCGCGCCCGAGATGCCGACCGTGCGGCTGAAGGCCCGCGACCGCCACGGCCGCGTCCTCAGCTGACGGACGAGCCCGCGCGTCTCCGGGTGAAGCAGGTGAACACGGCGAGCGCGGAGACGGCGGTCATGCAGGCGAGCGCCCAGCGGTAGCCGGTCACGAGCTGCTCGACCGCCGTGGACGAGACGTGGGACAGCGTTCCCGCGAAGACGGCGTCGTGCAGCCCGGCCGGCAGCGGCACCGTGATGATCGACAGGACCAGCGCGGTGCCGACCACCACCCCGGTGTTCTGCAGCATCAGGCGCATGGCGTTGACGATCCCCAGCCGGTGCGACGGCACCCCGTCCAGGATCGCGGTGGTGTTGGAGGGCAGGAACATGCCCGAGCCGACGCCGATCAGCACGAGGGCGGCCGTGAGCGACGCCGACGACATGCCGGGGGAGATCAGCCACAGCAGGACGGCCAGGCCCGCCGTCGTCAGCGAGGTCGCGGCGACCGCCACCGTGCGCGGGCCGAGGCGGCGCAGCAGAAAGCCCGACGCGACCGACGCCGCCATCGCCGCGATCGAGAGCGGCAGCACCTTCACCGCCGCGCTCACCGGGTCCTCCCCGCGGACGGCCTGGAAGAACAGCGACACGAGGAGCACCACCCCGACCCTGGCGGTCGAGTTGAGGAACGACGCCAGCGTCCCGAGGGCGAACGTGAGATCGCGGAACATCCGGATGTCCACCACGGGATGGCGGGCCCGCAGCTCCCGCACGACGAACAGCGGCAGCGTCACCGCGAACACGACGAGCCCGGACACCACCATCGGATGTCCCCAGCCGAGCCTGGTCACCTCCGACAGCGCGAGCAGCAGGCCGCCGAGACAGGCGAGCACGAGCGCGTTGCCGGACAGGTCGAGCCCCCGGTCGCGGCCCTGCGGCGGTCCGGGACGCAGGGCCACCGCGCCCCAGACCAGGCACGCGATGCCGAGGGGCACGTTGTACCAGAACACCCAGCGCCAGCCCAGGTGCTCGGTGAACAGGCCGCCGAGCGCGGGGCCGGCGAGCTGGGCGATGGAGAACGACGCGGTGTAGACGCCCATCCCCTCGCCGAGCCGCGACTTGGGGAAGGCGGCGGTCACCAGGGCGGCGCTGTTGGTCAGCAGCATGGCTCCGCCCGCCGCCTGCACCACCCGCAGCGCCACGATGACCCACGCGTCCGGCGCGAGCCCGGCCAGCAGGCTGGCGACGGTGTAGGTGGCCAGGCCGCCGAGATACATCGCGCGCCGCCCGAACAGGTCGGCGAGCCGGCCGAACACGACCATGAGCACGGTCGTCGTGAGCTGGAAGGCGAGCAGGATCCAGCTCGCGGCGTCCGCACTCGCGTGCGTCTGCCGTACGACCTGGGGGAGCGCCACGTTGAGCGCGCTGCCGCCGAGCGCGGTCAGGACGCTGGCCATGCTCACGACCGACAGCGTCCGCCAGGCGTGGCGCAGCCGCTCCCGCTCGCCGGGGTCCGCCGCAACGGTCTGCGGCACGGCCGTCATCGTACGGCGAGCTGGATCATGACCGGCTCCTCCCTACCGAATTCTAGATTCCATTACTAGAATCCCGTTCACACGCGATCGGGTCAAGGTCGAGTCAAGGGAGCTGCGCATGGGCGGAATCGTGGAAGGCCGCGTCGTGATCGTCACCGGCGCCGCGCGGGGCATCGGGCGGGGACACGCGCTGGAGTTCGCGCGCCAGGGCGCCAAGGTCGTCGTCAACGACCTGGGCGCGGAGGTCGACGGCACGGGATCGTCCACCGGCGCCGCGGGCGAGGTGGTCGAGGAGATCAGGGCCATGGGCGGCGAGGCCGTGGTCGACGGCGAGGACGTCTCCGACTTCGACGGCGCGGGGCGCATGATCAGGAGGGCCGTGGAGACCTTCGGCGACCTGCACGTCCTGGTCAACAACGCCGGCATCCTGCGCGACCGGATGCTCGTCAACATGACCGCCGACGAGTGGGACGCGGTCATCCGGGTGCACCTGCGCGGCACCTTCGCCCCGCTGCGGCATGCCGCCGCCTACTGGAGGTCCAGGGCCAAGGCCGGGGAGCCGGTGGACGCCCGGGTGATCAACACCACGTCGTCGTCCGGCATCTACGGCAACGCCGGCCAGGGCAACTACGGCGCGGCCAAGGCGGGAATCGCGTCGCTGACGATCATCGCGGCCAAGGAGCTGGCGCGTTACGGCGTGACGGTCAACGCGGTCGCCCCCGCCGCGCTCACCCGGATGACAGAGAACCTCATCCCGGGCGGGAGGCGGCCCGCCGAGGGCGGTTTCGACCCTGCGGCGCCGGACAACATCGCGCCGCTGGTGGTGTGGCTGGCGAGCGCCCAGTCGCGGGGGATCACGGGCCGGGTCTTCAACGTGCGCGGCGGGCACATCAGCGTCGCCGAGGGCTGGCACGCCGGGCCGGGGGTGGACAAGGACGCCCGGTGGGATCCGGCGGAGCTGGGCGAGGTGATCCCCGCCCTGGTGGACAAGGCCGCCCCGAACGCCCTCACCAGCGGGCGCATCCCGGACGGGGAGGAGTGACATGCCGCTCGACCACGGTCTGATCGGGGTGGAGAGCCCGCCGTGCGAGCGGTCGTGGACGTCCGCCGACACCCTGCTGTACGCGCTGGGCGTCGGGGCGGGCACCGAGGAGCTCGCCTTCACCACCGAGAACTCGGCGGGGATCCGGCAGCGGGTGCTGCCGACCTTCGCGGTCCTCGCCGCCCAGGCGCCGACAGGGCGGCGGCTCGGCGACTTCGACCCGGCCATGCTCGTGCACGCCGAGCAGGCCTTCGAACTGCACCGCGAGCTGCCGGCCGCCGGTCGCGTATCGACGACCTCGACGGTGACCGGCATCTACGACAAGGGCTCGGGGGCGCTCGTGACGACGGAGGCCAGGGCGGCCGACGCCGAAAGCGGCGAGTTGCTGATCACGAGCCGCAGCTCGGTGTTCATCCGGGGCGAGGGCGGCTTCGGCGGCGAGCGCGGTCCCCGCGACGAGTGGGCCGAGCCCGGAAGGCCGCCGGACCACACGGTGACCTACGAGACCCGCCAGGACCAGGCGCTGCTGTATCGCCTGTCCGGGGACCGGAACCCGCTGCACTCGGACCCCGCCTTCGCCGCCCGCGCCGGCTTCCCCCGGCCGATCCTGCACGGGCTGTGCACGTACGGGATCACCGGGCGGGCGCTGCTGCACGCGGTGGCGGGGTCCGACCCGGCCCGCTTCGCGGCCATGTCGGGACGGTTCAGCAAGCCGGTCTTCCCGGGCGAGACGCTGACCGTGTCCGTCTGGACGAACGACGGCGGCGCGACGGCCCTGTTCCGTACGGCGAAGGAGGACGGCACCGTCGTGATCGACCGGGGCAGGGCCGCCTTCCGCCCCGCCTGACGTGGAGGAGCGGCGCGCGGGGCGCCGCCGGGGGCGGCTCGCCGGAATCAGCTCGGTGCGGCTCCGGCGTCGCCCGCTCCACCCGCGGCGCCGGTGGTGTCGTCGTGGGTGGCCAGGGGGTCGCCGAAGCGGCGGATGAGCGCGATCGCCGCCTCGACGACCTCCTCGGCCTCCTCCTCGGTCTCGCTCGTCGCGACCTCGCGTCCGGCCTCGCCGATCACGCTGGTGAGGACCGAGACGGTGAGACGGTCGGTCGGCGTGTTCGCCGCGCCGAGCAGGACGGCGTTCTGCCGGACCCACTCCCGGCCGCGGGTGCGCCGCATCAGCTCGAACCCCGGCGGGCCGTCGCCGTCCATGAACAGCCGCGCCAGGTCGCGCCGCTGCCAGGACCCTTCGAGGAACGCCCTGGCCCCCTCGATGAACAGCTCGACGGGGTCCTTCACGCCCGCCTGCTTCGCCGCGGCGACGCTGGACGCGGCGGCCTCCTCGTGGGCGGCCTGGTGCTCCTCCCACAGCGCGAGGAACAGCTCGGTCTTGCCCCCGAAGTGGTGGTAGAGGCTGCCCACGCTGGAGCCCGCGCGCTCGACGACGTCCGCGACGTTGGCGTCGGCGAAGCCGTGCTCGGAGAAGACCTCGCGGGCGGCCTGAAGCATGCTCTTACGCGTCTGGGCGGTGCGGCTCCACTCCCACGAGCCGCTCCTGCCGCCGGGCTTGCGTGCCATCTGGGCTCCTTGTCGACAGGGACGACGCCATCGTAGCCGGTTGAATTCTAGAAAGTGATTCCAGACCTCTTGACACCCCTTCGGCGGGGAACCAGGCTGGAGCCGATTCCTAGAGAGCAATTCTAGAAAAGAGTCGCGTCGATGGACTTCTCCCTGAGCCCAGAGGAACTGCAGATCCGTGACACCATCCGCGCGTTCGTGGAGCGGGAGGTCATGCCGCTCGAACCCGAGGTGCTGCGCAGCGAGCGCACCGGCGGCCCGGGGCTCGATCCCGAGGTCCTCAGCGACCTGCGGCTCAAGGCGAAGAAGATGGGCTTCTGGGGCATCAACACCCCCGAGGAGTACGGCGGAGCCGCCCTGGGCCCGGTCATGTCCGCGATCATCGCAATGGAGATGGGGCGGACGTTCGTCCCGTTCAGCTTCGGCGGGTCGGCCGACAACATCCTCTACGCCGGCACCGAGGAGCAGAAGCGGCGCTACCTGATCCCGACCATCGAGGGCGAGCGCCGTTCCTGCTTCGCCATCACCGAGCCTGGCGCGGGCTCGGACGCCCGCAACATCCGTACGCGTGCCGTCAAGGACGGCGGCGACTGGATCATCAACGGTGAGAAGACCTTCATCACCGGCGGCAACGAGGCCGACTTCGTGATGGTGTTCGCCGTGACCGACCCGGACAGGGGCGCGAACGGCGGCGTCACCTGCTTCCTGGCCGACCGCGACATGGGCTGGAAGTCCGAGCCGATCCCGACGATGGGGCAGTGGGGTCCGGCCTCGCTGGTGTTCGAGGACGTCAGGGTGCCCGAGGAGAACATCCTCGGCGAGCTCGGCAGGGGCTTCGAACTGGCGATGCAGTGGATCGGCCAGGGCCGCTACATGATCCCCGCGCGGGCGGTCGGCTCGGCCGAGCGCATGCTCCAGATGGCGATCGACTACGCCAAGATCCGCATGTCGATGGGCAAGCCGATCGCCGAATACCAGGCGATCCAGTGGATGATCGCCGACTCGCAGGTGGAGATCGAGGCGGCCAAGTGGCTCACCCTCCACGCCGCCTGGCGCGTGCAGCAGGGCATGGACGCCCGGCACGCCTCCTCGATCGCCAAGCTCAACGGCGCGGTCATGGCCAACCAGGTCGTCGACCGCGTGCTGCAGATCCACGGAGGCATGGGCTACACCAAGGAACTGCCCATCGAGCGGTGGTATCGCGAGCTGCGCCTGTTGCGGATCTTCGAGGGCACCGACGAGATCCAGCGCCGGACGATCGCCCGCAACCTGCTCAGGGGCCACGCCCGCCTCGGCACGATCGGGGAGTGAGGATGCCGGTAGGAGACCTGTTCAACCCCCGGTCGATCGCCCTGGTCGGGGCGACGGACAAGTCCGGCTGGTCGATCAGCACGCTGACCAACCTCCGTACGCACGGCTTCCGCGGACCGGTGCACCTGGTCAACCCGCGCGGCGGCGTGGTGCACGGCGAGCAGGCCCACCGCAGCCTGTCCGACGTCCCCGGCCAGGTCGACCTCGCGTACGTGATGGTGCCCACGACCGCCGTGCTGCCCGTGCTGCGCGAGGGGGCCAAGCTCGGCATCCGCCACTACGTGATCCTCACCGCGGGCTTCGGCGAGACCGGCCCGGAGGGCGCCGCCCTGGAGGCGGAGATCGTCGACTTCGCCCGCGAGAACGACCTCACCGTGCTCGGCCCCAACGGCAACGGGTTCATCAACGCCGCCGCGGACGTCACGCCGTACGGCCTGCCGATCCCGTCCCCGCTGCTGCGCGGGTCGGTCGGCGTGGTGCTGCAGAGCGGCGCGCTGGCCAGCTCGGTGCTCGGCTTCGCCCAGGCCCGCAACGTCGGGATCAGCCTGCTCACCTCGATGGGCAACGAGTCGCTCGTCACCGTCACCGACGTGATCGACTACCTGGTGGACGACCCGGCGACCAAGACCATCGCGCTGTTCCTCGAGTCGGTCCGCGACCCGGCCGCGTTCTCCCGGGCGGCGCGCCGGGCGCTGCTCGCGGGCAAGCCGATCGTCGCGCTCAAGATCGGGCGCAGCCGGCTCGCCTCCCGCACCGCCCAGGCCCACACCGGCGCGCTCGTCGGCGACGACAACGTGATCGACGCGGCGTTCCGGCAGCTCGGGGTGGTGCGGGTGCGGTCGCTTGAGGACCTCATCATCACCGCGGGCCTGCTGGCCGAGGTGGGCCCGCTGCCGGGCCCGCGGATCGGCGTCGTCACGCCCTCGGGCGGCGCGTCGGAGATCATCGCCGACCGGGCCGAGGACGAGGGCCTGGAGCTGCCGGCGTTCGCCCCGGAGACCGTCGCCCGGCTGCGGGAGATCGTGCCCGCCTTCGGGACCGTGCAGAACCCCCTCGACGTCACCGGCTATGTGCTCATCGACCGTACGCTGCTCGGCCGCGCGCTCGAGGCCGTCACCGCCGACCCCGGCGTGGACGCGGTCATGCTGCTGTCGGACCTCCCGCGGGTCGCCCCGCCCGACCCCGCGCCCGTGTACGCCATGTTCTCGGCCAGCGCCAAACGCATGGCCGAGGCCCCGATGCCGGTCGTCGTCGTGAGCAACGTGCTAACCGACGTCACCGAGTTCGGCCGCGACGTCCAGCGGGAGGCCGGGTTCCCGTACGTCGCGGGCGGCATCGAGCACGGCCTGCACGCCATCGGCGCCGCGGTCCGGTGGTCCCGGGCGCACCGGGCGGCCGTCGAGGCGGTGAACGGAGCCGTCCCGGCCGAGGCGGCGGCCGGCGCCCCGGCGGTCGAGACGGGGACCGGCGTGTGGGCCGAGCACCGCGCCGCCGCCCTGCTGCCGTCCGCCGGGATCCCGGTCGTGCCCGGCGAGCTGGTGTACGACGAGGAGTCGGCGGTGGCGGCGGCGGTCGGGTTCGGCTATCCGGTCGTCCTCAAGGCAGCCGCCGAAGGGCTGGGGCACAAGAGCGACATCGGCGGGGTCCGGCTGGGCCTGTCCGGCGCGCGGGACGTCGAGCGGGCCTACCGCGAGGTCGTGGCCGCCGCCGCGGCGGTGCCCGGCGCCGGCCGGGTGGGCGCGCTCGTCCAGCCGCAGCGCGGCAGCGGAGTGGAGCTGCTTGCCGGCGTCGTACGGGACCCGGCGTGGGGGCTCACCCTGGCCGTCGGCCTGGGCGGGATCTGGGTGGAGGCGCTGCGCGACACGGCACTGCGCGTCCTGCCGGTGGACGCGGCCGAGGTGCGGCGGGCGCTGGACGAGCTGCGCGGCACCGCGCTGCTGCGGGGCGCACGCGGCACCGAGCCCGCCGACCTCGACGCCGTCGCCGAGGTCGTGGCCCGCGTCGCGGCCTTCGCCGAGAGCCTCGGCGACGACCTGGAGTCGCTGGAGATCAACCCCCTGCTCGTGCGCGGCTCCCACGTGGAGGCGCTCGACGCCCTCATCACCTGGCGCGGCTGAGCCGGCCGCCTGTGCGCACCCGTGCAGCGCGCCGGTCCCCCGGCGCGCTGCACAAGCGCGTCACCAGCCCTCGTCGAAGAACGCCCTTCCGTTTGCCATCAGGGCGCGGGCATGCCGCTCCCGGACGAGCTGTGGGCAGGCCGTGCCGGGCGTGGCGGTCGGGCCCGCAGGCGTCAGCTTCCGAGCCCGGCGTCGCGGGCGCGGGCGATCGCCTCGCCCCGGTGCCGCGCGCCCAGCTTGAGCAGGACGTTCGACACGTAGTTCTGCACGGTCTTCACGCTGAGTCCCAGCCGCAGCGCGATAGCCTCGTTGGTCAGGCCTGCGGCCATCCGCTCGAGGATCTCCGTCTCCCTCTCGGTGAGCTGCGGGAACGGCCCGGATCGCGGGGCCGCGGCGAAGACACGTTCGGCGACGGCGGCGTCGAGGATCGCCTGGTTGGCGTGGACCGCCGCGAGAGCCCGCAGGATCTCCTCCGAGGACGCGTCCTTCAGGACGTATCCCCGGGCCCCGGCCCGCAGGGCCTTCCTGACCAGGGCGTCGTCGGAGTGCATGGTGAGGACCAGCACGCGGACGTCCGGCGCCCGCCTGCGGATCCGCTCGATGGCCTCCACCCCGCCGCCGCCCGGCATGTGCAGGTCCATCACGACGACGTCGGGCCGCGTGTCCACGGTCGCCTCCTCGGCGGAGGCCGTGTCCCACGCCTCTCCCACGACCTCCATGCCGGGCACGCTGTCGAGCAGCCGGCACAGGCCCATGCGGAACACGGGGTGGTCGTCGGCGACCACGACTCTCATGGCAACTCCAGCGGGAAGACGGCCGTGACGGTGGTCCCGTGGTCCGCCGTGATCGCGAACCGGCCTCCGATCGAGGTTACGCGCCGCCGCATGGACGAGATGCCCACGCCGGCGACATAACCGGGGCCGATGCCCCGGCCGTCGTCGTGGACCTCCACTCGCAGCGATCCTTCCTCGTGGCGCAGGCTCACGGCGCAGGTTCGCGCCCCGGCGTGACGGAGCACGTTGGCCACCGCCTCCAGGACGACCAGGTAGGCGGCCTCCGCCACGGCGGGCGGCGGCTCGACGACCCCGGAGACCGTCAGCGTGCATTCCACGTCGAGCGCGGCGCACCGTTCCACGTGCTCGCGGACGGCGGACACCAGGCCGAGGTCGGCGACGGGACCGGGTTGCATGGCGTCGATGATGCGGCGCACCTCGCGCGCCGCCATCCGCACCTGGTCGCCGATGAGCCGCAGATCCCTCTCCTCACGGCTTCCCGGTCCCAGCCCGCGGCGTACCCCGTCGAGACCCAGCCCGGCTCCCGACAGCAGCGGTCCGAGCCCGTCGTGCAGGTCCTGCCGCAGCCGTAGCCGCTCCCGGGCGGCGGAATGGATCGCCTGCTGCCGCGCCCGGTCCAGCTCGGCCGTCAGGCGCGCCGCCGCGAGGGCCGCGGCGATGTGGTGGCCGAGCTCGGCGATGAGCCGCAGGTCCTTCTCGCCGTACGGCTCCCGCCTGGCCCGCCGTCCGACGACCAGGGTGCCGAGGCGCTCCCCCTGGGCGACCAGCGGCACCTCGACAGGGTCGGGTCCCGGCTCGCCGGACCTGGAGGTCTCCTCCGGCAGGCCGTCGGTCAGCAGTGCGACCGCCACGCCCGGGCTGCGCAGGGCGTCCGCGACGAGAGGCGCCGCCCGGCGCGCGATGTCCTCGGCGGTCGCCGCGTCGCCGAGCTGCCGGCGCAGCTCCGCCAGCGCGTCCAGCGGGCGATCGCGGTAGCCGTACAGGAGGCCGCTCATCCTGTGCTGGAGCACCCGGCGTCCGGACTCGGTCAGCGCCGCGACGACGGCGGCGGCGACCAGCGCGACCTGGGGGGAGACGGCCCGGCTGAGAGCAGTCCCGAGCAGCGCCACCGCGGCGAGGTAACCGGAGAACATGAGGCCGGTGACGGCCAGGTAGACGAACGTCCGCCGGATGACGAGGTCGATCCCGTACAGGCGGTGTCTCAGGACGGCGAGCGCGATCGCGACCGTCGGCGCGATCGGAATGAGCAGGATCGCCGCCTGGCGCGCGTGGTGGGGCAGCAGGCCGCCGGCGATCTCGATCAGGAGCACGTAGCCGGCGGCGTACAGCAGGTAGGTGATCTGCCGCCGGGCGACCGGGCCCGATCTGATCCATCGGACGACCAGGGACGCGATGCTGACCAGCGCCGCGACGATCACGGCGACGGCGATGAGGTCCCAGGGTCGCCCGACGGCGGCCAGCACCGTGACCAGCAGCCCGGCCCAGACCACGGGCCGCCATCGGGGCGTGACCGGGCGTCCGTCCGGGAACAGCGCGGGCAGCACGGTGAAGAACGGCACGAAGAAGAAGGCCCAGATCCAGCCGCTCACCCACTCGGCGGCGCTCCAGCCGGGCCAGTGGCCGGCGGCGTACCCCCACAGCAGCACCCCCAGGGCCGCCGCCGTCCCCATCGACAGCAGCACGAGGCCGATGCGCCTGCCTTCGCGCGACCGGATCAGCGCCACTCCCGCGACCGTGTGCACGACGGCCTGCGAGGCGTTCTGCGCGAGAGCCCACTCCATTCCCGTCGCTCGGATCACGAAGGCGCAGCCGGCGACGGTGCCCGCGAGCACCACGGCCGCCAGTGTCTGTGCCGCCCGTTCCACGAGATCAGCGTCCGCCGCCGGCCTCAGAGGTGTCCAGCGGGGACCGGGCGGCGCAGGCCGTACGCCACCAGGCAGAGCCCGAACACCGTGAACGCGGCCGCCCCGCCGTACGGGACGAGGAATTCGAGCACCAACCCCGCGACGGTGGCGGCCCCCCACCAGCGCACGCCGCCGTCGAGCAGGAAGGCCAGGCCGATGACCAGGACCCCCAGGTAGAAGACGTACATCAGCATCTCGACCACCATGAACCCGGTCGGCAGGTCGCCCCTGCCCATGAGGGCGCCCCAGACTATCGCGCCGACGGTCACCGCGACGTGCATGAGCGGTCCGGACGCCAGCATGATCGCCCCGGCGCGGCCGACCGGCCCTTGCCGGTCCCTGCGGCGGGCCCACAGGGCGATGAGGGACACGGGGATGAGGACCCAGTACCACTTGACGGTGAGACCGCCGACCCACTGCGCCGGCTCCTCCTGGCCGGTGGCCCGGACATGGTCGATGAGCGCGTAATGCGCCGCGAGCAGCACCGCGCCGAGCGTCAGCGCGGCGCCGACGACCTGGAGCGGCACGCGGGCCAGCCGATCGATGAGCTTTCGCATCGTTTGCCTCCCTGGTTCGGTTGGCTCCGATGCTGTTGTGCGGCCTTCCCGGAGTGCATCGGGCGCGGCTCCCGACCGGCCGGGAGATTCCACCGGGACCGGCCCGGCGGGGGCCCTCCGGCGGGCCGGGCCGGAGGGGCGCGGGCGGGTCAGGGGCGGTGGTTGGACAGGACGAGCGTGGCGGCGGAGGCGAACATGCCGCCGTTGCCCAAGACCACGCCGACCTCGACGCCGGGCACCTGGGCGGCGGCCTCGCCGCGCAGTTGCCGTACGGACTCCTGGATGGCGAACATCCCGTACATGCCCGTGTGGGTGTAGGAGAGGCCGCCGCCGTTGGTGTTGAGCGGCAGGCGGCCGCCGGGGGAGGTGTGGCCCTCGGCGATGAACGGCCCGGCCTCGCCGCGCTTGACGAAGCCGAGGTCCTCCAGCCCGTAGATGGGCACGTGCGCGAAGGCGTCGTAGATCATGAGGTGGTCCACGTCGTCGTGGGAGATGCCCGCCTCGGCGAAGGCGGCCTCGCCGGAGCGGCGGAAGGCGGCGGAGGTGGTGAAGTCCTCCATCTGGGAGATGATCGGCGACTCGGCGGACTCGCCGGAGCCGAGCAGATGGACCGGCGACCTGCGGGCGCGCTCCTCGGTCGTCACGATCAGCGCCCCGCCGCCGTCGGTGACGAGGCAGCACTCCAGCAGGTGGAAGGGGTAGGCGACCATCCGGGAGGCGAACACGTCCTCGACGGTGATCAGGTCCTGGAACATGGCCCGGGGGTTGCGGTGGGCCCACCGGCGCTGCGCGACCGCGACCTCCGCGAGCTGCTCGTGCGTGAGCCCGGTCTCCTTCATGTAGCGCAGCGCCGTCAGCGTGAACATCGTGGGCGGGCCGAGCACGCCGTACGGCAGCTCGAACTGGCCGATCAGCGAGTCGGGGCCCAGGGCAGGCCGGGGCGCGCCGACCCGCGACCGCCCGGACTCGCCGTGCGTGATGAGCACGGTCGTGCACAGCCCGGCACGGATGGCCGCGGCGGCGTGCCGTACGTGGAAGAGGAAGGACGAGCCGCCCACCCCGGTGCCGTCGACCCAGGCCGGAGCGATCCCGAGCGCGTGGGCGATCTGGATCGGGCCGGGCATGCCGACGGTGGCGACGCCGTCGATGTCGTCCTTGGTCATCCCGGCGTCGGCGAGGGCGTTGCGTGCGGCCTGGAGGTGGAGCTGCGCGGTGGACATGTGGGGCAGCTTGCCGAGCTCGTCGGTCTCGGCCGCGCCGGCGATCACGATGTTCATACGGCGGCCCCAGTCGAGGCGGGGGCGAACAGGGGGACGTGCACGTCGCCGCGCTGTTCGAACACCACGCGCAGCTCCATGTCCAGGGGCAGGTTCTCCGGCGTGATCTCGACGCCGACGATGTTCGTCATCATCCGCACGCCCTCCTCCAGCTCCACGACCGCGATCGCGTACGGCCCGTCCTGCTCGAAGCCGGGAGCCGGGCGATGACTGATCACGTACGAGTAGAGGGTGGCCCTGCCGCAGGCCGTCACCCACGTGACGTCGTCGGAGCCGCAGCGCGGGCAGGCGGGCCGTGGATAGAAGTAGTGCCGCGAGCAGGCGTCGCAGCGCTGGATCCGCAGCCGTCCCTCCGCCGTGCCGTCCCAGAACGGCTGGGTCTCCGGCGTCGGCTTCGGGACGGGCTTGTGCGATGCGGTCATCGTTCTCCTACGAGGCGGAGGAAGTCTTAGAGTCAGATTCTAGAACTCCAATCTAGAGTTGGCGAGGGTCCGTTGTCAGGGACTCGGGACGCCGTTGCCGCGCCGGCCGCGGCCGGCCAGCAGGTCGTCGAGGGACGGCACCGGCTCGGGGTTGCGCGGTCCGGGCTGGGCGAGCTGGACCAGGACGCCGTGCGCCTCCTTCGGGTGGAGGAAGACCTCGCGCCAGCGGGGTTCGGCGAGGTTGAGGCCGAACAGCCGGTAGCCGCGCCCGCGCAGCGCATCCACGGCCGCCTCGATGTCGGTGACATGGAAGTTGAGGTGGTGGACCCCGCCTCTGCCGCGGGTGAGGTCGAAGAAGCTGTCGAAGAACGAGGATCCGGCGAGCGGCTCCATCAGTTCGATCTTGCTTCCGTTGGCGTACCTGAGCTGGAGCGTCCGGTAGCCGTTCACCACGTTGTCGCCCCCGCCGAGGTAGGCGCCTCCCAGCAGGTCGCGGTAGATCGGCAGCAGGTCCCTGATGCGCGGCGCGGCGACGGCGGTGTGGTCGAAGGCCGCGTCCAGCCCGGCCAGTTCCTCGGCGATGTCCACCCGTCCTCCTTCGATCGAAATCCTAGAATCTCATTCTAGTCATCTGATCCCCAGGAAACACATGCTCACAACCCTTGACTCCAGCCGTGAGGAGGCGGAGCATTCGTGGAAATGAATTCTAGAGCTGGCTTCTAGAACTCATCGCTGGGACGGGGGCTGACGAGAAAGGCGTGTCAATGGGCCTGTCCTACGTACGCGAGCTCGACGAGTACCCGACGGGTGCCCGTCGCATGAAGATCCTCACGATGGCCGTGCTGGCCGTCCTCATCGGCTCCTATGAGGCGCAGATCGCCCCTGTGGTCCCGCTGCTCCTCAAGGACCTCGACATGTCCCTCGCGACGTACGGCGCGGTGTCCGGGGCGGCGGCGGTCGCGGGGGCCGTCGCGTCGGCGCTCGGCGGCAGGCTGACCGACCGGATCGGCAGGGTGCGCCTGCTGGTCCCGCTGATGCTGCTGACCGCCGTGTGCTGCTTCGCCATGACGCTGGTCCACAGTTCAAGGGACCTGCTGATCGCCAGGATCGTGCTGGCCTTCGTCGACGGGGTGGCGATGGCGAGCACGGCGCCGCTGGTCCGCGACTTCTCGCCGCGCCTCGGCCGGGCCCAGGCGTTCGGCTTCTGGACCTGGGGCCCGGTGGGAGCCAACTTCCTCGCCGCCGCCGTCGCGGGCTGGACGCTGCCGATCTTCGATGACTCCTGGCGGTCGCAGTTCGTCATCATGGGCTGCTTCTCGCTGGTCATCTCGATCGTCATCGCCCTCAACATCGCCGACCTGTCGCCCGAGCTGCGCGCGCAGATCCAGCACACCGAGCGCCAGGCCGCCGACGTCGTCGACCTGACCAAACCGGCCAGGGCCACCTCGCTGTTCGTCCGGCGCAACATCTGGGCCCACGTGGTCGGCATCTCGCTGTGGCTGGTGCTCTACATCACGCTCACGCTGTTCGGCCAGACCATGCTGGTCGGCGCGCTCGGCATCACGGCCGCCGAAGCGTCCACGATCATGGCGTGCTTCTGGAGCCTCAACCTGATCACCCTGATCGTCGCCGGGCGCCTCTCGGACCGCACCCAGCTGCGCAAGCCGTTCACCCTGGGCGGCACCGTGGCGGCCGTGCTCGTCACCGCCTACCTGGCCTCGCTCCTCGGCGGCCAGGGCGTCTCCAGCGGCATGCTCATGATCGTCGGCGCGCTGCTCGGCGGCTCGCTCGGCGTGGCGTACGGGCCGTGGATGGCGAACTACTCGGAGGACGCCGAGGACGTCGACCCCCGGCTGCAGGGCACGGCATGGGGGCTGTTCGGCTTCCTCACCAAGGCGATCGCCGTGGTCGGCCTGCTGGTCATCCCGCACGTGGTCGAGGCCACGAGCTGGCAGACCTGGCTGGTGGTCTCCCTGGTGTGCCTGGCGCTGTTCGCGCCCGCCGTCTTCCTGTTCCACGGCCCCTGGCGGCGCGAGCGCGCCGAGGCCGTGGACGGCCAGGAGGCCAGGGTCGCGGTGGCCGAATAGAAGTCAGGCCGGCGGGTAGCCGCCCAGGCCCTCGCCGAGCAGGCCGAAGACCCGTTCGACGTCCGCGCGGTGGGCGCGCTCGATCTCCTCGTCGGGCCCGCCCTCCCGGACCCGCTGCCGCAGCCGCCGGTAGAGGGCCCGCTGCGCGCCGATCAGCGTCGAGGCGACGATGCGGGGCAGCGGGTCGCCGGGCTCCGCGCCCGCCTCGGCGGCGAGCGCGTCGGCGAGCACCCGGGTGATGCGCTCGTTGACCTCGTGCATCTTCCGCTCCAACGACGGGTTGCCGCTGACGAGGTCGAAGAAGCTGCGCGGATGGACGAGGTCGCGCCGCATGCCCGGGACGAACCTGGTCTGCGCCAGGCACAGCGCGCGGAAGGAGTCGAGGATGGAGACCCCGGCCGCGCGGTCGGTGACCGCCGCCAGTGACATCGCCTCCCGGTCCTCGGCCCGGTAGAAGACCAGGTCCTCCTTGGTCGGGAAGTGGTTGAACACCGTCTTCTTCGACACCTGCGCGGCCGCCGCGATCTCGTCCACGGTGACCTCGTCGAACCCCCGGGCCCGGAAGAGCGCGTTCGCGGTGTCGGCGATGAGCTGCCGGGTCCGGTTCTTCTTCAGCTCCCGCAGTCCGCCCGCACTCATGGCCACAGCGTATCGGCCTCCCTTGGTTACACCTGGTGTACTGTTACACCAAGTGTAATAAATGGGGAGGCGGGATGACGCATCCGGCGGTGGAGACCATCGGCCTGGCCAAGCACTACGGCGACGTCGAGGCCGTGCGCGGCATCGACCTGACCGTGCGCAGAGGGGAGATCTTCGGCTTCCTCGGCCCTAACGGCGCAGGGAAGTCCACGACGATCAGCATGCTCTGCACCCTGACCACGCCCACGGCCGGCGAGGCGCGCGTGGCCGGACACGACGTGGTGCGCGAACGCGACAGCGTGCGGCGTTCGATCGGGCTGGTGTTCCAGGACCCGACGCTGGACGGCTATCTGACGGCCGAGCGCAACCTGCGTTTCCACGCGGAGCTGTACGGCGTGCCCCGCGCGGACGTCGGTCCACGGCTGCGCGGAGTGCTCGAGATGGTGGGGCTGTGGGACAGGCGCGGAGCCAAGGTCGCGACGTTCTCGGGCGGCATGAGACGAAGACTGGAGATCGCCCGCGGCCTGCTGCACTCGCCGCGTGTGCTGTTCCTCGACGAGCCCACGGTGGGACTGGACCCGCAGACCAGGAGCTCCATCTGGTCCTACATCCGGGAGCTCAAGGACGCCGAGGACATCACGGTCTTCCTGACCACCCACTACATGGACGAGGCCGAGCACTGCGACCGCATCGCCATCATGGACGGCGGCCGGATCATCGCGCTCGACACCCCCGCCGCGCTGAAGGCCGGCGTCGGCAAGGACCGCGTCCAGATCCAGACCGACGACGGCGCCGCGGCCGTCGCCGAGCTGGACGAGCGGTTCGGCATCCGGGCCGTCGCGTCCGGGGACGTGGTGGTCTTCCACGTGGACGAGGGGGAGCGGTTCGTGCCGGAGCTGTTCTCCCGGTCGGGGCTGCCGATCCGGTCCGTCAGCGTGGCCAGGCCGAGCCTCGACGACGTGTTCATGTCCTACACCGGCCGGTCGATCCGCGACGCGGAGGCGACCGGCGGCGCACGCGGCCCGGCCGCGCTCGCCGCGGCGCGGGGAGGCCGGCGATGACGTTGCCCGTCACGGCGGTCCGGGTGCCAGGGCGCAGTGCCATGAGCGAGCTGCGCGCCGTCAAGGTGGTCTGGCAGCGCGAGATCATCAGGTTCTTCAACGGCCCGCTGCGCATCCTCACCTCTCTCGTGCAGCCGTTCCTGTTCCTGTTCGTCCTCGGCACCGGCCTGTCCCAGCTCACCTCGGGCGGCACCGGCGGGCTCGGCCTGCGGACCTTCCTCTACCCGGGCATCCTCGCCATGGCCGTCCTGTTCACCGCCATGTCCTCGGCCGCCTCGATCGTCTGGGACCGGGAGTTCGGCTTCCTGCGCGAGATGCTGGTCGCGCCGGTGTCCCGCGGGGCCATCGTCCTCGGCAAATGCCTGGGCGGGGCCACCGTCGCGGCCTTCCAGGGCCTCGTCGTGATCTGCATCGCGGGTCCCGTGGGCGTGCCGTACGCGCCGGGCCTGATGCTCGGGGTGTTCGGCGTCCAGGTGCTGCTGGCCTTCACCATCACGGCCTTCGGGGTCGCGATGTCCGTGCGGGTCAGGCAGATGCAGTCGTTCATGGCGCTCAACCAGTTGCTGATCATGCCGCTGTACTTCATGTCGGGTGCGATGTTCCCCGCCTCGAACCTGCCCGCGTGGCTGACCGTGCTCAACCGGATCGACCCGCTCTCGTACGCCGTGGACCCCATCAGGCGGCTGGTCTTCGCGCATCTGGACCTGGCGCCTGCCGTACGGGCCCGGCTCGCGCCGGGGCTGACGTGGGGCGGATGGCACGTGCCCGTCCTCGTCGAGGTGGCCGTCCTCGCGGTCCTCGGGCTCGCCCTGCTCGCGACCGCGATCGCCCAATTCGGCAGAGCCGACTAGGCAGCGCAGGTCGGCGGAGCCGACTAGAGAGCGCTGTCCGGCAGAGCGGACTGAGCTGCCCGGCTTCCGTGCGGCTCGGCGAGAAGTTCCGACTATCGGAACGAGCGGTTCTACTTTGCGTGTTCATTAAGTAACTTTCCGCAAGGGATACCGGCTGGCCGAGCGAGGAGGCCGTGCATGACCGCGGACACCGTGGACACGTCCATCAAGGGGATCACCGGCGTCGGTGACACCGGCGGCATCGCCGCCGTCACGAGCGCCGTCCGGGGACGGGTCGACGAGCTGCTGGCCGGTTTCCTCGACGCCCGGCGTCCACCGGTCGGCGATCCGGACGTCGCCGAGGGCTACCGGCTGCTGCGCGAGTTCGTCGTCGAGGGCGGCAAGCGCATCCGGCCGCTGCTGTGCTACTGGGGCTGGCGGGGCGCCGGCGGCGAGGAGCCGCACGAGGACCGGGCCGTCGTCACCGGTGCGGCGCTGGAGCTCTACCACGCCGGTCTGCTGATCCACGACGACGTCATGGACGGCAGCGAGCTGCGCCGCGGGCGCCCGACCATCCACAGGGGGGTCGCCGGGGCCCCGCGGTGGACGGGCGCGGAGACCTTCGGCCAGTCCGCCGCCATCCTGCTCGGAGTGCTCGCGCAGGCGTGGGCGGACGAGCTGCTCGCGGACGCCGCCGCCGGCGACGCGCGGGGGCGGGCGGCGCGCGAGCTGTTCAACCGGATGCGCACGGAGGTCGTCACCGGGCAGTACCTCGACATCCTGGCGCACGCCCGCGCGGACGCGGACGTCGAGCAGGCCCTGACGGTGATCCGCTACAAGACCGCCCGATACACCGTGGAACGCCCGCTGCAGATCGGCGCGGCGCTCGCCGGGGCCCCGCCCGACCTGCTGGATGCGTACTCCCGGTTCGGCCTGCCGCTCGGGGAGGCGTTCCAGCTGCGCGACGACGTCCTCGGCGTCTTCGGCGACCCCGCCGTCACCGGCAAGCCGGTCCTCGACGACCTGCGTGAGGGAAAGCGGACCGTGCTCATGGCGTACGCGTACGCGCGGGCGCGAGGACCGGAACGGGACCTGCTGCGGACCTGGCACGGCGCCCCCGACCTGGACGAACGGCGGGCGGCCGAGCTCAGGCAGATCATCGTGGACACCGGCGCCCTCGGCGAGGTCGAGGACCTCATCGCCCTGCGTGCCGGGCAGGCGCTCGGCGCGCTGAGCGACTGCGCGATCGCCACGGAGGCGGCGCGGGCCCTTGCGGAGCTCACCGAGCGGCTCACCCGCCGCGTCCGGTGAGGCGCGTGATCGGTACGCCCGCCTCTCCCATTACTTCCGCCGCCGGAACACTCCGGCCGCCTCCACGTGCGTCCGTACGTGCGCCCGGTGCACCCGGCGCATGCGGTGCGGCTCCGTCCGGGCCGGTACGACTCTGATCTTTCCTCCCCCCTCCGCCGCTCGGCGACGAGCGTGTCCAGTCACCGAACAACCGGCCGCCGTGCCGATCACAGATGGGGTGATGTGCCGTGACCGAAAACACCATGCCGACCGACAACCGGTTGAGCCTCAGCACCAGGGCCGCGCGCAACCTGGCCACGACGACCAAGACCCCGCCGCAGATGCAGGAGATCACCTCCCGTCATCTGCTGCGCGTGCTGCCCTGGGTCGAGGCGGTGGGCGGCGCCTACCGGGTCAACCGGCGGCTGACCTACCAGATGGCCGACGGGCGGGTGACGTTCGTCTCGACCGGTGCGGACGTGCGGGTCATCTCCGCCGAGCTGTGCGAGCTGCCCGCCCTGCGCGGCTTCGGCGACGCCGACGTGCTCGCCGCCATGGCCGACCTGTTCACCCAGCGGGAGTACGAGGCCGGCCAGGTCATCGCGCAGGCCGGCACCCCGATGGACGAGGTCCTGCTCCTGGCCCACGGCAAGGTCGACAGGCTCGGCGAGGGGGCGTACGGCAACGAGACGCGGCTCGGGGTGCTGGCCGACGGCGAGTACGTCGGCGAGCAGATGCTGGTGAACGCGGACGCGCGGTGGGAGTGGACGGTCAAGGCGGTGACGTCGTGCACCGTGCTCACCCTCGGCAGGGAGGAGTTCGAACGGCTGCTCACGCTGTCGGACAACCTGCGTGAGCACGTGCAGGCCTATCGGGAGAACCCGGACCGGCCGGTGAACCGGTATGGCGAGGCGGAGATCGCTTTGGCGGCGGGTCATGAGGGTGAGGCGACGCTGCCGGGGACGTTCGTGGACTACGAGCTGGGGCCGCGTGAGTACGAGCTGAGTGTGGCGCAGACGATTTTGCGGGTGCACTCGCGGGTGGCGGATCTGTACAACGAGCCGATGAACCAGACCGAGCAGCAGTTGCGGCTGACGATCGAGGCGTTGCGGGAGCGTCAGGAGCACGAGCTGGTCAACAATCGCGACTTCGGTTTGCTGCACAACGCCGACCTCAAGCAGCGCCTCCACACCCGTTCCGGCCCGCCCACCCCCGACGACCTCGACGAGCTGCTCGCCACGGTCTGGAAGAACCCGAGCGTCATGTTCGCCCACCCCAAGGCGATCGCGGCCTTCGCCCGTCAGTGCAACGCCCGGGGCATCTACCCCCAGACCGTGGAGTTCAACGGCCAGAAGGCCCCGGCCTGGCGCGGGGTGCCGATGCTGCCGTGCAACAAGATCCCGGTGAACGACAAGGGCATCAGCTCGATCATGGTCATGCGCCTGGGGGAGAAGGACCAGGGCGTCGTCGGCCTGCGCCGCACCGGGCTGGTGGACGAGTACGAGCCGGGTCTGTCGGTGCGCTTCATGAGCATCGACGAAAAGGCGATCGTCTCCTACCTGGTGACCACCTACTACTCGGCGGCCGTCCTGGTCCCCGACGCCCTCGGCATCCTGGAGAGCGTCGAGGTCCTCTGATGTCCTCCTACCGGCTGCCGGACTTCTACCTCCCCTATCCGCCCCGGCTGAACCCGCATGTGGAGACCGCCCGGGCGCACACGCGGGGGTGGGCGGCGGACATGGGCATGCTCGACGACCCGGACATCTGGACCGAGGAGTCGCTCGACGCGATGGACTACGGCCTGATGTGCGCCTACACCCATCCCGACTGCTCCGCCACCGAACTGGACCTGGTCACGGACTGGTACGTGTGGGTCTTCTTCTTCGACGACCACTTCCTGGAGACCTTCAAACGCAGCAGGGACCTGGACGGCGCCCAGGACTACCTCGACCGGCTCGACGCGTTCATGACGGACGACCCGCCCGAGCCGACGAACCCGGTCGAGCGGGGCCTGGCCGACCTGTGGCCCCGCACCGTGCCCGCCATGTCGGAGGCGTGGCGGCGCCGGTTCGTCCGGGTCACCCGCGACCTCCTGCAGGAGTCGATGTGGGAGTTGTTCCACATCGAGCGGGACGCCGTCTCCAACCCGATCGAGTACATCGAGGAACGCAGGAAGGTCGGCGGCGCCCCGTGGTCGGCGGCGCTGGTGGAGCACGCGGCAGGCGCGGAACTGCCGGCCCGGCTCGCCGGCTCCAGGCCGATCCGGGTGCTGACGGAGTCGTTCGCCGACGCCGTGCACCTGCGCAACGACCTGTTCTCCTACGAGCGGGAGGTGCTGAAGGAGGGCGAGCTGTCCAACTGCGTCCTGGTCTGCGAGCGCTTCTTCGGCTGCGACACAGAGCGGGCCGTGGAGATCACCAACGACCTGCTCACCTCCCGGCTGCACCAGTTCGAGCACACCGCGCTGACCGAGCTTCCGGCGCTGTTCGCCGACGAAGGGGTCCTGCCGCCCGAACAGGCGCTGGTCCTGAGCTACGTGAAGGGACTGCAGGACTGGCAGGCGGGCGGACACGCCTGGCACACCGCCTCCAGCCGCTACACCAAGACGGCGGGGGAAGCCGGCTTCCTCGGCATGAACGTGGCCCGCGCCCACCTCATGGGCGCGGGCGGCCTGCGCAACCACACCCACCGGCCCTTCTCGGAGGCGGCGGTGCGGCTGCCGCAGCCGTACATGCCGTTCGAGGTGCGCGACAACCCGCACCTGGACGCGGCGCGAGCGGCGGACGTCGAATGGTGCGCCGCCATGGGCTTCTTCGACGGGGTCCCCGGCATCCCCGCGACCGCCGTCTGGAACGAACCGCAACTCGTCGGCTTCGACCTCGCCCTGTGCGCGTCCGGGATCAATCCGGACGCCACGGCCGACGAGCTGATCCTGGCCACCAACTGGCTGGCCTGGGGGACGTACGGCGACGACTACTATCCCCGGGTCTACGGGGCGGCGCGCGACCTGGTCGGCGCGAAGCTCGGCAACCGGCGGCTCAAGGAGTTCATGCCGCTGGACCTCGTCCCGCGCCTGACCCCGATGACGGGGCTGGAACGCGGGCTGGCCGACCTGTGGCCGCGCACCGCCGGGCCGCTGCCGGAGGGCTCCCGCCGGGCCTTTCGCAACACGGTCGAGGAGATGATCGACAGCTGGGTGTGGGAGCTGGCCAACCAGGCCCAGCACCGCGTGCCCGATCCGGTCGACTACATCGAGATGCGGCGCAGGACGTTCGGCTCGCAGATGACGATGAGCCTGGCCAGGCTGGCGCCGGGCCGGGTCATCCCCACAGAGATCCACCGGACCCGCGAGTTCCTCGGCATGACCGATGCCGCACAGGACTACGCGTGCCTGCTGAACGACCTGTTCTCGTTCCAGAAGGAGACCCAGTTCGAGGGTGAGCTGCACAACGCCGTCGTGGTGCTCGGCATCTTCCTCGACTGCGGGCCCGACGAGGGAGTGACCGTGGTGGACGCGCTCATGACCAGCCGGATGAGGCAGTTCGAGCACATCACCACCGTCGACCTGCCCGCCCTGCTCGACCGCATCGAGGCGGGGGAGGCCGTGCGGGAGTCGGTCGATGGATACGTGTCCGACCTGCGCAACTGGATGTCGGCGATCCTGCGTTGGCACCAGCGGTCGCGGCGCTACTTCGAGGAGGAGCTGCGCAGGGGTCCGGCGGCCCGGTGGTCCCAGGGCCCGACGGGCCTCGGCACGGCCACCGCACGCATCCTCTCCCTGGCGCCGCCGGCACACAGGGCGTCGCCGGCTCACGGGTCGCCGGCGCTCACGGCGTCGTCCGTGACGACGCCCGCTCTCGAGCGGTCTGATCCGGTGCCATCTGATCCGGTGCCATCTGATCCGGCGCCATCTGATCTGGCGCGGCCTGATCCGGCGGCGTCCGATCTCGCGGTGCCGGCTCACTCGCTGCCGGTGGGGGCGCCATGACCGCGTCGCGCCTGACCCTGAGCACGGCCGCCGCGCGGAACCTGGCGACCACCACCAAGACGCCGCCGCAGATGCGGGAGATCACTCCCCGGCACCTGCTGCGGGTGCTCCCGTGGACGGAGGTCCAGGGCGGCGTCTACCGGGTCAACCGCCGGCTCACCTGCACGGTGGGGGACGGGCGGGTGAGCTTCGTCTCCACCGGGGCGCGGGTGCGGGTCATCCCGGCCGAGCTGTGCGAGCTGCCGTCCCTGCACGACTACGGCGACCTGGACACCCTCGGGGCGCTGGCGGACCGGTTCGTCCAGCACGACCTGCGTCCGGGAGAGCCGGTGCCGCCGGGACAGGTGGTGCTCGTCGCCCACGGCAAGATCGCACGCGTCGGCGCAGGCGCCTACGGCGGCGAGGCCCTGCTCCAGGTCCTGGCCGACGGAGACCACCTGGGGGACCTCACCGGCCCGGGGGCCGCGCCCGCCAAGGCCCTCACCTCCTGCATCGTTCTCGTCCTCGACCGGTCGGCGCTGGACAACCTGACCGCGCTCGCCGGCGGCCTGCGCGAGCATCTCGGCCGTCCTCCCGAGGCGCGGCCGGTGAACCGGTACGGCGAGGCGGAGATCGCTTTGGCGGCGGGTCATGAGGGTGAGGCGACGCTGCCGGGGACGTTCGTGGACTACGAGCCGGGGCCGCGTGAGTACGAGCTGAGTGTGGCGCAGACGATTTTGCGGGTGCACTCGCGGGTGGCGGATCTGTACAACGAGCCGATGAACCAGACCGAGCAGCAGTTGCGGCTGACGATCGAGGCGTTGCGGGAGCGTCAGGAGCACGAGCTGGTCAACAACCGCGACTTCGGTTTGCTGCACAACGCCGACCTCAAGCAGCGCCTCCACACCCGTTCCGGCCCGCCCACCCCCGACGACCTCGACGAGCTGCTCGCCCGCCGGCGCAGCTCGCACTACTTCCTCGCCCATCCCCGGGCCATCGCCGCCTTCGGACGGCAGTGCACGCGGCGCCGCGTGTATCCGGACGTCACCGAGGTGAACGGGGCGGCGGTCATGGCGTGGCGGGGGGTGCCGATACTGCCCTGTGACAAGATCCCGATCACCGAGGGCGGGCTCAGCTCGATCGTGGTGATGCGCACGGGGGAGGAGAAACAGGGCGTCGTCGGCCTGCGCCGCACGGGGCTGACGGACGAGTACGAGCCGGGTCTGTCGGTGCGCTTCATGAGCGTCGACGACAAGGCGATCGTCTCCTACCTGGTGACCACCTACTACTCGGCGGCCGTCCTGGTCCCCGACGCCCTCGGCGTACTGGAAAGCGTCGAGGTGAACTGACCCCATGTTCAGCCGGCCGGGGTGCTCGGCGAGCACTCCGGCCGAGGTGGGCGGCCGCGGGCGGTGGGGCTCGCGGCCGCCGGGGGATCTCGTCCCTGGCGTTCGCCCCTCATGCGCCGTGCGGCGCGGCTAAGGTGACCGCTGGCCGATCAGGATGTGAGTCACGAGCGTCGCGGAGTGAGGTTGTTCGTACCGTTGGATCGCGCCCGCCGGGCGGAGGCGGCCTCCGCCCTGGGCAGTCTGGAACGCGGGATAGAGATCCTCCTGTGCCTCGCCGCCGGCATGAGGCCGATGAACCTGACCCAGGTGCACCGGTCCACCGGGTTCTCCAAGACCACCACTCATCGCCTGCTCGCGACCCTGCAGCGGCGGGGCCTGGTCACGCGCACGGGCGGCGACTACACGGTCGGCGGACGCCTCGCCGACCTCGTGCCGCCGCGCGGCTGGGCCGTCCAGGGCCGTCGCCTGCCCGGCTCCCGCAGGGCGGTCCTGCCGCACCTGCTCCAGCTGTACGAGGCCACCCGGCAGACGGTCAACCTGGCCGTGCGGGACGAATTCGAGGTCGCGTACGTCGAGCGGTTGTACGGGCACAACCGGGTCAAGTCGCCGTCGGACGGCGTCGACCGGGCGCCGCTGCACTGCACGGCCACGGGCAAGGTGCTGCTCGCCTACGACGCAGGACTGCGCGCCGCGTTCCTCGCCGCCCCGGCCCTGCGGCGGATGACGGGCCGTACGGTGACCGCGCCGGCCGCGCTGGAACGCGAGCTCGCGGCCATCCGCGGCGAGGGTGTGGGGTACGCGCGAGAAGAGTTCGCCGAGGGAGTGTGCTGCGTCGCCGCGCCCGTCTTCGGCCGGGACGGCGGAGTGCGCATGGCCGTCGCGGTCGCCGCGCCGGTGGGGGCGGCGGCGCTGCCGCGCCTGAGTGCGGCCGTGCGTAGGACCGCCCACCAGATCAGCGGCGCCCTCCTCCTGTGATCCCCGTTTCGGGGATTGGGGCCGCGGGGCTCGGGGAAGGCTCGGACGAGTCGAGCGGCGGGGCCTGGGCCGCTCCGGCCGCCGGTGTCACGGACCGGCGTAGCCGTCGTGGTCTCGGGGAGAGTCATGCGTCGAGGACCGTACGTGTCCCGCTTGATCGGCAGGGCCGGCCTCGTCGCCGTACCGGTGACCGTGCTGCTCACGGCGTGCGGGAGTCCGGAGCCGCAGATGCGGCCGCGGCCCGTGGCCACGGGCGGCCCGGCGTCCACCACCACGGTCCCCGCATCGCCCTCGCCCAGCCCGTCGGTCGTCTCGGCGGCGGACCATCCGGAGGCGTGCCGGAACGGCGACTGCGAGGTGGCGGTCCACCCGGGGGACCGGTTGCGGCTCGACCGGAAGACCGGCCTCGACGCGATCACGATCGTCTCACTCGACCAGGGCGAATTGCGGCTGCGCTTCGAAGCGGGCGCGGGTGCCTTCCACGTCGAGGGCATGAACACCGGCGTCAGCCAGGACTGCGTCAACGGCCGCTGCCGCACGGAGGGCGGGCTGACGCTTGCCCCGGGACGGCCCGGCCGGATCGGCGACATACGCGTGCGACTCGGCAGCGTGGCGCCCGACCACGCGGTCCTGGTCCTGTCGACGGCGTGACCATGACCGGCGCGCCCGGTCTGGCCGTCTCGACTTCGGAAATCCCCAGCCTCCGTTAACCGCGAGGCCACCACGCCTCTCTACGGTCGCGGCCATGGCATGGAAGAGCAGGGTCAACGCCGCCGTCGAAGGGATGACCGGTTACGTCATCACACGAGCCAGGCCACAGGCCGTAGCGGCTACGGAGCCGCGGGACGAGCCGCGCCCGCCCGCCGATCCCGCCGCCGACCGCCTGCTGCGCGCGCCCGTCTTCGTGCTCTCACCGGTCAGGTCCGGCTCCACGCTCCTGCGCGTGCTGCTGAACAGCCACAGCAGGATCCACGCGCCGCACGAACTGCACGTCCGGCGGATCGCCGTGACCCTCACCACCGATCCCGTACGGCAGGCCATGGCGGCGGCCGGCCACCGTACGAGCGACATCGAGCACATCCTGTGGGACCGCCTGCTGCATCGGGAACTGGTCAGGAGCGGCAAGGAGGTCATCGTGGACAAGACGCCCAGCAACGTCTTCGCCTGCCGCCGCATCACGACGTGCTGGCCGGATGCCCGATTCGTCTTCCTCCTGCGCCACCCCGCGTCGATCGCCCGGTCCTGGCACGAGGCCGATCCGCGGGCGCGGCCCATGGACGAGGCGGTGCGGCACACGCTGCAGTACATGCGCCACCTGGAGGAGGCCAGGCGCCGTCACGAAGGGATCGACGTCCGGTACGAGCGGCTCGTCGACGACACGGAGGGCGAGCTGCGCCGGCTCTGCGCCTGGCTCGGCGTGGAGTACGAGCCCGAGATGGTCCGGTACGGCGACAAGGACCACGGCGACTTCGTGAAGGGCATCGGCGACTGGCGCGACAAGATCCGGAGCGGGCGGGTCCAGCCGGGCCGTCCGCTGCCCGCCCCCGAGGAGGTGCCCGAGGCGCTGCGAGAGATCGCAGCCGCCTGGCGCTGCCTCTGATTTCCGATTACCAGTGGAACCAGTGAATGCGACGGCAGCTGCTGCACACGAAGCAGGTGGCGTCGCGGTTCGCCCAGTCGAGATTCATGAACGTCATGCCCGTGGTCTGGAGTTTCCACCGGCGCGCCTCGAACAGCTCGTTCTCGCACGTGTCGCATTTCAGATTGCGGCCGTTGGGGAGCGTGACCGGCTGTGGTTCGTCCATGCCTTCGATGCTAAGCCGCCAATCGGTTTCCTGGTCTGCCGCGAAACTCCGTTGCGGCCGGAGTCACGTCACCCCGATGATGGCGCGTTTTCCTCACGCGGCTATATCGCGAACCCCGCCGGGAACACACGGTCACCCCGGCCTTTTGCGGCCGCGCGGGCGGGGTGCGGGCGCTTGGGTTACGGTGGCCGTTGTGGACGTCTATGGGGCGATCGCCTCGTTCGCCGCCATCGTGGCGCTGCTCACGCTCACGCCCGGTCTGGACACGGCTCTGATCCTGCGTACGTCGCTGCTCGCCGGCCGGAGATCGGCCTGGGCCGTGGTGCTCGGCATCCAGGCCAGCATCCTGCTGTGGGGCCTGCTCACGGCCGCCGGACTGTCCGCTCTCCTCACCGCCTCCCAGACGGCGTACGAGGTGGTGCGGTGGGCGGGCGTCGCCTACCTGGTCTGGATGGGCGGCAGGATGCTCTGGCAGAGCCGTACGAGCCGGGCGGACGACGACGCCTCGCCCGGCCCGCCGGACGCCGGATGGGGACGGGCGTTCCGGCGGGGCCTGCTGAGCAACCTGCTCAACCCGAAGGTGGGCGCTTTCTATGTCGCCGTGCTGCCGCAGTTCATGCCGCAGGGCGTGCCGCACGCGGTGATGGGCGTACTGCTGGCGGGCGTCCACGTCTGCGAGGTGCTGGTGTGGAGCGCCGTGCTCATCGGGTTCACCGGGATTCTGCGCGGCTGGCTGCGCAGGCCGTCGGTCAAGCGCGGCCTGGACCGGCTCACCGGCCTCGTCGTCATCGGCTTCGGTCTGCGCCTGGCGACCCAGCAGTCCTGAGCCCCCCGTCGTAGGGGCCGACCCCGCACACCTCGGGGACGGCGGCGATCGGGATCTCCTCGGTGAGGGCGCGGACCAGCAGGGCCTCGACGCCGCGCAGCATCGCCTCGGCCGTGTGCGGGGGCAGGTAGGCGGTGTCCACGATGAGGCTGAGCTTCCCGGTGTCGGGGGCCGAGACGACCGTGAAGAACGCTTTGAACCGGACGCCCGGCCAGGCGTTCGTGACGTACGTCCTGGTGTTTTCGGTGAGGCGGGCCACGTCCTCGTCGGAGCCGACGGGAGGCAGGCCCGGCCAGGTGCCGACGGTCCGCCTGTCGTTGAAGAACGCGTCGAGGTCCGGCTCCCGGCCACGGCGGCGGCCGATCTCCTCCCGCATCGCCTGCATCTCGAACGGGTCGTAGTGCGCGTTGCGGTACGCCCTGAGCGCCCCCCGCTGCGCGGCCCGGCAGGCGGCGGCGAAGTCCGTGGCGGGCAGGTCGAGCACGAACAGGCCGTCCTGTTCCACGGTGCCGACCATCGTGCGGGCGCGCGCGTCGCGGCGGTTGCTGTGCACGAGCTGCATGACCGCGCGCGGACGGCCGCTCACGACGGCCAGCACGGTGGCGCAGGCGGCGAGCAGCACGCTGGTCGTGCTCATCGTCCAGCGCTCGGCCAGCCGTTGCGCGGCGACGGCGAGCGCCACCGACTCCATGCCGACCTCGATGAATCGCGGGTCGTCCGCCTCACGCGGCGGATGGTCGAACACGTCGAGCGGCCCCTCCGCCAGCACGGAGTGCCAGTATCGGACGGACTTGGCCGAGCGGGCGGGGCACGGCTCCTCGCGCTCCGCGGCCGCCTGGTCCATCGGCTGCCACGTGGCGGGCGGCAGTTCCTCGCCGCGCAGCAGGGCCTTCCACTCCTCCGACAGCGTGTTCAGCGCCTGGAAGTCCACCGCCAGATGGGAGAAGGCGACCGCCAGCGCCATCGGGCGGCCGTTCTTGACGACGACGGCGCAGCGCAGCGGCAGGTCCCGGTCGTGCGCGAAGGGCGTCCGGCCCAGCTCGCCCGCGAGCCGCTCGGCGACCCGCAGCGCCCGGTCCTGTCCCGCGTCCACCAGGTCCACGGTCAGCTCGCCGCCGCGGCCGACCCGCTGCATCGGCCCTTCCGGGGTGAGAGCGAAGGTCGTACGCAGGCTCTCGTGGCGTTCGAGCAGCACGCGCAGCGCGTCCAGGACGCTGCCGAGGTCGCGCCTGCCGTACACCGGGAGCACCCATGGGCAGCTCAGGAACGTCTGGCTGTCGCCCATCAGATGGACCGCCCGCCATATCAGGCGTTGTCCCCAGGTCAGCGGCGCCCGGCCCTCCCGCGTGCCGCTGAACGCCACCGTCACCATGAGCCCGTCATCCCTCGGGAGGCCGGCTCGTCGCCGAGGCCGGCCTCCACGCTGTCACCGAAAAGTTTCGACACGATGCCCACTCCATGATCGGCACGGGAATGCCAGTTGGTCCGGCTTGGTCGCGCCGGAAGTCGCCGTGCAACGGAAGAATAGGCAACGGGAGCGGAAGGGCGACAGTGAAAGTCGTAAGTCTCCTGCCGAAAGTTTTCGAGGGGGAGTGTTCCGAGGCGCGGGGCTACCTCTCGCCCGGCACGATGATCGTGATCTTGCTGCGGGCGGCGTCGATGCCGTACCTCCCGTCCTCTCCGGGTGTCCTCGTGCCCGGAGATCCGGTATGGCCCACGGGGTCGCTGTCATGCCGACCGGCAAGATCGTTTGTCGGCCCGGCCTCGTACGATGTCGCCTATGACCAGGCACGGTTTCACGCTCACGGCAGAAGGCCCGTTCGACTTCGGCGCGACGTTGCGCTTCGTCGAGGACTGGCCGGCCACCAGCGTGCTGCCCTCCGACGGGCGGGCGCTGCGCTTCGCCTACTGCGCGGAGTCCGACTGGCTGCCGATCGGCGTGACCGTGACCGCCGCGCCGGACGGGGTCGCCGTCGCCACGACGCGGGCCGCCGGGCCGCGGATCCGGGGTGAGGTGGCGCGCATCCTGTCCCTCGACGTGGACGGCTCCGGCTTCGCCGCGGCCGGCGAGGCCGACCCGGTGCTCGGCGACCTGCAGCGGAAGAGTCCCGGCCTGCGCCCGCTGGGCTTCTGGAGCCCCTGGGAGGCGGCCTGCTGGGCGGTGATCGTGCAGCGTTCGTCGATGCTCATCGCCGCCCGGCTCAAGCAGCGCATCGCGGAGCGATACGGCGCGAAGGTCGTCGTGGACGGGGAGACCTACGCCGCCTTTCCTCCGCCCATGACGCTGCTGCAGGCCGGCGGTCTCGGCCTGCCCGCGCAGAAGGAGGAGTGGCTGCGCGGGCTGGCCCAGGCGGCGCTCGACGGTGTGCTCACCGCCGAGCACCTGCGCGCGCTCGACCCCCAGGAGGCGCTGGCAGAGCTCCGCGCCCTGCCCGGCGTGGGGCCGTTCTCCGCCGGCCTGATCCTGATCCGCGGCGCGGGTGCGCCGGACGCGTTCCCTGGCGACGAACCACGCCTGTTCGCGATCCTGCGTGAGGCGTACGGCCTGCCGGAGGACGCGCCGCCTGCCGCCTATCGGAAGGTGGCCGAGGCGTGGCGGCCCTACCGTTCCTGGGCCTCCTTCCTGTTCCGCGCGTCCGGCTACGGAGTCATCGACGACGACCGGCCCCCGAGCCGTTCAACGCGAGGCCGCTGAGCCCTCCGCGGGCGGTAGCGCGGTGATGAGCACGATGGCGGCGCCGCCATCGGCACGCCGCGGCCGTCTCGCGGCGTCTGAGAAGACGATGAACGGGCCGGGGCGCCGTCTCATCGAATTCTCACGCGGGCTGAATATCGGATGAGACTTCATCGTCCGGGCGGCTTCTGCCGCATTGGGCCGATCGTCGTCCACGGTCCCGCTCTGAGCTGGCTTCATAAGAATGGCGTAAGCGGGCCGTCATGGTCGTGCGGATATTTAAGAATCGTCTCGGCCGCGAAAAAGGCCGATACGTTCTTCGGCGAAGGCGAAATCCGGTGCGGGCACCCTCTCTGTCCATTGAAACCCGCGCCGGTGGTTTTCCCGAGGAGGAACCAAATGCGTGCAAAAGTGACCGCCGGACTGCTGACCGCCACCGTCGGCGCCTGCGTGCTCGTCCCGACGGCGTCGGCCTTCGCGGCGACCGGTCAGCCGGGCGCCCCGCGACCCGTGGCCACCACGACCCCGAAGCAGAATCCGCAGCAGAACCCGAAGCAGGACACCAAGCAGGACCCCAAGCGGGATGACGGCAAGAAGGACTCCCGCCCGGCCGCGGCCACCTCGCTGACCATCACCGCCTGGGCGAGTGAGGAGACGGCGAAGCGGTCCCGCAACGACCGGCGTGCCAAGCAGTTGACGCTCTCGGGCTCGCTGACCTCCGGCCGGTCGGGCCTGGCCGCCCAGACCATCGCCGTCTACTTCCGCAAGGCCGGCTCCGCCCGCTACACGTACGTCACCTCGACGCGTACGGGGTCGCGCGGGCAGTACAGCGTGAAGGTGAACAACGGCGGGACGGGCACATGGAAGGCCGCCTTCGCCGGCACGTCGCTCAAGCAGCAGAGCTCAGCCACGGTGAACGTCGACTGACATCCACGCCACGACCGGGGGCGCGTTCCGAGGAACGGGAACGCGCCCCTCTTTTCCCCAGCCGGTCGCGTCCCTGATCGCCGACTGGCGGTCTCCACAGGCATGGCCGTTCGCCGTCGTACGGCCTTGACCCTGACGCAGCAGGAGGCTCGACGATCGGGGGCATGAGCGAGTACATCAGTCCCGTCCCCATGCCCGCGCTCGACGCGACCGCCCCCGAGATCTACCGGGATTACTACGGCATGCCGATGTTCGTCAGCATCCCCACCCGCGACCTCGCGGCGTCGAAGGACTTCTGGACCCGGGGGCTCGGGTTCGTCGACCTGTTCTCCGTGCCGGATCGGCTGACTCATCTGCGCCGCTGGGCCTTCCAGGACGTCCTGCTCGTGCCCGCGGAACACGTGGGCGAGGTCCCGGCGATGAGTGTCAGCTTCGCCTGTGTCCTCAGCCAGATCGACCAGATCGCCGCCCGCTGCGAGGAACTCGTGCCGGGCTGCACCAGCGGCCCGAGGGAGATGCCGTGGAACTCCATCGAGCTGACGGTCGTCACACCCGAGAACGCCCGGGTCGTGATGACGGCCGCGCAGCCGCTCGATCCGCGCAGCGCGCGGGCGGACGACCTGCGAGCGATAGGCATCGAGATCCCGACCGAGTGAGCACCCCGTACGTCCGCCTCAGACTGTGGGCCTTCGGCGAGGTCGGCGATACTGGGCCGGTGACGAGCGACGCCCGCGAGTGCCAACCGGTCACCACCGGACCGGACGGCTCCGACGGCCTCACCGTCGGCCGGGCTGCCACGCTCGTCGGGGTCAGCGTGAAGACGCTGCACCACTGGGACGCGATCGGCCTCGTACGTCCGAGCGGGCGCACCTGGGCCGGATACCGGGTGTACTCGGGCGACGACGTCGCGCGGATCCACCGCGTCCTCGTCTACAGGGAGCTCGGGTTTCCGCTCGCCGAGATCGGCCGGATCCTCGACGACCCTGCCGCCGACGCGCGCGACCATCTGCGCCGGCAGCGGACGCTGCTCGTGGAGCGCATCTCCCGCCTGCGGAAGATGGTCGGGGCGGTCGACCGCATGCTGGGTGCGTCGAGCACCGGCATGCGGTTGACCCCGGAGGAGCAGGTCGAGATCTTCGGCGACGACTGGCAGCCCGCCTGGGCCGACGAGGCCGAAGACCGCTGGGGCGACAGCGCGCAGTGGGCGCAGTACGTCGAACGGGCCGGCGAGATGACACCGGAGGACTGGAAGAGGATCGCGGCCGAGACCGATGCCCTGAACGCCGACCTCGCCGCCGCGAAGCGCGCCGGTGTCACGCCGGGGTCCACCGGCGCGAACGCGCTCGCGGAGCGGCACCGCGCGTCGCTGTCGAGGTATTTCGACTGCACACACTCGATGCACGCCTGCATCGGGCGGATGTTCACCGCCGATCTCCGGTTCGCCGGCCATTACGACGCGGTCGAGCCGGGCCTGGCCGACTGGCTGCGCGACACGATCTGCGCGAACGCCGCGGCTCATGGCGTCGACCCGGAGTCCGCGACCTGGCGGTAGCCCCGGGCGTCATGGGCAGGGCGTGCAACGGTCCCAGATCATGCGCTGACGGGCGGTCGGCGAAGCTCGTTCCTGCCGGGAACGCTCTAGCTGAGCATTCGCTCGAGCCGGGAGATCGCCCTGGTCAAAGGGCCGCTCCTCGCCATCGCCGCCCGCTCCGACGCGCGCACTGCGGCGAAGCCGTAGTCGGTCATCCGCCGCTCGTAGTCGCCGATCGCGCAGGCGAGCGGCAGGCCCGCCGTGACGGCGTCGGACAGGGCACGGCACAGGACGGCCGCGTCAAGCAACGCGCAGTTGGCCCCCAAGCCCTGGGCCGGCTCAAGGCGTGAACGGTCGACGCCGTCGACGACGGTGACCCGTCTGCTGGACAGCCCGGACGTGCCGGTGAACAGCTCGTACAGGTGGCAGGCACTGGTGCAGGGCGCCCGTCGGGCGCCGCGGTCATGACCAAGGTTTCGCTGACCGCACTCGTCCGTGATCTCGCCGGGCAGTCCGTCCCACGAGTCTGGCCCGGCGACCACGGCTCAGATACGTGATCGGCGGGCACTGGCTACGCGCTGGGACCGCGGTAGACGCTCATCAGCGTGACTCCGGCGGCACGTATTCGAAGGTGGGGCCGGCCGTGGTGCCGTCCACGTCGGGCATCAGCAACAGGGCGTCGGCCTGGGCCTTGACCGCGTACATCGCGCCGACGGCGGCCCCGAGCAGTTTCGGGTCGCCGTTGAAAGCCTGCTCCAGCTGGTTCAGAAGCATGCAGTAGGTGCGGTTGAACGCGTCCTGCGCGGTACGGATCGCGCTGCCCGGGGCGTGATCGGACAGCCTCGGGTTGGGACGCATCGGGCGCACGGCGGCCAGGTTCACCGAGATCGTCTCGCCGGTCGGCCCGGACTGCGGGGTGTCGCCGCGCCGGTAGCGCCGGCCGAGCTGGAGCTCCCGGAAGCGGTAGTAGTGGGCGACCTCGTCCCGGTCGGGGTGGAAGATGTCCTGGTCTCCGTCCCAGACCTCGCCCCGCGCCGTGCCCTCGCCCTGTTCGACGATCTCCTTCAGGGCCCCCAGCGCCGACTCCAGGTCCTCCACTGCGAACAACCACCCCGCGGTGTGCCGGAAATGGCCGCCGTTCACCTGGCGCGCGGGGTCGCCGCAGAAGACCTCCCGCTCGCCGAGCTGCTCGCACAGGTGGCGCAGTCCCTGCTCGATCGCGTCGTAGAACTGCCCGATCGTCTCGTAGCCGTCGCCCTCCGCCGGAGCGCCGGGTGGGGCCGGCTGTTCCAGCCGCAGGAACATGTCCAGGGCCTCCGGGCCGAACGGGAGCAGCGACAGCTCCAGATCGCTGTGGGGCAGCCGCCGGGGATACGGCGGCAACATCTCCGGCGTGTCGAGGCGCGGCCGGCCGCCGACGGCGTTGAGCAGGTTCGCGGCCAGCGCCAGATGCAGCATCTCCTCGGCGAAGACGCTGCCCACCACCTCCACGGCCTCCGGATTGTGCTCCGGCTCCAGGGAGTACAGCGCGCACAGGTACGGCGGCAACGTCGCGTGTTCCAGCTCGACCGCCCACTGAAGGTGCTCACGCAAACTGTCGAGGGTGTCGATTGGCGCCGGTCCGGGAGCAGCGACGCTCCCCTGCGGTTCCAGATCGTTCATCGAAGTCCTACCTCACTGGCAGAAGTGGTCTCTGTGCGTCGGACGCAACCGGTCGCAGGCTAAGACCGGACAGCCACCGGACGTGTGACAGCCGCCGGGAATCTCTTCGCGATCCATGAGCTCCGTGGCCCGACGCAGTCAGGCCGTGGCCGGTCGCCGAGCGCGTAGCCGGCGGCGCGATCCGTCCAGCGCGTCGCGGTGCGGCACGCGCGACCCTCGGATCCGTCCTGGTGAACGCGGAACACCTCCATCAGGGGGTGATTCGCCTGTTGACGGACGGTGCGACATTTCGTACGTTCCGCGTAGGCCGCACCCCGGGCGCCCCCGACGGAAGGGGTTGCAGTGACCACCGAACCGGTTTCGAACGGGACTGAGCCGGATATCGGGCCCACTATTGGGCCGGATATCGTGCCGGGGCCACTTGCCACACCGCCACCGGAGTTCGCCCGCAGACGCGAGTCGGGGCCGCTGGAACCGGCGACCATGCCCAGCGGCGACCGCGTCCCGATGGCCGTCCGGTACGAGGACGTCCGCGCCCTGCTGGCCTCGCCCGCATCCAGCCGCAATCTCCGCCTCCCAGGATTGCCGCGGTTCGTGAGCGGCGTCGGCATCGATGACGACCCGGACGCGCTGATCAACCAGGATCCGCCGGAGCACACGCGTTACCGCCGGATCATGCAGGGCACCTTCACCCCGCGCCAGATCGAACCGTGGCGTTCCCGCATCGCGGCGATCGCCGGAAAACTCCTCGACGGCCTGGGCGAGCGCTTCGACGTGGTCCAGGGATACGCGCTGCGGCTACCGGCCCATGTCATCTGTGAAATGCTCGGCGTGCCGATGGACCATTACGAGCAGTTCGTCCAGTGGACGGACATGTTCCTGACCACCTCCACGGCCACGGAGCAGGCGCGTTACGAGGGCTACAACGACTTCATGGCCTACGCCGCGGAACTGGTCGCCCAGCATCGCCTGTCGCCTGGCGAGGACCTCATCGACCTGCTCATCCAGGCCAGGGACTCAGGCGACCGGCTGTCGGAGGGCGAGCTCGTCAACACGGTCTTCTCCTTGATCACGGCCGGTTACGAGACGACCGCCTCGATGATCGCCCGTGGCGTGTTCCGGCTGCTCCTTCACCCGGACCAGTGGGACGAACTCGTCGCGGACCCGGCCCTGACGGCTACCGCCGTCGAGGAGATCCTGCGCTTCGACGGGCCGCCCGCCAGTGCGTTCATGCGCCGTATCACCGAGGACGTCGACCTGCCCAGCGGCTCGCTGAGCGCGGGGGCGGTCGTCATGCCGAATCTGAACGCGGCCAATCACGACCCGCAGGCGTTTCCCGAGCCCGGCAGGTTCGACATCCACCGATTCACCGAACACCCCCCCAACCCGCATGTGGCATTCGGTTACGGTCCGCACCGCTGCCTGGCCGCCAGTCTCGCCAGGGTCGAGCTCACCGAGGCGATCAGAGCCCTGGTCATCCGGCGACCCGCTCTCCGCCTGGCCACCTCGCCCGAGTCGGTGACATGGACCGACGGTCTGGTCCTTCGGCCGGTCGCGCTGCACGTCACCTCGGGGCCGACAGGCGCCTGACGGAGGCGGGGCCGGCGCGTCCGGTGGCGGGGCGACGGCGCCCACCCACACTCAGGCCGTGGTCCCGGTGCCCGCGAGCCACCTCACCGGCGAGCGGCGCAACCCGGTGAGCACCACCGGGCACCGGCGCCTCGTACGGACGTTTCTCTCCGCCGCGCAGACCGGCGACCTCGCAGAACTGGAAGAACTGCTCGCCGCCGGTGCCGCCCGCCAGGCCGCTCTACTCGGCGGGATCGCCGGGCCGGAGGTCGTCTTCCAGCACCTCGACCGCGGCGAGCAGACCTCGCAGGCCGATCTCCTCGCGTTCGGCGTCCGTCGGGTCGAACAGCCAGTCGGTGACCGGCAGGCCGGCGGCGTCCTCCGGACGGCTGGACTCGACCCGGATCACCTCCGCCTCGACCTCGATTTCGAGCTCGTGCAGGAATTCGTTTCCGTCGCTCGAAGCGGTCATCGTTCCTCTCTCCGTGGCTTGTGCGGATGGCTCGGCCGGGGGCGGGACGCGATGACCGCGGTGATCTGCGCAGCGTGACCTGGACAGCGCGGCCGGGACAGCAGCGCGGCCGGGACGGCGGTGCGCCCGATGATCGCGGTCATCGGGTGCGCGCCCCCAGGGGTGAACGGCCTCGGCGGTCTACTTGCCGGTGGCGGCGCTGTCGAGCCAGTCGTGGTAGCGGATCGTGCCGAGGGTGGCGTCGCCGATCGGGACCAGCGACCGCTCGCTCAGCTCGCTGCCGAAGTAACGCGCGTGCGGGTCGGTGACGACCTCGCGCGGGTCGCCCCAGGCGGTCAGCGCCCGCCGGAAGAACTCGTCCATCCGGGACTGCTCGGGCCCGGCGATCTCGACCCTGCCGTTCAGCGGCGACCCCACAGCGGTCCGGCCGACCGCCTGGGCGACATCGTCGCCCGCGATGGGCTGGAAGAGCACGGGCGCCATGTGCACCTTGCCGTCCACGGAGGCGTCGTCCGCGATGCCGCGGGCGAACTCGAAGAACTGGGTCGAGTGCACGAGCGAGAACGGGATCCCCGACTTCTCGATCAGCTGCTCCTGGGCGATCTTCGCCGCGAAGTAGCCGTTCTCCGGCATCCGCTCCGTCCCCACGATCGACACCGCGACGTGGTGACCCACACCCGCCTCCGCCTCCGCCGCGAGCAGGTTGCCCGTGGAGGTCTCGAAGAACTTCAGCACTGCCGCCCGCTCGAACGACGGCGAGTTCGACACGTCGACCACCACCTGCGCGCCCGCCAGCACCTCGGCCAGCCCCTCGCCGGTCAGCGTGTTGACGCCGGTGTTCGGCGACGCCGCCACTGCCTCGTGGCCGTGCTCGCCCAGCTTCTTCACCAGCTTCGACCCGATCAGTCCGGTGCCGCCGATTACCACGATCTTCATCGCGCTCTCTTTCTGTCCGCCGGGTCGCCTCGTCGCCACCCGGTCGCCAGCTAAGACCGGACAGCCTCCGGGGTTGTGACGGCAGCCGGCAGGTTCACGTCAACTCGTCACCGGTTACGCGAGGCGGGTCATGACGGCGGGTTCTCGTCCCGTCGGGGGTGGCTCTGCACGGGCGGTGCCGCCCGAGGGCCGGACGCACGCCTCTTCGAACAGCCGGTCGTGCCCGTTACAGCACTCCGCCCGCTGCGTCGTGGAAGGTCTCCGGCCAGCAGCGGAAGTCGTCCACGCCCGTCGACGGCAGGCAGGCCACCGGGTCGACGGCGGCGAGTGTCGTGACCATGGTGTCGGCGAGTTGGTGGTAGAAGTTGCCGCCCGTGAGGTCGTAGGGATGCCTCAGCATCTGCTCCATGGCGTACATCCACAGCGTGAACGCCAGAGTGGAGACATCGGCGTTCAGAGGCGTCGGCGCCTCGCACGTGTAGGGGGCGTGATGGACCTCGCCGGTGTGCCCGTCGAGCAGCACCTCGAGGTCGTAGGGGATCATCTCGCCGATGACGAACAGGTGATCGGCGCCGGGCGGGGGAGTGGTGCGCCTGATTTCATCGTGCAGGTGAGCCAGGTCGGGGTGCCGCAGGAACTCCTCGCGGTGATCGAGGACCGTCTGCAGGGGTTTTCCGGCACCGTCGGCGGAGAACAGCCGGGCGTCCGCGGGCAGCCCGACCTCGCTCAGGAAGCGTCGTGTCGGCTCGTGCGTCAGCGCGGCCGGCAGGTTCTCGGGCGCGACACGGACGAGCCCCTGCACGCCGAAGACGTTCTCCAGCACCTGCGCGGGCAGATCGAGCCGCAGCCCCCGCCCGGGGGACGCGATCAGCGCCATCGGCTTGATGACAGCCATGATGCGCCACAGGGTCGGCAGCTCGTACGGCCACTGCTCGGGCCCGCCCGCAGGACCCCAGCCGTCCGGCCCCCACTCCTCCTCACGGAAGACGGCCACCAGCCGCTGGAGCGCTTCCTTCACCGGCTCGATGCCTGTGCATCCCGTCAGATCGGCGAACCGCCCACACAGCCCCTTAAGCTCGGCCACGGCCGCCACCATCCGGCGCAGCGCCTCGACCGACGGCGCCAACGCGTCCAGGGCGAAAAGGTCGGGCCGGTACATCTCCAGCGCGAAGACCCGGCCTGTGCCGGGGTCCCGGACCACCGCCTGTGCCTCCTGCCCCTCGGACAGCAGATGCCCGACGACCTCCAACCCGGCGATGAACGGATCGAGTTCGCCCGGGTCGAGCTCCTCCTCGAACAGATCGACCGTCCGGAGCACGGGTGCCCCCACGGTCCTGAACGTCACCACCGCCTGCCCCTGCGCCGCGGTCACCACACCCCCTCAAGGTCTTGTGCTTGCCCACCGTAACGGCGTGTTCTTCGCGAACGTGCCTCTCAGCCCGAAGCCGCGGCCTGACCAGTTCGCCCGGGCGGAGGCGAGAGATGTCCGCAACCTGTGGACGAGAACAAGTCGGCTACCGGCGTTGCTCGGCGAGCCGGCCAGCTCCGGTGCGGGCCCCGGCGGTCGCCGTCCAGATCGTGACGGCGACCAGCAGAACGCAGACGGCCGCGATCGCCGCGACCACGCCGGCCACGCCGATCCAGGGCGTCGCGAGCGGCAGCGACAGGACGACGGCGACGCATCCCAGGACCACGGCCGGGACCATGACGGGCTCCGTGACGACAAGCAGGTGCACCGCCCACAGCAGGGCGAGATACACCCCTACCGGGACGGCGACCGCGTAGCCGAGCGCCGGCGACGACCCCGCGACGTCGTGCCCGCTCTTCTCCACCGTCACCTCGAGCCCGGCGCCGAGGGCCGCCAGAGCTGCGAAGATTCCATAGTGGCCGTATCCCCACAGGTAGGACCGATGACGGCGGTCACTGAGACCGTCCCCGGCAGGTCCGAGGAAATACAGCCACCAAAGAGCGAACAGCAGGATGAGACCGGCGCCGGCGATCACGAAGAAGGGGCCGCCGGCCTCGCCCGTCTCGAGCGCTCTTCCGACCCCCCTGCTCGCGGCCAGCACGCTCTCACCGAGCAGGATGATCGTGAACAGGCCGTAGCGCTCGGCGATGTGGTGCGGGTGCCAGTTGGTGGCCCTGGCCCGTTCCGCCCACCGCGGCACCGCGAGTTCCAGGGCGGCCAGGCAGACGAAGAACGGCAGGCCGAAGGACGAGGGCAGGACTCCCGTCTCCACGAGGACGAGCCGCGACAGCCAGCCCATCTGCAGGAAGGCGATGCCGCCGGCGTAGCGGAACGCGGTGCGGCGTCTCGCCGGGTCTTCGAGACCGGCCCGCAGCCATTGGGCGACGAGCCCGATCCTCATGACGAGGTAGCCCAGCGTGATGACCCCGTAGGCGGAGTGGCTCGCCGCGGCGGGCACGCCGGCGGCGAGGACCAGCACACCGGCCATCTGCACCATGGTCAGCAGCCGGTACGCCACGTCGTCGGTGTCGTAGGACGAGGCGAACCACGTGAAGTTCATCCACGCCCACCAGATCGCGAAGAACACCTGGAGGAACGGCACCAGCCCGGCCAGGCCATGACCGTCGGCGATGTCGTGCGCGAACTGCGCGGTGGCGGCCGCGACCGCGACCACGAAGGTGAGATCGAACAGCAGTTCGAGCTGACTCGAAACGCGGTGCGGCTCATCGATGGCACGGGCGCTCATCCGGATCCGGATCGTGGTGCCTGCTGGTGGCAAGGTCCTGCTCCTGTCTCTGCGCAACGTACGGTACGCCTCGAAGACAGAGCAGAGTTTCGATCTGTGACAGCGCGGCACCGGGATCGCGCGCTCGCGGCTGGAGGAATGCGCGGAACGGGCACCGGCCGGTCAGCGCGCGAGCCACTCCCGATAGGTGGTCCTGGCGATGACGGCGCCGTCCTTGGCGACGAGGGCGCGGCCCGAGGCGGCGGCGTACATGCCGGCGCTGTCGTCGGTGACGACGGCGCGGTGGTCGCCGCGGGCGGTCAGGGTGATCCTGCCCAGCTCGTCGAGCGCGAAGACCTCGGGGCCTGCGATGTTCAGGGTGCCTCGCAGCGGGACGCCCACGCTGACGTCGGCCACGGCCCGGGCGACGTCGTCCGCGGCCATGGGCTGCATGAGGGTGGCGGGCAGGCGGACGGTGTGCTCGTCGGAGGTCCAGGACAACACCGTGTCGATGAACTCGAAGAACTGCGTGGAACGCACGATCGAGTACGGCACGGGGCCCGCCTTGAGCAGGTCCTCCTGCAGCACCTTCGCGCGGTAGTAGACCGAACCGGGCACCAGGTCGGCGCCCACGATCGACAGGATGACCGCGTGGCCGACGCCGGCCGCCTCGGCGCCGGTCAGCAGGTTGTCCATCGTCTTCCGGAAGAAGGCGGGCGAGGCGTCGTCGAAGGTCCGCGGCTTCGTCAGATTGACGACGACGTCGGCGCCTGCCAGCGCCTCGGGCAGGCCCCGCCCGGTGAGCAGGTCCAGTCCGGTGGACGTCGAGTGCGGCACCGCCTCGTGTCCACGCGCGTTCAGGATCTTGACCACCCGTGATCCGATGAGGCCGGTCCCACCGATGACAGCGATCTTCATGTCCTGGCCTTCCCGGTGCTCGGACACGACGATACGTGCCGGCCGGCCCGGTCGAGCCGGGGCACTCGGTCACGCGGGCGACCGAACGGCCTCGCTCGTCGTCGGCTCTGCCGACGCTCGACGGAGGGCCTGAGAAAGGGCGTGAGCGGCCGGCGTGTCGAGAGGTATCGCAAGTTGCTTGCGTTAACAATCGATGTCGCTTACGTTGAAGATCGGCAACGGAGCCGATATCGAGTGCGATTCCACGGGTGGCGTGGCCGTCAAGGCCGACGGCGGCGCACGTGTACCGACGTTCCGGGTCGGGTGACCCACAGCTTCCAGTCCTGATTCGGCTGAGGTGCTCAAGGGCGTGATGGAGGACGTTGACGCAGTCGGGCTCCGTCCTGATCGTCCGCGCCGGCAGCGATTGCCATGACAAGTACTCCGATGGCTGGGAGCGGCGGCATCCGGCAAGCGACTCGGATACGAGGTCCCGCGCATGCCGACGTCGCCGACGCGACCTGTCGGTGAAAGGGCTCCGCCGACTGCCGCTTCCGGCCTGCTCGGTGATCCGCGGCCCATCGCACCGTCGAGACCACGACGAGGCCCCTGACACCCACCGACGGCTGCGCCGTCCAGGTGCACCTGCCGGTTCAGGCGAACAAGGCGAACGTGTGACGGACGGAGGTGCAGGCACAGAACCAACCCGCTCATCCACCGACGATCCAAGTCGGCCAGTTCGGGGCCTGTCCACTGCCGACGATGAAGGAGTTTCGGTATGACGTTATGGAATGACGGCAGCGTGCGCCCCAAGGGTGTGCGCCGGCTTTCGGCGGTGATCGCCGCCGGAGTCATGGCGATGGCGGCGGTGTTGCTCGCGCCGTCGCTACCAGCGGCCGCGGACGCACCATGGCTGAACGTGTCCGAGGACGGCTACGTGTCGTTCAATGTCCCTGACGCCTACGTCCAGGCCAACGCGGGCCAGGTGTCGCAGGTGATGATCGAGGGGAACTTCGGCCCCTCCTTCGCCTGGGCGGAGTACGGTCTGACCCGCCGGGGCGACGTCTGGTCCGGGGCCCTCGGCCCGCTCAAGCCGGGGCTGTACTCCTACCAGGTCACGGGCGACGACACCAAGAGTTTCAAGGACCCGACGAACGGCACCGGCGTGGCCTCCAAGCCTCTCTGGAGCACCTTCCTCGTCCCGGGCGACTCGGCGCGTCTGCTGGCGGACGCACCTCAGGGACAGGGCGGCAAGGTCGAGACCCTGACCTACCGGACCAAGCAGAAGGAGCGGTCGGCGCTGGTGTGGACGCCGACGCGGTATTCGGCCAAGCGCGCCAAGGCATACCCGGTGCTGTTCCTGCAGTCCGGTGACGGGGGGAGCGCCACTGACTGGCTCGACCTCGGCCGGGCCAAGCAGATCTTCGACAACCTGTCGGCCCAGGGCTCCATGGAGCCGATGGTGGTCGTGATCAGCGGCGGTGACGGGCCGGCTGACGACAAGGAGCTGAAGGACCTCCGCAAGGCGGCCGCGGACAGGTACCACGTCCTCCGCGACCCGGCGCACCAGGCGATCGCCGGTGTGTCCGAGGGTGGGACGCGGGCACTGCGTGCCGCTCTGACCGACCCGGGTCACTTCGCCTATGTCGGCTCCTTCTCGGGTCTGGCCGACAGCGTCGGCCGGGCGGACGCGAAGGCGATCAACCGCGACGTCAAGCTGGTGCGTCTGTACACCGGGAACGTGACCGATCCCGCGTACAACGCGACCAATCGCCTGACGAAGGCGCTGAACCGCGCCGGAATCAGGTACGAGTTCGACGGGGTCAACCCCGACGCCGGGGCGAACTGGAACGCCTGGCAGGAGAATCTGGTCGATTTCGTGCCGCGGCTGTTCCGCAAGGTGTCGGATCACGGTCCGAGCGCCGGTCACGGGCCGCTGAAGGGCGAGTTCCACCCGCCGGCGAGTGGTACGACTCCGACGCCGTTCGTGACCGAGGACGGCTTCGTCACCTTCGAGACCACGCCGGACTTCAAGGACGCCAAGCATGTGACGCTATGGGCGAATGACGCCCCCGGCGGAAGCTGGCTGCGCCTCCCGATGTCCCGTGAAGGCGACCGGTGGCGGACGACCGTGGGCCCGTTGGACCCGTGGTTCTACTACTACCAACTGATCGTGGATCGGGTCGCCGTCAAGGACGCGTCGAACCCGACGAAGGTGACCTCCGAGCCGAACTGGAGCACCTTCCTCATCCCGGGCGAGAGGTCGCGCCTGCTCTCGGACGTTCCCGCCGGCCAGGGTGGAAAGGTCGAGAGCCTGACCTACCGGAGCACCGTGGCGAACCAGGACCGGACCGCGTTGGTGTGGACCCCACCCGGTTACAACCCGGACCGTGCGAAGCCGTATCCCGTCCTCTACCTCCAGCACGGTAGCGGCCAGAGCTACACCGACTGGGTCGAGATGGGACGTGCCAAGCAGATCCTCGACCACGAGTTCCTCGACGGCGACCTGGTGCCGATGGTGGTCGTGATGGGCAACGGCAACGTGCCCGACTTCACCAAGGAACTGCTGGAGAACATCGTTCCGGCGGCTCGCGCCCACTACAACATCTCCAGCGACCCGTCGCAGCAGGCCCTCGCCGGTCTCTCCATGGGTGGTGTGCAGACACTTGGGGTCCTCAAAGCGCACCCGGGTGAGTTCGCCTACGTCGCGGCGTTCTCGTCCTGGTTCGGAGATGGAACGGGCGTCGACGTGGCGGCGATCAACAACGGGACGAAGCTGTTGCGCCTGTACGTCGGCGACCAGACCGACTTCGTGCAGCCGTTGTTCATGGCGTCCCTGACCACCTTGAACGACCTCGGTATCCGCTACGAGTTCGACGGGGTCACGCCCGGGCCGCACGGCTGGGATGTGTGGCAGAAGAACCTCATCGACCTGGCACCGCGCTTGTTCAAGCGCTAGACGGGCCCGTTCGAGGACGCGAGTCATGTGAGCGCTCACAGACGAGAATCGGCATGAAAAAGACGGGGCGCGGCGTGGTGTGGCCGTGCCCCGTCCCGGTCGATCGCCGGCTTGCGTCGAAGGGGCCTCTATGCAGGCGAGGAGCCGCTCGCCGTCGGCTGGACCAACCAGATCCACTCAGTAGCGGTGGCCAGGCCAGTGCGGGTCCTCCCAGCGGGCGGGGCCGGCAAGGCCGAGCAGTCGAATCCGGTGGAGCAGTTCTACGGGAGCGTTCCCGGCAAGGAGTCGGGCAGGGGCGTGACGGATCAGCCAGGCCGTCAACTCGGTACGCATCTCTTCCTCGTTGTCCCCGCCTCCCCACGGGAGCTGGTCTCCGAGCAAGTCGCACTCCCAGTGCGTCACCGCTTCGGCCAGGCGCTGGCCGGCCACGGCGCACGTCTGCGCCTCCCAGACGTGCAGCCATGGGCTGAGCGTCGCAGATGCTTCGGCACACAGAGCGAGGACTTCGTACGCGGGCCCAGCAGGATCCGCGTCGATGAGACTGAGAGCCCACCAGGCGTTCAGGAATTCCCACACCGCTGCGGCCTGCTCGGCAGGCCACTGCTGCCACTGGCCGCGAGCGAATGAACGTCCGACCTCCTCCATACCGAAGAGAGGCTCGACAAGACCGCTGACCAGGGCCCTCGACAACTGGGGCAGAATACGGCGCAACACCGATGCATGGTCATTCCAGTCAGTAGCCTGCCAAGCGCGACGCAGGAGATCAGGGTCCAGCTCCGTGTCCGGCACCTTCAACTGCGCGAGCTCTTCCGCGCTGCCCCAGTGGCACTCACAATTGTGCTCGTCAGGGTGGGCGGTCATGCCATGGAAGGTGACCGCCATGCGGTTCAACGCGGCGTCGAGACGGAGTCGTGCGGGCGTCTGGTCCAGGTTCATCGCGGGCGTTCGCCTTCAAAGACTCCGGAAGCTGCGCCATCCGAAGGTTGCCACATCAGCGAAATCCATGCTCCCCGGCCGGTGGTGAAGGAGATGGAAGCGACGCTGTCAGCTTGGGAATTGCTCCTGGCGGGTCGTCGGCCCCGGGGCTGAGCGCGTTACGGCGACTTCGGCGGCGGTGCGAACGAGCGGGGCGAGCGTGCGGTCGCGGCGCTCCTCGGGCCAGACGGCAAGCAGGGTGGTCCGGCGTCCGTCGAGGGGGACGGCGACCAGGCCGCGGCCGAGGTGATGGGCGACCGATTCGGGCAGCGCGGCGATCATGCGGCCGAGCGCGATCAGCTCGGCCACAGGGGTGGTGTCCCTGATGACCGGCCCGGTCCCCGGCCACTCCGCCGTTCAGCGCGGGAAGGTCTCGCCGGCCAGGTCGGCCATGCGGATCGACGCCCGCCCGGCGAGCCGGTGGGTGGGCGGCAGCACCACCATCTCGCGCTCGGCCAGCGGGTGTTCGAGACCAAGGTCTTCGGGGTGACCGAGGCGATGCTGCCGCTGCTGCTGCGCTCGCCGGCCGGGCCTGTGGTGAACCTGTCCGGGCGCGGTGGCTCGCTCACCGACCGCCGGATTGGAAGCAAGATCTTTTAGTGTCGCGCCGTGCCATTCGGTGGTGGTTCGTGCCACCTCAGCGCCTTTGCGTGTCCGGCAGTGCCGGGTCCTGACGGTGCGTGACGGGGCGAGCGAGCACGCACCGAGCACGGCCGCCGCTCCGTTCGGTCATTGCATCGTGCACTCAGACAGCAGGCCACGTGGTGTAGCCACACCGACCGCCTCACCCCCGAAGCGTCCCCATACTCCTGACCCTTGACCTGAGGTCACGCTTTATCGAATGCGAGCCCTACTCACTAGGCGCGTGCTGGAGGCAGGCCGTAGCGGCTGACGGCCAGGTACGTCTCCGGCGTCACCGCTTCGAGGAGTCCCCCGTCGCTTTCCAGGTCGAGTTCTGGTTCCTGGCGACGGCGCAGCAGATCACTCCAGTCGCTTGTCGCTCCGCGATCGTAAGCGTGGCGGAGCAGGGGGCGCAGCCGGGGCCGGGCTTCCTCCTGCCGCTCGCGGAAGATCCGCCGCTGGGTGAGCCGCTGTTCTTCCTGAGCATCCTCGCTGAGTTCCTGGTCATCGGCCGGCTGGTCCTCGGCGCGCAGCCCCGGGGTGCGCTGGGCGATGGCGAGGTCTTCCTCGCGGAGACGCTCGCAGGCGGCGAACAGCTTCCGGGACATGCCGAGGTGAACCTCGGTTCCGGGGATGCGGCAGGCGAGGAAGTCGTCGAGGCCCATGGAACGGATACTGGCGCGCAGGGTGTGCCGCTCGGTGTGGGGCGCTGCTCCGCGGGCTTCTGCCCGCATGGCGAGGGTGAGGTCGTCGTCTTCCAGGGGCGTGGTCAGTCGGGAGCCCGATGGCGGGACGCGCGGTAGGCGGGAACGGGCACCGTGCGCAGTTGCGAGGCGGGAGCGGAGCGCAGCGCCAGGTAGGTAAGCATTTGGGCGCGGGCCGCGTTGATGAGCGCGTCGTCGCTGTCGCCGAGACGGTCTTCGAGGTTGCCTGGTCCGACCGCTGACTCGTGGTCGATGCCGAATCCGGCTGGGGTGAGCGGCGGCTGTCCGGGGTGCAGGCCGTGGTCGATGGTGAGGAAGAGGTCGTCTCCGGGCCGCACGGACGCTCCGACCAGGACGGTGCGGTGGGCGTACGAGCTGAGAATCTTGCTGCCGGCAGACAGCTGCTCCCACCCCTTGCGGAGCGTGCTGAGGCCTACGTCGCCCCCCTTGGCCTCGATCAGCCAGTACAGGCCCTCTGCCTGGTGCTGCCCCCACAGGTCGGGCAGCTTATTCTTCGGGTTCTTGAAGGTGTTGAGCAGGGCGGGGATCGGGCCGCCAAGTTCGAGGTGCTCGGTCTGACCGAGGCCCAGCAGTGAGCGGCAGGCCCACTCGGTCATCGTCATACCCAACCGGTAGGCGGCTGCGTTCTTCGCGCTGCGCTCGGCGCCGTACGCGTACACCGGGTTCAGGGTCAGGCGTTGGCCCGTGGTGCCTCGTACGGGGTGCTGAGGCATGACAGGGTGTGTTCCGAGGTAGGCGTACAGAGGGGAAACCCGGGCGACGAGTTCCCCGTGTGCATACTGCGGCTGATTCTGCAAGTGCGGGGTGACGTCGCGGCCGACCTCAATGGCGGCCTTGATGATCTCCCGCCAGGTGGTGGTCGAGACGTACCAGCCGTCCGTCGCCGGAAACCCACCCGCCCCCGCCCACAGCTTGTGCTTGGCCGTCCGCCACTGCCTTCTGGGCTTCTTCGCAGGCCTGTCACGGAAAAGGATCGGTACGTCGAAGCTGTCGGCGTAGGTGAGCGGTGGCTCGTCGGGGACGTGTGCGGGGATCATGCGGCTCACTCTGGCACGGTTGGATCGCTTCCGGCGCCGGGTTCGGGGTTGCCGGCCTGCTCCCAGTGGGAGCCATTCGGTTGGCCTCGAGAGCGGGTGTGGGGCTCAGGAACTTTCGCTCGGATATCTGCAGCGATCCTCTCCGGCATCGCCGTCTGCCCTACTACGGGCGGTTGCGAGATCGGTTCTCCTTGAGATGCCGCCAGAAGACCTTGAAGTGATGCCACCAGATGTAGGTGGCGGCCGCGCCACCGATCACTCCGCTCGACACGTCCACAAAGTCGTCGCCGGCCAGCAGATCGTGAAGACAGACGAACAAGACAACGGGACCGCCGATGAGAATGAACCATCCCGTCCACGCATCATCACAGCGGCTCTGCTTGCGCCCGGATTCGTCGGAGGGATCGGCCACAACAGCAAGGTAGCTGGCGCTGATCGGTTGTGCACTGTTGCCGGTGAGCGCTCTTCGTTCCTTACCTGACGTTTTCGCGTGGCAGGGACCGCACTACTGGACGAGACGGGCGAAGAGGAAGGAATCTGTAAAACCGTCGGCTCAGCCTACGCAGGTTCGAACCCTGGACCTGCCACCAGCAGGAAAAAGAGCCTTGACCAGCAGCGATGCAGGTCAGGGGGGCTTCTTCGTTTCTTGATCCGGTGAGTACCCCTGATTCCGCGTGATTGACCCTGGCTTAGGGCATGCTCGGGGCATGCGGGCTTCCTCCTCGGCCCGCTACGGTCTCGACTGAGGCGCGGGCGATCATCCCGGAGCCGGGGCCCGCCGGAGGCTTTGCCGAATACCTCGGCCACCCGTGAAACTGTCGGGGCCACCGCATAGCCTCGCATCGATTTCCCATGCCGACAGCCGTAGGAGAGGCTATGGACAGCGAGGTTGTCTTCGAGACAGTGGCGCCCGTGATCCCCGTCCGTAATCTGGCGGCTGCACTCGAGCGTTACCGTCGCCTGGGGTTTTCGGTGCGGCAATCCGAAGAGGACTCCCGATATGGGTTCGTCGTTCGGGGGTCGGTTTCGTTCCATCTGAGCGAGTGGAACGAGCATGATCCTGCCCGCACTGCTGCTGTCGTCTACATCTATGTCTCAGACGCTGATGCCTTGTACGCCGAATGGGTCGCAGCGGACGTCACTGGCCGCCTCGGCGAGCCTCACGAGACTCCATACGGACTCCGAGAGTTCGGCTATGTCGACCCTGACGGAACACTGCATCGCGTCGGCTCGCCCATGCCGTGATCTGAAGGCATTGTCCGGTTGGCGGTGGCGTCCCTGCTGTTTGGGGGGCGGTTCGGGCGTGGTGGTTACTGTGTACGGCGGGCGCCCGAGCTGCCGGCGGCCGGGACCGGCCCCAGGCAGCATGCCCGGCCGCCGAGCGGACGCAGGGCCGCGAGGCGGCGCGGAGCGCCGCCCTTGACTCTCCAGCGGTGTGGGAGCCGGCGGGCTATGCGGTTTCCCTCGGATCGATGACCGAAGTTGAGCCACTCATTCGCGAGGTGATGACGGAGAGCGGCTTCCCACCCATCGATCTTCAGCGCACGCCGTGGGAGGTCGCCCGCGATGTGGCGCATGGCATAGCCGAGGGCACACTCCCCATCGGTAAGGGTGCGGACTTCCTGATCCTCGAACTCAGGGATAAGTGCGGCGGTCCCGAGGCTTCTCATCCCGCAGAGGTCCCGGGAAGCCCGTGCGGCCTGGGGAAACGTGACCAACATCATCCCCGCACAAGCGGTGGATCTCGGTGGCGTACGGCTGCACATGCGATCACTGTGCGATCAAGCGAAGGCCCAGCTCACGCGGCAAGTGGACTGGGTGGAGGAGCGCGCCCTGAGGGATTCGAACCCCCGACCGTCGGATTAGAAGTCCGATGCTCTATCCAGCTGAGCTAAGGGCGCTCGTGCCTAATTCTGCATGATCCGGGGACCGGGTACACACCCGGTTTCCCGGACATGGGCCGGACCGTGCCTCGCACGGGCCCTGAGCACGGTGGCCGGGCTCACGGGGGATGGCCGGTCGGCCTGCGCCGACGCCGCTCAGGCCCTCGTCCAGGCGCCCGCACGAGAGCCCCCGGTCTTCCGATCGGGTCGCCGGCCGAATCTGGAAGCGACTGCGATCCAGTGATCTCGCGGCTACACTGCAACGCCATGTCCGTACGCGAGATCCCGCTCATCGGAGACGTCTCCGAGGGGGTCGTACGGGTGGGGGCGACGGTGCGGCGGCCGATGCGTCCCACGTCGCCGTCGGTCCACGCGCTGCTGCGCCACCTGGAGGCCGCCGGGTTCGACCGGGCGCCGCGGGTTCTCGGGATCGACGAGCGGGGCAGGGCGATCCTCACGTACGTCGAGGGCGTGGTGCCCGCGCATCCCCTGCCGGCGTACGCGGTGAGCGACGAGGCGCTGACCACTCTGGCCCGGCTGCTGCGGCGCTTCCACGACGCGGCGGCCTCGTTCAGTCCGCCTCCCGGCGCCGTCTGGGAGGACGGCTCGGCGCCGGAGGGCTCTCCCGAGCTCGTGGGCCACTGCGACGTCACCCCGGCCAACGTCGTCTTCCGCGAGCGGCCCGGCTCGGGACTCCTGCCGTACGCGCTGATCGATTTCGACCTGGCCAGGCCGACCACGCGGCTGTTCGACGTGGTCACCACGTTGCGGCACTGGGCCCCGCTCGCCGATCCGCTGGACCGCGACCCGCTGCAGCGGTCCCTGGACGCGGCGGCCCGGGTGCGGTCGTTCTGCGACGCGTACGGCCTGCCGGCGCGGGACCGGCTCATGCTGGTGGAGACGGCCAGGATGCGGTTCGGCCGCTCCTACGCGCTCATGCGGGACCGGGCCAGGACGCTCGGCGGCGGCTGGGCGCGCATGTGGGACGGCGGCGCGGGCGGACGGATCAGGCGTGCCGCGGCCTGGCTCGACGCCAACGAGGACGCGATCCAGCGCCGTCTCCTCGGTGACGAGCCCATCGCGTGACAAATGCGCACGTACGGCAGAATGCGTGCGTGACCCGGATCATGGACGGTGCCACGGCGGCAGGGCTGCTCGCCGGGGCCGCGATCGACGCCGCGGTGGGGGATCCCCGGCGGGGTCATCCCGTCGCGGTGTTCGGCAGCCGGGCCGCCGCCCTCGAAAAGCGCGTATATCGCGAGTCGCGGTTGGCGGGCCTGGCCTACACCACCGTCTGCGTCGGCGCGGCGACGGCCGCGGGGCTGCTCGCCGAGCGGATGACCCGGTCGAGCCCGGTCGCGCGGGCCGCGGTCACCGCGGCCGCCACCTGGGCGGTGCTCGGCGGCACGACGCTGGGCAGGGAGGGCACGCTGATGGCCCACTCGTTGCGGGAGGGCGACCTGGCCGCCGCCCGCGCACGCCTTCCGCACCTGTGCGGGCGCGACCCGTCGGGGCTGGACGCCGCGGAGCTCGCGCGGGGCACGGTCGAGTCCATCGCGGAGAACACCTCGGACGCCGTCGTCGCCCCGCTCGTGTGGGGCGCGCTCTTCGGCGTGCCCGGCCTGCTCGGCTACCGCGCGGTGAACACGCTCGACGCGATGGTGGGCCACCGGTCGCCGCGCTACGCGAGGTTCGGCTGGGCCTCGGCCCGGCTGGACGACGTGGCCAACTACGTGCCGGCCCGGCTGACGGCCCTGCTCACCGTGGGCCTCGCGGGCCTGGTGGGCGGTTCCCCGCGCCGCGCGGCGGCCGTCCTCGTGCGCGACGGGCACCGCCATCCCAGCCCCAACTCCGGACGCTGCGAGGCGGCCTTCGCCGGCGCCCTCGGCGTACGCCTCGGCGGGGCCAACGACTACGGCGGCAGGGTGGAGCACCGCCCGGAGCTGGGCGACGGTCCCCGCCCGTCCGTCTCCGACATCCCCAGGTCCGTACGGCTGGCACGCGCGGTGTCGTACGCGTCGGTCGCCCTGGCCGTCGCCGCCCGGCTCGCCCTCACCCGGAACCGCCGAAGGGATCGACGATGAGTGCACTCGTCCTGTTGCTGGTCGTCGCGGTCGTCTTCAGCCTCGCGGTCGCGGTGATCCTGATCGTCGTGCTGGCGGTGCGCGCGTCACGCCGGCCGGCGCCGCCACCACAAGACCGGAATGATCCGTCCCAGGATTGGTAGGTTCGACGGCATGGGCGGAGAAAGCGGAGAGAACCGGGTCCTGCTGGTCTTCGACGGCGACTGCGCCTTCTGCCAGACGTGTGTGAACGCCGGGCATCGGTTCCTGCCGTACATGCCCACAGTGCGGGCGTGGCAGGGCCTCGACCTCGGCGCGGTGGGCCTGACGCGCGAGGAGGTCGCGACGTCCGTGCAGCTCCTGGGCCCGGACGGGCTGCGCGCCCACGGCGCGCGCGCCGTCGCACTGCTCCTCGCCCTGCAGCCGCGCGCCGCCTGGCGTGCGGCCGGCCGGGTGATGCTGGCCCCGCCGGTGAGCTGGCTCGCGGAGGCGGGCTACCGGCTGGTCTCCCGCTACCGTCATCTCCTGCCGGGCTCGACCACCTGCGGCACGTCTTGACCTCCGCTTTGCCGAAGGTGCGAACAAACACGACCGGCAAGTGTCCGGAAGCGGGCATACCCCGCGCCTGACGGGAGCGCCACCATTGCGGCATGACAGCAGTGGTGGAGACCGAAGGACTGACGAAGTTCTACGGTACGAGACGAGGTCTCGAGGACCTCACCCTCGAAATCCGGCCGGGCGAGGTCTTCGGCTATCTGGGCCCCAACGGCGCCGGCAAGACGACGACGATCCGGCTGCTCCTCGACGTGATCCGGCCGACGTCCGGCCGGGCGACCGTCCTCGGCGCCGACACCCGTGATCCGCGCGTGCGCGCCCGGATCGGCTACCTCCCGGGCGAGCTGGCCCTGGAGGGCAGGGAACGGGCCCGCGACTACCTGCAGTTCCTCGCCGACGTACGCGGCGGGGTGAGCCGCGGCAGAATCGACGAACTGGCCGAGCGGCTCGACGCCGACCTGTCCGTCAGGATGGGCGAGCTGTCGAAGGGCAACAAGCAGAAGGTCGGGCTCATCCAGGCGTTCATGCACGAGCCCGAGCTGCTCATCCTGGACGAGCCGACGAGCGGGCTCGACCCGCTGGTGCAGCAGGAGTTCCTGGCCATGGTCCGGGAGGCGCGTACGGCCGGTCACACGATCCTCATGTCGTCGCACGTGCTCGCCGAGGTGGAGCACGTGGCCGACCGGGTGGGCATCGTACGCGCGGGCCGCCTCGTCGCGGTCGAGGACATCGCCGCGCTGCGCGAGCGCGCCGTACGGCACGTGGAGCTCCACTTCGACGCGCCGGTCCCGAAGGAGTCGTTCGAGGGGCTCCCGGGCGTACGCGACGTGGTCGTCCAGGGCGCGAGCCTGCGCTGCACGATCGACGGCAGGCCCGACGCGCTGATCAAGGCGGCGGCCCGCTACACCGTGGTCCACATGGTCAGCGCGGAGCCGGACCTCGAGGAGATCTTCCTGACCTACTACAGCGAGGAGGAGGGCCGTCATGCCCACGCTGGTGCGTAAGACCCTGGGGGAGTACCGCCGCGCTCTCATCGGGTGGGCGGTCGGGCTGTGCGCGTTCCTCACGATGTACATCTCGATCTACGCGAGCATGATGAAGCAGGACCCCGAGACGTTCGGCGCGCAGGCGATCGCCAAGTACCCCGGCGCGCTCAGGGACCTGATGGGCGGCATGTCCGACATCGCGACCGGGCGCGGCTACCTGCAGGCGATCGCCTACCAGCTGCTCGGCCCGCTGTTGTTCACCATGTGCGCCGCGATCCTCGGCAACCGGGCCATCGCCGGCCCGGAGGAGGCCAAGACGCTGGAGCTCACGCTGACGCTGCCGATCGACCGCAGGCGGCTGCTCCTGGAGCGCTGGGCCGCGCTGGCGCTCGGCCTGCTCGGGGTGGCGCTGGTGACGCTGGCCGTCGCCGCCGGGGCCTCGTCCGCCGCCGGCATGGGCGTGCCGTTCGGCAGCATCCTCGCCGCCCACACCGGGCTGTTCCTGCTCGTGCTGTTCTTCGGGACGCTGACCTTGAGCGTGGGCGCGGCCTTCGGGCGCAAGCAGGCCGCGCTCGCCGTGGTCGGCGTCTGGGGCGTCGCCGGGTACATCGTGGAGACCATGGGCAGGAGCATCGACGCGATCTCCTGGCTGCGCTGGATCTCGCCCGTCCACTACTACCTCGACGGCAGGCCGCTCTATCAGGGCTGGCCGTACGGCGACTACCTTGTGCTGCTGGGTGCGACGGCCGTCCTCCTCATGACGGCGCTGCTCGCCTTCGAACGGCGTGACGTAGGAGTCTGATGGACAGCGTTCTCGCTCGCGTGAGCGAGGCGACCGGGGTGCCCGCCGACTTACTCGGCGGGTTCCTGTCGGTTCTGGCCGCGTCGGCCGCCACCGGCAGGCTGCCCGGCCGCGCCGACATGGACGGCCTGCGCGAGTGCGGCGCCCTCGCCGCGGAACGCGGCATCCCGCTGCGGGTGCTCGCCGACGCCTGCCTGCACGCCGCCGAGATCACCGCCGGCGGTGCCTTCGGCGCCGTACGCCGCGGCATGGCCGCCTACATCGAGGGATACGAGGAGGCACAGCGGGCCGCCCTCCGGCAGGAGGAGGAGGCCCGCCGCCTGTTCGTCGACGACCTGCTGCAGGGCAGGGCGGACGCCGAGCGGGCCGAGCACTTCGGCCTGCGGCTCGCCGGGGCGTACATCGTGACCGTGGCCAGGCCCGGCACCCCGGTGAAGGCGGGCGACCCGCTGGCCGGGAGGATCGAGCAGGCGCTGGTGGCGAGGTTCGGCTCGCACAACATCCTGGTCGCCATCCGCGACGGCCTGCTGGTGTGCGTGTCCCCGGGCGCGCTGACCGCCGCGAGCGGCGAGTTCACCCACCACGTACGCTCCGCGCTCACGGACTGGCGGGCAGGGGTGGGCCGCCCCCACCAGGGCCCCGGCGGCATCGTCACCTCCTATCGGGAAGCGGTCAACGCGATCGACCTCGGCGAGCGGCTCGGCCTGCGGGCCCAGGTGCTGAAGGCGGCCGACCTGCTGGTCTTCCCGGTGCTGCTGCGGGACAGGGAGGCGATCGTGGACCTCGTCTCCACCGTGCTCGGGCCGCTGACCTCCGCCCGCGGCGGCCCTGAGCCGCTGCTGGAGACGCTGGAGGCGATCTTCGCCTCCCAGGGCAACCACACGGCGGCGGCGCGCAGGCTCGGCGTCAGCACCCGGGCGATCACTTACCGGCTGGAGCGGATCAGGAGGCTGACCGGCTTCTCGCCGAGCGACCCCACACAGCGGTTCACGCTGGAGACGGCCGTGCTCGGGGCCCGCCTCCTGGAGTGGCCGGCCCACCCTCTGGCCTGATCGAAGCGTTGCGGGGGCTCGGGCAGGAGGCCCGCCTGTGCGTGCCTCCCGACTTCCGCGACCGGGCCGAGGGCCTCGGGTTCCCTGGAACGGCACCGTCGGTGCCGCTGGTCGCCTCGGTGGCCTGAGGACGGTTCCCCGTGGTTTACGGGATCAGCAGCAGCTTGCCGGTCGTCCGCCTGCCCTCCAGGTCGTCGTGGGCGCGCCGGGCCTCGGCGAGCGGGTAGCGCTGGGAGACGTGCACCTTCAGCGCGCCGGAGGCGACCCAGCCGAGCAGGTCGTTCGCCCGCGACAGCAGCTCCTCGCGGGTGGCCGTGTAGTGCGCGAGCGTGGGCCGGGTCAGGAACAGCGAGCCGCCCGAGTTGAGCCGCTGCGGGTCGAACGGCGGGACGGGGCCGCTGGCCGCGCCGTACAGCGCCATCATGCCGCGCGGCCGCAGCGACGCCAGCGACCCGTCGAACGTGGCGGCGCCGACCCCGTCGTAGACGGCGTGCACTCCGGCGCCCTCGGTGATCTCCTTGACGGCCTCGGGGAAGCCCTCGTAGCCGACGACCTCGTCGGCGCCCGCCTGCCGGGCGAGCTTCTCCTTCTCGGCGCTGGAGACCGTGCCGATCACGCGGGCGCCGCGCAGCTTGGCCATCTGGACGAGCAGCAGGCCCATGCCGCCGGCCGCCGCGTGCACGAGCACGTCGTCGCCCGACCTGATCGCGTACGTGGAGTGGGTCAGGTAGTGCGCGGTCAGCCCCTGGAGCAGCACCGCCGCCGCGAGGTCCGGTGACAGCCCGTCGGGCAGCCGGACCACCTTCTCCGCCGGGACCACGGCCTTGGTCGCGTACGCGCCGACCGCGCTGGCGGAGGCGACGCGGTCTCCGGGGACGATGTCGGTCACGCCGGGGCCGACGGCCGTGACGGTCCCGGCCGCCTCCGAGCCCGGGACCAGCGGAAGCGGCAGCGGGTAGCGGCCCTCGCGGTGGTAGACGTCGATGAAGTTGACGCCCGTCGCCGCCACGTCGACCAGCACCTCACCGGGGCCGGGCTCGGGGTCGGGCCGCTCGGCGTACTCCAGCACCGAGGAATCACCGTAAGCGGGGACGACGATGGCATGCATGCGCAACTCCTGTTTTCGGGCTCGGTTCCTGTGGTCCCCAACCTGCCGGGCCGTCTCCGTTGTTCCCCGCCCGGTGCGGCGGGCCTCAGAAGCCGGTAAGAGTGATCTTTCCGATCGCGGTGCCCGATTCGAGGATCCGGTGGGCCTCGCGGAGGTTGGCGGCGTTGACCGGGCCGAGGTCCAGGTTGGCGGTGGTCGTGAGGACCCCCGCGTCCACCAGCCGTGCGACCCGGTCGAGGATGCGGTGCTGGTTCACCTGGTGCGGGGTCCGGAACAGCGAGTGGGTGAACATGAGCTCCCAGTGGAACGAGATGCTCTTCGACTTGAGCACGCCGATGTCGAGGGAGTCGTGGTCGTCGATGGCGACGATCTGACCGAAGGGGGTGAGCGCCTCGGCGTAGGCCGCGAGGTTGCGGTCGGTGCCGACGGTGCTGAAGACGTAGCCGACGCCGTCGGGCGCGACCTCGGCCAGTTGCTTCGCCAGCGGCCCGCGGTGGTCCACGACGTGGTGGGCGCCCATCCTGCGGGCGAACTCCACGGTCTCCGGGCGGGAGGCCGTGCCGATCACGGTGAGCCCGGTCAGTGCGCGTGCGAGCTGCACGACGATGGAGCCGACGCCGCCCGCGGCCGCGGTCACCAGCAGCGTTCCGGTCTGGTCGAGCGCGTCGCCGCGCAGGCCCAGCCGCTCGAACAGGCCCTCCCAGGCCGTGAGGGAGGTCAGCGGCAGCGCGGCGGCCTCGGTGAAGGACAACCTGGCGGGCTTGTGGCCGGCGATGCGCTCGTCCACCACGTGGAAGCGGGAGTTCGCGCCGGGCCGGTCGATCGCACCGGCGTAGTAGACCTCGTCGCCGACCTCGAACAGCTCCACCTCGTCGCCCACGGCGACCACGGTGCCCGCGGCGTCCCAGCCGAGCACCTTGGGCTCGCCGCCCGGATCGCTGCTGCGCCGGACCTTGTAGTCCACCGGGTTCACGGCGACCGCCTCCACCCGGACGAGCAGATCGCGCGAGCCGGGTCGCGGCACCGGCAGCTCCACGTCGAGAAGGCTTTCCGGGTCGTCGACGGGGAGGCTGCGCCGGAAGGCGACGGCGGGCATGGTCCCGTTCTGGTTCTCGATCACGTCTGTCCCCTGTGCTTCATGGATTCCGTGCCGCTTCGTACGGCTCGGCGGCATGACCCGCACGGTATCCACCGACGCCTGGTTACCCGCAAGGGACACGAGTATCCATCGGAAACCGTCGAGGTGAGGAGGCTAGTCCGCGTCGGGAAAGCGGTCGATGTTGCGCTCCACCCACGTCCGCAGGTGGGCGAGCGGGACGTTGGCGTCCCGGCCGAGCGGGGTGAGGCTGTATTCCACCCGCAGCGGCACCTCGGGATACACGTCGCGGTGGACGAGACCGTGGTCCTCCAGGCGGCGCAGGGTCTGGGTGAGCACCTTGGGGCTGACGCCCTGGAGACGGGCGCGCAGCGCGCCGAAACGCTGCGGCCCGTCCTCCAGGGCGCCCAGGGCCAGCGCGCTCCACTTGTTGGCCAGCAGGTCGAGCATGTTGCGGCACGGGCAGGCGGCCGAGTAGACGTCCTTGGGGTCGTCGCAAGCCGTCTTCACAGCGTCCATGCTGCGACGATACCCAAAGGGAACTTAGGTTCGCGGAGTGACCGCAGTGGGATCGGAGACGAGCCGGCGCAGCAGCGGCAGGTCGACGCTCTCCAGCGTCGGCACCGCCGTCACACCGCTGACACCGCCTGAGGAACCGACCACGATGACGGCGCACCCGGCGGACCGGGCCGAGGCGACGCCGGTCGGGCTGTCCTCGATCGCCACGCACGCGGCCGGGTCGACGCCCAGCCGCGCGGCGGCGGCCAGGTACGGATCGGGCGCCGGCTTGTTCCTGGCGCTGTCCCCGGCGGCCACCGACAGCCGGAAGCGGTGCCCGCCTACGGTCCCGAGCACCAGGTCCACGACCGGCCGAGGCGACGCGCTGACGAGCCCGGCCGGGATCCCGGCCGCGCGCAGGGACTCCAGCAGCGCGACCGCGCCGGGAAGCGTGGTCACCCCGTTCTCGAGCCGCCCGGTGAACGCGTCCGTCAGCATCGCCTCGACGGCCCGCGCCCCGGCACCCCCGGCGGTGTCCAGGGCGGCTGTGATGTGCAGGGCGGCGTCCTCGACCGACAGGCCGAACAGCGCCTCCCGGTCGGCCTCCCCGAGAGGGGAGCCCAGGCCGTCCGCGACCTCCACGCAGGCGTCCCACCACAGGTCCTCGGTGTCCACCAGCGTGCCGTCCATGTCGAACAGGACCGCCGCCGGGCTCTCCCTAGACGACATCGGGCTCGGGGACCGCCGTCGCGGCTCCGGTCTCCGAGCGTGCCGACACGAGCACCGGCCGCTCGACCAGCCCGACCCGTACGGCGGTGCCGGGCGCGAAGCGCGCCGAGTCGTGGCCGGGGACGTCGGCCAGCACCTCGGTGCCGTCGCCCAGGCGGACCCGCAGGCGGGCGGTGGAGCCGCGGAACGACGACACCATGACGATCCCGTCGCCCTCGGCGCCGGACGAGGCGACGGGCGTGACGAGCACGGCCTCGGGCCGCACCAGCACGTCCGCCTGCGCCGTGCCCGGCGCCTCGCCCTCCACGGGCAGCGTCTGCCCGAGAACGGTGACCCGGTCGTCCGACACCAGGCCGGGCAGGTGGTTCATCGCGCCGACGAACTCGGCGACGAACGGGGTCGCCGGCCGGTCGTACAGGGTGGCGGGGTCGGCGACCTGCTCCAGGCGGCCGTCGCGCAGCACGGCGACCCGGTCGGCCATCGACAGCGCCTCCTCCTGGTCGTGCGTCACGAAGATCGTCGTGATGCCGAGGGAGAGCTGCAGGCGGCGGATCTCCTCGCGCAGCGTGACCCGCACCTTGGCGTCGAGCGCCGACAGCGGCTCGTCCAGCAGCAGCACCCTTGGCTCCAGGGCGAGCGCGCGGGCCAGCGCCACGCGCTGCTGCTGGCCGCCGGACAACTGGTGGGGGTAGCGGTCGCCGACCGAGGGCAGGCCGACCAGCTCCAGCAGCTCCTGCGCGCGGGCGTGCCGCTTGGCGGCGGGCACCTTGCGCACCCGCATGCCGAAGCTCACGTTGTCGCGCGCGTTGAGGTTGGGGAAGAGGCTGTAGGACTGGAAGACCATGCCGGCGTCGCGCCGGTTGGCCGGCACGCGCGTGATGTCGGCGCCGTCCACCAGCACCTCGCCCTCGTCGGGCTGTTCGAAGCCGGCCAGGCAGCGCAGCGCGGTGGTCTTGCCGCACCCCGACGGGCCGAGCAGCGCGATCAGCTCGCCCGGCTCCACCGTGAGGTCGAGCCCGTCCAGCGCGACCGTGCTGCCGAACCGCCGCCGCAGGCCGCGGAACTCGACCCGGGCGCCGTTCATGATCCACTCCTTTGCCTCGCGCCGGCGGACGACAGGGCGAGCAGCAGCAGCCAGGTGATCAGCAGGCTGAACACCGAGACGGCCACCGACACCTGCGCCTGTGAGCCGGAGATCCGGTAGATCCAGTTGGGGAAGGTCTCGAAGCTGAGCAGCCGGGCGATCGTGAACTCCCCGAGCACCAGCGCCAGCGTGAGGAACGACGCGCTCGCCATCGCCGACCGCATGTTGGGGATGATCACCCGCAGCAGCACGTGGGGCCACGACGCCCCGAGGTTCCTGGCCGCCTCCGACAGCGTGCGCACGTCGATCGCGCCGAGGCCCGCGTCGAGCGAGCGGTAGGCGAACGGCAGCGCCAGCACGACGTAGGCGAGCACGAGCACCACCGGGAAGTCCGGGTTCTGCACCGCGATCATCGTTTGGTAGAAGGGCGTGCTCGCCAGGTAGTCGGGCCCCCACCGCAGCACGGTGCTGATCCCGGCCACGAACGTGATCGGGGGGACGACCAGCGGCAGCGTGCAGACCACCTCGAGCACCGGCCGCAGCCGCGGCGCGCCGAGCCGTACGGCCACCGCGGCGGGCAGCGTCAGCAGCAGGACCAGCACGATCGTGGCGACGCCGAGCCCGAGCGACAGCAGGAGGCTGCCGCCGAAGCCCTCGGCCGAGAAGATCTGGCCGTACGCGTCGAGCGAGAAGCCCTGGTCGGGCGCCTTCACCGTGAAGACGAACGACGCGATCAGCGGGACGAGGAAGTAGACGGCGGCGAGCACGAGGACCACCCCGCGCCACACCCGGGGACGCCGGGGTCGGCCGCCGCGCGCGGGCGCCGTTCCCGGGGCGACCTGTGTGGTCACCTGAGGGGTCAGCGAAGCCATCGGGCGCTCCTTCGCTGCAGCGGGAGGTAGACGGCCATGACCAGGCCCGCGACCACGATCATGTCGAGGCTGAGGGCCAGCGCGACGTTCTCGTGGCCGATCAGGACGTTGCCGGTGAGCGCGTCGGCGATCTTCAGCGTGACCAGCGGGACGGTGGACCCGACCATGGCCTGCGCCGTGGCGTAGGCCGAGAACGCGCCGCCGAACAGCAGCACGACCCCGCCGAGCAGCGCCGGGGTCAGCACCGGAATCCCGACGTACCGCCAGAACTGCCAGGTGCTCGCGCCGTTGTTCTGCGCGGCCTCACGCCACTGCGGGCGCAACCCGTCGAGCGCGGGCACGACCGTGAGCACTTGAAGGGGGATGGAGAAGTACAGGTAGACCAGGGTGAGACCCCAGAAGTTGTACAGGCTCCACCCGTGGGCGCCGAGGCCGAGCGTGGTGGTGACGACGCCCGAGTTGCCGAGCGTGGCGATCCAGGCGAAGGCCAGCGGCACGCCGCCGAAGTTGGCCAGCACCCCGGAGGCGGTCAGCACCGCCTCGCGCAGCGTACGGAACCTGGAGGTCACCACGGCCTGGGCGAGGAAGGTGCCGAGCACCCCGCCCAGCACCGCCACCAGCGCCGAGATCTTGACGCTCCCGAGCAGGGCGGTCAGGTACGCGCCCTGGAGCGACTCGGTGAGGTTGGCGGTGCTGAACGTGCCCTCCTTGGTGAACGTGCCACCGAGGAGGACCAGCATCGGCACGCCGAAGACGATGACGACGAAGACCAGCAGCGGGACGGCCGCCCACCGGCTCTTCGATCGCGTACGGCTGTCGCGCACGATCTCAGCCCGAGACCGCCGCGCCCCACCCGCTCGCCAGGACCTCCTTGGCCTTGTTGACCTGGTCGGGAGTGGGGAACGTGGGGGTGCCCTCGACCTTGGGGAGCTGGGCGACCATGGCGGCGTCCGCGCTGCCGTCCTCCTGCATGGAGGGCAGCAGCACCGGGCGGGCGTAACCCTTCAGCCACAGGTTCTGGCCCTCGGCGCTGTAGAGGAACTCCTGCCAGAGGCGGGCGGCGGCGGGGTGCGGCGCCCACTTGTTGATCGCCTGGGCGTAGAAGTTGGCGTACTGGCCGTCCGAGGGGATGGCGATCTTCCAGTCCACGCCCTTGGAGGAGAACTCCTTGGCGTAGCTGGCCTGCAGGTAGTCCCAGTCGAGGGTGACCGGGGTCTCGCCCTTCTCGACCGTGGCGGGGGTGGCCTCGACCGGGTTGAAGTTGCCGTTCTCCTTGAGCTTCTTGAAGAAGTCGATGCCGGGCTGGATGTCGTCGAACGAGCCCTGGTTGGCGAGCGAGGCGGCGTACACGCCGGCGAAGGCGGCGCCGGCCTTGGTCGGGTCGCCGTTCAGCGCGACCATGCCCTTGTACTCGGGCTTGAGCAGGTCGGCGAACGTCTGGGGGCAGGTCTTGACCCGCTTGGCGTCGCAGCCGATGGAGATGTAGCCGCCGTAGTCGTAGTACCAGGCGCCGCCGGTCTCCTTCTGGCCGTCGGGGATCTTGTCCCAGCTCTGCACCTTGTAGGGCGCGAACAGGCCCTCCTGGGCGCCGCTGAGCGCGAAGGCGCTGCCGAGGTCGAGCACGTCGGGGGCGCGGCCCTGGCCCTTGAGGGTCTTGACCGCGTTGATCTCGTCCTGGCTGGAGCCGTCGGGGTTGTCGTTGGTGATCTTGATGCCGTACTTGGCCTCGAACGCCTTGATGACCTCGCCGTAGTTGGCCCAGTCCGGCGGCAGCGCGATGGTGTTGAGCTGGCCCTCCTTCTTGGCGGCCTCCACCAGCTTGTCCAGCCCGCCGAAGTCCTGGGCCGAGGTCGCGGTGGCCGCCTTGGAGTCACCCGAACCCGAGCCGCCGCCGGCGGTCGTGGGGGCGGCGCCGCACGCCGCGATCACTGAGGTGGTTATCGTGAGCGCGGCCACGAGGCCGGCGGTACGTGTGGACAAGGGTCCCTCCCACTGTGGTGCGTGGATCGAACTTAGGCGAACTTGTACAAACAAGCCAGAGCTAGTAAGTCGCATATCGATGTCAGTCGCGTGAACGGAAGGGCTCAGCACGATGGCGCGCTACGAACAGATCGCGAGTGACTTGCGGGACGCCATCGTCAGGGGGGACTACCCGATAGGCGCTCAGCTCCCCTCCGAGGCTGAGCTGGCCTTACGCTACTCGGCGGCGCGCGGGACCGTTCGCCAGGCCGTCGCCCTGCTCGCCGCCGAAGGGCTGGTCGGGTCCCGGCAGGGCGCGCGGCGCATCGTGCTCGGCAGCGAGCGCAGCCAGAGCTTCGCCGAGTTGCACAGCTTCGCCCAGTGGGCCCGGTCGATGGGCTATCGCGCCAGCGGCACCGTGCTGTCCTCCCAGCGCCGCCCGTGCTCGCCCTCCGAGGCCGTACGGCTGTCGCTGGAGCCGGGGGAGGAGGTGCTCGACGTGCTGCGGCTGCGGCGGCTCGACGGCGAGCCGGTGCTGGTCGAGCGCACCGTCTACGCCGGCTGGATCGCCCCCGCCGTCGAGCGGCTCGACCCCGACTGCGAGTCGGTGACCCAGGAGCTCTACGAGTCCGTCGGCCTGGTCTTCGCGTACGGCGAGCACCTGATCGACGCGGTGGCGGCAGGCAGCGAGGACGCCCGGCTGCTCGGCGTGCGGCGGGGCAGCCCCCTGCTGCGCCAGCGCCGCGTGACCACCACCCAGGAGGGCCGGCCCGTCGAGTCCTCCGACGACCGCTACCGCGCCGGGAGCGTGACCTTCAGCATCCGCAACTCCACCGCCGCCAACCCCCTCGTCCGCCGCGCCGGCGACTGACCTCGCCAGACCAGGTAAGCGCTGTCTCAGGGCACCAGGTAGGCGCTGTCGCGGGCGTCGGTGATCGCCATGTGGCCGGGCGCGTGGCCGATCGCGAACGGCGGCCGCGACCGCATCACCACGGCCTGCGGCGTCACCCCGCAGGCCCAGAAGACCGGAAGCTCGCCGTCGCGCACCTCGACCGGGTCGCCGAAGTCCGGCGCGGCCAAGTCGGCGATGCCGAGCGCGGCGGGGTCTTCGACGTGCACCGGCGCGCCGTGCACAGCCGGGTAGCGCGAGGTGACCCGTACGGCGGCCGGCACCAGCTCGGCTGGGATCGGGCGCATCGACACCACGAGGGGGCCGGAAAGCTCGCCCGCCGGGACGCACGGCCGGTCGGTCAGGTACATCGGCACGTTCGTGCCCGCCTCGATGTGGCGGATCGGGACGCCGGCCTCCAGCAACGCGGCCTCGAAGGTGAAACTGCAGCCGATGAGGAAGCCCACCAGGTCGTCGCGCCAGTAGGGCGTCGCGTCGGCGACCTCGGCGACCTGTTCGCCGTCCCGGTAGACGCGGTAGGCGGGCAGGTCGGTGCGCAGGTCGCCGTCGAAGATCGACGCGAACGGCTCACCCGGCTCGGTGACGGCGAGCACCGGGCAGGGGCGCGGGTTGCGCTGCGCGAACACCAGGAAGTCGTACGCCCTGTCCCTCGGCAGCGCGATCAGGTTGGCCTGCGCCCAGCCCGCCGCCCAGCCGGACGTGGGCGTGACCAGCCCACCCCGGAACAGCGCCCGCGCCTCGCGGGGGGTCAGCCGTGCGGGGTCGAGTTCCATCAGGGCCTCCTCGGTCAGTGAAATCGATGGTCGCCGGCCACCCGGAAACGGATGCGCTGCCCGGGGCGGGCCTGCGCCGCCCGGTCGACATGGTGATCGCGCACCACCGCGATGACGGGATATCCGCCGGTCACGGGGTGATCCGCGAGGAAGAGCGTCGGCTGTCCTGACGGCGGCACCTGCAGCGCGCCGGGGACCATGCCCTCGCTCGGCAGCTCCCCGCCGCGCGCGCGTTCGAGGCGCGGCCCGCGCAGCCGCATGCCGACCCGGTCGCTGTGCGGGGTGACCTCGTACGGCTCCGCGCACAGGGCCGCGAGCGCCCCGGGCGTGAACCAGTCGTGGCGCGGTCCCGGTATCACGTCCAGCATGAGGACGCCGGAATCCGGCTCGGACACCGGGGCCAGATCGGCCACGGGAAACTCCGTCGGCGCCGGCCCGACCGGGAGCACCGATCCGGGCGCCGGACGCTCCGGGCCGAGCCCCGAGAGCAGATCGGTGGCCCGTGACCCCAGCACCTCGGGGACGTCGATCCCGCCGCGGACCGCCAGATAGGTCCGCAGCCCGCGCGGCGGCACGCCGAGCCGCAGCGTCGCCCCGTCGGGCAGGCGCTCGACCGACGCGTGCCCGATGCCGCGCGTGCGCCCGTCGGGCTCGGTGACGGTGGCGGGACACGGCGCGCCGGTGAGCGCCACGAGCAGGTCGCCGGTGGCGCGCACCTTCAGCCCGCCCAGGGTGATCTCCAGGCAGGCGGCGTCCTCGGGATTGGCCAGCAGGCGGTTGGCCAGCCGCAGCGCGCCCCGGTCGGCGGCGCCGGAGCGCCCGACGCCGAGATGGCTGTGCCGGCGCCGCCCGAGGTCCTGCACCGTGGTGAGGGGACCGGGGGCCAGCACCGCCAGCGCCCGCCGAAGCTCGCTCACAGTGCCTCCCCCAGTGCCTCGCTCACAGGCCTCGCTCACGGTTCCTCCGCGAACCGCACCCGGACCCCCGGGCGCAGCAGGGCGGGCGGATCGGCCGCGATGTCCCACACCACGGCCTCGGTGTGCCCGATCAGCTGCCAGCCGCCCGGCGACTCGCGCGGGTAGACCCCGCTGAACTCCCCGGCGAGCCCCACGGCGCCGGTGGGCACGCGCACGCGCGACTCCGGCCGCCGAGGTACGGCGAGCCGGGGGTCGCCGCCGATCAGATAGCCGAAGCCGGGGGCGAACCCGCAGAAGGCGACCGTCCACGTTGTGCCGGTGTGCGCCGCCACGACCTCGCGCTCGGTGAGCCCGGTCAGCCGGGCCACGTCGGCGAGGTCGTCGCCGTCGTACTCCACGGGGATCACCACCTCCTCGGTCGTCGCGCGGCGCCCTCCGGCCGGCCGTACGGCCAGGACGGCGGACTCCACCTCGGCGTGGCGTGCCGGCGGCTCGAACCGGACGAGCAGGGTGCGCGCCGCGGGGACGATGTCGACGACGCCCCGCGGGGGGTCGGCCGCGAGGGCGTCGTAGAGGGCCACCACCTCCTCGAGACGGCCGAGCTCGACCAGGACCGCGTGCTCGCCACAGCGGTGCAGCCGTGCGTTCACGCCTCGTCCTTCACGAACGGCGCCAGGCCGATGCCGTTCTCCTTGAGCGCGTCACGGACCTCGAGTGCCATGGTTACCGCGCCGGGGCTGTCGCCGTGCACGCAGATCGAGTCGGCCGTGATGGTGAGCGGCGTCCCGTCGACGGCCTCGATCGGCTCGCCCCTGGCCATGCGCACGCTGCGCTCGGCGACCCGGGCGGGGTCGTGCAGGACGGCGCCGGGCACGCCGCGCGGCACCAGCCTGCCCTCGCGGGTGTAGGCGCGGTCGGCGAAGCATTCGGCGACCGTGGTGAGGCCGGCCCGGCAGGCCTGGCGCAGCCACGCCGAGCCGGGGAGGCCGAGCACGGGCAGGCCGGGGTCGTAGGCCCGCACGGCCGCGACCACCGCGGCGGCCTGCGCCTCGTGATGCACGATCGCGTTGTAGAGCGCGCCGTGCGGCTTGACGTACCTGACCCTGGTGCCCGCCACCCGCGCGAAGGCGTCCAGAGCGCCGATCTGGTAGATGACGTCGTCGGCGAGTTCGACGGGCGGCACGTCGACGAAGCGCCGCCCGAAGCCCGCCAGGTCGCGGTAGCCGACCTGGGCGCCGATCACCACGCCGCGCGCGGCCGCGGTCTCGCACGTGCGCCGCATGATCACCGGGTCTCCGGCGTGGAACCCGCAGGCGACGTTGGCGCTCGTGACGATCGACAGCAGCGCGTCGTCGTCGCCGAGCGTCCACTGGCCGAAGCCCTCGCCCAGGTCGGAGTTGAGGTCGATGCACATGGTCGGGTAGGGCACGTCAGCTCCAGAGCGCGCTGATCCCGCTGAGGGAGTTCCAGCCGAGGTAGATGGTCAGCGCCCAGGCGAGTACACCGATGCCGAGCAGCCAGACAGGGTAGCGATACCCGCCCATGAGATCACGACGGCGTGCGGCGACCCAGAGGATCACCGCCAGACCGACGGGCAGGATGAGGCCGTTGAGCGCTCCGGCGAGGATCAGGAGGTTGGCCGGAGCCTTGCCGAGGAGGAGGAAGACCGCGGTCGAGACCACGATGAAGGCCACCGTGATCCATGAGCGGTAGCGGTCCGTCCGGGGCGAGAAGCTGGCGAGGAACGACACCGACGTGTACGAGGCGCCGATGACCGAGGTGATGGCCGCGGCCCACAGGACGACTCCGAACAGCCTCAGGCCCAGCTCGCCCGCCGCGCTCCGGAAGATGTCGGCGGCCGGGTTCGCCGAGTCGGCGGCGAGCCGGAATCCTCCGGCCACCACGCCGAGCGAGGCGAGGAAGAGGATCACCCGCATGACTCCGGTGACGAGGATGCCGGTGACCGAGCCGCGGGAGATCCGCCCGGCGTTCCGCGGCCCGGTCACGCCCGCGTCGATGAGCCGGTGCGCCCCCGCGTAGGTGATGTAGCCCCCGACCGTGCCGCCGATCAGCGTCGTGACGGCGAGGAAGTCGACCGTGTCCGGCAGGACCGTCTGCCGCAGGGCCTCGCCCACCGGCGGGTGGGAGACGATCGCCACGTACAGCGTCAGCGCCACCATCACGACGCCGAGGACGACGACGATCCGGTCGACGGCCACCCCGGCCCGCCTGCTGAGGAAGATGGCGACGGCGATCAGGGCGGACACCGTGCCGCCGATCTTGACGTCGATCCCCGCGAGGGCGTTCAGGCCGAGTGCCGCGCCGCCGACGTTGCCGATGTTGAACACCAGGCCGCCGAAGGCCACGAGGACGGCCAGGAGATATCCGGAACCGGGCAGCACCCGGTTGCCCAGCGTCTGGGCGCGCATCCCGGAGACGCCGATCACCCGCCAGACGTTCAGCTGGACGGCGATGTCGACGAGGATCGAAGCGACGATCACGAACGCGAACGCCGCGCCGAGCCGCGCCGTGAACGTCGTCGTCTGAGTGATGAAGCCGGGGCCGATGGCGCTCGTGGCCATGAGGAACATCGCGCCGAGCAGCGCCGAGCGCCGCCCTCCGCTCGTGGTGCCCGCGGGTGAAGCCGTCTTGGTGCCGGGGGGTCGGTCCATGCGAGACTCCTTTGCTCACCTCCCCTGGAAGCTAGAGGATTGTTCAACAAGTCATCAAGCCTCTTGTAGGTTACTTCTCCGCCACACCTGGGTGTGATCGGGCGAAGCCCGATGGTGATCGCTGGATTCCGGCGACACGCCGCGGCCTAAGCTGGGGGTGATCCGGCGGTCGAGAAGGGGTTGCGGCGATGACGGCTATGGCGGACTGGGCGGCACGGTTGAGCGCGGCTCGGCCGGTGCTCGATCGGGCCAGCGCCGCCGAACTGGTCGCCGACGTCCTGCGGGAGAACGTCATCGACGGCTCCCTGCCCCCGGGCACCCGCCTGTCGGAGGAGACGATCGGCAACCTGCTCGGCGTCTCCCGCAACACCCTCCGAGAGGCGTTCAGGCTGCTGTCGCACGAGAACCTGCTGGTGCACGAGCTGCACCGCGGTGTCTTCGTCCGCAAGCTCGCCGCGGCCGACGTGGCCGACATCTACGCGATGCGGCGCATCCTGGAGACGGCGGGCGTACGGGCGGCCGTCACGGCCCCGTCCGAGGCGGTGACGGAGGTGCGGCGCCACGTCGAGGAGGGCCGGACAGCAGCGGAGAGCGGCGACTGGGCGGCCGTCGGCACCGCCAACATGCGGTTCCACCGCGCGATCGCCGCGCTGCTCGCCAGTCCCCGTGTGGACGAGACCATGGCGCGCCTGCTCGCCGAGCTGCGGCTGGCCTTCCACGTGATGGGCGAGCTCAGGACCTTCCACGAGCCCTACCTGGAAGACAACGCGCGCATCGCCACGTTGCTGATCGACGGCGACCACGAGCGGGCCGAGCGGGAGTTGCTCGCGTACTTCGACACCGCGGAGGCCCAGCTGCTGGCCGCCTACGCGGAGCGCGCGGGCTGAGCCCAGGGGGCACGGCCGGCACAGACGGGTTCGGCAGAACCGGATGCGGGCCCGCCGCGTCCTACGGATATGCGGACGCGGATTCTGCGGGTGACGGCGGCGCTGGCCGCGATGGTGCTGCCGGCGGCGTGCGCGTCGACCACGCCTCGCGATCTCGAGACCTGGAACGAGACCGACGCCGCGGCCGCCACGGCCGCCGCGCGGGAGCGGCCGTCGCCCTCCTGCCCGACCGGCTCGCCGACGCCGCAGCCGAGCCCGGTCCGGGGCGGCGGGTGGCGCGCCGCCTACTACGACTACCGCGACCGCATCACGGGCCTGGCCGTGACCCGCGAGGGCACCGTGTGGGCGGCCGGCACGCGTGTGCCCGAGGCGTGCGGGCCCGAGACGAACGCGCCGCTGCTGCTGCGCGGGGACGGCGGGCGGTGGCGCGAGGTTCCGGCCCCGCCGCTGTCCGAGCCGCGTGCCGTGGCCGCCTCGTCCGACCGCGACATGTGGCTGTTCGACGAGAAGACCGCCGCGCACTGGAACGGGCGGAGGTGGACGGCGGCGCCCGGCCCGGGTGCGGAACCGGAGCGGGTGCACGCGGCGGCTCCCGGCGACGTCTGGGTGATCCAGAAGGCGAACTTCCTGGACGGGGCGGGAGGTGCGGAGGAGCCCTGGAGCTCCTGGTCGGATCTGCGGCGCTGGGACGGCAGGGCCTGGCGCACGACACGGCCGCCGCTGGTCGCCAAGGACGTGGACGGCCTGCCCGGCGGCGAGGTCTGGGCGGCCGGTTCCATCCGGGGCCGGGCCGCCGTCGCCCGGTGGAACGGCTGGTCCTGGAGCACGGTCCCGCTCCCCGCGGTCCCCGCGCTGCACCGCGGCCAGCTCTCCGAGCTCGTGGACCTCGCGGTGGACGAGTCGGGCAGGGTGGCGGCCGTCGGCTGGGTCGCGTGGGTCTGCGGCACCCAGGAGGAGGACGTGACCTACTGCGGCCGCACGCTGTTCCTGCGGCGGGAGAACGGACGCTGGAGCTACAGTCTGCCGACGGAGCCCGAGCTCGACCCTCACCTGCGACTGGAGGCCGACGGCCGGGGCGGGTTCTGGCTGTTCTACGCGAAGAACGAGTGGAACACGGCGGTCGGTCACCTGTCGGGCGGCCGGTGGACGTACGGGACGTTTCCGGCGGGTCCGCTCGGGCACACCCGGGTGGCGGCCGTCGTCAGGGGGCCGGGGACGGCGCGCGTCTGGGCGGCGGTGGCGGACGCCACCGAACAAGAGGGGCCGCCCTACCGGGGCGGCGGGATCTGGCTCGGCGAGTGATCCGCCGGCGGAGGCGCTTCCTGGGGTTTCGCTCCCGGAAACGGGCCGCGCCGACTTGCGTTCACCCCGCTGGGAACGTATGTTCGAAGTAGCGGCGATTCTGCCCGAATCATCCGCCCGTCTTCCCCCGGGTGGCCACGAAGCCACAGGGAGAAGGAGTCTTGAGCAGACTTTACGGCGATCCGATCGAGGTGTGGGTCCGGGGCGGGCACCCTGCTCAGTTCGTCTGGCGTGACCGGCTCTACACCGTCCGCGAGATCCAGGACCACTGGGTGGTCGCCAGGGAATGGTGGAAGACCTCGGACGCCGATCCCGGCGAGCGGCGCTTCTGGCGGGTGGGGGCCGCGGCCGGCAAGGAGGTCGGGACCTATGAACTGCGCTTCGACACCGCCAGCGGCGGCTGGCTCCTGCTGAGGGCCTGGGACTGATGGGAACGCTCCAGCTTCCCACGACGACCGGGGGACGGGCCGCTGGAGGACGGACCGGGGGACGGACGGGGGCGCGCCTGTGACGCACGCCTTCGCCCACCTGCACGTGGCGTCCGCCTTCTCGCTGCGGTACGGCACCGCGTTCCCGGCCGCCCTCGTCCGGCGGGCCGCCGAGCACGGCATGGACACGCTGGCGCTGACCGACCGCGACGGCCTCTACGGCGCGATCAAGCACGTCATCGCCTGCCACGAGCGGGGCGTCCGCCCGGTCGTCGGGGTCGATCTCGCCCTCGACGGCGCCTCTTCCACGCCGGGTTCTTCCACGCCGGACGACCTGTTCGGCGGCGGCCTGCCGTCCGGCCGCCGCACCGGACCCGGGCACGGGCATGGACCCGGGCGTGGGCACGGACACGGGCGCGGACACGGCCGGGGGACGGCGGCCGAGCCGGCGCGGGTCGTCGTGCTCGCGCGCTCGGACGGCTGGGCCTCGCTGTGCCGCCTGGTCACGGCCGCCCACCAGGTGGGGGAGCGCGGCGCGCCGTACGTCACGCCGGGGATGGTGGCCGAGCACGCGACCGGCCCGGACGGCGGGCCGCGGCTGACCGTGCTGCTCGGGCCCCGTTCCGGCGTCGGCCGCGCGGTGGCCGAGCGGCGCGACGACCAGGCCAGAGCCCTGCTGGCCGCCTGGCGCGCGGTGGTCCCCGACCTGGTCGTCGAGGTGTCCGACCTGTACGGCTACCGCGACGCGAACATCGCCGCCCGGATGATCGGGCTGGCCGACTCGATGGGCGTGCCGGTCGTGCTGACCAACGCGGTCCGCTACCTGGACGCCGCCGACCACCAGGTCGGCAACGTGCTCGACGCGGCGCGCAAGCTGGTGCCCCTCGACGGGCGGCACCTCGACGACCCCACGGCCCACGCGTACCTGAAGGACGGCGCCGAGATGGCGCGGGTGGCCGCGCGGATCTGCGGCGGCGACACCGGCCGGGCAGCGCGGCTGCTGTCCGAGACGCGCCGCGTGGCCGGCAGATGCGTGCTCGACCCCGTCGAGGTCGTGCCCCTGCTCGAACCCGAGCGGCCCAGGCTCCACCTGCCGGAGGTCGGCGAGGACCCGGTGCCCCTGCTGCGGCGCCGCTGCGAGGAGGGGCTGGCCCGGCGGGGCCTGGAGCGCTCGGCCGAGGCCCGCGACCGGCTCGCCGCCGAACTCCACGTCATCGAGAAGAAGCGGCTGTCGGGCTACTTCACGTCCGTCGCCGGCATCACGGACATGATCCGGGCGATGGGCGTGCGGTGCGCGATCCGCGGCTCGGGGGCGGGCAGCCTGGTCAACTACCTGATCGGCATCGGCGAGGTGGATCCGCTCGAACACGGCCTGCTGATGGAGCGCTTCCTGTCGGAGGGCCGCAAGGGCCTGCCCGACATCGACATCGACGTGGAGTCGGCCCGCCGCCTCGACTGCTACCGCGCGATCCTCGACAGGTACGGCGAGGATCGGGTGGCCTGCGTGTCGATGATGGAGACCTACCGCGCCCGCAGCGCGATCAGGGACGTCGGCGCCGCCATGGGCCTGCCGCCGCACGAGATCGACGTCATCGCGAAGGCGTTCCCGCAGGTGCGGGCCAGGCAGATCAGGGCCGCGCTGTCCGACCTGCCGGAGCTGCGCGACAGCGGGCTCAACGACCGGTCGCTGGAGACCGTGTTCCGCTTGGCGGAGCGGCTCGACGGGCTGCCCCGGCACATCGCGCTGCACCCCTGCGGCGTGCTGGTCGGCAACTCCACGCTGCGCGACCGCACGCCGGTCGAGCGGAGCCTGCTGGAGTTCCCGATGTCGCAGTTCGACAAGGACGACGTCGAGGAGGCGGGCCTGCTCAAGCTCGACGTGCTCGGCGTGCGCATGCAGTCCGCCCTCGCCTACGCCCTCCAGGAGGTCGAGCGGGTCGAGGGGCGGCGGATCGACCTGGACGCCGTCCCGCGCGACGACCGGGAGACCTACGACATGATCCGCCTCAGCCGCACGATCGGCTGCTTCCAGATCGAGTCGCCGGGGCAGCGCGAACTGGTCGCGAAACTGGAGCCGCGCACGATGCACGACCTGATCGTGGACATCTCGCTGTTCCGCCCGGGACCGGTCAACTCCGACATGGTCACGCCCTATCTGGAGACCAGGCACGGCTTCCGCGAGGCGCGCTACCCGCACGAGTCGCTGCGCGACGCGCTCAGGGAGACCAACGGGGTGGTCGTCTTCCACGAGCAGGTCATGAAGGTCATCGACATCATGACCGGGGCCGGGCTGTCGGAGGCCGACCGGGCCCGCCGCGCCCTCGGGACGCCGGAGGGCCGCGAGGCCGTACGCGCCTGGTTCGTGCCGCTCGCCAGGGAGAACGGCTACGCCCCCGACGTGGTCGAGCGGGCGTGGAAGGTGCTCGACGCGTTCGGCGGGTTCGGGTTCTGCAAGGCGCACGCGGCGGCGTTCGCGCTGCCCACCTACCAGTCGGCCTGGCTGAAGCGGCACCACACGGCCGCGTTCCTCGCGGGCGTGCTCACCCACGACCCCGGCATGTACCCGAGCCGGGTCATCCTCGACGAGGCCCGCCAGTGCGGGGTGGACGTCCTGCCCCTCGACGTCAACCACTCGGGGAAGACCTGGCTGGTCGAGCGTACGGGTCCGGCGGGGGACGGGCCCGGGGAGTTCGGCCGCGGGTACGGCCTGCGGGTGCCGTTCTCGGCCGTCCGCGGGGTGAGCGAGGCCGAGGTGGACCGCATGGTGGCGGCCCGGCCCTACACCTCGCTGGCCGACTTCTGGGAGCGGGCCCGGCCCTCACGGCCGGTCGCCGAGCGGATCGTGGAGGTCGGCGGGTTCGACGCCCTGCACGGCCTGCGGCCGGGGGAGCCGCGCTGGCGGCCGGGACGGCTGACCAGGCGCGACCTGATCGCCCAGGTCGGCGCGCTCGACCGCGGCTCTCCGGTGGGCGCGGCGGGGCAGCTTCCGATGGGGTTCACCGATCGGGTCACGCCCGGCGAGCTGCCGGAGATGACCGAGGCCGAGGCCGTCGAGGCCGAGCTGGAGATCCTCGGCATGGACGTGAGCCACCACGTCATGGACTTCTACCGCGACCTGCTCGACGCGCTCGGCGTGACACAGGCCAGGGATCTGCTCCGGCAGCGCAACGGTGCGGAGATCCTGGTCGCGGGGGTGAAGGTCGCCACCCAGACGCCCGCCGTGCGGTCGGGGCAGCGGGTCATCTTCACCACCCTGGACGACTCCACCGGCCCGATCGACCTGACGTTCTTCGAGTCGGTGCAGGCGCACACGGCCGCGACCGTGTTCGGGTCGTGGCTGCTCGCCGCCAGGGGAGTGGTGCGGCGCACCGGGGTCAGGGCCGTCTCGCTGCGCGCCGTCCACTGCTGGAACCTCGCCGACCTCGACCGCGTGTGGCGCACCCAGGGGCTCGACGCCGTACGCGCCGTGATCAGCGAGGTGCCTGCGCCCGGCGCGGGAGTGGGCGGACGGCCCATCGAGTACGGCAACGGCTTCCGGGTGTCGCCCTACTCCGACAACGGCGCCCCGCCGGCCGTACGCGAGGGGCGGTTCCCCGGCCATCCGTCCGCGCCCCAGCGGCGGCTCTGGCACGCCAGCTCCGGCAGCTCGGGACCGCCGCCCGCCCGGTGATCCTCCCCGCCGTCCGTCAGTGCGGCGCCTGCCCGGCTTTCCGCCGATGCCGCCGGTGTCACCCGTGCCGCCGGTGTCACCGGTGCCGCCGGCATGCCGGACGGCCGTTCGCCGTGGCCGAGGCGGACCTGCGGCCGGACGGCGGGCCGCACCGCCCGCTTCCGTCCGGCGCCGGCGTGCCGGGCGGTGACCTCGTGGACGGCCGAGGCGCACAGGAGCGCCGCGACGGCGACCGCGGCGGCCTGTGACGTGCCGAGGCCGGTCAGCCCGTCCCTGGCCGGGCCGGCGAACACCAGTCCGAGCGCGGCCAGCCAGCTCACCCACCAGCAGGCGAGGACGACCAGCCACCGCGTCCGGTCCCTGCCGCCGTACGGCTCGCTTCGCGCGATGCCGCCGCTTCGCAGAGTGTCGCCGCCCGGCACAGGGCCGCCGCCTCGCCGGGTGCGGCCCGCCGGGCCCTCGCGCCAGGCCAGGTCGGCGAGGAAGGGCGGGATCACGAGGTTGACTCCGGGCACGAGGCACGCCGCCGCGAGCGCGACGGGCGGCGTGGCCGGGCGCACCCGCCGCAGCCAGGACAGGTAGGCGGCGGCGCACGCCACGGTGGCGCCGATCACCACCAGGACCAGCACGGCGAACGCCGTCGCCGCGCCGCTGACGGTCCGGGCGGCGGGGGAGGCGGGATCGCCGCCGAAGGCCGCGATCTGCGTGGCCAGCCGCCTGCCGCGGGTCTCCTCGAACACGGCGAGCGCGGCCACCGAGACGACCTGGGCGGCGAGGGCCGCGTACACGCCGGCGGCCGCCCGGCTCACCGCTGACGACGTGGACCGCATGTGTTCTCCCCCCGCGCCGGGTGCGTGACCTGCCTCACTCTTATCCCGTCCGCGATCGCGCTAATCCGGTCCGGGACCACCCGGCGGGGAAGGATGGTTCACGGCATTTGCGGCTCTTCTTCAGCTCGAACCTGATTCGGGGTCACTGGGAGAGTTTTGAGGTGGAGTCCATAACTGGTGTGCAGCGGCATGTGTGCGCGGACTCGTCCCACGAAATCCTCGAACATGCCCGCGTATCGGTCGTCGGATCCGCGAATCTCACGCTCGCGCCGGACGAACGGCTCTACGGCGTCCCATGCCCTGCTCGCGCGATATCCGATCAGCGGGACGACGAGACTTTCGGCCGCCATTTTCTTGTAGACGAAGTAGCCGAATCCGCTGAAGTATCCGATCACCTTGTTGACGGCGATCCTCGCCTCGTCCGGCAGGGCTGAGCAGCCGATCTCCGGGTCGTGCTCGGCTCTGAGGCGTCCCAGGACGTAGGCCTCGGCGCGCTGCCATTCTGTCGACCGGAATTCTTGAAAAAGCTCGACCAGAACGGGGAGCTGATTCGAGTGCCGCATCATCGCCGTCTGCCGCAGTGCCGTGGCGACAGACACGATGAGCGCGAGCAGGGAGACCGCAAACGCGGCGATATCGGACAGGTCCATCGATCTCCTCGGTGATATCCGGGACCTTTCACCGATGCCAACGCCCGGGTTCTCCGAATGGTTCGCTCATTTCCGGAAAACGCGCGACGGGACGTTTCGGCGGGCGTCGAAATGCCGGGGGCCTATAGCCTGCCCGGCACATCCCCTCGCACCCCTGGAGGCCGCACATGACGGACGCCCCGCTGACCGACGACCGCGAGCCGGCGCGGGTCGTGACCGAGATGATCGACCACGTGCTCCGCCTGGCGGCGACCTGGACCGCCTGGGACGGCCGTCCGGTGCCGTCGGGCGATCGGATCTACACCCCGCACAAGGCGGTCCGCCGGGTGGCCGACCATCTCGTGGACCACCTGGCGGAGATCGAGGACCGGCTGGCCGGCCGCGTGCCCCTGCCCGACCACTGGCACGCGTCCATGATCACTACTGCGGCCGACCTCGCCCCGTTCACCGAGCAGGACCTCGACGAGGCCCGCAGCAGGCTCACCCGGCTCGCCCGGATCTGGACGGCCCGCCTGGAGGCGCTGACCCCGGAGCAGCTCGACCACTCGCCGGGCGAGGGCTGGACGCTGCGCCAGGTCGCCTTCCACCTCGGCGGGTCGGTCTACTACGCCGACGCGGTGGGCGACCTGTCCGGCTGACGGCCGTCGCCCCGCGAAGTGCCGCTGCGCGACGAATGAGCATCCGTCCTGCCGGCGGTCTGGAGGGCTCAGGAGGTGAGCGCGCGGACGACCTCGGCGGCGGGGCCCGGCGGAAGGGCCGCGTGCACCAGTTCGACCCGGTGGACGATCCTCGGCGCGACCAGCGGCACCCGCACCCCGCCCGCCGCGGCGGACGCGGGCAGCAGGGTCAGGCCGTGCCCGGCCGCGGCCAGGCGCGCCGCGACGGCCGGGTCGTGGCCCTCGTAACGGATGCCCGGCCGCAGCCCGTCGAGCCGCCCCACCGCGCGCAGGCGGTCGAGCGGCATCACCTCTGGCGCGTCCACCCACAGGGCGTCCGCCAGGTCGTCCAGCCGCAGGCCGGCCCGGCCTGCCAGCGGATGCCCCTCCGGCAGCACGACCACCAGCTCCTCCTCCCGTACGCCGACGGTGGTGAGCGGCCCCGCGTCGGGGAGGTTCAGCGGGTCGGAGGGCGCGGCCGGGCCGTCGGCCAGCGCGAGGTCGGCCTCTCCCGAGGCCACCAGCGCCACGGCCGCCGCCGCGCCCGCGATGCGCAGCGTCGTCACCCCGGCCAGCGCCGCCGCCGTATCCGCCGTGAGGGCGAGCGGGCCGGCGGCGACGGTGAGGGTCCGCGGCTGCGCGGACAGCCGCGCCACGTCCGCCCGTGCGGCCCGCAGCCGCAGCAGCAGCGGCCCCGCGTGCTCAAGCAGGCGCTCGCCCGCCCTGGTCGGCCGTACGGGACGGCGGGTGAGCAGCGGCACCCCGAGGTCGGCCTCCAGCGCGGCGATCTGCTGGGACACCGCGGGCTGGGTGTAGCCGAGCCGGTCGGCCGCGGCCGAGAACGACCCCTCGGCGACCACGGTCACGAACGTGCGCAGCAGGTGAGGGTCCACGGGCATCAGCATCCCTTATGCGAACCCCAGAAATCATCATTTGTCATTAACTTCGCACGTCGCCAGCATGGAGGTCATGAGACCCCGCATCGCGCTGGTGGGCGACCGGTCACCCGCCGTCCGCTCCCACACCCGCATCCCGCTCATCCTCGACGCGCTGCGCGAGCGTGAGGGGCTGGACCTGGACGCCTACTGGATCAGGACCGACGAGGTCGCCGATCTCGGCGGGTTCGACGGCGTCTGGATCCTGCCAGGCAGCCCCTACCGCAGCGAGCAGGGCGCGATCACGGCCGCCAGGACCGCGAGGGAGAACGCGATCCCGCTGCTCGGCACCTGCGCCGGCTTCCAGCACGCGCTGCTGGAGTACGCCCGCCACGTGTGCGGGCTGAGCGTGAGCCACGCGGAGAACGACCCGGACGTCCCGAACCCGCTGATCAGGCAGCTCGCCTGCTCCCTCGCCGGGCACGAGGCGGCGGTGCGGCTCCTCCCCGGCTCGCTCGCCGAGCGGACCGTCGGCGCCGACCGGACCGTGGAGCGGTACTTCTGCTCCTACGGCCCCGATCCCGCCTATCTGGAGACCCTGGAGGCCCACGGCCTGCGCTTCACCGGCCACGACGAGGAGGGGGAGACGCGGGTGGCCGAGCTGCCCGGCCACCCCTTCTATATGGTCACGCTGTTCCAGCCCGAGCTGGCCGAGCGCCAGCCGCATCCGCTCGTGCGCGCGTTCGCCGCCGCTGCCGCCGACCGGGCGGCGCTCAGCCGAGGACCAGATCCCGTACGGCTCTGAGCGTGGGCTCGTCGCGGGGGCCCATGACGAGCAGCGTGGTGACCGGGCTGCGGCGCCACAGCTCCAGTCGCTCCCGGATGCGGCCGAGCGGCCCGAGGAGCGCGATGCCGTCGGCCAGCTCGTCGGGAATGGCGGCGAACGCCTCGTCGCGGCGGCCGGCCAGGTAGAGCTCCTGGATGCGGCGGGCCTGCTCGGCGTAGCCCATGCGGCCGATGATGTCGGCGTGGAAGTTGCGGGTCTTGGCTCCCATGCCGCCGATGTAGAGCGTCAGCATCATCTTCACGCCGTCGAGCGCGGCCCGCAGGTCGTCGGTGACGACCACCATGACCATGGCGGCGACGTCGAACCCCGGTTTCGCGCCGGCCAGGGCGTCGCCGTACATGGCCTCGAGCTTCTCGGGGAAGGCGAACAGCGGCAGCCAGCCCTGCCCGATCTCGGCGGCGAGCGCGACGTTCTTCGGGCCCTCGGCGCCCAGGTAGACGGGGATGTCGGGCCGCAGCGGATGGGTGATCAGCTTGAGCGGCTTGCCGAGGCCGCCGGGCAGCGGCAGCGGATAGTGCGGGCCGGGGCTGGTCACCGGCTCCTCCCGCCGCCACACCTTGCGCATGATCTCGACGTACTCGCGGGTGCGGGCGAGTGGCGCGGCGAACGGCCGGCCATACCACCCTTCGACGACCTGCGGTCCCGAGGCGCCGACGCCGAGCAGCAGCCGTCCGCCGGTCAGGTGGTCGAGCGTCATCGCGGTCATCGCGGTGGTCACCGGGGGCCGGGCGGACAGCTGGGCCACGCTGGTGCCGAGCTTGATGCGGCTGGTCCTGGCGCCATACCAGGCCAGCGGGGTGAACGCGTCGCTGCCGTACGCCTCGGCGGTCCACACCGACTCGTAGCCCAGCCGCTCTGCGGTCCGCACGACCTCGGTCGCGTCGTCGGCGTTCCGCTGCCAGTACCCGAGGTTCAGCCCGAGTCTCAGATCATCGGCCACACGCGTGATTAGAACACGTTCTATGAATCCCGGCCAGACTCCGGATAGGCGCGGGCAAGGTGCTCGGCGACCGCGGCCGCCGCGGCCCCGGCGTCGCCGTCCTCGATCGCCCGGTGGATGCGCCGATGGTCGTCCTGCAGGCCGTCGGTGTCGCCGAGCCGTACGACCGCGTCCACGGCGTAGCGGCGCAGGGCGTCGCGCAGCGCGCCCATGACCGCCACGGTCAGCCGGTTGCCCGACGCCTCCGCGAGGGCCAGGTGGAACGCGATGTCGTGCTCGACGAACTCGGCGGGATCGCGGGCGGCGTCCATGGCCGCGATCGCCTCCGCCATCCGCGCCGTCGCCGTGTGCGCGGAAGCCGCCGGCCCGGGAGTTGTCGGCACGGGAGTCGTCGGTGCGGAAGCCGCCGGCAGGGAAGCCGCCGCCGCGCGGGCCGCGGCCCACTGCTCGATCATCAGCCGGGTGTCGATCACCTCGCGCATCGAGAGCGTGGCGAGGCCGAGGTGCAGCCGGAGCAGGTCGGTGAGCGCGTTCCCCGGGCGGGAGGTGAGCACCGCCCCGGCGTCCGGGCCCCGCCCGGCCTGCGACGCGACCACCCCGAGGGTCTCCAGCACGCGCAACGCCTCCCTGACCGACGACCGGCCCACGCCGAGCTGCTCGGCGAGCTGCCGTTCGCCCGGCAGCCGGTCGCCCACGGTCAGGCCGTCGGCCGCGATCCGCTCCTCGATGCGGGCGAGCACCTCCTCGAAGGCGCGCGGGCGGGCGTCGGGACGCCGGCGTTCGTCGGTGGTCACTTCGGCTCCTCGATGCCGGTGTCGCCGGGGGCGAACCAGGATGTATGGTCTGACCATATTTGGTCTGACCATACACGCCGGGAGGGCATGTGCGGGTAGCCCTGTTCGTCACCTGCGTCAACGACACGCTCTTCCCGGACACCGGGCGGGCGGTCGTGCGCCTGCTGCGCCGCCTCGGCGTCGAGGCCGACTTCCCCCGCGCCCAGACCTGCTGCGGCCAGATGCACGCCAACACCGGCTACCGGGACGAGGCCGTACGGCTGGCCCGGCGCGGCGTGGCGGCGCTGCGCGGCTACGACGCGGTCGTCGTCCCCTCGGGCTCGTGCGCGGCCATGATCCGCGAGCAGTACCCGAAGCTGGCCGGGCCGTCCGGGCCCTTCGCCGACGCGGTGGCGCGGGTCGTGCCCAGGACGTACGAGCTGACCGAGTTCCTGGTCGACGTGCTGGGGGTGACCGACGTGGGGGCCTACTTCCCGCACCGGGTCACCTACCACCCGACGTGCCACTCCCTGCGCGGTCTCCGCCTGGGCGATCGCCCGCTGACGCTGTTACGCCAGGTCAAGGGGCTCGAACTGGTGCCGCTGCCGGGCGCGGACGAGTGCTGCGGCTTCGGCGGCACCTTCGCGCTGGAGAACGCCGACGTGTCGGCGGCGATGTGCGCCGACAAGGTGCGGGCCGTCCTCGACACCGGCGCCGAGGTGCTGTGCGCGGCCGACAACTCGTGCCTGATGCACATCGGCGGCATGCTCGGCCGGCAGAAGTCGGGCGTGCGGGTGATGCACCTGGCCGAGATCCTCTGCTCCACCGAGACGGCGGGGGTCCGATGAGCGTCACCTTCCTCGGCATGCCGCCGACCCGGCCCTTCCCCCGCAACGCCGCGAGAGCCCTGCGGGACTCGCAGCTGCGGTTCAACCTGCGCAAGGCGACTCGGACGATCAGGGCCAGGCGGGCGAGCGTCGTCGCGGAGGCCCCCGACTGGGCCGAGCTGCGCGAGGCCGGCCGGGCGATCAAGGAGCACACGCTCCGCAACCTGGACGGATACCTGGTGCAGCTGGAGGAGGCCGTCACGGCGGCCGGAGGCCACGTGCACTGGGCCGCCGACGCGGCCGAGGCCAACCGGATCGTCGCCGGGCTGGTGAAGGCCACGGGCGAGACCGAGGTCGTCAAGGTCAAGTCGATGGCCACCCAGGAGATCGGGCTCAACGAGGCGCTGCTCGAGCACGGCATCACCGCGTACGAGACCGACCTCGCCGAGCTCATCGTGCAGCTGGGCGACGACCGGCCCTCGCACATCCTCGTCCCGGCGATCCACCGCAACCGCGCCGAGATCCGGGAGATCTTCGCCGAGCACATGTCCGGCTGGGGCCGGCCCGCCCCCGAGGACCTGACCGACGACCCCGCGGCTCTGGCCGAGGCGGCCAGGCTCCACCTGCGCGAGCGCTTCCTGAAGACCAGGGTGGCGATCTCCGGTGCCAACTTCGCGATCGCCGAGACCGGCACGATGGTCGTGCTGGAGTCCGAGGGCAACGGCCGCATGTGCCTCACCCTGCCGCGCACCCTGATCAGCGTGGTCGGCATAGAGAAGGTGCTGCCGACCTGGCGCGACCTGGAGGTCTTCCTGCAGTTGCTGCCCCGCAGCTCCACCGGGGAGCGGATGAACCCCTACACCTCGACGTGGACCGGCGCCGCCGAGGGCCAGGAGTTCCACCTCGTGCTGCTCGACAACGGCCGCACCGGCGTCCTCGCCGACGAGGTCGGGCGGCAGGCCCTGCGCTGCATCCGCTGCTCGGCCTGCCTCAACGTCTGCCCCGTGTACGAACGGGCGGGCGGCCACGCGTACGGGTCGGTCTATCCCGGGCCGATCGGGGCGATCCTGACGCCGCAGCTTCGCGGCATGGGCTCCGAGCTCGACCGCTCGCTGCCGTACGCCTCCTCGCTGTGCGGCGCCTGCTACGAGGTCTGCCCGGTGGCCATCGACATCCCGTCCGTACTGGTGGACCTGCGGGCCCGGGCCCGCCACCCCTGGCCGGAGCGCGCCGGGATGGCAGCGGCCGGATGGGTGTTCGAGCGGTCGGGACGGCTGGCGCGCCTGCAGCGGGCCGGGGGACGGCTGCGCCGGCTCGTGCCCCGCAGGCTGCCCGGGCCGCTCGGCGGCTGGACCGACACCAGGGACCTCCCCGAGGTGCCGAAGGAGTCGTTCCGCGCATGGTGGGACCGCACGGACGGAGGACGCCGATGAGCTCCCGCGACCTGATCCTCGCCCGGGTCCGCCGCGCCCTGGCGGGCGTGCCCGACGTCGAGATCACCCGGGCCTACCGAGGGCCCTCGCGGACGCCGGGCGAGATCCGTCTGTTCGAGGAGCGGGTGCGTGACTACCGCTCCGTGGTCCACCTCGTGGACGAGGCGGGCGTGGCGGAGCGCGTCGCGCTGTCTCTCGCCGGGCGCGGGGCGCGGCGGGTCGTCGTGCCCGCCGGGTTCCCCTCGCCATGGCTCGCCGCCGCGGACGTGGAGGCGGTCGCCGACGAACCGCCGCTGAGCGCCGCCGACCTCGACGCCGTGGACGGCGTGCTCACCACCTGCGCGGTCGCGATCGCGGAGACCGGCACGATCGTCCTCGACACCGGGCCGGGCCAGGGCCGGCGGGCGCTCACTCTGGTGCCCGACTATCACCTGTGCGTGGTGCGGGCCGCCCAGGTCGTCGCGGGGGTGCCGGACGCGGTCGCCCGGCTCGCCCCCGCGCGGCCCCTGACCTGGATCAGCGGCCCCTCGGCGACCAGCGACATCGAGCTGAACCGGGTCGAGGGCGTCCACGGCCCCCGCACGCTCGAAGTGCTGATCGTGACCTGAGCCTCCGGATCAGAAACGCAGCAGCGCGCCGATCCCGTCGGGTGACTCCAGGCGCGGGACGAACCACAGCTCGGCGTCCGTCGCGGCCACCGCCCGCGCGAGGGCGGCGTCCGCGCGTTCCCGCATGGGCTCCTCGACCCCCCAGGCGGCCAGCTCCGCCGGGTCGGTGGACAACTGCGTGGGCTCGGGCCCGATCCACATCATGGCCGTGGAGGACGGGTCGTCGTGCATCAGCACCGCGCCCACCCGCCGTTCGCGCAGCGCGCGTGCCGTCTCCGCCAGACCCGTCACGGCGTTGCCCGCCGCGTACGTGTTCAGCAGCTCCTCGCAGCGCCGCTCGGTCCAGGCCCGGCAGGCCGCTTCGACCTCCTGCCGGAAGTGGTCCAGGTCGGCGCCGGGGGCGCGGCTGCCGTGCTCGGCCACCGTCAGCCGCCGTACGACGTCCTTGGCGAGGTAGTCGGTCACGAGCGCGCGGGCCTTGGGATCGCCGGCCAGCACCACGACCTCCGCGCCGATGCCGTGCGCCTCCTTCTCCACCACCTCGGCGACGGCCACGGCGTTGCGGCGCCAGGTCTCCTCGACCTCCCGCTCGAAGTTCCGCTGTGACCAGCCGCCCGCTCCGGTCTTCTGGATCGGCCCCTCCGCGACCTCCACGGTCAGCTCGCGCCGCTGCCCGTCGGCCACGACGGCGACGTCGCCTCCGGTCCGGTCGGCCAGCACCTCGACGTGCGGGACGTGCTCGCCGCGCTGCGCGAGCAGCGGCACCACGTGGGGGAGCGGCGACCACCGCGCGGTCTGGCGGCGCGGCCGGGTGGCGAGCGGCTCGGTGAGCACGACCTCGCCCTCCCTGGCGAAGGCGGCGCGTCCGGGCGCGGCCCACACGGGATCGAGCATCAGCTCGCCGATGGGGTCGAGGGCCGAGGCGGGCGCTCCTTCCTCGGTGAGCCGGTCCCTGAGATTGGCCCACCGCCGCTGGATGACATTGGCCGGTCCCTCGGAGGACCGGTCGGTGTCCACGTATACCGAGGCGTACGGGCCGCCCCGCTCGTACAGCCCGCGGATGAAGTCCAGTCTCACGGGCCCTCCCTACCAGCGCTGCCGTTCCACTCCGAGTCCGAGTGCCTCCGCCACCTCCCCGATGTTGTGGAACCTCATCTCGGGCAGCCGCCGTACGGCGTCGATCACGGCGTCGGGGGCGTTCTTGCGTTCGGCGTGGGCGAGCAGTTTGGCCGGATCGGCGGGGAAACCGGCGTCGCTGAGCCAGGTGGCGAGGTGGCTGCGGCGCTCCACGTCTGCGGGGGTGATGCCGAGCGGCGTTCCGGGTTCGCGGCCGGGCGGCTGCCGGCGCGGCGGCGACATGTCCTCCTCGGGCTGCTGCGTCGGCTCGGGCTCGCGCCACTCCTCGGCCCGGGTGGTTCCGGCGCCCTGCACGAGGCCTTGCGTCTCGTGCTTCTGCTGCTCGTCGAGCCGGCGGCCGTGCTTGGCGCTGCCGCGTTCGATACTCATGACCTCACCTCCCGATTAGGGTCACTGTCGTGCCTCGTACCCGGACCGCCTGCCCCAAACATCGGGAGCGGTGAGGCCGTGCCCCACATAATCTGCGGCGGGCGAAAAATCCGCTTATGTGATGGAGTGACGCATTGTTCGACGAGCGGCTGACGATCAACACCGAACGGCTGATCCTGCGGCCGTTCGGCCCCGGGGACGCGGGCCAGGTGCGGGCCATCATCGAGGACGGCGCGTACTCCACCGCACTGCCGCCGGGCGCGCCCGGACACGCGTCCGGGATCGCGCAGTGGCTGTCCTACGGCGTGCACGAGCTGTGGCGCTCGGGCCAGGGGATCCACCTCGCGATGCACGCGCGGGACGGCGTGGTCGGGTCGATCAGCGTCTTCAAGACCCAGTGGGGCGTGGGCACCGCGGAGGTGGGATACGGCGTGCACCCCGCCTACCGCCGCCGGGGATACGCGACCGAGGCGGTCCGCGGGCTCGTCGGCCGCCTGCTCGGGGAGGGCCCGCTGAGGCGGATCGAACTGCGGGCCAACTCCGACAACCTCGCGTCGATCAGGGTCGCGGAGAAGGCCGGCTTCACCCGTGAGGGACTCCTGCGCGGCGCGGGATTCGAAGACGACGGCCCGCACGACCTGGTGGTCTTCGGCCGGCTGCGCGGTGACGAACGGTGGGTCCCGCGCCGCAGGATCGAGAGCGAGCGGCTCGTCCTGCGGCCGTTCGCCCGGCAGGACGCCTTCGACGTCGTCGACGCGGTGAAGGGCGACTCCGAGATCGCCCGCTGGATGCCGTGGGCCGAGGGCTACACGCTGGAGCGCGCGCTGGAGTGGTGCACCCGGCTCGCGCACGCGAACGGCCCCGGCTATGGTGGCAACTTCGCGATACAGCCGAAGGACGGGGAACGGCTCGCCGGAGCCATCGGCGTGCAGCGTGAGGACCACGAACGCGGGGACGCCGAACTGGGGTACTGGATCGCCCCGTGGGCCCGCCGCAGGGGGTACGCGGTGGAGGCCACGCAGCTGGCCACGGTCTACCTGTTCGACCTCGGCTTCCACCGGGTCCACCTGCTGGTCGCGACGGGCAACCGCGCCAGTCAGGCGGTCGCGAGGAAGGCCGGGTTCATCGAGGAGGGCATCATGCGGCAGGCGCTGCCGATCCCCGGGGGCTGGGCCGACGCCGTCCTGTTCGGCATGCTCAACGGGGAAATTTCCTGGCAATAGGTAAAGAATCCCCCTAGTCGCTGTGCGCACGGTCAAGTGGCCACCATGATTGGGGGCCGGAAGGCTATCCTCGCCAGCCGTGACCTCCCGCCGGCCGGTGAGCGCGCGTCCAGAAGCGGGAGACCCCGTCCCCCGCATGCGCACGGGCGGCGCCGGCCCGGACGGGGCGGGGGATTGTGAACGACACGCAGGTCAACTGCAGGGGAGATCAGCTAGATGAAACCGCCGCTGCTGCTCATCGGCCACGGCACCCACGATGAGACCGGCGTCGCCGAGTTCGGCAGGTTCGTTCACCGCCTTCGCTGCCGCCTTGACGGGCTTCCCGCCGAGGTGAGCGGCGGCTTCATCACGAACGCCCGCCCCCCGCTCGGCGACTCCATCGCCTCACTCGTGGCCCGGGGGCATCACCACCTGATCGCGGTGCCGCTGAGCCTGACCGGCGACCGGCGCGCGCTCGGGGACATCCCCGGCACCATGGCCCTGGAGCAGGAGCGGCACCCCACGCTCGAATACGACCTCGGCCGCCCCCTCGGGCCCGACCCGCGGGTGCTCAAGCTGCTCGCGGAGCGGCTCGCCGACGCCCGCGCGGAGATGCCGCGGTTCGTGACCGACGAGCCGCCCGCCGAGATCGCGCCGGGCGAGACCGCGGTCGTCCTGGTCGGGCACGGGTCCACCGACCCCGCCGTCAACGCCGAGGTTCACCGGGTCTCGCGGCTGTTCTGGGAGACCCACGCCCCCGACCTGCTGACCGTGGAGACCGCCTACGTGTCCCACACCCGCCCCGGCGTGCCGGGCGGGCTGGAGCGCTGCCGCAGGCTCGGCGCCAAGCGGGTGATCGTCCTGCCGTACGTCCTGTTCGCCGGCGGAGTGCTCGAACGCATCTGGGCGCAGGCGCTGGCGTACGGCGCCAACCACGAGGGCCTCGACATCCGCTGCGCCGAGGTGATCGGCGACTGCGAGGGCCTCGCCGACGTGGTGATCGACAGGTATGAGGAGGCGCTCGCCGGGGGCGGCCAGTCCTCGGCGCCGGCCGCGCGCCGCCCGTCCACGGTGCTGGCGGTGACCCGGCCGTTCCCCGCGGCACGTACGCAGGACGCGAGCCCGGGCGCCGAGAACGGCGCCGGCCTCGTGACCGCCATCGCCGCGCGGCTGAACACGACCCGGGACGCCGGCCCCGAGCCGCTGAGCCCTGAGCCTCTCACCCCCGCGCCTCTGGAGCTGGAATCGCTCGACGTGGACGCCTTCGACGTGGACGCCTTCGACGTGGAGGCGCTCGACGCCGAGACGCCGGAACCGGAAACGGAGGGCGAGATCGAGGCCGATAGCATGATCGGCGTGGCCGGCCGCGGCGAGGCGGGGGAGGAGCCCCGCGGCGATGCGCCGGACGGGCCGCTCGCCCAGCCCGGAGTCGCCAGCGCGGTGTAGCCGGCGCGCAGAAGGAGAGAGCATGACGTCCCTCGGCGAGACGATCGACGCCATCCGTCCGGTCGAGCCCGGCCCCATGGCGGAGGCCAGGGCCCACCAGGACAGGCTCACCAAGCCGAGCGGCTCGCTCGGGGTGCTCGAGGACGTCGCGGTGCGGCTCGCCGGCATCGCAGGGACGTGCCCGCCGCCGCTCCCGGTCCCGGCCGCCCTGGCGATCTTCGCCGCCGATCACGGCGTGCACGCGCAGGGGGTGAGCCCCTGGCCGCAGGAGGTCACCGCGCAGATGGTGGCCAACTTCACGGCGGGAGGAGCGGTCGCCAACGCCTTCGCCGCCGAGGTGGGCGCCTCGGTGACCGTGGTGGACGTGGGCGTCGCGGCCGACCTGCCGCCCGCGCCCCGGCTGCTCGCCCGCAAGGTCGCGTACGGCACGGCCGACCTGTCGCAGGGGCCCGCGATGACGCGGGAGCAGGCCACCGCCGCCCTGACCGCCGGGATCGAGGTGGCCCGCGACCTGGTGGACGCGGGCGGGCGCTGTCTGGTAACCGGCGACATGGGCATCGCGAACACCACCGCGTCGGCCGCCCTGATCTGCGCCTTCACCGGCAGGCCCGCCGCCGCGGTCACCGGCAGGGGGACCGGCGTCGACGACGCCACCTACGAGCACAAGATCGAGATCGTACGGCGGGGCCTGCGGGCCAACGGGATCACCGAGGCGGAAGCCGTACCCGACGGGCCCGACGAGGCGCTGCGCGTGCTCGCGGCGGTCGGCGGCCTGGAGCACGCGGCGATCGCCGGTTTCGTGCTCGGCGCCGCCGCGGCCCGGGTGCCCGTCATCCTCGACGGGGTGATCGCCGGAGCCGCGGCCCTGGTGGCCGGCGCGCTCGCGCCCGACGCGGTCGGCTACTGCCTGGCCGGGCACCGCTCGGCCGAGCCCGGCCACGCGGCCGCGCTGGCCCACCTGGGCCTCGATCCGCTCGTCGACCTGCGGCTGCGCCTCGGGGAGGGAACCGGCGGGCTGCTCGCCCACCCTCTGGTCAGCGCGGCGGCGCGGGTCATGCACGAGGTCGCCACCTTCGACTCCGCGGGCGTGGCGGACAAGGGCGACTGAGCCGCCGCGCGGGCGCGGGCGACCGCCCCGTGGACTCACAAGTCTCATCCTGTGAATGTCGCCCGAGCCCAGCGGGTAGGTTTGCCTCCTAACAATGCACGCTTGACGCGATAGGGAGACAGGGGTCATGGCGCCCTACCTGCTCGGCCTCCGCCTCGATGGGCGGCGTGTGCTCGTGGTCGGCGGCGGACGCGTCGCTCAGCGACGGGTTCCCGCACTGCTCGACGCCGGAGCCTCCGTCACCCTGGTCTCGCCCAGTGTCACTCCGGCGCTGGACGACCTCATCGCCACGGGCCGGGTGACCTGGGAACGGCGGCCCTACCAGGTCGGCGACTGCGACGGCGCCTGGCTGGTGCACGCCTGCACCGACCACCGCGACGTCAACACCGCGGTCGCCGCCGAGGCCGAGGCCAAGCGCATCTGGTGCGTGCGGGCCGACGACAAGGACGCCTCCGCGGCCTGGACCCCCGCCAGCGGGCGGGTCGACGAGGTCGGCGTGGCGGTCACCGCCGGTGGCGACCCCCGCCGCGCGGCCGGAATCCGCGACGCGATCGTGGGCGCGCTGCGCGACGGCACCGTGGACGCCCGGCGGCACCGCACCAAGCCGGTCGGCGTCGCGCTGGTGGGCGGCGGTCCCGGCGACCCCGGCCTGATCACCGTGCGGGGACGCCAGCTTCTGGCCCAGGCCGACGTGGTGGTGGCCGACCGCCTCGCCCCGCGCGCGCTCCTGGACGAGCTGTCGCCCGACGTCGAGCTGATCGACGCGGCGAAGGTGCCCTACGGCCGGTCGCTGCCCCAGGAGAAGATCAACGAACTGCTCATCGAGCACGCCCGGAAGGGCAGATTCGTCGTACGGCTGAAGGGCGGCGATCCGTTCGTCTTCGGCCGGGGCGGCGAGGAGATGATCGCCTGTGCCCGGGCGGGCATCCCGGTGACCGTGGTGCCCGGGATCACCAGCGCGGTCGCGGTGCCCGGGGCGGCCGGAGTCCCGGTCACCCACCGCGGGGTGAGCCAGGAGTTCCACGTCATCTCCGTGCACGTCGCGCCCGGCGACCCCGCGTCCACCGTCGACTGGCCCGGATTGGCGAGATCGACGGGAACCCTGATACTTCTCATGGCGGTCGAACGGATCAAGGAGATCGCCGAAACGCTGGTGCGAGACGGACGTTCACCAGAAACTCCCGTGATGGTGGTACAGGACGGTACTCTTCCGACCCAGCGAGCCGTTGCCGCGACGTTGTCGACCGTGGCGGAACGGGTGACCGCGGCCGGAGTGCGGCCTCCGGCGATCGTGATCGTCGGCGAGGTCGTCAAGGTCGGCCAGGAGATCGAAATGGTGCGAGCGGAGCGGGTCCCGTGAGATCGGCAGCCAGGAACACGCCCGACCACGGGGCCGGTGCGGGTTCCGGCGACGCCGTGACCGAGGAGCCGGACATGGGGGAGCTCCCGGAGTCGCCGGGTGAGCAGACCATCGCGTTCCGCCCGATCCGGGACGACGAGCCCGCACCGGAGCCCGCTTCGCCTTCCCCGGGCTCGGGCGGGCGGCTGTCCGCCGGGGCCCCCGCGGACGCGGCCGAGGACGACCGCGTACGGCCCGCCGAGCCCGGCGGGGCCCCGCACGACGCGACGGCCGAGAAGACCGAGGAGACCGAGGGCGGGCCGGCGGACGCCGCCGGCGAGCAGGACGCGGCAGACGCCGAGGACGCGCAGGGCCCTGAGGACGCGGCGGACCTTGAGAACCCGGCGAACCCTGAGCACGACTCGGAGGGCGCCGAAGACACGGAGCACACCGAGCAGGCCGAGCAGGCCGAGCAGGCCGAGCAGGCCGAGCAGGCCGAGCAGGCCGAGCACGCCGAGCACGCCGAGCACGCCGAGGGCACGGAGGACGCGGAGGAGGACGCCGCCGACGAGCCCGACGGCGATCGGGCCCGTTCGTTCCCGATGCCGGAGCCGGTCTCGGCGGCGCTGACCGGGGCGCTCAACCAGCTTCGTACGGCGGTGAAGGGCCTGCACTTCGGTCTCGACGTGCCGGGCGCCGACGAGGCGCGCAAGGCGCAGGCGGCGGTCCTGGCGCAGCTCGACGACTACGTGATCCCGCGCGTCCACATGAGCACCGCGCCCGCGCTGATCGCCGTGGCCGGTTCGACGGGGGCGGGCAAGTCCACCATCGTCAACTCGCTCGCCGGAGGGAAGGTCTCGGCCACGGGAGTGCGCCGCCCGACCACGGCGACGCCCGTGATCGTCTGTCACCCCGACGACCACGAATGGTATGCGCGGGGCGACCTTCTCGGAGGCGTGGAAAGGCTCGAAGAACCCACGCGGGACGCCCCGCCCGGCAGCGTGGTGCTGACGTCGAGCCCGTCCCTGCCCCGGGGACTCGCGCTGCTCGACACGCCCGACATCGACTCGGTCGTGGAGGAGCACCACGAGATCGCGCACCGCATGCTGGACGCCGCCGACCTGTGGGTGTTCGTCACCACGGCGTCCCGGTACGCCGACGCGCCGTCCTGGGGCCTGCTGCGCCGGGCCAAGGAACGCGGGGCGCGCCTGGTCATCGTGCTGTCCCGCGTGCCGCCGAGGTCCCGCGAGGTCGTCGTCAAGCACTTCGGCCGGATGCTGCACGAGTACGGCCTGGGCGAGGTCGAACGCTTCGTCATCAACGAGACGTCCGTACGGGACGGGCGGCTGCCCGAGATCGAGATCGCGGATCTCCGCATGTGGCTGTCCGCGTTGTCCGCCGACGACGAGCGGCGGGAGGCGGCGGTCAAGGCGACGCTGAACGGCGTGCTGAACAGCTTCCGCACCCGTCTGCCGGCGCTCGCCCGGCACCTCGAGACGCAGGTCGCCCTGCGCGCCGATCTGCGCTCCGACGTCGACGCGGCCTACATGGGCGCCCTGGCGCGGATCGACGAGGCGACCAGGGACGGCTCGCTGCTGCGCGGGGAGGTGCTCGCCCGGTGGCAGGACTTCGCCGGCTCGGGCGATCTCATGCGCACCCTCCGGTTGCGCCGCGGCGCCAAGGGCCACCAGCAGGGCCCCGAGCGGGTGCGCGGGCTGAAGGCCGCGCTGCGGGCGGGCCTCGAAGCGCTGGTCAACTCGGCCGTCCAGCAGGCCGCCGAGGAGGCCGTGGCGCGCTGGCGGCAGCGGGCGGGCGCGGGCGACCGCCTGGCCGCGACTCCTGGGCTCGGCCGCCCGGCGGAGGAGATCGCCCGCAGGACCACCAGGACCATCACCGCCTGGCAGGACCACGTCACCGAGCTGATCCGCACCGAGGGCGTGACCAAGCGGTCGGTCGCCAAGCTGATCTCCTTCGACGTGGAGTCGCTCTCGCTCATCTTCATGATCGGCCTGCTCGGCTACGGCGCCGCGGACGCGCCGGCGGGCGCGGGCGCGCTGCCCCAGCGGTTGCTGCGCGGCCTGCTCGGCGCCGAGTCGCTGCGCAACATCAGCGCCAAGGCCCGCAGCGACCTGCGCGCCCGCGTCGGCCTGCTCTTCGACGAGGAGACCCTCCGGTATGTCGACGCGCTCGACAGCGCCGGCATCCCGGACGAGGCCGCGGCGACGCGGCTCTACCAGGCAACGTACAACCTCGAGGTCGCACGATGACGCAGCCGATCCGGCAGATCACGCCCGGGTACGTCTCCGGCACCACGGTGAGGAATTCATGACGGCTGTCAGCACCGCCGAAACGCAGCACGGGCTCGGCTCCAGGCTCGCCGCCCTGGCCAAGATCGTCGAGCTGGGACAGGACCGGCTCGACCCTGCGCTGGTCACGGAGGCCGCCCAGCTCCTGCTGCGCGCGGGCGACCGGCTCAAACTGTCGTCCGACCACACGGTCGTCGCGCTCGCCGGTGGCACGGGCAGCGGGAAGTCGTCCCTGTTCAACGCCGTCTCCGGGCTGGAGCTTTCGCCCATCGGCGTACGCAGGCCGACCACGGCGCGCACCCACGCCTGCGTGTGGGGCATCGACGGCGCGGGCCCGCTGCTCGACTGGCTGCAGATCCAGTGGCGGCACCGGTTCGCCCGCGCCAGCGCCCTCGACAAGGGCGAGAGCCAACTGCACGGGCTGATCCTGCTCGACCTGCCCGACCACGACTCGATCCGCGCGCTCACCGACCACGAGGCCCACCGGCTGATCCAGGTGGCCGACCTCATCGTGTGGGTGCTCGACCCGCAGAAGTACGCCGACGCCTCGGTGCACCGGCGTTACGTGACCGAGCTGACCGGGCACGACGCGGTGACGGTCTTCGTGCTGAACCAGTCCGACCGGCTCACCCCGGAGGAGCAGGCCGAGTGCGTGGCCGACCTGGAGGACCTTCTCCGGAGTGAGGGCGTCGCCCATCCCCGGGTGGTCGCGACGTCGGCCACCACCGGCAGAGGCGTCGACAGCCTCAAGGCCGTCCTGGCCGAGTCCGTGGCCGCCCGGCGTGCGGCCTACCAGCGCCTGGAGGCCGACCTCGACCGGCTGGTGCTGCGCCTGGTGAAGGACGTGCCGGAGTTGCTGCGGGTGGAGCCCACGGTGGACGGCACGCGACGTGCCGGGCTGGTCGACGCGCTGTGCGACGCCATCGGCGTCTCCGCTCTCGGCGAGGCCCTCGAGAACGTGTACGCCGTCCGGTCCGCCGACTGGGTCGGCTGGCCGTACGCGCGCTGGGCGGCCCGGCTGCGGCCCGACCCGCTCAAGAGCCTGCGTCTGGGGGCCGTGAAGGACGACATCCGCGGCCTTGTCGCGAGTTCGGTCACCGCTCAGCCCGCCGAGGTGGACAACGCGGTGCAGGCGCTCGCCGACGGGCTGACAGCCGGAATGCCGGAGGTGTGGCGCGACGGCGTGCGCGAGGCGGCCCGCTCGCGGGTGGACGAGCTTCCCGAGGCGCTGTCGGACGAGCTGTCGGAGGTGGCTCCGCCGCTCGACCGGGTGCCCGTCTGGTGGTGGCTCCTGAAGATCTGGCAGTACCTCCTGGTGGTCATGTTCGCCGCGAGCCTCGCGTGGGCGGGCGCGATCCTGGCGTACGGCGTGTTCAAAGCGGGCCGCCCGCCGGCCGAGGTCCTCGGCGACGTGGCCGTGCTGCCCTGGGTGGGGCTGATGATGATCAGCGTCCTCGGGCTCGGCCTGTTCTCGGCCATGGCGAGCAGGAACTTCGTGGTGCTCGCGGCGGGCAAGGAACGCGACCGGCTGGAGCACGACATGAGACGCCGCGTGGGTGTCCTGGCGCAGGACATGGTCGTCCAGCCGGTCGAGCGCGAGCTGAACCGCTACAACGAGTATTTCGGCGCGATGGCGGCCACCCGGCGCTGAACGGTCCGCCGCCCGCCCGCAAACGAGCAGGCCACCCGAAGCGTTGTCCACAGGCGTGGCTTCGTCCACAGAACGGGTTTCTGGTCCGTGAGGCGGCGGGGTGCGCGGCCAGTGTGTCCCCCGAGCCCGGCGAGTGACCGGGCCGGGGAGGCACTTCGATGAACGACATCTACGTCACGCTGAGCGGGAACGTCACCGACGACCCCCGGCAGTACCGATTCCGCGACGGCTCGCGTGTCACCTCGATGCGGATGGCCGTCAACAGGCGCGTCCTCGACCAGCAGACCAACACCTGGCAGACCAGGGACACCACCTACTACACCGTGCGCTGCTATCGCGGCCTGGCGGACAACGTGCAGCAGTCGATCCGCAAGGGCCACCCGGTCGTGGTGTACGGCAAGCTGCGGATCAAGCAGTTCGAGCGCGACGGCGAGCAGCGGTTCTGGGCGGAGATCGAGGCCGGCTCGGTGGGCCATGACCTGAAGTGGGGCATCGCCACGTTCGAGAAGCCGATCCGGGGCTACTCCGCGGGCGCGCCGAGCGACGACGAGCGCCAGGCGATGGAGGACGCGACGCGGGAATGGGAGCTGACCGGTCGCACCGGCCCCGGTGCGGCGTCCGTCGTCGACGGTGGCGTCAATGGTGGCGTCAATGGGGGCGTCGACGGGGACGACGAGGCGTTCGACGCCCTCGTCGGTGATCGAGGCGCGAACGGCGCGGCCCTGCCGGCCGCCGGAGCGCGGGCGACCTCGGGCGCCCGCCACTACGGCGGAGCCTGGCAGGGCGACGAGGCACCGCGGACCGGCGGCGCGGACGAGATCGGCACGGAGGAAGGCGCGACGGACAGCGCGACGGACAGCGCGACGGACGGGATGACGGACGGGGTGCCGGACTCGGAGCGCGGCCTGCGGGAAAGCGGCGACGCCGCCTGGCTCCCGCCCGCGCTGGCGGCTTAGCAGCTCGATTCGGGCAGGTAGCGGTGGGATGCGGGCGTGATCCCCGAGCGGGCCTCACGCATGTCCGGCAGCGGCTGGAGGTGCCCGCCGCGGAGCTTCCGCCCCTTTGGCCCGCCGGGAGCCGGCGGGCCAAGGGGCAGAGCCCGCCTACGGGCCACACCGCTGTACGGCCGCCCCCGACAGGTCGCGGTGGGCCGCTCCCACCGCACCGTCCCCGCTCCTGCCCTGCCGGATCACCCCGGTCATAATCGGGTCATGGGGAAGAGCTATGAGCGGATAGAGGGTAGATTGCGTGCTTTCATCGAGGCGCAGCACATCTTCTTCACCGCGACCGCGCCGCTGGACGGCGAGGGCACCGTCAACCTTTCGCCCAAGGGCCTGGCCGGCTCGTTCGCCGTGATCGACGAACTCACCGTGGCCTACCTGGATTTCGCCGGCAGCAACGCCGAGACGATCGCCCACCTACGCGAGAACGGCCGCATCACCCTGATGTGGTGCGCCTTCGACGGCCCTCCCAATATCGTGCGGGTGCACGGTCGCGGAGAGCCGGTCTTCCGCGACGATCCACGCTGGGCCGGCCTGATGCGCTACTTCCCGGACATCGACCCGGCCCGGCACGGCCTGCGCGCGATCATCGTCGTGACCGCCGAGAAGATCCGCGATACGTGCGGGTACGCCGTCCCGTTCATGACCTATGAAGGGGACCGCCCGCTGCACGGCTCGCGGTTCGAACGCGAGACCGACGAGTCGCTCGACGCGTACTTCCACAAGAAGGAGCACATCGCGACCAGTATCGACGGCCTGCCAGGTCTGCCTCTGCCGCTGCCGCCGCTTCCACACACCGTGTGACACCCGTTGGGCGGAGCCGTCCTGTGCTCGTGCCGTCCTGCTGGTGCCGTCCTGTTCCTGCCGCCCTGACGACACCATGGGCTCGGCTGGAGCTGCACGACGAATCCCGGGTCGGGCAAACCGCCGCAGATGGCTCCTCAGCCCATCAGATGCAGATGGCCATCGTGCCAAGGTAGCGGTTCCCGTCGCGCATCGCACACTCCGCAACTATTGTGTTACTCATCGTGAGATGGGCTTCGGCTTCTGGGGGGCGGGATGACGGCAACCGGTCAGACCTCGGCCAGGCCGCGAAGCGCGATCTGCTCGCGAAGTCGCTGGCCGCTGCTGGCCCAGCCGCCCGCGCTCGTGTCCTACGTGTGCGCGATCGTGGCGTTCGACGCGGTCCTGATCGCGGTGCTGGCGAAGTCGACCGCGTTCCACGCCCACCACCTCGCCATGTTCGGGGCGCTCACGGTGTGCGGTGCGGTGTGCATCGAGGCGACCCGCCGCCTCGGCATGCCCGCCGGTGTGTCCCGTGACCTGCTGTCCGCCTGGTGGTTGCCGGTGGCGTTCCTGCTTCCGCCGGTCTACGCCCTGCTCGCGCCCATACCGATGCAGATCCTGCTGCAGCTCAGGGTCCGGGCGACCGTGCTGTACCGCCGCGTGTTCAGCGCGGCGGCGATCGGGCTCGCGGCGGCCTCCGCCTCGGCCGTCTTCCATCGCCAGGTCCCCGTCCCCGCGCACCTGTCCGCGGGGGAGGGCGAGCCGATCGCGGTCGCGGCGGCCTGCGCGGTGCTGTTCACGGTGCTCAACACCGCGCTGATCGCGGTAGCGGCGCACGCGTCCGATCCGGAGGGCCGCTGGGGCGAGGTCCTGTGGGACCGCGAGCGCGTCCTGCTCGACGCGGTCGAGCTCTGCCTCGGCGTGCTCGTCGCGGTCGTCTGCGGCCTCAACCTGGCGCTGCTGCTGATCATGCTGCCGCCCGTCGTGCTGCTCCAGCGGAGTCTGCTGCACGCCCAGCTCCAGGCCGCGGCCCGCACTGACCCGAAGACGGGCCTGCTGAACGCGGCCGCCTGGCAGCGGGAGGCGGACACGGAGATCGCCAGGGCCCAGCGGACCGGGGACGCCCTCGCGCTGGTCCTGGTGGACATCGACCACTTCAAGAAGGTCAACGACACCTACGGTCACCTGGTGGGCGACCAGGTCCTCGCCCAGGTGGCGGCCACCCTCCGTACGCAGCTGCGCGAGTACGACGTGGTGGGGCGGTTCGGCGGCGAGGAGTTCGTCGTGCTGCTGCCGGGCGCCGACGTGCACGAGGCGAGGCGGGTGGCCGAGCGGCTGCGCACCCGGGTGGGCCGGATGGCGGTCCCCGCCGAGCAGGCGACGATCACGGTCACGGTCTCCGCCGGGGTGGCCATCATGAACGTTCACGGTGACGACCTGATCGAGCTGCTGGCCGCCGCCGACCTCGCGCTCTACCGTGCCAAGGAGCTCGGCAGGGACAGGGTATGTCTCCCTGCCGCCCCAGTGGCCCCACCTCCCCGCAGCGCGGACGGCGCTGCCGGTGCGATCCCCTAGGCTTGAAGGTATGCCGGAGTACATCTACACGTTGCAGCGCGTGCGCAAAGCGCACGGTGACAAGGTGGTCCTTGACGACGTCACGCTGTCGTTCCTGCCGGGGGCCAAGATCGGTGTCCTGGGCCCGAACGGCACGGGCAAGTCGACGCTGCTCAAGATGATGGCGGGGCTGGAGCAGCCGTCCAACGGCGAGGCCCGGCTGATGCCCGGCTTCACGGTCGGCATCCTGCTGCAGGAGCCGTCGCTCAACGAGTCGAAGACCGTGCTCGGGAACGTCGAGGAGGGCGTCGCCGAGACCAAGGCGATGCTCGACCGGTTCAACGAGATCGCCGAGCAGATGGCCACCGACTACAGCGATGAGCTGCTGGCGGAGATGGGCCGCCTGCAGGACGCGCTCGACCACCGCAACGCGTGGGACCTCGACAGCCAGCTCGAGCAGGCCATGGACGCGCTGCGCTGCCCGCCGCCCGACGCCGAGGTGACCACGCTCAGCGGTGGTGAGCGGCGCCGGGTCGCGCTGTGCAAGCTGCTGCTGGAGCAGCCCGACCTGCTGCTGCTCGACGAGCCCACCAACCACCTCGACGCCGAGAGCGTCCAGTGGCTGGAGCAGCACCTGGAGAAGTACCCCGGCACCGTCCTGGCCGTCACCCACGACCGTTACTTCCTCGACAACGTGGCCGGCTGGATCCTGGAGCTCGACCGCGGCCGGTGCTACGCCTATGAGGGCAACTACTCCACCTACCTGGAGGCCAAGGCCGCGCGTCTGAAGGTCGAGGGCCAGAAGGACGTCAAGCGCAAGAAGCGCCTGGAGGAGGAGCTGCAGTGGGTGCGCTCCAACGCGCGCGCCCGCCAGACCAAGAGCCGCGCCCGCCTCCAGCGCTACGAGGAGATGGCCGCCGAAGCCGACAAGTACCGCAAGCTCGACTTCGAGGAGATCCAGATCCCGCCGGGCCCGCGCCTGGGCACGACGGTCATCCGGGCCGAGAAGCTGAGCAAGGGCTTCGGCGACCGGCTGCTGATGGACGAGCTGTCCTTCGACCTGCCGCGCAACGGCATCGTCGGCATCATCGGCCCCAACGGCGTCGGCAAGACCACGCTGTTCCGGATGATCACGGGGTCCGAGACTCCGGACACCGGGTCCGTCACGATCGGCGAGACCGTCAAGATCTCCTACGTGGACCAGAGCAGGGCCGGCATCGACCCGAACAAGAACGTCTGGCAGGTCGTGTCCGACGGGCTCGACCACATCAAGGTCGGCAACGTCGAGATGCCCTCGCGGGCGTACGTCGCGGCGTTCGGCTTCAAGGGCCCCGACCAGCAGAAGCTCGCGGGCGTCCTGTCCGGCGGCGAGCGCAACCGGCTCAACCTCGCGCTCACCCTCAAGCAGGGCGGCAACGTGCTGCTCCTGGACGAGCCCACCAACGACCTCGACACCGAGACGTTGTCCAGCCTGGAGAACGCGCTGCTCGACTTCCCGGGCTGCGCCGTGATCACCTCGCACGACCGGTGGTTCCTCGACCGCATCGCCACTCACATCCTGGCGTGGGAAGAGGGCTCGAACTGGTTCTGGTTCGAGGGCAACTACGCCGACTACGAGAAGAACAAGGTCGAGCGGCTGGGCGCGGACGCCGCCCGCCCGCACCGCGTCACCTACCGCAAGCTCACCCGCGACTGAGCCGGGTTCACTTCCGCTGTCCGCGGGCCCCCGTCCCCCGCCACCCGGCGGGGGCGGGGGCCCGTTAGGTTTGACCGGTGACCGAACTACGCCATCCTCCAGAGCAGCTGACCCGCTTCGTCTTCGAGCGCAAGGTGCGCTTCGCCGACATCGACAGCTTCGGCCACGTCAACAACGTCCGCTTCCTCGACTACCTCGAGGACGCGCGGGTGTCGATGCTGTGGGAGCGGCCGCGTGAGATCACCGGCCGCCGGCAGGACCTGGTGGTCGCCCGGCACGAGATCGACTACCGGCGGCCCCTGACCTTCCGCTCCGAGCCCGTCCGCGTCGAGGTGTGGGTCACCGAGATCTCCAGGGTCCGCTTCACCCTGGCGTACGAGATCCGCGACGACGAGACGCTCTATGTCGAGGCGCGCACGGTCATGGTCGCCTACGACGCCGCGGCGGCCCGCCCCCGCAGGCTCGACGAGGACGAGCTCGCATACCTCAAGCGGTTCTCCGCCCTCGCCCCGTGACCGGCCGCGAGGGCCGGAGCCGGCGGCCGGTCCGGAGGCGGGACGAGGTCAGCCGGTGAGCAGCCAGGCCGCCGTGTCGGCGGGGAGGGCGGTGCCGTCAAGCGGGCCGCTGGTGATCAGCACCTGGTCGTGGGGCGGGAGCGCCACCGCGTCCTCGCCGCAGTTGATCACGCAGAGCAGCCGGCCCCGCTGGAAGAACAGCGTCTCCTCCGGCGACTCCAGCCAGGTGATCGCGTCGGGCAGGGTCCCGCGCAGCTCCCGCCGCGTCTGCAGCACCCGCCGGTAGAACCACAGCGTCGAGGACGGGTCGGCCGCCTGCCGTTCGGCCGTGAGGTCCGCCCAGTTCGCCGGCTGCGGCAGCCACGACCCGCCGGACCCGAAGCCGTACGGCGGCTCGGTGCCCGACCAGGGCAGCGGCACCCGGCAGCCGTCGCGGCCCGGCACCTCGCCGTTCGACCGCGCGAAGATCGGGTCCTGCCGCGCCTCCGGAGGCAGGTCGGTGACCTCGGGCAGCCCGAGCTCCTCACCCTGGTACAGGTAGGCCGACCCCGGCAGGGCGAGCATGGCGAGCAGCGCCGCGCGGGCCCGGGCCAGACCGGCCTCCGGGTCGAGCGACCCCTGGCCGTAGCGGGTGACGTGCCGTACGACGTCGTGGTTGGACAGCACCCAGGTCGGCGAGGCGACGGCCTTGAGGGTGTCGTCGATGACCTTCCTGAAGGCCGTGGCCGACCAGGGGGCCTCCAGCCAGGCGAAGTTGAAGCTCTGGTGCAGCTCGTCGGGCCGCACGTACAGCGCGAGGTCCTCGGCCGAGTCGGTCCAGACCTCGCCGATGGCGACGCGGGTGCCGGGATAGGAGTCGAGCACCCGCCGCCAGTCGCGATAGATGTCGTGCACCTCCGGCTGACTCCAGATCGGCGACCTCGAGGTGAAGCCAGGATCGGTGTCGGGCAGCCCTTCCGCCTTGATCAGGCCCATCGCGACGTCGATACGGAAGCCGTCCACCCCCCGATCGAGCCAGAACCGCAGGATGTCGAGGAACTCCTCCCGCACCTCGGGGTTGCGCCAGTTGAAGTCGGGCTGCTCGGGCGCGAACAGGTGGAGGTACCACTGCCCGTCGGGCACCTGGGTCCACGCCGGGCCCCCGAAGGTCGACAGCCAGTTGTTCGGCTCTCCGTGGCCGCTTCCGCCGCCCGCGGGACCGCCGTCCCTGAACATGTACCGCTCGCGCTCCTGGGAGCCCCTGGGGGACGCCAGGGCCTTCTGGAACCAGGGGTGGGCCGACGAGCTGTGGTTCGGCACGATGTCCACCATCAGCCGCAGGCCGTGCGCGTGCGCGTCGGCGACCAGGTCGTCGAAGTCGGCCAGCGACCCGAACAACGAGTCGACGTCGCGGTAGTCCGCCACGTCGTAGCCGCCGTCGGCCATGGGGGAGGGATAGAAGGGGGTCAGCCAGATCGCGTCGACGCCGAGCTCGGCGAGGTACGGCAGGCGGTCGCGGATTCCCGCCAGGTCGCCCGTACCGTCGCCGGAGGCGTCGGCGAAACTGCGGACGTAGATCTCATAGACAACGGCATCACGCCACCAGGGGGTTGTTTCCATGGGTCTTGGGCTGCCCGCTGCTTCTGTTACTTATGCGTTGACCATGCTGTGGGCGGCGTAGACGAGGTAGTCCCACAGCTCCTTCTCGCGCTCGGCCGGCAGGCCGAGGGAACGCACGGCGTCGCCCATGTGCCTGAGCCAGGCATCTCGCGCCGCCTCGTCGATGACGAACGGCACATGCCGCATCCGCAGCCGGGGGTGGCCGCGCTGCTCGCTGTAGGTCCTCGGGCCGCCCCAGTACTGGATGAGGAACAGGCGCAGCCGCTCCTCCGCCCCCATGAGGTCCTCTTCGGGGTACATCGGGCGCAGCAGGGGGTCTTCCGCGACGCCCTGGTAGAACCGGCGGACGAGGCGCTCGAAGGCCTCCTCGCCGCCGATCGCCTCGTAGAAGGACAGGGTCTGCTCGCTGGTCACGGTTTCAGCCTAAGTCAGCTACCGATCGGTAAGGTCAGGCGGCGAAGGTGAGGCTCTTCTCGTCGAAGGCCCGCTTCACGCGAAGGCGCAGCTCACGGGCGACCTCCAGATGCCGCGCCGGCACGGTCTTCGCGCTGATCCGGAAGATGACGGACGAGCCCGAGACCGACTCCAGGCCGAAGACCTGCGGCTCCTCGACGATGACCGTGTCCCGGTACTCCGGGTCCTCCCACATGTCGTGTGCGAGGCCGTTGAGCAGCTCGCGGACCGTCGCCACGTCGCTGTCGTACGGCACCGGCACGTCCACCAGGGCCCTCGACCAGCCCTGCGACTCGTTGCCGATCCGGGTGATCGTGCCGTTGCGCACGTACCAGACCTTGCCGTCGGCGTCGCGCAGGCGGGTGATGCGGAGCGTGACGGCCTCAACCGTGCCGACGGCCACGCCGGTGTCGATCACGTCGCCCACGCCGTACTGGTCCTCCAGCAGCATGAACATGCCGGCGATGAAGTCCTTGACCAGCTCCTGGGCGCCGAAGCCGACCGCCACACCGATGATGCCGACGCTCGTGAGCAGCGGCGCCAGCTCGACCCCGAGCTTCGCGAAGATCATCAGCGCCGCCGTGCCCAGGATCACGACGGACGCGAGGCTCCGCAGCACCGAGCCCATCGTCTCGGCGCGCGCCCTGCGGCGCTCCGTCATGATCGCCGCTGCGGCCTCCGTGCTGGTCAGCACGGTCTTGCCGCGCAGCCGCTCCGGCAGCACGCCGACACTGGCCCGCACGGTGAGCCGGGTGATCAGCCGGTGCACGACGTTCCGGATGACCAGCGCTCCGGCCAGGATCAAGACGATCAGCAGCAGCACGTCCACGATGCCCGCCACGAGCTGCACCCAGGCGGGGAAGTCCTTCTCCGGGAAGGCGCTGTTCAGGACCGTGCAGAAGATGCCGTCGTTGTTGTCGCACGCCTTCGCCACCTGCTGGCCGATCACATCGAGATTCGGCACGGTCGGCTCTGGACTGGGCGTCGCGGGTGACAGCGGTAACACGAGGTGGATCCCCCCCGGATCGGATCAGCGGCAGTTCCTGAACGTAGCCAATACTGCCGACTGATCCGGCCTCCGTCACATCGCCGGGGAAGACGGAAGCACGTCCCGTCCGGGGCCGCGGAGGGCGGACCGGACACGCTCCAGTGACGGTGTGGCAGGGCGCGGGCGCGCACCCGGAAGCGCGCCCGACGCCGTTCTCCAAGCGGGATCCCCCTCGATCACCGTCCGGCCCCACCTGCTCGACAGGGCCGGACGGCGGTCCATGACGACCGGCGAGCCGGTCGGCCGCGATATACGGACGGGGTCGGGGCGGGCGGGACGCCGCAGCGTCGCCGTCGCGCCGGGGCGGCGCGACGGCCACGCTCCGCACCGGGCGCCCTGCCCGCCCCCTGAGGCCGCGGTGGATGCGGCGGCCCACGGCGACTGCGCCATCACTGTGGGCTTCACCTTGGGGCCGCCGCCTTCCCCTACTCGCTCACCGCGGCAAGCACGCGGGCCACCTTCGTGGCCGCTCCGGCGGGGTCGTCCGCCCGGTGCATCCGCTCACCCCAGGACCACCAGTAGTCGGCCGCCTGGCAGACGACGTTCTCCGTGAGGCTCGTGGCGTCGGGGTTGATCACGCGTACGTAGGCGCGGCCCGACGGGGTGCGCACGACTCTCGCGAGTAGGCCCCGCGCGTCGAGTTCGGTCACCAAATGTTCCAGGCGCCGGAAATCGTCCTCCCCCACCGTAGGTCCTCCTTCATTTCCGTTCGCGGGCGGAATGCGTACTTTGCGTTCCCGTCTGTTCACTCTGGTGCGCCCAAGATGGCTCACGGAAGTGCTCGGGTCAACGAGGGCGAGAAGCGGCCGCGGTGGAGGAAAACCCATGTCGGTTGAAAGAAAACCCCTATCGGGAGACGATCCTTAGTCGGCACGTTCATGTTGGGGGCTTGGCCGCGCCAACTATGGTCCATCATTATGGTGTGGTCGGAGCGCGACGAGTAAGTCACTCTCCGTCACGACGTGAGGACCGCTCGAGACCACGGGCTGCGAGTGCGGCCGGCCACGAGAGAGGGGCCGGAATGTCCGGCAGGCAACACAGGGAGACGGAAATCGCGCGCCGGATCCGGGCGCGGGGCCTGGCCGCCGGGCGCAGCCTGGCCGAGATCGCCGAGGAGATCCACAACGACTGCGGACCGCAGTTCGGCACGACTCGGATCAAGGCACATCGCCTCTCGCACGGGGTGGCGCTCGCCGATGTGATCGAGCAGGTGCGCGCGCTCTTCGAGAGAGACGGAAAAGCCATCCCCGGCATCGGCGAGACGCTACTGTCCGCGTACGAGTCGGGCATGAAGCGGCCCGGCCCGGAGTATCTCCACTACCTGTGCTCGGTCTACCGGGTGGAACCCCTGGCCCTCGGGTTCGAAAGCCCGTGCATCTGCGGCCACGGACACCTGGCCGAAGCAGGTGGCGGTGACCCAGAACAGGACAGACCTATCACTTCACCCGCTCCGTGGGGCGCGCCGGCCTCATCGGGCGGCGGCACCCATCCGGTGGACGGGGGCGAGGAGGACGAGAACGTGCTACGGAGGACGCTGTTGAGGCTCCTCGCCGGCGGCACCGTCGGGGCGGTTGGGCTCAAGGAGCTCAACGAAGAGGTGCTCGGCGCGGTGGAGAACCTCCGCCGGCGGATGGACGAGACGATGGTCACCGCCACCGTTTCGCCGGCGATGCTCGACCAGTGGGAGCAGGCCACGTTCGGCTTCGGGCGGCAGTACATGAACACCCCGCCCGTACGGCTGCTCTGCGACGTCATGCTGGAGTTCGCCGCTGTACGCAAGGCCCTGGACCGACGACAGCCCATCGACGTGCAGGAGCGGTTGTGCCGGATGGCCGCCCAGCTCGCCGGGCTCTCGGGGATGATCATGATCGACCTCGGGGACCAGCGGATGGCGCGCTCGTTCTTCCGCACGGGCCGCATGGCGGCGGACGAGACCGGCGACCGGGCCCTGCGTGCCTGGGTCACCGCCCGCGAGGCGCTGGTCCCGCTCTACTACGGCGACCCGCGTGAGGCGCTCACCCTGGCGAAGAAGAGCCGCGACCTGGCCGGCCACACCCCCTGTGCCGCGCGGACCATGGCGCCCGTCGTCGAGGCGAGGGCGCTGGCGAAGATCGCCGGTGTCAACGGCTCGCGGCACGAGGTGGTCGAGCAGGCCAAGCGGGCGCTGCACCGCGCCAGGGCCGCCTTCCAGCAGATGAACGACAGCGACCGGGAGGACCCGGCGTTCGGCTACACCGAGCGGCAGCTCTACTTCTACCAGGGCGACGTCCTGGTGAAGCTGGGGCAGACGGTGGAGGCCGACGTGATCCTGCAGCAGGCGCTCGAGAAGTACACGGACGAGGACCTGCTCGACCAGACCCTGATCCGGTTCGACCGGGCGATGTGCCGGCTCATCGACGGCGACGTCGAGGCAGCGCTCAAGCTGGGCCAGGAGGCCATCGAGTTGGTCGACAAGGACTACCGGACCGACCTGCTGCTCAAACCGGCGTACGACCTGGTGAAGGAGGTCAGGGCCAAGCACGGCGACTCGCCCCGGCTCCAGGCCTTCTGTGAGGTGATCAAGCAGAGCCGCGTCACGATCCCGCCGGAGCTGCTCCGGGACGCCGGGTGACGTGGGTACCAAGGAGGACGTGTGGCAGGAGACGCGCTGGCGGGAGATCTCGAGCCGGGAGATCCCGTGAGAGGCGGGGACAGCGGGACCGTGCCGCTGAGGATCCGGCGGTACCGCTGGTCCGACCTCGACGCGGTGTGGTCCCTCCATCAGATCGGCCTGGCCCAGGTGGGCGTCGTGCCGGGTGACGGCGTCTACTACGACGACGACTTCCCCCGGATCACCGAGGTCTACCTGGCCGCCGGGGGTGACTTCCTGGTGGGCGAGGTGTCCGGGGCGGGGCTCGTCGCGATGGGCGGCCTACGGCGCATCGACGCCGACACGGCGGAGATGTGCCGGCTCCGGGTCCACCCCGATCACCAGCGGCGCGGCTACGGCGCGCAGATCACGCAGGAGCTCGAGGATCGGGCGCGCCGGCTCGGCTACAGGACGTTGCGCGGTGACACCACCCTGCGTCAGGCCGCCGCGCTGGAGCTCTACCGCAAATCCGGGTGGCGGGAGCTCCGGCGCGAGGTGCGCGGCGACAACGTGGTGATTTATATCGAGAAGCAGCTAAATGCCGTAGTCTCTCCGCTTTTCTCTCGATAGATAATGCTTCCATCCCTTGGCGGATAGCTGATCCCTGCGAATACTTGTGCCTTGTCCGCAAGAGTGGGGAAAGAGGCGAGATGAAGAAGATCATTATCCGTAAGCCGGGGACGACCAAGCTCAGCGGTACCTCGAGCGTCATCCACAAGGGGTGAGGGATCACCCGAGCCACATCTGGGTCCGGGGAGACCTCTCCCGGGACCGCGTGGCGGCCCTCCGCGCGCTTGCCCTGGAGGTGCCGCCTCCAGTGGCGCCCGTCGTCAACGGGCACCGCCGGCTGCGCGGTCCGTACACGGTCGGTGGCGCGATCCTGCGCGCCCTCGTCCCGGTCGCCTTGGAGCGTTCCCCGGACCTGGTGGCGGAACACGACATCGAGATCCGCGCCGCCGCTCCCAGCCTGCGTTCTGTGGTGCCGCCGCGGCGGCAGACCATCGAGGCCCGCCTGACGGAGGACGAGCGGATCCTGGTGCCCGCGCCGCGCCGCACGCTGCGGATCGCCAACGGGATCGCCGAGTTCGTCCGCGACTGCCTCGAAGAGCCGCGGACTCTGCTGGTGGACAACCTGCACGAGGCGGATCCGGCCGACCGTGAACTGCTGCGCGTCCTGGCGCGCCGGGTGCCGGGTCTGACGCTGGCCCTGGCCTCCGCGGAGCCCCAATGGGAGGGCACGCGGCTGGTGGAGGCCCCGGTCCAGGGTGGTCCGCCCGACGACTACGTCGTCTCGGACTGCACCTCCGACGACCCCCGGGCCTACCGGGCCTACCTGTCGCTGCCGTCGGAGGAACGGGCGCGCCGGCACGACCGGCGCGTCGCCGAGCTGAGGGCCGACGCCGCGGCGTCGGAGCACGCGCTGGGCGCGGTGCCGTACCACCTGGAGCACGGCGGCGACCTGGCCGCGGCGGCGCGGGCCCTGTGGGCGGCGGTGGACCACTGCGTCACCGAGGGTTTCCTGCACGCGGTCGTGGAGCTGGGCTCGCGCGGCCTGCGGCTGGTGGAGCCGGGCTCCGACCTGTGGTGGCGCTTCACCCACCGCACCGCGACCGCCCTGGCGGGGCTGGGCCGGCGGGCGCACGCGCAGGAGCTGTACGACCAGGCCCGGAGGGTCAGCGTCGATCCGGCCGTGCACGCCGCCGCCGCGTACGGCACGGCGATGCTCGACGCGCGCGACCGCGATCCGGCGCGGCGCGACCTGACCAGAGCCAGGGCCTGGATCAACGAGGCGATAGCGATCTCCATGCTGCTGCCCGACCGGAGGACGCGAGCGTTCAAACTCGGGTTCGACCAGAACGGCCGCGCGCTGATCGAACTGCGGGAGGGGCGGGTCGACGAGGCGCTCGGCCTGGTGCGGTCGGCCATCGACCTGGCCGATCGGGACCTCGCGCCGGACGACCACCCCGTGCACCGGATGGTGCTGTTCGCCAACCGCGCGCAGCTTCTCGCGCGCCTGGGCCGCAGGGAGGAGGCGCTGGCCGACTTCGACCGCGCCGTCGCGATCGACCCGGGCTTCCCCGACCACTATCTCGACCGGGGCAACCTGCTGTTCGAGATGGGACGTACGGACGAGGCGCTGGCCGACTACGAGACGGCGATGCGGGTGAGCCCGCCGCTGCCCGAGGCGTACTACAACCGGGCGGAGATGCGCCTGGCCGCCGGGGATCTGGACGGCGCCCGGGCCGACCTCGACCACGTGCTCGACCTCGACCCCGGCTACCTCGACGCGTACGTCAACCGGGCCGGTGTGCTGGAGATGCTCGGCGAACACGAGGCCGCCAGGCGCGACGTCGAGGCGGGGCTCGCCCTCGATCCCGGCAACGCGCACCTGCACGGCGTGCTCGGTCAGCTGGAGACCGAGGCCGGCCGCTACGCGGAGGCCGCCCTGGCCTTCGACGCGGCGCTGGCCGCCGACGCCCGCCTGGCCTCGGCCTGGGCGAACCGCGCGACCCTGCGGTTCGAGACCGGCGACGCGCGGGGCGCCGTCGACGACCTGACCCGGGCGATCGAGCTGGGCGAGGACGCGGCCCTGTACTTCAACCGGGCGACCGCGCTCGACGCGCTCGGCCGGGGCCGCGAGGCGCTGCTCGACCTGCGCCGGGCACTGGCGTTGGCTCCCGGCGACCCCGACGTGCGCGCGGCGCTGGAGCGGCACGACAAGGAGGGCTGACGCGGGGGACGCGCACGGCGGGCGGCCGGCCGGTCGTCCGCCGTCCCGCCTCCACCTGCCCGCACCCTCCGATCGGCTGGCCCTACCCTTGAAGCCGACACCGTCACCCGTCGAGGATCTGAGCATGAGCGCTGAATTTGTGCTGACCCTGTCCTGCCCGGACCGGCCAGGAGTGGTCGCGGCCGTCTCCGGGCTGCTGGCCGGGAAGGGCTGCAACATCATCGAGAGCCAGCAGTTCGGCGACCCCGTCGAGGAACGGTTCTTCATGCGCGTGCAGTTCTCCAGCGGGAGCGCCGTCGACGAGTTGCGAGCGGCGTTCGCCTCGCTCGCGTCGGAGTTCGCCATGGAGTTCCAGCTCTTCGACCTCGCGGTGCGGACGCGGGCGCTGGTGCTCGTCAGCCGGTTCGACCACTGCCTCAACGACCTGCTCTACCGGGTGCGCTCGGGCCTGCTGCCCATCGAGATCGTGGGTGTCGCGTCCAACCACCCCGACCTGCGTCCCCTCACCCAGTCGTACGGCGTCGACTACCACCACCTGCCGGTCACCGCGGACACCAAGCCGCGGCAGGAGGCGGAGATCCTCACGCTGGTCGACCACTACCAGGCCGATCTGGTCGTGCTCGCCCGCTACATGCAGGTGCTCTCACAGGAGATGTGCGCCAAGCTCGCCGGGCGCATGATCAACATCCACCACTCGTTCCTGCCGTCGTTCAAGGGCGCCAAGCCATACCACCAGGCGTACTCCCGGGGCGTGAAGCTGATCGGCGCCACGGCGCACTACGTGACGCCCGACCTCGACGAGGGGCCGATCATCGAGCAGGAGGTCGCACGGGTGAACCACACCCACTCGCCCGAGGACCTCGCCGCGATCGGCCGCGATCTCGAGTGCCAGGCGCTGGCCCGGGCCGTCCGCTGGCACGCGGAGCACCGCGTGCTGCTGGACGGCCACAAGACCATCATCTTCCCGCGCTGACCCCCGCGCCTCAGCCGACCTTCAGGCCGGTGTGCCGGGCCAGGAACGCGAGCTGGTCGGCCGAGAGCTCGACCGATCGGCTCACGGCCCGGGCGCCGTGCCCCACCTCGGTCTCGTTGCGCAGCAGGATCGGCCGGTCGCCCGCCTGGGCGTGCTGCAGGGCCGCCGCCATCTTCCACGCGTGCAGCGGGTGGACGCGGGTGTCGGAGGCGAACACCGCGAACAGCGTGGCCGGATACGACACCCCCTCGCGCACGTGGTGGTACGGCGAGTAGCCCCACAGCCAGGCGAACTCCTCCGGCACGTCGGCCGAGCCGTACTCGACGTTCCAGGTCGCCCCGAGGCCGAACTTCTCATACCGGATCATGTCGAGCAGCGGGGCCATGCAGACGACGGCCGCGTACAGGTCGGGGCGCTGGGTGAGCCCCGCGCCGACGAGCAGGCCGCCGTTGGAGCCCCCGGAGATGGCGAGCCGGTCCGGGCTTGTGACACCGGTGGCGATGAGGTGCTCGGCCGCGGCGTGCAGGTCGTCGAAGACGTTCTGCTTGTTGCCGAGCATGCCGGCCCGGTGCCACTGCTCGCCCTCCTCGCCGCCGCCGCGAAGCTGGGCGACCGCGTAGACGCCGCCCGCCTCGACCCACGCCAGCGTCGTGGCGGAGAACCCGGGGTTCATCGGGACACCGAAGCCGCCGTAGCCGTACAGGATGGTGGGACGGGGCCCGGATCCGGGGCGTGAGGTGACCAGCATGTGCACCTCGGTGCCGTCCTTGGACCGGTAGACCACCTGCTCGGTCGTCGCCTCGGGCACCTCCACCGCCCCGGGAGGCGCCTCCCAGAGCGAGGTCTCGCGGGTCAGCGCGTCGTAGTGGTACACCGCGGTCGGAGTGATGCCGTCGGTGTAGCTGAACCAGGCCTCGTGCCCGCCCTCCGGACGCTCGAAGATTCCCCCGATCGAGCCGAGCCCCGGCAGCGGGACCTCGCCGATCCGCTCGCCGGTCTCCAGGGCGTGGACGGAGATCTCGCCGATCGCGTGCCGGGTCCAGCCGACGAGCAGGACCGGCTCGGCCATGCCGTCGAGGATCGCGAAGTCGGACAGCACCGCCTCGGCGTCCTCAGGGATCAGGTCGCGCCAGTGCTCGGGGCCGGGCGTCTCCGGAGAGGTGACGCAGACCCGCCCGCGCGAGGCGTCGAGGTCGGTGAAGACGTAGAGCCGCCCGTCGCGGCCGAAGTGGAGCCCGGTCTGGGCGTCCACGTCCTGCTGTACGGTGACCAGCTCCGGCGCCTGCGGCGACGAGGCGACCAGGTCGGCCACCCACAGGTCGTTGCGCGGCGCGGTCCCCCGCGAGGCGGAGACCGACAGCCATCTGCCGTCGAGCGAGACCGACACTCCGTAGTAGTTGGTCTTCTCCAGCCCGTCACCGAAGATCAGCACGTCGTCGTCGGTGGAGGTGCCGACGCGGTGCAGGTAGACACGGCGGTGGTACTGCTCCTCGCCGGCCGGGACCAGCGAGGGCGCCAGCCTCCGCACGTAGTAGAACGCCTCGCCGCCGGGCAGCCAGGCCACGGGGGAGTAGCGGCAGCGGTCGATCGGACCCTCGACGATCTCTCCGGTCGTCACGTCGACGACGTACAGGCGCGACTCCTCGTCGCCGCCGATCGAGATCTGGTACGCCAGCCGGTTGCCCTCCTTGTCCGGCTGGTAGGAGTCGAGCGTGGTCAGGCCCGAGGGGTCGAGGGCGGTGGGATCGAGCAGCACGCGCTCGCCGTCTTCGTCCGCGACGTACAGGACCGGGTGCTCCTGGTCGGGCGCCCGGCGGGTGAAGAAGCGGCGTTCGCCGCGCCAGGACGGTGTCCCCACCGACCCGGACCGCAGCAGTTCGGCGATGCGCTCGCGGAAGTGGTCGCGCCCTTCGAGTTCGGCGGACCGGAACAGGGTTTCCTGCGCGTCCAGCCACTCCTTCGTCGCCGGATCGTCCGGATCCTCCAGCCACCTGTACGGGTCGGGGACGGGCGTTCCGTGGAGATCGTCGACGATGTCGTCACGGCGGGCTGGCGGGTACGGCACTCGGCTCATGCTGGCACTTTAAATCAGCCGGGCGACTGCGACGGTACATCGTCCGTACCCGGCCAAGACGGGAATAAAGGGGTGAACAGCTGGGCATAGAAGCAGCAGGCGTTCCAGTCGTTCACCTCACGGACCCTCTTTATGGGGTGGCGAAGGGGCCGCCGAAAAGGCCACACTTTGGTGAAGGGCGGTGCCGTGGTGACGATCCGCTGGGCCGTCCGGCGGAGGTCCCTGTGACGGAAGCACCCGGGTCCCAACCGACGGGGCCACAACCCAGGCGCACAGCCGAGACCGCTGTGGAGGCCGGCTGATGCGCCAAGTCCTGCTACTCAACGCCACATACGAACCGCTGACCACGCTTTCCCTGCACCGGGCCGTCATCCTGGTGCTGAGAGAGAAGGCGGACGTCGTCCACCGCGACGGCCGGGGCGCGGTCCTGCGCTCGGCCACCCGCACGCTCGACGTCCCGTCGGTGATCCGGCTGCGGCGTTACGTCCGCATTCCCTACCGGACGCGCATCCCGCTCACCCGGGCGGCGCTGATGCGCCGGGACAACTTCCGCTGCGCCTACTGCGGCCAGCGGGCCGAGACCATCGACCACGTCATCCCGCGGTCCCGGGGAGGCCCCCACACCTGGGAGAACTGCGTCGCCTCGTGCATGCCGTGCAACCACCGCAAGGCCGACAGGCTGCTGGAGGAGATCGGGTGGGCGCTGAGCGTGGCCCCCGTGGTGCCGCACGGCGCGCACTGGCGGCTCATCGGCGCGCAACTCGACGGCGATCCGCAGTGGGCGCCCTACCTGTCGGAGACGGCGGCCTGACGGATGACGTCATGAGGTGGACGATCACCGCCGACGTGGAGGAGTACGCCGCGGCGGCCGAGTCCTGGCTGCTGCGCGATCCCGTCCGCAACACGGTCATGCTGACCGTGCTGCGCGGGATCCGCGGCGGCCAGTTCACGGCCGATCCCCTGCTGGCCTGGCTGGAGGACGGCGAAACGGTGGCGGGGGCGGCCTGCCAGACACCGCCCTACCCGCTCGCGCTGGGCGACGTCCCGCTCGCGGCGCTTCCCCTGCTGGCGCGCGACCTGATCGAGATGGACCACGACGTGCCCGCGGTCGGCGGTCCTGTGACCGTCGCCGAGGCGTTCGCACGCGCCTGGTGGCGGCCGGAGACGCGCCGCCGGGCCGAGCGGCTCTACCGCCTCGGTGCGCTGCGGGCTCCCTCCGCGCCGGGGAAGCCCCGCGTCGCAGGCCCCGACGACCTGCCGACGGCCGTGCGCTTCTTCCAGGAGTTCCAGCACGAGGCACACGTCGAGCGCACGGCCGATCCCACTCCGGTCGTCGCCGCGCGCATCAATCGCGAGGAACTGATCTGGTGGGAGGACGACGACCGGCCCGTGTCCATCGCCGGGGTCTCCGCGCCGATCGCCGGCATGTCGCGAATCGGGCCCGTCTACACCCCGCCCGATCTGCGCGGGCGCGGGTACGGCAGCGCCGTCAGCCACGCGGCCAGCAGGAAGGCGCTCGACGACGGCGCCACCGAGGTGCTGCTGTTCACCGATCTCGGCAACCCCACCTCGAACTCGGTCTACCAGCGGCTCGGCTACCGGCCCATCGCCGACTACGCCACCATCCACTTCACCTGAGGTGGTTCCCGGGGCGCTCGCGGTCGCCGCGCGGGGCCGTAATCTGGACGCATGCCTCGCTATGACTACCGTTGCCGCGCGTGCGGATCGACGTTCGAGCTCAACCGTCCCATGGCGGAGGCCGGCGACCGGGCGGTGTGCCCCTCCGGCCACGACGACACCGTGAAGCTGCTGTCCACCGTGGCCGTCACGGGCAGGGCGTCCGGGGCTCCCGCCGCCCGTCCCTCGGGTGGCGGGGGCGGCGGTTGCTGCGGCGGTGGCTGCTGCGGCGGCTGATCTGTCCGAGCCGTGTCCGGCGGTCTTGCGGCCCGCGGGCGTGGGCGCCACGCCCGCGGGCCGCGGCGTCAGGCCGCGGAGGGGCGACTGGCCCGCGAGCGCCGTTGGAACGGCAGGTAGCGCTGCGGCAGGTGGGCGCGGGCCGGCAGGTCGGTCGGCTCGACCGCCAGGATGCGGTCGAAGCGGAAGGCCCTGATCGACCGGCGCATGCGGCACCAGCCCACCAGGTACCAGAACTCGCCGTGGACCAGGCAGGTCACCGGCTCGACGTCGCGGACCGTCATCCGGCCCGCGGCGTCGTGATACTGGATGCGGATCACCAGGCGCGCGGTGATCGCGTTGGCCACCGCACGCGCCCGCCGGGCGACGTCGGTGGGCAGCGGGGTGGTCAGGGTGGTCAGGGTCGTGGCGATGACGTCGTCGTCCAGATCGAGGTGCTCGAAAGCGTGGCGCAGACCGCGCCGGGCGGTGACCGACTGCGGGCCGGCACCGAGGTGAGCGAGCGACAGGGCGAGGGCGGCGAGTTCCTCGGCGGTCAGCGAGTGCCGAATGACGTTGGCCATACCTCGACAATAACGACGAGGACTGACATTTTTCCGAACGCGTGCTCGGGAAGAGCGATAGGTTGGCCTGTCCTGCCGGTTATCGTTTCCTGTCCGGGACGCTTGACCTCCGGCGTGGAAAACCGCGCTTTCCACCCATGCCTGCCACTGTAGCTTCTCCACGGCCGCCTCGATTTGAAGGACCATCGGAGACCGCCTGGCGGCTCGCCCGAGGCCTGGCCGGACGTGTGCCCGGTCGTGGTGGACGACGCGGGCCACGCCGGCGGCGACGCCATGCGCCGCGAGATCGGGGCGGCACCGGACGGCCTCGCGAGCGCCGCGGGCGGATGACGCGCTGAAACTTTCACCGGCCGGGCTCCGCCCGGAAAGCACGGCGAGCCGGGTATTCGAAACATTTCGCCGAATCGCTCGTCGAATTCCCGCGATCGCCGCTGCGTATCGGATTTCGGCTGGGGAATCATCCGGCACCGCGTTTCGGGCCCTGGGCGGAGCGCCCTTTCAGCCGGCGCGACGTTCCGGCCTGCCGAAAACGCGGGTGATTGACCGTACCTGAGGGAGGTGGTGCATTCGCTGTGGATGATTTCAAATGCGGGAGAAGGGACACCAATGTTCGCTGTGACTCCAGCCCGGAGGATGCTCGCGCTCGGTGCGGCGCTCGTCACGACCGGTGTGCTGAGCGTGGCGCTCGCGCCCAGCCCTGCCATGGCCGGCACCGTCACCCTGCAGGCCACGGTGGACTGCCTCAACTACAACAGTTTCGGAGACACCAGGGACTGGTATCCCATCGCCCCGGCCGTCGGCGCCTCACCGTACGGCGGAGGTGGGGCGGTGCCCTACAGCAGCATGGTCGCGGTCCCGGCCACGCACTCGTGGCAGTTCGCACAGACGCTGCCCAGTGGGACGACGTCCGTCAGCGTCTCCGCCAGGTGCAGCGAGGGCCATACGTACGACCTCACCGGCTCCACGGGCGGCGTCAGCATTCCCGCGGGAACCACCACCGTGACCGCCACCTGGGGCTGCACGACGGCCCCGGTCTATCCCGGTCCGTGGATGACGAACTGCAGCGTGCAGTCGGTTTCCTACAGCTGACCGGTATGAACACGCGGGGCCGCCTCCGGCGAGGCGGCCCCACACGACCTATCGGGAGAGCTGGGACAAATCGCGGGATGCGCCGGTCGAGGCCGAGGTGGTCAGCGCGGCGTACGCCTGCAGGGCGGCAGACACCGGGCGCTGCCGGTCACGCGGCCGGTAGCCGCCGAGGTCGGCCAGCAGCCGCTCGCGGCGGGCGGCCAGCACGTCCTCGGCCACCTTGAGCTCGATCGAGCGGCCCGGGATGTCGATCTCGATGATGTCGCCGTCCTCGATCAGGGCCATCGTGCCGCCCTCGGCGGCCTCGGGGGAGGCGTGGCCGATGGACAGGCCCGACGTGCCGCCCGAGAAGCGGCCGTCGGTGATCAGCGCGCACGCCTTGCCCAGGCCCTTGCCCTTGAGGAAGCTCGTCGGGTAGAGCATCTCCTGCATGCCCGGGCCGCCCTTGGGGCCCTCGTAGCGGATGACGACCACGTCGCCGGCCTTGACCCTGCCGCCGAGGATGCCCTCGGAGGCCTCCTCCTGCGACTCGAACACGACCGCCGGGCCCGAGAAGCGCCAGATCGACTCGTCCACGCCGGCCGTCTTGACCACGCAGCCGTCCTGCGCGATGTTCCCGTACAGCACGGCGAGGCCGCCGTCCTTGGTGTACGCGTGGTCGAGGTCGCGGATGCACCCCTCGGCGCGGTCGAGGTCGAGCGACTCCCAGCGGGCGTCCTGCGAGTACGCCTTCACCGTGCGCACGTTGCCGGGCGCCGCGTGCCACAGTTCCACGGCCTCGTCGGTGACCTCGGGGGACTTGGGGTCCCACTTGGCGATGTACTCCGCGATGGAGGCGGAGTGGACGGTCGGCAGGTCGCGGTGGAGCAGGCCGGCCCGGTCCAGCTCGCCGAGGATTCCGGGAATGCCGCCCGCCCGGTGCACGTCCTCGACGTGGTACTTCATCGTCGCGGGGGCGACCTTGCACAGGCACGGCACCCGCAGCGACAGCTCGTTGATCTCCTTGAGCCCGAAGTCGACGCCCGCCTCGCGGGCGGCGGCCAGGATGTGGAGGATCGTGTTGGTCGAGCCGCCCATGGCGACGTCGAGCGCCATCGCGTTCTCGAACGCCTCGCGGGTGGCGATGCTCCTCGGCAGGACCGACTCGTCGTCCCCCTCGTAGTAGCGCCGGGCGAGGTCGACGATCTGCCGTCCCGCGTTCTCGAACAGGGTCTTGCGGGCCTTGTGGGTGGCCAGCGTGGTGCCGTTGCCGGGCAGGGCCAGGCCGATCGCCTCGGCGAGGCAGTTCATGGAGTTGGCGGTGAACATGCCGCTGCAGGACCCGCAGGTCGGGCAGGCGTTCTCCTCCATCTCCAGGAGCTCGGCGTCCGACACGCTCGCGTCGGCGGAGGCGATCATCGGGTCGATCAGGTCGAGCTTGCGGCCGGGGACCTTTCCGGCCTCCATCGGGCCGCCGGACACGAAGATCGTGGGAATGTTGAGCCGGAAGGCGGCGAGCAGCATCCCGGGCGTGATCTTGTCGCAGTTGGAGACGCAGACCAGCGCGTCGGCGCAGTGGGCGTTGACCATGTACTCGACCGCGTCGGCGATCAGTTCGCGGGACGGCAGCGAGTAGAGCATGCCGCCGTGGCCCATCGCGATGCCGTCGTCCACGGCGATCGTGTTGAACTCGCGCGGGATGGCCCCCGCCTCGCGGACCGCGCCGGCCACCACGTCGGCGACCTCGCGCAGGTGTACGTGGCCGGGCACGAACTGGGTGAAGCTGTTGGCCACCGCGACGATCGGCTTGCCGAGGTCGCTGCCCGCTACGCCCGTGGCCCTGAGCAGCGCGCGGGCGCCGGCCATGTTCCTGCCGTGAGTGACAGTGCGGGACCTGAGAGCGGGCATCGAGGGACCCCCATCCGGAGACTACTGAGTCTTCAAATGGTACGGCCAGCGCCCGGCTGCCGAGACCCGCTGTCCACGACTCGGGACGTGTCCACTCGGGATACGTGTGTCTACTCGGGATACCGCGCGGGCAGCACGCGTTCGGCGGCCCGGTAGATCGCGTCGATCTCCGCGGTGGTGAGCGACCTCTCCCGCTTGGTGATCCACTTGCGCACCAGCCCGCCGGAGAAGACGTCCACCTCGCGGATGTTGAGGATGCGCCACGGGATCGGCGGCCCGTAGATGGCCAGGGACGGCACCACGGTGATCTCCCGGCCCAGCGCCTTGCTGATCAGGTCGCTGGCCTGCGCCGCCTCCCACCGGGCCTCGTCGAGCCGCGGCTTCTGGTTGAACGGGCCGTGGAAGAGCTTGCGGTGCGACTGGACCCGTACGGGCAGCCGCTTGTCCCACTTCTCCGAGTCCACCGCGTACACGCCGGTGGGCCCGACCACCAGGTGGTCGATCTGCGCCTCGCTGCCGGGGATGGCCCTGGCGTGCAGCGTCTTGTACCCGTTGCGCTCCAGCTTCTTGAGCTGGGCCTCCGTCTGACGCTCCGCCGCGGAGGCGCGCCGCCACGCGGGGATGGAGGAGACCGTCCTCGCCCGGTAGACGGCGTCGGCGACGCACGCGAGGATGGCCGCGGTGAGCCCGAGCCGCCAGCTGCCGAAGAGCACGCCGAACACCACACCCGCCGCGACCGCGATCACGGCCCGGCGGCGCAGGTGGCGATATCGCGTGTCCTGCCACAGGCTGCTCAGCGACGTGCGCTCGACCGGAGCGTACGTGGGAGACGCCGGCGCCTCAGGTGGCGCCGAAGGGCGTTCCGCCTGCTCTGACGTTTGGTCACCCACCCATATAGGTGACGTATCGTGACCGTCTTCTGGCGCTAGACCGGTATCCACATCACTCACGGTAGTTGAGCCGTCAGCGGCTTGCCTAGTGTTGGATGGTTCATACTTTTGTGGCCTGCTTGAGCCGATTCGTTGCGCGGAAGTGCGGGTATCTTCTCTAGATATCCGCGGCCAGGAGGCCTACCGTTCGGTAGCGTGGCGCACATTCACGATCTTACCGCCCTTGAGCAGGCGGCAGCCGTACGTACGGGTGAACTTTCTCCTGTCCAGATCACCGAGCACTACCTGGAGCGCATCGAGCGGCTCAACCCCGGCCTGGGGGCGTTCGTCACGGTGACCGCCGAACGGGCCCTGGCCCAGGCCCGCGAGCAGGAGGCCCGGCTCGCCGCCGGCGACGCGGAGGACCTGCCCCCGCTGCTGGGCGTGCCGATCCCGATCAAGGACCTCAACTTCGTCAAGGACGTGCCGGTCTACTTCGGCTCGGCCACGTACGAGGGGTTCGTCGCGCCCGCGGACGACAGCATGGTCGAGCGCCTCCGGGACGCCGGCACGATCATGCTGGGCAAGACCAGCACCCCCGAGTTCGGGATGCCCTGCTACACGGAGACCTACCTGCACGAGCCCACCCGCACACCGTGGGACACCACGCGGTCGGCCGGGGGATCGAGCGGGGGAGCGGGGGCCGCCGTCGCGGCCGGTCTCGCGCCCGCCGCGCAGGGCAGCGACGGCGCGGGCTCGATCCGCATCCCCGCCTCCGTCTGCGGCCTGTACGGCATCAAGCCCAGCCGCGGCCGCATCTCCGCGGCCCCGATCATGCCCGACCTCGCGGGGCTGTCGACCAACGGGCCGCTGGCCAGGAACGTCGCCGACGCCGCGGCGCTGCTGGACGTCATGGCCCACAACAATCCCGGCGACCTCTACCACGCCCCGGCGCCGGCGCTCGGGTCGTTCTCGGCCTACGCCGGGCGGGACCCGGGCCGCCTGCGGATCGCCAGGTTCGCCACGCCCGCCGTGCCCGGCGCGGAGGTCCATCCCGACGTGCTGGCGGCGTACGAGAGCGCCTCGGCGGTGCTGGAGTCGCTCGGCCACGAGGTGGAGGAGATCGCGCCGCCGTTCGGCCCGGACGTGGTGCCCGAGTTCGTCAAGATGTGGTTCAGCTTCTCCTGCATGCACCCCGTGGCGGAGGAACTGGAGCCGAAGCTGCGCCCGCTCACCGCGTGGCTGCGCGAGCGCGGCCACGCGATCTCGGCCCCCGAGTTCCTCCAGGCGCAGTCGACGCTCCAGCTCGCCACCCGGTTCGCGCTGCTCGTGACCGACGCCTACGACGCGGTGCTCTCGCCGACCGTCACCCAGCCGCCCGTGCCCGTGGGCTGGTTCGAGGACGTCGAGTCGCCCGAGGAGACGTTCGAGCGGATGATGCGCTTCGCGCCCTTCGCGGCCATCTACAACGTGAGCGGCCAGCCCGCGGTGAACCTCCCGCTCTACTGGACGCCCGACGGCCTCCCCATCGGCGTCATGCTGGCGGGCAGGTACGGCGACGAGGGGACGCTCATCTCGCTGTCGTCCCAGGTGGAGGCGTCGGTCGGCGGCTTCTGGGGGGACCGCAGGCCGCCGGTCTGGTGACGGACGGCTAACCCCGCAGCAGGTCGACGACGTACGCCGAGACGTCGGCGAGCAGCGTGGCCGGCCGCACCGGCGCCGCCGCGACGGCGGAGAACAGGGCGGGAAGTCCCGGCAGCGGGAAGCCGTCGTCGGCGGTGACCGCGGCGGCCGCCTCGTGCTTGGCCAGCGCGGCGCGGCTGCGCTCCCACGCCTCCAGCACCTCCTCCGGCGACGGCACGCCGAAGCCGTGGCCGACCGGGGCGGCGTGGCGCAGCCGTACGAGCGGGGTATCGGCGAACGCCAGCGCGATCCGGCAACGGGCGGACAGGCCGTCGAGGTCCGGCACCCAGTCGAGGGCGGGGCAGGGGGTGCGGCATCGGCCCGCGCAGGTGGCGAGGGCCCCCGCCACCTGGCTGTGCTGCCGGTCGAAGTAGGCACGCCAGCCCGAGGGCGGCTCCACGGCCACCCGCAGCGTCCGCTCGGCCGCCGACCGCTCCGCCCTCGTGTGATCGCACTCGCGGTCGGGCATGACCCCGAACCGGCTGCCGGGGGCGCGCAGGCCCTCCGGCCAGCGAACCGGGTCGCCCGCGTGGCCGAGCGCGGGCTCGAAGGCGAGCAGCGGGAGATACTCACTGCAGATGTGCACGGCCGCGATCATCGAGCTGAGCTCGCGCCGCCGCCAGCGGGCCTCGACGACCTCGAGGAGCAGCGCGTACGCCGGCCGCAGCGAGTCGAGCGCGCCGCGCGGCTGCTCCCTCGGCGTCTGCGGCATGTGGCACGCGCGGGCGCGCCTGCGCAGGTCGGCCGGCACCGTCTGGGCGTCGATCTCGGCGTGGAAGTCCTCCGCGTCGAGGGTGAGCAGCCGCTGGCCGAACTCGCAGACCGACGCCACCAGGGCCGCCCGCCCGCCCTCCCCGAGCACGGCCGGCGCGAGCGCGCCGACGTCGCCGAACGAGTACCTCCCGGCCAGGGCGATCAACAGGTCGTGGGCTGAGTGCACCCGACGACCCTACTCAGGGCGGCGACGGTCGTCCGCCGGGCCGTCCCACGTGGGCGGCGGGCGGTCGGGCAGGACGCGCACCTCGCCGAGGTTCTCCGGCGCGTCCACCAGATGTTCGCCGGTGTCGTCGTAGGTGGCGGCGTCCCGCAGGCGCGAGCCCTCGATCACGTCGATCCGCCTGATCCAGCCGAGCCTGCGCCCCGCCGCGGCCCGCACCCTGTCGCCCTCCCGAAGGGGGCGCCACATCTCCTCGCTCAGGCACATGGCCCTGACCTCGCGGGAGCCCCCTTCGTCGATCGCGCACCAGTACGTCCACTTGGCGGTGTCGTTCGCCTTGCCGCCGTCCTGGAAGCGGCGCAGCCGCACGATCTGTCCCTCGACGGTCGCCGGGCCGCCGAGGTCGGCGATCGCGTAGACGACCGGCAGGCCGGCGACCGCGAGGCCCGCGGTGAGGGCGGCGGGCAGGACCAGCCCGTCCGGCCACACGCCGAACGCGGCGGCGACCACCAGGAGGATCCAGGTGAAGAATCCGGCGAACCAGCCGGCCGCGAGGCCCCGCAGGATGGTCGCCCCCGGCGGCCGGCCCCACAACAGGCGTGCGGGGTAGCGGACGTTCACGACGTGCCACATCCCGCCGTAGTCGGACCAGGCCCGGTTGTCGTCGGCCGGGGTGCTGACCGGAAGGCTCCTGACGGCCCGTGGCGCGAGCCCGAGCGCGGCGGCGTACGCGAGGTGGCGGCCCCAGATCGCGACCGAGGCGGCGGGCTGCTCGGCGAACCGTCCGGTCGCCCGCAGGTGTTCGCGGACGCCGAGCCAGTGCGCTGCGGCCCTGGCCCCCTCGGCCGTGCCGCGCTCCCCGTTCAGTCTGCCCATCAACGCCACGAGCAGGGCGAAGGACACGATCGCCGCGCCGGGCCCGCCGTCGTGGTTCCCGCGGGCGTCGTCGGCCGCGACCGCGATGCCGATCGCCGCGGCGGGGACGGCCGCCGCCGCGCCGAGGAGCAGCGCGTGGGCGCGGCTCCAGCGCGGCCGGGACAGGCCCTGCTCCCGCGCCTCGACGATCACCTTCTTGCGGAAGCTCTTCCACCACCGGCCCAGGTCGCGCGAGCCCTCGGCCAGCGCCCCCGTCGCCACCACGCCGTCGACGGCCAGCGCGCGCACGTGGTCGTAGACGAGCCGCTCGTACGGCCTCAGGCCGCCCGGCTCTCCACGCAGCCGTACGAGGGACAGCTCGGGGCCGATCTCCTCGACGGCCACGACGCCCCTGGCGGCCAGGTCGAGCAGGGTGGCGGAGGCCGCCTCGTCGCACAGCCGCCAGTCGCCGGTGATCAGGTCGACCACCGCGGGGGACTGCCCGGCGAGCTCCCCGGTGGCCGGCCCCGGCTCGACGTCCGGGTTCCTCGTCGCCACGGCGAGCGCGAGCAGGAGCAGCAGCCACAGGCCGGTCGCCGCCGCCGCGGCCATCCAGAAGGCCATGATCAGAACCTGACCTGCACGGGGCCGCGCTCCTCGCCGGGCGCCCGGAAGTACTCGCGGGGGACGAAGCCGGTCATGCCGGCCACGATGTTGGCGGGCACCGTCTGGATGGCGTTGTTGTAGGTCAGGACGGCGTCGTTGTAGTACTGCCGGGAGTAGGCGATCCGGTTCTCCGTGGCGGCCAGCTCCTCCTGGAGCTCGGCGAAACCGGCGCTCGCCTTCAGGTCGGGGTAGGCCTCGGCCACCGCGAACAGGCTCTTCAGCGCGCCGGACAGCATGTTCTCGGCCGCCGCCCGCTCCTCGGGGCCCCGGGCGCCGATGGCCTGGGACCGCGCCGCGACGACGGCCTCCAGTGTGGTCCGCTCGTGGGCGGCGTAGCCCTTGACGGTCTCCACGAGGTTGGGGATCAGGTCGTAGCGGCGCTTGAGCTGCACGTCGATCTGCGCCCAGGCGTTGTCGACGGTGTTGCGGGCGCGTACGAGGCGGTTGTAGGCGGAGACGAGCGTCGCGACGAGGACGGCCACGACGGCGAGGACGACGATCATAGGGATCATGGCGATCACGGGCCTCCTGCACGGACGGTAGTCCCGGCCCGTTCGCCCTGTAAACGGCCCGGCGAACGACCCGGCGCGCCCATGGCACCCCCGGTGCCTTGCATCGGGCTTGCGCCCCGCTTTCACGCTCACCGGCTTTCACGCTCACCGGCTTTCACGCTCGCCGGGCTTTCGCGCTCCCGCCCGCCGCGCCGCCTGTCCCCTGCCTGTCTCCTGCCACGCCCGAGGGCCCCGGCGGTGTGCCGGGGCCCTCGGGATCGTGATCGTGCGGCCGGACGCGGATCAGGCGGAGGCGTCCCGCGCCCGGGCGCGCAACGCCCGGCTGACGCCGTCCGCGCCCTCCAGTAGAAGGCGCCGCAACGCGTGCGGCGGCTGCTCGGCGCTGATGTGGTCCTGCGTGCGGGCCACGGTCTCCGGACGGATCAGCAGCGCGGGGTAGCAGCCGATGGCGAAGTTCTGCGCCATGTCGGAGGTCCACTCGCTCCAGATCCGGCCGACCTCCTCGAAGTACCGGTCGGCGTACGGCTCCAGCAGCTCGGGGTGGTGCGGGTCCACGAAGCCGAGGATCGTGGCGCGCAGCAGCGCGCCGCTCAGCTTCCCGCCCACGATCGTCGCCCAGGTCTCGGCCTTGGCCTCCGGGGTCGGGATCGAGGCCCGGCTGGTGGCGGCCGAGCGCTCGCCGGTGGCCGTGGCGTCCCTGGCCAGCTCGGCGTCGATGTCCCCGGCGCCGAGGACGCCGCCGGACACGAGCGCCTGGATGAGCGTCCAGCGCAGGTCGGTGTCGACGGCCAGGCCCTCGGGCGCCTGGCTGCCGTCGAGCACGCCCTTGAGGAACGCCAGGTCCTCGGACGAGGTGGCGGTCGCGGCGAGGGCGTTGACGTAGGCGAGCTGGTGGTCCGAGCCCGGCTCGGCCGCCGCGACGAGGCGGCGCAGCGCGCCGGCCAGCTCGGCCAGGCCGGTGGCCCGCCACGCCGGGTCGGCGTACTGCTGCACGGCCTGGCGGGCCTGGCGCAGCACGGTCTGCAGGACGGTCATGTCGCGCACCGAGTCGATGCCGGAGACGACCAGCTTGACGTAGTCGCGGGTGGCCATCTCGGCGTCCCGCGTCATGTCCCAGGCGGCCGACCAGCACAGCGCGCGGGGCAGCGACTCGGTGAACGCGGTGATCCCGCCGCCGACGAGGGTGCGCAGCGACCGCTCGTCGAGCCGGATCTTGGCGTAGGTGAGGTCGTCGTCGTTCACCAGCACCAGGTCGGGCCGGGCCTCGCCGACGAGCTCGGGCACGGCCGTGCGCGCGCCGACGATGTCGAGCTCGACCCGCTTGGTCCTGGTCAGCACGCCGTCGCGCAGGGAGTACAGGCCGATGGCCACCCGGTGCGAGCGCAGCGTCGGGTGCTCCTGCGTGGCCTCCTGCAGCACCTCGAAGTTCAGGAACCGGCCCTCGTCGTCGGTGGTGAACGACGGCCGCAGCGTGTTGACGCCCGAGGTCTCCAGCCACTCCTTCGACCAGGACGACAGGTCGCGCCCGGAGGTGCGCTCCAGCGCCGACAGCAGGTCCTGCAGGGTGGTGTTCTTCCAGGCGTGCTCGTTGAAGTAGTCGCGCACCCCGGCGAGGAAGTTGTCGAGCCCCACGTACGCGACGAGCTGCTTGAGCACCGAGGCGCCCTTGGCGTACGTGATGCCGTCGAAGTTGACCTCGACGGCCTGCATGTCCGGGATGTCGGCGGCGATGGGGTGGGTGGAGGGCAGCTGGTCCTGCCGGTAGGCCCAGGCCTTCTCGACGTTGGCGAACGTCGTCCACGCGCCCTGGCCCCACCGGGTGGCCTCGGCCTGGCACAGCACGGACATGTAGGTGGCGAACGACTCGTTCAGCCACAGGTCGTCCCACCAGCGCATGGTGACGAGGTCGCCGAACCACATGTGCGCCATCTCGTGCAGGATCGTCTCCGCGCGGCGCTCGATGAGCGCGTCGGTCACGCGCGAGCGGAAGACGTAGTCCTCCAGGAACGTCACCGCGCCCGCGTTCTCCATGGCGCCCGCGTTGAACTCCGGCACGAACAACTGGTCGTACTTCCCGAAGGGGTAGCGCAGGCCGAAGACGCGGTGGAAGAAGTCGAAGCCCTGCTTGGTGACCTCGAAGATGTTCTCCGGGTCGAGGTACTGCGCGAGCGAGCGCCGCACGTAGATCCCGAGCGGGATCCCGTCGTGCTCGTCCCGCACGACCGCGTACGGCCCGGCGATGAGGGCCGTGATGTACGTCGACATGACGGGGGTCGGCGGGAAGTGCCAGCGCTTGGCGGCCTGCAGCGTGCCGTGCCGCCCGCGGTGCTCCTCGAGCGCCTCGACCGCGTCGGGGGCGGCGTTGGACACCACCTCCCAGTCGCCGGGGGCGAGGACGGTCAGCTCGAAGGTCGCCTTCAGGTCCGGCTGGTCGAAGCAGGCGTACATACGGTGCGCGTCGGCCGTCTCGAACTGGCTGTGCAGGTAGACCTGCTTGTCCACGGGGTCGACGAAGCGGTGCAGGCCCTCACCGGTGCGCATGTAGGAACAGTCGGCGTCCACGCGCAGCTCGTTGTTCGCGGCCAGCCCCGGCAGCGGGATGCGGCCCTTCTCGGCGTCATAGGTGCTGACGTCCAGCTCCCTGCCGTTGAGCACGACCTTCCGCACGTGCGCACCGTGGAGGTCGATGAACGTGTCCGCCCCCTCGCGGTCCGACGTGAAGTGGACCGTCGTGACGCTCTCGAACCGCTCCTCGCCCTCAGTCAGGTCGAGTTCGACCTGGTAGGACTGGACGGAGAGCAGCCGAGCACGCTCCCGAGCCTCGTCCCGTGTCAGATTCCCTGCCACACCCGCTCCTCATCGCATGATCAACGCCCCCGATCCCCGCCGCCCCGTCGCGTCAGGGATTGCATGAATCCTGCCACGTCGCGGCGACACGACGGATTCGAGATCGCTCCTACCTGGAATAGGAGATTTCCTGCCCGGGTTGACGACCGAGGGAACCATAGTCCGTTCGAGAGGGTGCCACAGTGTCCGAACGAAAGCTTGTCGATTTCTGGTTCGACCCCGCCTGCCCCTGGGCGTGGATCACTTCGCGCTGGATCCACGAGGTGACCGCGCTCCGTCCCGTCGACGTGCGGTGGCACATCATGAGCCTGGCGGTGCTGAACGAGGACAAGGACATCTCCGCCGACTACCGCGAGCGGGTCAAGCAGACGCTCGGCGCCGTACGGGTGCTGGCCGCCGCCGCGGACAAGTACGGCGAGGAGGTCCTCGGCGACCTCTACACCGAGATCGGCAGGCGCTTCCACGATGAGGGGCGGGAGCGCGACCGGGACACGATCGCCGAGGCTCTCACCGCCGCCGGGCTCGACCCCGCGCTGGTGGCCGCCCACGACTCGGACGAGTACGACGAGGCGATCCGGCGCTCGCACGGCGAGGGCATCGACCTGGTCGGCCAGGAGGTCGGCACGCCGGTCATCGCCGTCGAGGGCTCGGCGTTCTTCGGCCCCGTGGTGTCGCCCATCCCCAGGGGCGAGGCCGCCGCGCGCCTGTGGGACGGCGTCCTGCTCGTCGCCGGCACCGACGGCTTCTTCGAGCTGAAGAGGTCGAGGACCCGCGACCCGATCTTCTCCTGAGACTTCACAGGCCCCTTCACCCTCGCGCGAACCGACGGGAAAGGTTTCGGTCGGAGGACTCGCCATCTGACAGCCGAGGCGCAAGGATGAGTGACATGCGTCACCTCTACGTGAACGGAGCCTGGGTCCCGTCCTCCTCGCGCGAGGCCGTCGACGTCGTCAACCCCGCGACCGAGGAGGTCGTGGACCGGGTGCCCGCCGGGGCGCCCGCCGACGTCGAGTCCGCCGTCGCCGCCGCCCGCGCCGCCTTCCCCGCATGGTCGGCCCTCGAACCGGCGGAACGCGCCGCGTTCCTGGGGGCGGCGGCCGGGCTGCTGCAGGAACGCGCCAAGGAGATCGCGGCGACGATCGCCACCGACATGGGCGCCCCGCTCACGCTCGCGCTGAAGGTGCAGACGCTGATGCCCGCCGAGGTGCTGGCCTCCTACGCCGACCTCGCCAAGCGGTACGAGTTCGACGGCGGCCGCGTGGGCAACTCGCTCATCGTGCGGGAGCCCGTAGGCGTGGTCGGCGCGATCACGCCGTGGAACTACCCGCTCCATCAGGTGGTGTGCAAGGTGGCCCCGGCCCTCGCGGCCGGCTGCACCGTCGTGCTCAAGCCGAGCGAGGTCGCGCCGCTCGCGGCGTACGCGCTGGCCGACATCTTCCACGAGATCGGGCTGCCGCCCGGCGTGTTCAACATGGTCAGCGGCCACGGGCCGGTGGTCGGCGAGGCCATCGCCGCCCACCCGGACGTGGACATGGTCTCGTTCACCGGGTCCACCAGGGCCGGCCGCAGGGTCGCGGCCCTCGCGGCCGAGACGGTCAAGCGGGTGGCCCTGGAGCTGGGCGGCAAGTCGGCGAACATCATCCTCCCCGACGCCGACCTGGAGAAGGCGGTGAAGAACGGGGTCGCGGGCGCCTACCTCAACTCGGGCCAGACCTGCTCGGCGCTGACCCGGATGCTCGTCCACTGGGACCAGTACGACGACGCCGTGCGGCTCGCCGTGGAGGCGGCCCGCGCCTACGTCCCCGGCGACCCGTTCGCCGAGGGCACCCGCCTCGGCCCCCTGGTGTCCGCCACCCAGCGCGACCGGGTCGTCAGGTACATCAACCGCGGTCAGGAGGAGGGCGCCCGCCTCGTGCTCGGCGGGACCGACAACCCCATGGAACGGGGCTACTACGTCGAGCCCGCGATCTTCGCGGGCGTCTCGCCGGGCATGTCGATCGAGCAGGAGGAGATCTTCGGCCCGGTGCTGTCGATCATCCCGTTCGCGTCGGAGAACGAGGCCGTCGAGATCGCCAACGGCACGCCGTACGGGCTGTCCGGGGCGGTGTGGGCGGGCACCGAGGACAAGGCGCTCGCGGTCGCGCGCCGCCTGCGCACCGGGCAGGTGGCGGTCAACGGCGGCCGGTTCAACACGATGGCGCCGTTCGGCGGCTACAAGCACTCCGGGATCGGCCGGGAGCTCGGCGAGTTCGGCCTGGACGAGTTCCTGGAGGTCAAGGCCATCCAGTTGTAGGACGTCAGGGCGCCTGCAGGAGGATCTTGCGGCGCTCGTCCTTGCCCAGCCGGTCGACGTACAGCGTGCCCTCGAGGTGGTCGAACTCGTGCTGGAAGCACCGCGCGAGCATGCCCCGGGCCTTGACGGTGACGGGCCGGCCGAGCTTGTCGACCCCGCGCACGGTCACTCCCGCGGCTCGGGCGGTCGGGGCGTACAGCGGCTTGCCGGTCTCCTTGCCGGGCACCGACAGGCAGCCCTCCTCCTCGACGACCTGCTCGGGATCGTCGATCGTCAGCTCCGGGTTGATCACGTGGCCCTTGCGGTTGCTGATGTCGTAGACGAACAGCCGCCGGCCCACGCCGATCTGCGGCCCTGCGAGCCCGACGCCGTCGGCCTGGTACATGAGTGCGAACATCTCGTCGATCAGCCGGCGCAGTTCGCGGTCGAATTCCGTCACCGGTTCGGCGGGGGTGCGCAGGACCGGATCGCCGACGTAACGAAGCTCGCGCATGACACTCCTGTCAGGCCGGAGGTGTAAGGGACGAAGGCCCATTTTGGCTATTACTTTAGTGGAGCCCGGGGTCGTCTCCGCCAGAGGCTTTCTGGGAAACTTGTGCCGTGCGTGTCTACATCGGTGCCGACCATGCCGGCTACGAGCTGAAGAATCACCTGGTCTCCTGGCTGAAGGAGCAGGGCCACGAGGTGGAGGACTGCGGTCCCCACGTCTACGACGCGGAGGACGACTACCCGCCGTTCGTGCTGCGGGCCGCGCAGGGCGTGGCCGGCGACGCGGACAGCCTCGGGGTGGTGATCGGCGGCTCGGGCAACGGCGAGCAGATCGCCGCCAACAAGGTGCGGGGGGTGCGCGCGGCCCTCGCCTGGAACGAGGACACGGCGAAGCTGGCCCGCGAGCACAACGACGCCAACGTGATCAGCCTGGGCGCCCGGCAGCACACGCCGGAGGAGGCCGTCAGGTTCGTCGGGCTCTTCCTGGCCACGCCGTTCTCCGGGGCCGAGCGGCACGCCCGGCGGATCCGCCAGCTCGCCGACTACGAGACCACCGGCGAACTGCCGCCGCTGCCCGCCTGAGCACCTCAGGCCGTACCTCTATCGAGCGTCCCTGTCCCGGCCCCGGCGGGGCTCCCGCCGGGGCGTCTCGTCGCGCAGCGGCCGCTGGTCGGCGGCCTCCTGCTGCTCGGACGTCGGCCGGGACACGTCGCGGGCCCGCATGGCCGTGATCGCCGTGATCTGCAAACTCTGCAGCGCCATGTCCTGAAGCCTACGCTCCGGCCGTCGGCGGCGCGTCTCAGAACACCCGGCAGCCCCAGGGGGCCGGGTCCCACGCCATCGCGGCCGACAGCTCGCGCAGGGCTCCGGGCCGGTGCTCCCGCACCAGCCCGGCGTCCGCCGCCGCCCGCAGGGGCCGCCCGCCGAGGTAGGCCGCGCCCAGCACGTCGACCGGCAGCGTGAGGTCGGCGGGCGCGCCGGTCGGTTCGCAGGACGCCTTGTCGGTGACGAGGCGCCGGCGGCCGGCGTTCCACGGGCAGACCTCGTCCTGGATTTCGAGCACCAGGTCGGCCGGGGCCGCGTACGCGCGGGCGGCCAGGGCCCGGTCCACGTCCACCAGGCGGATCCACAGGTCGTCGAACCAGATCGCGTTGAGCTGGCGGGGGTCGGCCAGCAGGTGCATGATCGGGTCGTCCACCGGCCGCCGCTCGGCGTGGACGACCGAGCACAGGTCCCGGTCGAGGACGCCGCGCCAGACCAGCGCGTACGCCGCGGGGTCGGAGGCCATCAGCTCCAGGAGCCGGACCTCCCCGTCCGGCACGCTGTGCTCGTTCCAGTTGGCCTTCGCCCGGAACAGCGCGTAGCCGCGCACCCCCGTCGCGTCCTCCGCGAGCAGGCAGCGCAGCGGGCCCATCCCGCCTCGGTCGTGCTCGGTGTCCGGGATGATCTCGGTCCGCCAGAACCCGTCGGACCTCGCGTACAGGCCCGGACGGCCGGGCCGTACGGCGTCGTAGACCCGCCGAAGGCCGGCCAGCGCGTCCGCCGGGGTGGCCACGCGCAGGCGCAGCGCCGGGTCGGCGGGGGCCGAGCGCGTGAAGGCCGAGCCGTGGGTGGGGATGCGGAAGGACAGGGTGTCGGCGGCCCTGCCGTACCCGAAGCGCCCGTAGATGCCCGCCTGGCTGGAGTAGAGCGCGGCGACGGCCTCACGCCCGTCCTCGTGCAGGCCGTGCAGCTGCCGGGTCATCAGCGCGGTCAGCACGCCGCGGCGGCGATGCGAGGGGAGCACGCCCACCGACGTGACGCCGGCCACGGGGATCGGCCCGCCGGGGACCGTCATCTCGAAGGACAGCGCGGCGGCGCAGCCGACCATCAAATCGCCGTCGAAGGCGGACAGCAGGCGGTCGAGCTCAAGGACCTCGCGCCAGCGGTCGGCCATCTCCAGGGGATAGGTGCCGCTGAACGCCTCGTAGTCGACGGCGACGAAGGCCGGCCACTCGGATTCCCCGACGGGGCGAACAGTGATGCTCATCAGATCACCGTAGAAGCGGGCCGCCGTGTACGGCGACCCAATATCCGTGCCGGATGATCTAGACGTTGGTCAAGCAGGTACCGCCACCTGGGATGTCCGGATACAGTCGAGGCCATCATGACTTCCCGTCCGGCGCCGCTGATCCCTCCTCGGCTGCGCGCGCTCCTGGCGCGCGTGCCGCTCCTGGTGCCGTTGGTCCGTTTTGTTAGGACGGTTTGGTCGAAGGACCGGTACCTCCTCATCGCTCTCGTCGTGCTCACCATCATGGTCGGCGTGCTCGACGCGGAGGTGTCGGCGTACTGGTTCTCGCCCTCGCTGCTGATCCTCTTCACGCTGATCGGCGGCCTTCAGCTCCGGCTGCGCAGCCTCGCGATCCTGCTGTGCGTGGTCGTGGCCTCCCTGGCGTACATGGGACCGATCAGGGGAGTGCTCAGCGTCGGCCCCGGCCTGCTGATCACGATGGCCTTCACCGCCGCGCTCGCCTGGATGATGGCGCGGACGCGGGGCAAGCTCGGCGTCCAGGGCCTGCGCGGCGACGCGATGCTGCTGGAGCTGCGCGACCGGCTCAAGCGGCAGAGCGAACTGCCGCCGCTGCCCAAGGACTGGGGCGGCAAGGTGGTGCTGAAGCAGGCCGGGGGATCGTCGTTCGGCGGCGACTTCGTCGTCTCGATGCGGGAGGGCGACCGGGTCCGGGTGGCGGTCGTCGACGTGTCCGGGAAGGGCGTGGACGCGGGAACCCGCGCGCTCATGCTGTCGGGCACCTTCGGCGGCCTGCTCGGCTCGGTGGACGACTTCCTCGTCGCGTGCAACTCCTACCTGCACCGCCAGCTCGGCGACGAGGGGTTCGTCACCGCCGTCCATCTGGAGCTCGACCTGTCCACGGGGGAGTACACGATCACCTCGGCCGGGCACCCGCCCGTGGTCAGGTTCGACTCCGGGTCGGGCACGTGGCGGGTCTCCACGGCGAAGGGCGTCGTGCTCGGCGTGGTGCCCGACCTCGCCTGCGAGACCGACAGCGGGGTGCTGCGCAAGGGCGACGCGCTCATGCTGTTCACCGACGGGCTGATCGAGCAGCCCGGCAGGGACATCGACGCCGGGCTCGACCGGCTGCTGGGCGAGGCCGAGCGGCTGCTGCCGTCGGGATTCCGCGACAAGGCCAGGCAGCTCGTCCAGTCGATGTCCTCCGGACACAACGACGACTGCGCGCTCGTCCTTATCTGGCGGCCCTGAGTTTCTACAGCCAGGTTCCTACAGCCAGCCGGAGTCGGTGGCGATTCTGAGGGCGTCGACGCGGTTGCGCGCTCCGGTCTTGACGAGGATGCGCGACAGGTGGTTGCGCACGGTGCCGACGGACAGGCCCAGCTCGGCGGCGATGTCCTTCGAGCGCCCGCCCCCCGCCGCGAGCCGCAGCACCTCGTGCTCCCTCGGCGTCAGCGGGCATTCGGCGGCCTCCAGCGCGGCGACCGCCAGCTCGGAGTCGACGACCCGGCGCCCGGCGGCCATCCGGCGGATGCCGTCGGCGAGATGCTCGGGGGCCACCTCGATGCTCAGGTAGCCGAGGACGCCCGCCGCGAAGGCCCGCTTGAAGTGCCCCGGGCTGGGCTGCGCCGACAGCAGCATCACGCGGCAGCGTGGCGCCTTCTCTCCCAGCCGCGCGGCCGCGGTGAGCCCGTCCACTCCGGGCAGGTCCGCGTCGATGACGGCGGCGTCCGGCCGCACGTCCAGGGCCGCGGGCACGATGTCCTCGCCCGACCCGACGTCCGCGACCACCCGCAGATCGTCCTCCCCGTCGAGGGAGGCGACCAGGCCTCGCCGTACCAACGGAAGGTGTTCGGCCACCAGGATCCGGATCAAGGTTCTCCCCTCTGGACGTCTCTCAAAGGGTGATCGACCAATTGCGTACTGTCAACGAAGTGTCCCCAATCGGTCACACATGGGCAAGCCGCATCCGTCCCGGAAAAGTCTTCGCCCTCGTGCGGGTGGGCTACGCTCGAAGGGTGCTTCGTCTGCCAGGGCACCTTCTCCGATTCGGGGGTACGCGCTGATGAGCTGGCTCTTCGTGGCCGGATTCGTGATCCTCTTCGTCGGTCTGCTGGTCTCGATCGCGCTTCATGAGATCGGGCACCTCGTGCCCGCCAAGCTCTTCGGCGTCCGCGTGACCCAGTACATGGTCGGCTTCGGGCCCACGATGTGGTCGCGCAGGCGAGGCGAGACCGAGTACGGCGTGAAGTGGGTGCCGCTCGGCGGCTACATCCGCATGATCGGCATGCTGCCGCCGCGTCCCTCCGACGAGCCCGGCAAGCTGCGCAGCGTCTCCACGGGTCCCTGGCAGGGCCTGATCGAGAACGCGCGGGCGGTCGCGTCCGAGGAGATCCGGCCGGGCGACGAGAGCCGGGTCTTCTACCGCAAGCCCTGGTGGCAGAAGGTCATCATCATGACCGGTGGCCCGGCGATGAACTTCGTGCTCGCGTTCGTGCTGTTCGCGGTCGTGATGATGGGCTTCGGCGTCGCCGAGCAGACGCCGGTCGTGTCCTCGGTGTCCAAGTGCGCCATCCCCGCCGCCGAGGGGCACCGTGACTGCCGGGACAGCGACCCTCTGACGCCTGCGGCCAAGGCGGGCCTGCGGCCCGGTGACCGCATCGTCGCCATCGGCGGCGCGCCGGTGACCGACTGGGAGAGGGCGCAGCGGCTGATCCGCGAGCACGGCGCGGGGGCGACGACGCTCGGCGTCGAGCGGGGCGGGCAGCGGACCGACGTGAAGGTCGACCTGATCGCGCAGGACATGCCCTCGCTCACCGACCCCGACAAGGTCGAGAAGAACGTCGGCTTCCTGGGCGTGAGCCCGACGACCGTCGTCGAGAAGAAGGGCCCCGGCTACGTCGTCGGGCAGATGTGGGACCTGACCGAGCGCACCGCCGTCGCGATGGTCAACATCCCCAAGAAGATGGTCGGCGTGTGGAACGCCGCGTTCTCGGGCGAGAAGCGCGACCCGAACGGGCCGATCGGCATCGTCGGGGCGGGCCGTATCGGCGGTGAGATCGCCGCCTCGGACCTCTCGGTCGAAAACAAGATCGAAATCTTCATCAACCTGCTGGCCGGGCTGAACCTCGCCGTCGGCATGTTCAACCTGATCCCGCTGCTGCCGCTGGACGGCGGTCACATCGCCGGCGGGCTGTGGGAGGGCGTCAAGCGGGCCGTCGCACGGGTGCGCCGCCGGCCCGTCCCCGGTTACGTGGACGTGGCCAAGGCGCTCCCGCTGACGTACGTCATGGCGGCCCTGCTGGTCGTCATGGGCGGCCTTCTCATCTACGCCGACCTCGTCAACCCGGTCCGCCTGTCCGGCTGAGCCCTGTCTGCCCGGCCGGCCCCGCCGGGCAGGGGGCTACTCGCCCGTCGCCCCGTCGATGCGCTCGCGCAGCAGATCGGCGTGGCCGTTGTGGCGGGCGTACTCCTCGATCATGTGGCACATGATCCAGCGCAGCGAGTAGTGGACTCCCTGGCGGTCCGTCTTCGTCATCGCGTCCAGGTCGGCGCAGGCCTCCTCGGCCGCCCGAGCCTGCTCGATCTCCGCGTGCCAGGTCGCGAAGGCCTCCTCGGCGGACGCGGTGTCCACGTTGTCGAACTCGCCGTCCGGGTCGTCGTCGCTGTAGTAGATGCTGCCGAGGTCCTCGCCGTTCAGCCGCCGCCGGAACCAGGCTCGCTCGACATCGGCCATGTGCCGCACGAGGCCGAGCAGCGACATGCTGGAGGGCGGCACGGAGCGCAGCCGCAGCTGCTCCTCGGTGAGGCCCTGGCACTTCACCGCGAGGGTCTCACGGTGCCAGTCCAGCCAGGCGCGCAGCATCGCGCGCTCGTCCGCGGCGACAGGGGGTTCGATACGTGTGTCGGTCATTCCGGCATCCTGCCCCGAGCCGCGGCGCGAAGTCACCTCAATTGGAGCTCGCCGGCCGGTATTCGAGCAGGACGATGCGTGCGTCGAGGACCCTGGTGCCGGCCAGTTCCAGCCCGGTCCGGGGGTATCCGGCGTAGGCGGGTTCCCGGCCGGCGTCGCCCAGCGTGAGGGGGAAGACCATCACCCGCAGCCGGTCGACCAACCCGAGCTCCATCAGGCTTCTCACCAGCGTGAGGCTGCCGATCGAGCGCACCGGCACGTCCGACTCCTGTTTGAGCGCCGTGATCCGCTCGGCGAGATCGCCGCGTACGAGCCGGGTGTTCCGCCACGCGAGCGGCTCTCGCAGGGTGTTGGAGAAGACGGCCTTCGGCAGGTCGTTCATCCGGGTGCTCGCCTCGTCGGCGGCCGCGGACGAGATGGCCGCCAGCGCCTCGTAGGTGACGCGCCCCATGAGCATCAGTTGAGGCTGCTCGGTCGCCTCGCGTATCCAGGCGTCGAGGCCGGGACCCGCGTAGCCGAAGAAGGGCCCCACGTCCACGCCGGCGGCGAAGCCGTCCATCGACACGAACAAGTCCGCTACGAGTTCAGCCATGTGTGACCCCTCTAATCCCGAGATTTGCGTCGGATGTCACTGCCGGCCGTACGGATGGCCGCAGGTCTTCGAATATCACGCCGTCACTACCTGAACGGATCCGTTGTCCACCGCAGCTCCGGCCCGGGCCAGGCAGGGCAGTGACACTCTTCGCCGTCGAAGTCCACGGCGAAGGGTGTGCGTGAGGTAAGGGAGCCCCCCAGATGCCCGCTCCAAGGCGGCACAGAGCCGTCAATGCCGCGGTAAGGCCGGCGACGTGACCGACGACCGCGACGGTCTCTCCCCGATGCGCTTGTGTGATCACCCGTAACGCCGCGGTCGTACGGGCAACCACCTCGTGACCCGTTTCACCGTCCGCGATTTTCCGCTCGAGGTCATGGTCCACAACCCAAGCGCGCAGCACTTCCGCGGTCAGCCTATGGACCGCGGGATCAGTCATCCCCTCGTATCTGCCGATACCGACCTCCGCGCCTGGAGCTCACCGCGCACTCTACGCAGTGCGCTCTCGAGAGTGGGGCCTAGAGAGCTCACCGGCATTCCCTAGCTCCGTATGCCTGGCTCTACCCTGCCCTAGCTTCTGTATCAGGGAGTCTCTATGGCTCCTAGAGTTCGTGTCTCGCGTCTGCTACATGCGGCGACGTCTGTCGTCTTCCCCAGGGGTCCACCGTCGCCCACTGGTGTTGACACCCGCTCTGTCACAAGTGGTGCCCGGATCTCCCCATCGCGCCTGCCTTCAGGCAGTCGGAGATGAGTAGAGCAGGCGGCCCGGCGTCGGAACGGCAACTTCAAGGATTTCTCATCAGAAGATTTTTTACTCTTGGCAGCATGAGGCCCGCTATTACTCCCACCACTGCAGTCGATACAAGGGGAGTCACACCTCTCCTCCTCGGCGATAAGTGCACCCGTTTCGCGTTGGACCGATCATTCCATGAATGACTTGTTGGGCTAACTTTGAGTGCTTTCTCGTATTCGCTTTCAACGATTCTGTAGAATCGTTTCTCTGCTCTACCGGCCCCCGATGCTCCCAACTCCCACAATGGGCCAACATGTGCCCACCAATCGCGCCCGGACTGGTTTTTGAACATGTCGGATAACAATTCCACCCGTAGCGACCACTCGGATACGACCCCGGCCTCGTATGCAAGGCGAGCCCAATTCATCCATAGGACGGCGTAGAGATGTTGCCTGATGTCGTCGTCGGATAGATCTCCTGTGATGCCCAAGACGGATCCGTACAGAGAAGGGTCGTCCATCTCAAGGCGGATCAGATCGCGTTGCATGTCTCTTACTGCTTGAATCCTCGCGGTCCTAACCTGTGATGCTTGGATGACTAGACTGATCGCGACACCCATGAACGCAAGTGCGGCTAGCAGTGCCGACGCCGCCCCGTAGGTTTCACCGACCTGCCCAATGAGGCTCCAATCGACATCGAAAGTTCGGTATAACATGTTCAGCAGTAGTGGAGACGCCGTCACCATGGCCACTATCAATGAAGTAAGCGACAGCCAATAGAAATAGCGAGTGCCCTTCATGTCTTCTCCTCTCCAGTGGAATGGCCGGGCCGATTGATAGTCTTCCGGGTTCTGGCTCCTGCTCCCGGATGGGGCGTTATCGGTCCAGTTGAAAAGCGACTCATCGGTCCGGCCCGGTATAACTGGCCTACACACCCAATACTCTGGATGGATCCGTCGCGTCAACGCCCTTGAAGGACACGCCTAGGGCACGGCTGCGGTCCCGCGGATCTTCCCCGGCGCTGATCTTCCCGTCTGCCTTCGACCCGTCCGGAGGGCAGCGGACCGGCGACGGAGGGCCAGGCATGGCTTGTACATGTTTCCTGTGAACTTGCTCGCGCAATGGCTGCCCAGTCGGGTGTCGCGGGCTTGGCCTCGATCCTTCTTGCCGATCCGATGGTTGGCACTGAGTGGTTCGGTGGAGCTTGAGAACGAGGTCGTGGTCAGCCTGGTGCCCGGGCTGTCGCGCCGGGTGGGTGGGGTTCCATGCGATGAGCTCGCAGGCCAGCACGACGATCTTCACCCAGATCTGCTTTTGCGTGAAGTCGTGCAGGGGCAGGTTGCGCAGGTCGGCGGCCTCGGCGGCGCGGATGCGGTCCTCCCAACGCGCCTGCGGCGGCGCAGATCAAGGTCGGTGAGCCGCCCGACGCGGACTTGGTGACGAGACAGGTGAAACGGTCGCCGCCGCTCCAGCAGTTTCTCCGCGAAAGCCGGGGGCCGGCTGCGCCGGCCTCCGCTCGTGCTGTTCGCATGGACCGCTGCTGCAGGTTACGGGTGCCGCCCGGTACGCGGGTGCCGATGAGGGCCTCCGCCCGTCATCGCGCGCCGAAGAACTCACGCAGAGCCTGGGCCACGACGAGCGGGGCTCCGTCGTCCTCCGGCCCCGAGTGCCCGACTCCCGGCAGATCGATGCTGCGCGCGTGCGGGAGCACCTCGGAGAGTTTCCGGAGCGCGAGACGCAGGTATGCCGCGCTCTTCGTACCGCCGAGGAGCAGCACCGGGACATCGAGCGCCGCGTAGTCCATGACCGTGTCGGCCATCTCCCAGATCACCTGCATGTCGAGTCGCAGCGTCGGGATGAGCGCCTCGACCGGCACCTCATCGAGGGATCCGTCGCCCTGCAGGCGCGCGCCGATCGCCAGGAGCGGCACGAGGGCGAAGCGGGGGATCGTGGTGAACAACGACGGCCCGGTGTCCAGGCCTTTCATTCCCGTGACCAGCGCGGACGCGGATCTTCCCGCAGCGATCTCGCGGTCGAAGCGCGCCACCCAGTCCGTCGGCACCGAGCCGCCGATCGACAATGGAGGCTCATACAGGGCGATCCGGTCAAGGGCGGGCGTGACCAGGGCCGTACGCAGGACGACGAGCGCGCCCGAGCTCAGGCCGAAGACCTGCGACGCGCCGGTCGCCGTGACGAGCGCCTGCAGGTCTTCGACTTCCCGCAGGACGCTGAAGCCGGCGCCGTGAGGGCCGCTCAGCCCACGTCCGCGCCGGTCGGGCACATAGACGGTGAACGAGGTCGACAGAGCGGCGGCGAGCTTCGTGAAGTGCTGCGACGCCAGCATCCCGCCGTGCACGAGGATCAACCCGGGTCCATGGCCACTGCGGCGGTAGCCGATCACGGTTCCGTCGGCCGACCGAACCTGTTCGCCTGCGGTGCGCGGCTTCATCGCGCGCCTACAGCCGGGACGAACGTGTGCATCGCCCGCATGCCCGCCTCCACCGCCGCGTTCCCGCGTTCCAGCAGGTCGTGCTGGTATTCGTGCAGAGCCGAGATCAGGTCCCACCGGCCTTGATCGACCTCGGCCAGCCGCGCGCTCAGCCGTACGGCGTCCAGCATCGCGGTGCCGGCGCCGTTCCCGCCGCTGGCCGGCGTCAGGTGGGCCGCGTCGCCCAGCAGCGTGACGCGGCCCACCTGCCACGGCGGCATCGGGCGGTCGTGGACCTTGGAGCGGCCCACACTGCTCATGTCGGCATCGCGTACCAGGTCACGCAGGTCGGGATGCCAGCCGTCGATCAACTCCAGTGCCAGTTCGCGGGCGTCCTCCCGGCCCGGTGTGGTGGCCGCCGGATGGTCCGCCGGTACGAGCAGCACCCACCTCACATAGCTCTCTCTGCGGGGCATGGGCAGGCCGGGAACGAGTTCGGCGGCGGCTTCGCGGGGCTCCCAGCCGAACTGCATCCTTCCCAGCATCAGTGTGATCCCCGGTCCCTTGACCATCGTGCCGCGCCCCGGCACGAGCGCCAGGAAGCGGTCGGCGGCGGGGGTGCGGCCCATCACTCCGCACAGGCCTGCGTCGAGGAGTTCGACCTCGGGCACCAACTGGCGCCGCACCGCAGAGCTCCCGCCGTCGGCGCCGACCAGCACGTCACCCGTGGCCTGCGTGCCGTCGGCGAAGAGCGCGGTGACGGTCCCGTCCGCCCCTTCCGCGAAGCTCTTCAGCCGTTTGCCGAAGGCGGCCCGGCCGCCCAGATCGCCGAGCAGGATCTGCCGCAGCACCTGCCGGTCGAACGCCCTGGACTCCTCCGGTCCGGGCAGGTCGTCGCCGAGCAGCGTGAGCCGCTGGTCGAACAGCAGCCCCGGCCCGGTGAGGCTGCTGCTGGTGGCTTCGGCCAGTTCGTACAGCCGTGGCGGCAGGCCGGCGCGCAATGCCTCCATCGCCGGCGGCGCGAGTCCGATCCGGTAGCCCTGAGCCCGCTCGCCGGTGCCGTCGTCGGCCTCGTACACGCGTACGTCGAGGCCTGCACGGATGAGGGCGTGCGCGAGCGTCAGCCCGCCGAGCCCCGCCCCGATCACCAGGACACGTGTCATCGTGATCCCCCGTTCGTAGGTGAACAACGTTCTGCGCGAGGCCATGCTGGCCCACCGCGACGGCGCCCGCCTCATATCCGGCTTCCACCAGCCGGGTGACGAGGCTGTCACCACCTTCACGCGTCTCATCGCCGCCCTGATCGCCGCGGGTGTCCCCGCCGACACGGCCACCATCGCCGTGGACACCGTCCTGGCCTACGTCAACGGCTACGCGATCGAGGAACAGGCCCGCAAGACCGGAGCCGACGGCTGGCCCAGAGAGCGCCGGGACCGCGCCTTCCACGACGGCCTCGAATTGATCATCGCCGGTGTCAGAGGAACTCTGTCGTCCTGACGGTTCTTGAATCAGGCCTCGACCAGGGCTACCTGCGCGGCACAAGCGGCTCGACCGCGGCCGTCAACTGCGGCGCCCGTAGAGAGCACCAAGCGGAGCTGCGGGCATTTCTTCGGGATCGTCTTCCTCGGATCGCGGGTGATTCACAAGGCCCGAAGCCATCGATCGATGACGGCGAAGTCCTCGTCGGCGAGTCCCCTGAATGACTCCACGCGGTGAAGGAGAGCCCGGCCGCTGTGGTGTGCCGAGACCCACTCCCTGTCGGCGTCGGTGATCTCGTCATCGATCCAGGCGAACGGGCGTCCGCCCGCCCAGTTCACCAGGGTCCGGGTCTTCCAGCAGAGCCCGAACCATTGGTCCTCACGTTTGTGCTGGTCGGTTGGCTCCGGCCAGCTGACGACGGGCAGTCGCGGCAGCCCGATCCGGGGTGCTATCTCGGCATTCGCCTCTTCTTCCCAGGTTGTCGCCCAGACGAGTTCGCAGGGCAGAGCTGCCAGCCGGCTCCCCACCTCGGAGGTGAGCCACGCCAGGCGCGAGTCCGGTGTGGCACCCCGCGGTGCGCGTTGCGGGTCCTCGCCGAAGGGGAGAAGCGGTCCGTCGACGTCGAGGAAGAGCAGCGGGCGGTCAGCATGGTCGGTCATGCTCGCTCACCTCGTCACATCCGGCGAGTACGCCGCGTTCGGAGCGGGCTCCGGCAGGCACGAGAGCTACCAGGCGGCTTGTGGGCCTAGTACATCGAGATGTGCACGTGGTCGTAGTGGTTTGCGGTGATTCCGCCGCGGTCGGACATGGTCCGCCAGCCCGGGTGGCCGAGGTTGTAGATGCGCTGCTGCCAGATCACGTACATCACGCCCAGCTTCGGCCCGTTCTTGATGGCCCAGGCGGCCAGGCTGTCACCGAGCGCCTTCATCTCGGGCGAGGGCATGGCGCCGCCCGAGCTCATCATGAAGTCGCAGGCGCGCCCGAGGGGGTGCTCGCCGCTGTTCTCCGCACGGTAGCAGCCGACCGGGAACCGCAGGTCGAAGTGCTTTTCGACCTCGGTGCGCGTGAGCCGCATCCGGGCCGTGATGTTGTCGGAGCCGCTGGGCAGTTCCGGCGCCCACGACCCGCCCACGCGCTTTCCCGGCGCGATCGGGATCAGCGCGTCGAGCTTGTCCTTGATCTCGTCGATGAGATCCTCGGCGTCCTCGCGCTGTCCGGCGACCTCGGCGGCCTGCGTCTTGAGCTGTCCGGTCAGCGTCTTGGCGGCGTCCGCGGCCCGCTGCCGTTCGGTGCGGACCTGGTCGAAGTGCGCGAGCCTGGCGGCCTGCTCCTCCTTGAGCTGGTAGTTCAGCGCGGCGGTGTTCATGTCGGGCAGCGCCATCGCGCTCTCGGTCTGGTAGCGCAGCCCGGCCAGCTGCCGTACGGCGTCGCTGGCGGCCTCGTAGTCGGCCTCGGCCTTGGCCAGCCGGCCGCGGGCCGCCTTCTCCTCCACGCGGGCCTTGGCGAGGGCGACACGTTTGGCGTTGTAGTCGCCGATCAGCCGATCGACCTTCTTCCGCAGGTCCGACAGCTCCTTCTTGAGCTGCTTCTCCGTCGGTTTGGGGTCGGCGGCACCAGGCGCGGCCGTGCCGAACACGAGGACGGCGGAGGCGAGCACGCCGACAGCCAGGGGGAACGCGCGGGGCAGAGCCCACTCCTCTCCATCTGCCGACCGGGTTAGCTGACGGGTTCGGGCTGGAGGAGCCCGGGCAGGCCACTGCCTTGACCCCAGGTGCGTGATTGGGTCCCCGGCTCCCGGGCGGGGCGCCCGGGATTAGGCGTACCGGTTGTGACGGCCGGTGTCAGGGATACTAGTGGTAAAGAAACCGTGGCTGCCACCAAAGTCGCAACCAATCGGAGATCAAGCCGTTATCGCCTCGCGAAGCATCCGGGCGGCCTCCTCAGGCAGCACGTCGTTGACGAACGCGCCCATGGCCGACTCCGATCCGGCCAGGTACTTCAGCTTGTTCGGCGCGCGCCGGATCGTGAAAAGCTGCAGGTGGAGGTAGGCGAGGTCGCGCCGGTAGGTGACCGGGGCCTGGTGCCAGGCCGCGACGTACGGCATGACGACGCCGAACAGCCCGTCCAGCCGGCGCAGCACCTCGATGTAGAGCGGCGCGAAGGCGGCCCGTTCCTCGGGCGACAGCGCGGGGATGTCGGGCACCTGACGGTGCGGGTAGACGTGCACCTCGAACGGGTAGCGCGCGGCGGCAGGGACGAAGGCCGTCCAGTGCTCGTTGGCGGCCACCACCCGGGGGCCCCTCCGCTCGGCGGCCAGGACGTCCGCGAACAGGTTGCCTCCCTGATGGCGGGCGGCGGCGTCCAGCATCTGCCGCGTACGCGGCGTGACGTACGGATAGGCGTAGATCTGTCCGTGGGGGTGCGGCAGCGTGATGCCGATCTCGGCGCCGCGGTTCTCGAAGCAGAAGACCTGCTCCACGCCGGGCAGCGAGGACAGCTCGGCCGTACGGTCGGCCCACGCCTCGACGACCAGCTCGGCCTGCTCGTCGCTCAGGGAGCTGAACGACGCGTCGTGGTCGGAGGTGAAGCAGACGACCTCACAGCGCCCGATCCCCGGCCGCACCTCGCTCAGCCCGCCCACCTGCTCGTACGCACCGGTGTTGAAGCTGAACGACGGGAAGCGGTTCTCGAACACCGCCACCTCGTACGGCGAGGGGATCTCCGAGCCGGGATGGCCCGGGCAGAGCGGGCACTCGTCGGCGGACGGCAGGTGAGTGCGCGTCTGGCGGTGCCGGGCCACGGCCACCCACTCGTCCATCAGGGGGTCGTAGCGCAACTCGGAGGCGAGCGGGCGCGGCGGCAGGTCCCTGGTGTCGGTGGCGCTGTGGTCGGCGTCGTCGCGCCGGTCGAAGTAGATCAGCTCACGGCCGTCGGCGAGATGGGTGATGGTGCGCTTCACAGAGCGGTCTCCAGTTTCACGGTGCGGTGTCCCGGGTCACAGCGGGCTTCCAGATGTCCGGGTCACAGCGGCTTCGCCCAGAGGTCCGGCGTCACAGTGCGGTCTCCAGCTCGGTCTCCCCGGACGGATCGGCGAGGAGGAGCTCGCCGGCGTGCTCCGACAACGCGGCGCGCGCCTCCTCGGGCAGGCCGACGTCGCTCACGACCACGCCGGCCTCGCCGAGGGCGGCGATCGTGCTGATGCCGATCGTCCCCCACTTGGTGTGGTCGGCCAGGACCACGAGCTGCTGGGCGGCCGCGATGAGGGCGCGGTCGGTCTCCGCCTCCAGCAGGTTCGGCGTGGTGTAACCGGCCCGGACGCTCATGCCGTGCACGCCGAGCATGAGCGTGTCGACGTTGAGGGAGCGGACGGCCGCCACGGCCACCGGGCCGACCAGCGCGTCGGAGGGCGTGCGCACACCTCCCACCAGCACCACGGTCTGGTCGGGCCGTCCCGCCCGGTGGAAGACGTCGGCCACCTGGACGGAGTTGGTGATCACGGTCAGCTCTGGCACGTCCACCAGGTGGTGGGCCAGTGTCCAGGTCGTGGTCCCGGCCGAAAGGGCGACGGAGCTGCCCGGCCGTACGAGCATGGCGGCCCGGCGGGCTATGGCCTCCTTCTCGGCCTGCTGCCGCACGGACTTGGCCGCGAAGCCCGGCTCCTCCGTCGAGCCGGTGCCGGTGGCGGTCGCCCCGCCGTGCACCTTGACGATCAGGCCGCGCTCCGCGAGGACCTCCAGGTCGCGGCGGATCGTCATGTCCGAGACCCCGAGGTCGCGTACGAGCTGCGCGACGCGCACCCCGCCGGTTCTGCGTACCCTCTCCAGGATCGCCTGCTGCCGTTGCTGGGCCAGCATCCACCACTCCTGTCAACAGATTCAAACAAATTATGCCCCACGCACGTGGAGACATGTTGAGTTGGGGTCCGGGTACTTGCCGCCGGCGGTCCGGGGGAGGACAGTGAGCGAAAGCCGTACTCGGCGGAAGGCGGTCGTGATGGGCAGGCGCGCACGCAAGTCGAAGGCACGGAAGAAGAAGAAGGCCAACCACGGCAAGCGGCCCACAGGGCGCTAAGACCGTGCGGTAGGACCTGCGCGGCAGGACCTACGGGTTCCTGCCCCAGGCGGCGAGCAGGTGAGTCTGCTGGTCGGCGCCGGCCGGGACGCCCCGCTCGTCCCCGATCACTCCCGCCTCGCGGTAGTCCTCCCGCGCCTTCTCGAACCATTCCGAGCAGGAGGCGACGAGCTCGGGGTCGAGCCGTTCCGGCCCGCCGATGGCACGTGCCAGGTCCCAGGTGTGGATCAGCGCGTCCGCGAACAGCTCGGTGATGTACTCCTCGCCCGGCACGTCGCCGAAGGACAGATGGGTCACGCTGGTCAGGGCGCCCTCGGCGTACACCGCCTGGACGGCGCCCTGCGCGGAGGCCTCGAACGCCTTGAGCGGGTCGTCGCCGAGCACGTCGCCCTCGAAGGCGTCTCCCACCTCGGCGACCGTACGGCCGGACAGCAGCTCGGGGGCCCACAGGTTCTCGGCCACGACGTGGTTGACGAGCCCCCGGACGTCCCAGTCGACACAAGGAGTCGCCAGCTCCCACTGTCCGCGGCGGACGAGATGGAGGCGGTCCCCGAAACCGTCCAGCGCCCTGCGGTACGCGTCACGGATGTCGATCATGTCCCCTCCTCGCCACGAGCTCCCCACTCGACCGTAACTCTTCTCAACGATCAGTCATACACGCTCGCAGGGGAGGGAACGCCCGGGTCAAGGCAGGTGCTGCTCGACCCAGACGATCTTTCCGTACGGGGTGGGCCGGGTGCCCCAGCGGTAGGCGAACCGCTTGATCAGCTGGAGACCACGGCCGGTGTCCTCGTCGAGGGTGGCCGTGCGCGGGGTGGGAGCGGCGGGGGAGCCGTCGACGACCTCGACCACCAGCGTGCGGCCGCGCAGCATGCGCAGCTCGATCGGCGGCCAGCCGTGTTTGAGCGCGTTGGTGACCAGTTCGCTCACGATGAGCTGGGTGCTGTCCACCAGGCTGCTCAGCCCCCACCTCTGCAGCGTGCCGCGGACGAAGCGGCGGGCGTGCGAGACGAACCGCGGGTCGGACGGCAACGGGCAGGTCGCCACCTCGTCCGGGTCGAGATCGCGCACCTGGGCCACCATCAGGGCGATGTCGTCACGCTCGTGGCCCGACCGCTGGCTGCTGATGATCACGTCGCACATGTCCTCCAGGTCCTCGATCGGACCGGCGAGCAGGCGGCGCAGCCCCATGATCCCGGCGTCCAGGTCCCGCTCCCGGCTCTCCACGAGGCCGTCGGTGTAGAGGGCGAGCACGCTCCCCGGCGGCAGGATCAGCTCGCGCGACTCCAGCGGGTCGCTGCCGATGCCGAGAGGCAGGCCCGAGGGCAGCTCGATGATCTCGGTCGACCGGTCGGGGTGCAGCAGGATCGGCGGCACGTGCCCGGCACGGGCAAGCGCGCAATTGCGCGTCACCGGGTCGTAGACGGCGTAGATGCACGTGGCGATCTGGCTCGGGTCGAGGTCCTGGCTCATCAGGTTGAGCCGGAACAGCACCTCGTCGGGCGGCAGGTCGAGGCTCGCGAGCGTACGCGCGGCCGTGCGGAGCTGGCCCATGGTCGCCGCGGCCCTGGTCCCGTGGCCCATGACGTCGCCCACCACCAGGGCCGTACGGCACCCGGGCAGGGCGATCACGTCGTACCAGTCGCCCCCGACGCCCATCAGATCGCTGGCCGGCAGGTAGCGCGAGGCGATGTCCATGCCGAGCGCCTGCGGCAGTTCGACGGGCAGCAGGCTGCTCTGCAGGGTCAGCGCGGTCCTGCGCTCCCTGGTGTACAGCCGGGCGTTGTCGACGCACAGGGCGGTGCGGGCGGCCAGGTCCTCGGCCACCACCACGTCCTGCTCCTCGAACGGCAGGCTGCCCGGGTGCCTGGTGAAGATCACGCAGCCGAGCACCCGCCCCCGCGCTCGCAGGGGCACCGCGAGGAACGAGGAGTCGGTCAGGAGCGAGGTGACCGCCTCCTCCCGGTCCAGGCTGGCGCCGATCAGCCGGGCGCTCTCCTTGTCGAGCGCCGGATACATCAGCGGTTTGCCGCCGGCCATGCACTGGGCCTGCGGAAGGATCGCCGGGTAGACCGTCGTCTCGCCGACGGGGAAGGCGTTCATCCAGGCGTCCGGGTCGGCGCCGGCCACGCCCAGGGCGACCCGGCGTACGAGGGTGGTCCCGTCCACCGGCCTGGACGACAACTCGCCGTCCGCCATGAGGCGGTCCTGTACCATCACGGCCGCCGCGTCGGCGAAGCGGGGGACCGCCACGTCGACGAGCTCCCGGCTCGTCTCGGATAAGTCGAGCGTGCTGCCGATCCGCCGGCTCGCCTCGTTCAGGAAAGCCAGCCGCTCGTGCGCGGACGCGGCGCTGCTGCGGCGCCACTGCGCCCGGTTGCCCGGGGCGGGGTCCTTGATGACGCAGTTCCGGTTCAACGAATTCTCCGGAGAGAGCGGATGGTGTTCCAGAATCGTATGGAGCTGATACCGCGCATTTCAGCCGTTTGACATGAGTGCTCCGGTCGGTATGACGGCGCGATGGCGCAGCCGTACCCGCCGGTCAAGGGACGAAACGGATATCGGCGGGCATGCGACGCATCAGACGGCGGGCAGGTGCGCGAGGGCCGCGTCGATCCGCTCCTGCGGGAGCGTGAAATCCTCCAGGCGGCCGGCGAGACGGCTCTCGTAGGCGGGCAGGTCGAAGTGGCCGTGCCCGCACAGGGACATCACGATGACCTTCTCCTCGCCCGACTCGGCGCACCGCAACGCCTCCGCGATCGTCGCGGCCACCGCGTGGGAGGGTTCGGGAGCCGGCACGATCCCCTCGGCCCTGGCGAAGCGGATCCCCGCGTCGAAGCACTCGGTCTGCGTGACGGCCACGGCCTCCACCAGGCCCAGCGCGTACACGTGCGAGAGCAGCGGCGACATGCCGTGGTAGCGCAGCCCGCCGGCGTGGATCGGGTCGGGCACGAACGTGTGTCCCAGCGTGTGCATCTTCATCAGCGGCGTGAACCCCGCCGTGTCGCCGAAGTCGTACGCGTAGGCGCCCCGGGTCAGGGACGGGCAGGCGGCGGGCTCGACGCTCCGCAGCACGGGGTTCATGCGCCCCGCCAGCTTCTCGCGCAGGAACGGGAAGGCCAGCCCGGCGAAGTTGGAGCCGCCACCCGTGCAGCCGATCACGACGTCCGGCGTCTCGCCGAGGACGGCCAGCTGCTCCAGCGCCTCCTCGCCGATCACGGTCTGGTGCAGCAGGACGTGGTTGAGCACCGAGCCGAGGGCGTATCGCGTGTCGTCGTGCTGCCCCGCGACCTCGACCGCCTCGCTGATCGCGATGCCCAGAGACCCCGTGCAGTGGGGGTCCTCCGCCAGGATCCTGCTGCCCGCCGTGGTCACCGCCGAAGGGCTGGCGTGCAGGGTCGCGCCGTAGATCTTCATCAGCGTGCGGCGGTACGGCTTCTGCTCGTACGACGCCCTGACCATCCAGACCTCGCAGGCCAGGCCGTATTGCGCGCAGGCGAACGCCAGGGCGGAGCCCCACTGGCCCGCGCCGGTCTCGGTGGTCAGCCTCCGCACGCCCTCCCGCGCGTTGTAGTACGCCTGGGGGACCGCCGTGTTGGGCTTGTGCGAGCCCGACGGGCTGCCGCCCTCGTACTTGTAGTAGATCCGCGCGGGCGTGCCGAGGACGCGCTCAAGGCGCCGGGCGCGGATGAGGGGCGTGGGCCGCCAGAGGCGGTAGACGTCGAGGACGTCGTCAGGGATCGGGACGAACCGCTCACCCGACACCTCCTGCTCGATCAGCGCCGCCGGGAAGAGCGGGGCGAGGTCGTCGGGGCCGACCGGCTGCAGCGTCGCCGGGTGGAGCACCGGCGGCGGAGGCGCGGGCAGATCGGGGGCGACGTTGTACCAGTTCCGGGGAATCCGGGACTCGTCGAGAAGGACCCTGGTCGGCTCGCCCATGACTCCCAGTGTCCGCGCCGGGGGCCGATCGGGAAAGGGCGTTTGCCCATGTGGCCGGACCCGGTCAGCCAGGCTGCGTCAGGTGGTTCCGCCCGAGCGCCAGTAGACGTTGGCCTCCCGGGTGAGGAACCCCTCGTCCACCAGATAACGGCGCAGCGCGGCGTAGTCGGCGTGGAACGCCCGCAGCGCCACGTCGACCTCCTTCTCCGGGTAGCGCACGCCGACGTCGAACACCTGCGCGATGTAGTCGAGCACCATCAGCCGTTTGGCCCTCTTCGCCGGGATGGAGACGAGCCGCCCGTCGACCAGGAACGCGTCCATCGGGTCCGCCGGCGTGGAGGGGATCGTGCGCAGCAGGTCGCGGAAGGTCTCGGGCCGTGCCCGCCAGCCGTCCCCGTCCCCGTCCCGTACGGCGAGGCCGCCCCGCTCCAGCCGGTCCAGGGCCTTGGACACCACTTCCCGGTCGAGCCCGGTGACCTTGTCGAGCGGCTCACCGGGACACAGGACCAGCCCGGCGAGGACCCGGAGCGTGTCGTCCTGCCCGAGCAGCCCGAGCACGCGGGAGATGTGCTTGTCGATCACCTGTCCACGGTATTGCGTCGATGAGGACCGTAGGAAACCTGGAGGGCGACGTGACCGCTCAACTGGACCACACGATCGTGCACAGCAGCGACCGCTTCGAGTCCGCCCGGTTCCTGACCGGGCTGCTCGGCGAGCCGGAGCCCGGCGCGTTCGGGCCGTTCGCCACGGTCCGGGTCGGCAACGGCGTGACGATCGACTACGCGGACTCGATCGTCGACCGGGACCGGATCGTCATGCAGCACCTGGCGTTCCTCGTCTCCGAGGACGAGTTCGACGACATCTGCGCCCGCATCGCCGAGCGGGGCCTGCCCTACTGGGGCGGCCCTCATCACCAGGAGCCGCAGCAGATCAACCACCGCCACCACGGCCGCGGGGTTTATGTGGACGACCCCGACGGCCACGCCATCGAGTTCCTCACCCATCCGTACGTGGAGGAGGAGTGACTCTCAGCGGGCCTGCGTCCGGCCCCGGTCGAACACGGCGCGCCTGCGGGCGGCGAAATCCTCGGGGCTGGTGATGGCGAGCCCGTCCCGGCCGGTCTCCCGCTCGGCCCGGAGGCCGTCGGCGCCGGTGCCGTCGCGCAGGAGGTCGTAGATCTCCCGGATCCTGCCCAGCGTCTCCGGCGTCGTCGTCGCGATGCTCTGCGCGAGCTCGACGGCCCGCGGCAGTAGCCGGTCGTGCGCGACGACCTCGTTCACCAGGCCGATGCGCAGTGCCAGGGGAGCGTCGACGAAATCCCCGGTGAACGTCATCTGCCTGGCCCAGGCCTGCCCGACGGCCTGGCTGAGCCGGGCCGTCATGCCCCAGGAGGGCACGATGCCGACCCGGGTGTGGGTGTCGGCGAACCTCGCCCGTTCGCTGGCGATCCTGAAGTCGCAGGCCAGCGCGAACTCCAGGCCGCCCGTCACCGCCACACCGTTGACCGCCCCGATGACGGGCACAGGGAAGTTCCGCAGCGGGAGGATGGAGTCGGGGTGGCCGATCTGCACGGCCGCTTCCAGCTCGCCGAGGTCCAGGCCCGCGCAGAAGGCGGGGTCGGCCCCGGTGAGGACCATCGCGCGCAGGTCGGGCTCCTCCGCGAGCCGCTTGAGCGTGTCACCGAACTCTTCGAGCAGCGCCTTGGAGATCGCGTTGTACTTGCGCGGACGATTCAGCGTCACGACCGCGACGGCCTCGGAGGGCCGGTCGACGAGGACCAGGTCGCCCATGATGCTCCTCAGGGTTCCGGGGGTACGGCGAGAACAGGTTATAGAAACGTGCCGGCGCCGGCCGTCGGTCACGCCGGTGCGCGGGCGGCCCGCCCCCAGGATCAGCGGCCACCTGGACCATTCGGCTCGAACTCGCGCCAAGATCGTGGTACGGATCGTCCATGCGGCGCTCTGTGGCGATATCTCTGATGACTGCGATCGGCGCCGCCTTCGTCGCCGCTGTCATCGCCACCTTCGCGCTGATCCTCCCCGGCCCCGGTTCCACCACGCCGTACCCCGCGCCCACCGCCTCGCGACGGCCGACGGAATCGCCTCCCGACGCGCCCACGATGCCCGAGCTCCGGTATCAGGACGCGGAGACCGCGAGAAGACTGGTCACCGCTCTCGGATTCGTCCCGGAGATGCACACCCTGACCGGTGAGGAGATGAAGGTCCCGACGGATTGGATCGTGGTCGGCCAGGGACCGGCTCCGGGAACCCTCCTCAAGAGCACCATGCCGATCGAGTTCTATGTCACGCGTAGAGACATGCCCGTGCCCAGCCCCACCACGGCGAGCGCGGACCCCTATGAGCCGGCCCACCATGATCTCCACGCCCTGCAGAACACGGCCGAAGACCGAGGACGTCGTGGGCGTTGACTGGATCCGGATGCGGCCCGCGCCGGGTGTCTCCCCAGAGGTCCTGGCCGTGCTCGTCCAGCAGCAGGCCGCGGCGTTCGGCGCGTGGCCGACGGAGCCCTGGTCACTCGGTCGGTCGCCTTGGTCGCCCAGGGGACGGGAAAGGCCGCTTCCGGCGATCGGAAGCGGCCTCTGTAGTGCACAAGCGCTGGTCGGGGCGACAGGATTTGAACCTGCGACTTCTTGCTCCCAAAGCAAGCGCGCTACCAAGCTGCGCCACGCCCCGTCTCGTCGGGTACGCGAGCGGTCCGAGACTCCGGTACGCTTACGCCCTGACGACCGGATGAAGTCTAGACCAGATGGACACCGGGCGCGCGCGGACGTAGCTCAATGGTAGAGCCCCAGTCTTCCAAACTGGCTACGCGGGTTCGATTCCCGTCGTCCGCTCTGACGAAAAGGCCCAGGTCGGGGAAGTGATCCGACTCTGGGCCTTGATCTTTTCTGGCCTCCGGATTCCTGTCGTGCCCGTCACATGCCCGATGTCTTCTCGCCGTGCCCGGTCGTTGGTTGGGACCGGGCCGTCTGAGCGCTCGTGAACGCCCGCCCCAGCGCCTCGGCAATGACCCTGTCGCGGTCCCGAGTCGCGTGCTGATAGATCAGTGCCGCCCTCGTGGAGGCGTGGCCCATCCTGGCCATCAACTCCTTGAGACTCGCCCCTGACGCAGCAGCGAGCGTGTTGCCGACATGCCGAAGGTCGTGAAAGTGAAGATCAGGCAGGCCCACGTCTTCCCGAACCTTGTTCCAGATCCGCCGAAGCCCGACCGGCGGAGGGGGCCACCCTTGGGGTCGACGAACACGCGGCCGTTCTCGCCCGGCTCGGCGAACTCGTCAAGGGCGGCGCTCCGCGCCGCCTCGGGGCCGCACGCCCGCTCGGCGGCCGGGCATGCGGCCTGGGGACCGGTCCCGGCCGCCGGCAGCTTGGGCCGCCCGCCGACCGTCGGCCCTGCCGTCCCAGCCAACTCGCCGCACCGAGGCCGCGCCGCCGCACGAGTCAGCCAACTCCGGCATCGTTTATCCGCCACGGCTGACCCGCACCGGCACGGACAAGGATGTATCCCCAGACTGTGGGACCGTTCGGCATGGAGCTTTCGTCGCCGTGCCAGAGCGTGAACGACACCGGAACGTTCACGGCCTCCTGGTAGCGCTTGCCGTCCGGAGACTCGTAGTCGGATTCAGTCTGCGGCGCCTCGATCTCCACATCGGAGAGCTTCGCATCGTCGAACAGACTGTCAACGACTTTCTCTTCCTGCTCAGCGAAGCGCTGGGTCGACAGTTGTCGCCCCAATTGCCTGTCATGGGCGTTGATCGCATCGATATAGGCCGCCACCACCCGCTGAGGTGGCGCGCTGGCAGGAAGAGCAGCCCTTTTCTCGTCGTCCTGGCAACCAGCAAGCAGCACGACGCCCAAAGCGGCGAGAACGAACCAGACGACAACCCGGGCAGAAACCATCCCACGATCCGATCCCAAACTCGACGCTGAGCGCAAAGCCCGGACAAGGTCATCAGAGTCTATGGGGGTCGAACATGAACATGCGTTCACGACGAGTACCCAGGGCTACGGGGCGATGTGAGCGTAGACGGAGGCGATGAAGGGCCCTCCCGGTGTGAGCATGCTTGCCTCATCCACCGGCATAGGCAGGCCCAGCGCTCCTAGCAACGATGTGTGGTCCCGATCGCGCACGAAAATCACCGACAGCCCGGAAATCCGCAGCCCGGCGTAGCCTTCATGGGGTATCCACGCGTAAGAATCCGCAGTGGCCTCAGTGGCCATATCGTCCTTACTCTGTTCGTCCCTCGTCCGGGAACGGCAAGCCCGATATTGCCTCCGGCGGGGGCCTCGGCTCCGGGATGATCGCCCGCACCTCAGCCAAGGCCGTAGCTGGCTGAGGTGGAAGGCTGATCACCCTGCCCGCCACCTTTACTCTCGTCCTCGTGACACCACCGCGTGAAGTTCCCCCGAACGTCGAGAGTGTTCGTGACATGCGGGACTTCGCCGCCTACTTGGAGATCATGGCGGACGACTTCGATGCCGATCGCGCCGAGTGCGAACGGCAAGTCTGCGAGGGGAAGCGGTATGTCGAGGGCCGCTGGAGCAGCATGTACGTTGGCGACTTCCTTAGAGCTTGGGCGGCATGGCTCCAGGACGGCTGTATCCGTGAAGGAGCCCTGTTCAAGGACGATGTCGACCCGCCGACATGGCAGTCGCTCGCTCTCCAGATCCACGCCGCCCACGTGTACGAGTAGCCCGTTCTGGAAGCCACCCGGATGGACGATCACGAACTGAGTCAGGCGGATTCGAACAGCCGCAGTCGCGAGGTGCAGCACGGCGAACGGATCTGAACGACCTAGATGTACTCCCCAGGGAGGTTGGTGACGCGGCTGATGGGTGACCCTCCTCGGATGCCCTGTCTCCGACCGCGGACCTGGACGAGGCGACGGGAACGGGCGGACGCTGGAAAAAAACGGTCAGTCGCCGGTGCGGAAGAGGGCCCAGACGGCCTTGCCGCCCTCGTCCAGTGCGTCCCAGCCCCACGCCTGGCTGTAGGTCTCGACGATGTAGAGGCCGCGTCCGTGCTCGGAGACGAAGTCGGGCTGCCCGGGCGACGGCGCCTGGTCGCTCGGATCCGAGACGGCGAGCAGCACGTGCGGGGCGATGCGCAGGAGCGTCAGTGTTATCGGCCGGTCGTCGGCGCGGTTCGCCGGATACAGCGCGTAACGGACCGCGTTCGTCACCAGTTCGCTCACGACCAGTGCGGCGTCATCACTCAGTTCCGACAGACCCCACTGTCGCAGGGTCGTCCGCGTGACGTCACGCGCGGTCTTGACGGAGTCGGCCTGCGGGGCCAGGGGGCACATCGTCGTATCGGACGCCCCTGCCGCCCTCCGGAACCAGCCGAATCCCACGTCGCGGGTCAGCTGGCCGCCGGGTTTGGGCTCGTCCGACATGGTTGCCCGTACCTCCCGCTGGCCTGAATCGAGGACTGGTGCACATTTGGCCCAATATGCACCTAGACATGATGGATCAGCGCGTCCTGCCGCTGCAAGACCCAAATGCACGTGCAATTGTCATGTGCAGACGCACATGGCGGTCGTGCTCACCGTCAGGGACACGTAGATCAGACCTTGTCATCGGAGCCCGAAGTGGTGACACTGTGTGGGCTGGGGGTGTCGTGCGGGTCGTCCCTTGGCGGCACACAGGGCCGAGGTGAGAGGGAGGCGCCGTGATACAGATCCAGGCTGGATCGGGTCCGACGGCTCTGCGCATCCTTCTCGGTTCCCAGCTCCGCAAGCTCCGTGAGAGCAAGGGCATCAGCCGTGACCAGGCCGGCCAGTGCATCCGGGCGTCCGAGTCGAAGATCAGCCGGATGGAGCTGGGCCGGGTCGGATTCAAGGAACGCGACGTGGTCGACCTTCTCGCCCTCTACGGAGTGGAGGACGAGGAGACGCGCGATGTCGTGATGAACCTGGTCGAGCGGGCCAACGAGCCCGGCTGGTGGCACCGGTTCAACGACCTGCTGCCCTCGTGGTTTCAGGCCTACGTCGGCCTGGAGGAGGCCGCCGAGCGCATCCGCACCTACGAGGTGCAGTTCGTACCCGGCCTGCTGCAGACAAAGGAGTACGCGCGGGCCGTCATCATGGCCGGCGCGGTCGGCGCGGCGCCGGAGGAGATCGCCAGGCGGGTGGACCTGCGGCTGGAGCGCCAGCGCATCCTCGACGGCGAGAACAGCCCCAAGTTCTGGGCCGTGATCGACGAGGCCGCGCTGCGCCGCCCGATCGGCGGTGTGGAGGTCATGCGGGGTCAGATCCAGCACCTCATCGACCTGATGAACCAGCCCAACGTGACGATCCAGGTCATCCCGTTCAGCTATGGCGGACACGCCGCCGAGGGCGGTGCCTTCAGCATCCTGCGGTTCTCCGATCCCGACCTGCCCGACATCGTGTACGTCGAGCAGCTCGCCAGCGCGCTCTACCTGGACAAACGGGAAGAGGTCGATCGCTACAGCGAGGTCATGGAGCGCCTCTGCGCGGTCAGCACCACCCCCACGGAAACGGTGGACCTGCTGCGGCAGATCATGGCCGACCTCTGATCAGTCGCTACCGGGCCTCATCTGTTCTAGACTGCCCTTGGCGTTGGACACCCGCCACAGTCGAGCATGCCCTGACAGGTCGCGTGCAGGCGAGACGGTGATTCTGCGCCTCTCACGTGGGCGCGGCGCGCGTTACTGTGCCGCGGTTGCCGTGCACGACGTGCCCGCGATCACCAGATGCTGGATCAAGGAGACCACCCCGTGAAGACCGCTGTCGAGGAGCTCAGCCCTACCCGGGTCAAGCTCACCGTCGAGGTGCCGTTCAAGGAGCTCGAGCCGAGCCTGCAGGCCGCGTACAAGAAGGTCGCGCAGCAGGTGCGCGTGCCCGGCTTCCGTCCTGGCAAGGTGCCGGCCCGGATCATCGAGCAGCGCTTCGGCCGCGCGGTGGTTCTCGAGGAGACCCTGAACGACGCCCTGCCCAAGCTGTACGGCCAGGCCGTTGACGAGACCGAGGTCTTCCCCGTCAGCCAGCCGGAGATCGAGGTCACCAAGATCGAGGACGGCGAGCAGGTCGAGTTCACCGCCGAGGTGGACATCCGCCCCGCCTTCGACGTCCCGGACTACCAGGGCGCCGAGGTCGTGGTCGACCCCGCCGAGGTGACCGACGAGGACATCACCACCCAGCTCGAGGCCCTGCGCCAGCGCTTCGCGACGCTGACCGGCGTCGAGCGGCCGGCCCAGAACGGCGACTACGTCGTGATGGACCTGCGTGCCGAGATCGACGGCCGCAACCTCGACGAGCAGCAGGCCGCCGACGTGTCGTACGAGGTCGGCGCGGGCTCGGTCCTGCAGGGCCTGGACGACGCGCTGCAGGGCATGTCCGCCGGCGACGAGAAGACCTTCCGCACCACGCTCGTCGGCGGTGAGAACGCCGGCGAGGAGGCCGACGTGATCATCAACGTCAAGTCGGTCAAGGAGAAGGTGCTGCCCGAGCTCGACGACGAGTTCGCGCAGCTCGCCAGCGAGTTCGACACGCTCGACGAGCTCAAGGACAGCATCCGTCAGCAGGTTCGCCGCAACAAGCTGGTGGACCAGGTCGTGCAGAGCCGCGAGAAGGCGCTCGACGCGCTGCTCGACAAGATCGACATCCCGCTGCCCGAGAGCGCGCTCCAGGCGGAGATCGACGCGCGCAAGCACAACCTCGAGCACCAGGTCGCCGAGAGCGGCCTGAGCCGCGAGGCCTACCTCCGCCTCCAGCAGACCACCGAGGAGGAGCTGTTCGCCGAGTACGAGGCGACCTCGGCCAAGGCGCTGAAGTCCGGCTTCGTGCTCGACAAGATCGTCAAGGCGGAGGAGATCGGCGTCAGCGAGCAGGAGCTGACCGACTTCGTGGTGCGCCGCGCCATGCAGATGGGCGTCGCGCCGAACACGCTGGCCCAGCACCTCGCCGACAACAACCAGCTCCCGCTGGCGATGATGGAGATCGTGCGCGAGAAGGCCAAGACCCTCATCGGCGACGCGGCCAAGGTGACCGACACGGCCGGCAACGAGGTGGACGTCAAGGCCATCTACGCCGAGCTCAACCCCGAGCAGGAGGCTGTGGGCGTGGAGGAGGCGGGCGCCGGGGAGCCCGCCGACGAGGCCGAGGAAAGCTGATTTCCCAGGCTCTCGCCTGACTTCTGCCGCCGACCGGCCGGGAGGCCGGTCGGCGTGGCGGTAACCGGAAACCCCCGTCGCACTCGGGTGCGCCGGGGGTTTCCGGTTATATTCGGGCAAATCCCTGCAAATTTGTTTCTTACCGCGTGTCGGGGAGCAATCACACGGCTGAGATCCCTGTGCCTCCGGCCGTGCGGCCACGGCTGGAAACACGGGCGATGCGGCGCGGGGCCTCCGTGGCGGGCCGGGCATGCGCCGTCAGCGAACAGTACGGCGCACGGGCATGACCTGTCTGCGTCGCGCGTTAAGGTCACAAGCAAAGCCAATCGATTACGACGCATCGGAAGGTGACGCTGTGACCAGCCCGCCGACCTTCTTCCCGACCGGTGGTTCCGGCTTCGAGGCCCGGAGCCCGGAGGGTGGCCCCTCCCGCCTCGAGGACCAGCTCTACCAGCGCCTGCTGCGCGAGCGGATCGTGGTGCTCGGCACCCAGGTCAACGACGAGGTGGCCAACCGGCTGGCCGCTGAGCTCCTGCTCCTCGCCGCCGATGACCCGGACCGCGACATCTGGATGTACATCAACTCCCCCGGTGGCTCGGTGACCGCCGGCATGGCGATTTACGACATGATGGAGTACGTGCCGAACGACGTCTGCACGGTCGCCATGGGCCTGGCCGCCTCCATGGGGCAGTTCCTGCTCTGTGCCGGCGCCCGGGGCAAGCGGTACGCGCTTCCGCACGCCCGGATCATGATGCACCAGCCGTCAGGCGGCATCGGCGGCACCGCGGCCGACATCGCGATCCAGGCCGAGCAGATGCTCTACGTGAAGAAGACGCTCGCGGAGCGGATCGCTTTCCACACCGGCCAGCCGCTCGACCAGATCGAGCGCGACTCCGACCGGGACCGCTGGTTCACGGCCGAGGAGGCCAAGGACTACGGCTTCATCGACCACGTGGTGCGCAGCGCCCGCCAGGTGCCCTCCGAGGGCGCCGTCTCGTGACTGGAGCTTCCCAGATGAGTGAGCTGATCCGGCCGGGTGACATCAACGGCCGCTACGTCCTTCCCTCCTTCGTCGAGCGCACGTCGTACGGCGTCAAGGAGATGAACCCCTACAACAAGCTGTTCGAGGACCGCATCATCTTCCTCGGTGTCCAGATCGACGACGCTTCGGCGAACGACGTGATGGCGCAGCTGCTGACGCTGGAGTCGCTGGACCCGGACCGCGACATCAGCATGTACATCAACTCGCCGGGCGGCTCGTTCACCGCGATGACCGCGATCTACGACACCATGCAGTTCGTCCGGCCCGAGATCCAGACGGTCTGCCTCGGGCAGGCGGCCTCGGCCGCAGCGGTCCTGCTGGCCGGCGGCACGCCGGGCAAGCGGTTCGCTCTGCCCAACGCCCGCGTGCTGATCCACCAGCCCTACACCGAGGGCGGCGGCCAGGGCAGTGACATCGAGATCCAGGCTCGTGAGATCCTGCGGATGAGGTCGCTGCTCGAGGAGATCGTGGCGAAGCACTCGGGCAAGTCGCCCGACGATGTTCGCAAGGACATCGAGCGTGACAAGATCCTCAGCGCCGAGGAGGCGAAGGCGTACGGGCTGGTGGACGACATCATCCCGTCGCGGAAGAAGCGCGCGGCGGCGGTCGCCGCTTCCTGAGGGAGTTGCCGCACCGGAACGGTGCCCATTTGGGCACGTTCCGGTGCGACTCACCGCTAGGGGGCTCACTGAGGGCCCGAGAGACGGTAACGTCGAAACCTGAGCGGGATGACGTTTTCGCACCGGATCGCGATCGCTGGCTCATGACTCAGGATCATGAGCCCGGATCGTGAGCAGGTGCGGACGGAAGCGACCGCGGCGGCAGGGGCGGTCCCACGCAAAGGAGTATCTGGGGTGGCACGCATCGGCGACGGGGGAGACCTGCTGAAGTGCTCGTTCTGCGGCAAGAGCCAGAAGCAGGTCAAGAAGCTCATCGCCGGACCAGGCGTCTACATCTGCGATGAGTGCATCGATCTCTGCAACGAGATCATCGAGGAGGAGCTGTCCGAGTCCTCCGAGCTCAAGTGGGACAATCTTCCCAAGCCGCGCGAGATCTACGAGTTCCTCGACGCGTACGTCATCGGGCAGGACAAGGCGAAGAAGGCGCTATCGGTAGCGGTCTACAACCACTACAAGCGCGTCCAGTCCGGGGAGCGGGGACGTGACGACGGCCTGGAGCTGGCCAAGTCCAACATCCTGCTGCTCGGCCCCACCGGGTCGGGCAAGACCCTGCTCGCGCAGACCCTCGCCAAGATGCTCAACGTGCCGTTCGCCATCGCGGACGCGACCGCGCTGACCGAGGCCGGCTACGTCGGCGAGGACGTGGAGAACATCCTCCTCAAGCTGATCCAGGCCGCCGACTACGACGTCAAGAAGGCCGAGACCGGCATCATCTACATCGACGAGGTCGACAAGATCGCCCGTAAGAGCGAGAACCCGTCGATCACGCGGGACGTGTCGGGCGAGGGCGTGCAGCAGGCCCTGCTCAAGATCCTGGAGGGGACCACGGCGAGCGTGCCCCCGCAGGGCGGGCGCAAGCACCCCCACCAGGAGTTCATCCAGATCGACACCACCAACGTGCTGTTCATCTGCGGCGGTGCCTTCGCCGGCCTCGAGAAGATCATCGAGTCGAGGGTCGGCAGGAAGGGCATCGGCTTCAACGCGATCATCCACTCGAAGGAGGAGATGGACTCCTCCGACATCTTCTCGGACGTCATGCCGGAAGACCTCCTGAAGTTCGGCATGATCCCCGAGTTCGTCGGCCGGCTCCCGGTGATCACGTCGGTGCACAACCTCGACAGGGACGCGCTGATCCAGATCCTCACCGAGCCGCGCAACGCGCTCGTGAAGCAGTACCGGCGCCTGCTCGAACTGGACAACGTCGAGCTGGAGTTCTCCGACGACGCGCTGGAGGCCATCGCCGACCAGGCCATCCTGCGTGGCACCGGCGCCCGCGGGCTGCGCGCCATCATGGAGGAAGTCCTCCAGTCCGTGATGTACGAGGTGCCCTCCCGCCAGGACGTGGCCCGCGTCGTCATCACCCGCGAGGCCGTGCTGGAGCACGTGAATCCGACCCTGGTGCCGCGCGACCAGCTGCAGGCCAAGCAGCAGCGCACCCCGAGGGAGAAGTCGGCCTGACGCGGGCCTTCCGCCGACGCGTTGTCCACAGGGCGTGCGGCGACGGCTCGGATGGCGTCCGGACATCCCTAGAATTGGGCACCGTGACTACGTCTGAGCTGCCCACCCAGTACGCCCCCGCCGATGTCGAGACCCGGAGCTACGAGCGCTGGGTATCGGCGGGCTACTTCACCGCGGACCCGGGCAGCGGGCGCGAGCCGTACAGCATCGTGCTTCCCCCGCCCAACGTGACCGGGTCGCTCCACGTGGGCCACGCCCTCGACCACTCGATCCAGGACGCGCTCACCCGGCGGGCCCGGATGCGGGGCATGGAGACGCTGTGGCTCCCCGGCATGGACCACGCCGGCATCGCCACGCAGAACGTCGTGGAGCGCGAGATCGCCAAGGACGGCCTGTCTCGCCACGACTTCGGCCGTGAGGCGTTCGTCGAGCGCGTCTGGCAGTGGAAGGAGGAGTCCGGTGGCCGGATCCTCGGCCAGATGACGAAGCTCGGCGACGGTGTGGACTGGTCGCGTGAGCGCTTCACGATGGACGAGGGGCTCTCCCGGGCCGTCCAGACGATCTTCAAGAAGCTGTTCGACGACGGTCTCATCTACCGCGCCGAGCGGATCATCAACTGGTGTCCCCGCTGCCTGACCGCCCTGTCCGACATCGAGGTCGAGCACAGCGACGACGACGGCGAGCTCGTCTCGATCCGTTACGGCTCGGGCGACGAGGAGATCGTCGTCGCGACCACCCGTGCCGAGACCATGCTGGGCGACACCGGGGTCGCCGTCCACCCCGCCGACGAGCGCTACGCGCACCTGGTCGGCAAGTACGTCGAGGTCCCGCTCACCGGGCGGCGCATCCCGATCGTCGCCGACGAGCACGTGGACCCCTCCTTCGGCACCGGCGCGGTCAAGGTCACTCCGGCGCACGACCCGAACGACTTCGAGATCGGGCGCCGCCACTCGCTGGAGTCGCTCGTCGTCATGGACGAGCGCGGCGTCATCACCGCCCACGGGCCCTTCCAGGGCCTCGACCGGTTCGAGGCGCGGCCCGCCGTGGTCGCCGCGCTGCGCGAGCAGGGCCGCATCGTCGCCGAGAAGCGGCCGTACGTGCACTCCGTCGGGCACTGCTCCCGCTGCAAGACCGTGGTCGAGCCGCGGCTGTCGCTGCAGTGGTTCGTCAACGTCACACCGCTGGCCAAGGCCGCCGGTGACGCCGTGCGTGACGGCCGCACCCGCATCCACCCGCCGGAGCTGGCCAAGCGCTACTTCGACTGGGTCGACGACATGCACGACTGGTGCATCTCGCGGCAGCTGTGGTGGGGACACCGGATCCCCGTCTGGTACGGCCCGGACGGCGACATGATCTGCGTGGGGCCCGATGAGGAGCCGCCGGCCGGTTACGAGCAGGACCAGGACGTCCTCGACACCTGGTTCTCCTCCGGGCTGTGGCCGTTCTCCACGCTGGGCTGGCCCGAGGCCACGCCCGATCTGGCCCGGTTCTATCCGACGACCGTGCTCGTCACCGGTTACGACATCCTGTTCTTCTGGGTCGCCCGGATGATGATGTTCGGGTTGTACGCGATGGACGGCCAGCCGCCGTTCCGCACCGTGGCGCTGCACGGGATGGTGCGCGACCAGTTCGGCAAGAAGATGTCGAAGTCGTTCGGCAACGTCGTCGACCCGCTCGACTGGATCGAGCGGTACGGCGCGGACGCCACGCGCTTCACGCTCCTGCGCGGTGCCAATCCCGGCTCCGACGTGGCGATCAGCGAGGACTGGGCGGCCGGATCCCGCAACTTCTGCAACAAGATCTGGAACGCCACCCGCTTCGCCCTGATGAACGGCGCCGTCTCCGACGGTCTGCCCGAGGACCTCACGGCAGCCGACCGCTGGATCCTGTCACGCCTGCAGGAGGTCGTCACGAGTGTCGACGCGGCCTTCGAGGAGTTCGAGTTCGCCAAGGCATCCGACGCCCTCTACCACTTCGCCTGGGACGAGGTCTTCGACTGGTACGTCGAGCTGGCCAAGGTCCAGTTCGCCGAGGGCGGCGCGGTGGCCGAGAACACCAAGCGGGTGCTGGGGCATGTCCTCGACGCGCTGCTCCGGCTGCTCCACCCGCTCGTGCCGTTCGTGACGGAGGAGCTGTGGCGAGCCTTGACCGGTGGGGAGTCGATCGTGGTCGCTCCCTGGCCCTCGGCCTCGCCCGGGCTGCTCGACCCCACGGCCGAGCAGGAGATCTCCGCACTGCAGAACCTCGTGACGGAGGTGCGCAGGTTCCGCTCGGACCAGGGCCTGAAGCCCGGGCAGCGGGTGGCCGCACGACTGTCCCTTTCCGGTACGGCTCTCGCCGCCCATGAGGGGGCGATCCGCGTCCTGCTGCGCCTGGACGAACCCGCGGACACCTTCAATCCGACAGCCCGGCTCACCGTCGGCACGGTGCTCGTGGAGATCGACACGGCCGGAGCCATCGACGTCGTCGCCGAGCGGAAGCGGCTGGAGAAGGACCTGGCCGTAGCGCGCAAGGAGCAGGCGCAGGCCACGGCGAAGCTCGGCAACGAGCAGTTCATGGCCAAGGCGCCGGACGATGTCGTGGCGAAGGTGCGCCGGCGGGCCGAGCAGGCCGCCGAGGACATCTCCCGTCTCGAGGCCCAGCTCGCCGCCCTGCCGGCGTAGGCCGGCGTGCCTGTGTGCCCTCGTCACGGCGAGGGCACACAGGCACTCCTGGCTTTGTGGCGGCAGAGGTTTGAAGGGCATGGAGACAGGGCAGGATTCTCAAGTTGCCCAAGTTGTGCGCAGCACCTCTCGACGGGTGCTAGTCTTTCTGCACGCGCTGAGGACCGGCGAGTCTGAACCCCCCTCCGGGGATCGGCTGTTAGGCTTTCAGCGACTCCCTCACATCGGACCCGATTTCGGGATGTCTCGTCACGATTCGACGGGCTTTCTCGGATCAGGTAAGTTAGAGGGGTTGCCCCGGAAACGGGGTGGTCGAATTCCTGTCGGTCGGCGGGTTTCGGGTCAAATTAAGTCCCGGTGGGGCGGATTTGACACGGAAGAGCCGGTCGGGAAGAATTAAGACCAGCAAGACAAAAGAAAAACAAACGGTGAAACGCCCCGGAGTTCGGGACCTTTCGAGGGTTTCGGGTGATGGTGGTCGCGTCCGTTTCTTGAGAACTCAACAGTGTGCTAAAAGCCAGTGCATGAATCATGCATGACCCCGTCAACCGGTGGTTTCATCGGTGACGGATTCCTTTGACGGCATCTTTCCTTAGCCGGGGGGTGCCGGCCAGAGAGATTTCTTTTCAAGCATTGTTTGGAGAGTTTGATCCTGGCTCAGGACGAACGCTGGCGGCGTGCTTAACA